>NZ_AUFE01000032.1 GCF_000426345.1 Cupriavidus phytohabitans | reverse complement strand
ATGACGCCTTTGCGCAGAAGCTGGTGGCCGCGGTGGCGGCGCTCAAGGTCGGCAACGGCATGGACGACGGCGTGCGCATCGGCCCGCTGATCGACGACAAGGCCGTGGCCAAGGTGGAGGAGCATATCGCCGACGCGCTCGGCAAGGGCGCGCGCGTGCTGCACGGCGGCCAGCGCCACGCGCTCGGCCATTCGTTCTTCCAGCCGACCGTGCTGGCCGATGTCGCGCCCGGCATGCAGGTCGCGCGCGAGGAAACCTTCGGGCCGCTGGCGCCGCTGTTCCGCTTCGACACCGAGGACGAGGTCGTGGCGATGGCTAACGATACCGAGTTCGGCCTGGCCAGCTACTTCTATGCGCGCGACCTGGGCCGCGTCTGGCGCGTGTCCGAACGGCTGGAGTACGGCATGGTGGGCGTCAATACCGGGCTGATCTCGAACGAGGTGGCGCCGTTCGGCGGCGTCAAGCAGTCGGGCGTCGGCCGCGAGGGTTCGCACTACGGCATCGAGGATTACCTGGTGATCAAGTACACCTGCATAGCGGGGATCTGAGCATGCATATCGATGGCAATACCCAGCTGGTTGGCATCATCGCCGACCCGATCGCCCAGGTGCGCACGCCGCAGCTGTTCAATGCCTCGGTGTCGCGCCAGGGCCTGAACGCGGTATGCGTGCCGTTCCATGTTGCGCCCCAGCAGTTGCGCGCGCTGCTCGACAGCCTCCCGGGGATGAAGAACCTGGCCGGCATGGTCGTGACCGTGCCGCACAAGGAAGCGGTCGTGGCGGCGTGCGCCGAGCTGACGGAGACTGCCCGCCTGGTCGGATCGGTCAACGCGCTGCGCTATGACCGCGACCGGTGCATCTGGGTCGGCGGTAACTTCGACGGCGATGGCTTCGTCGCCGGCCTGCGCGAGCGCGGCCACGCGCTGGCCGGCAAGCGTGTCCTGCAGGTCGGCGCTGGCGGCGCCGGCAAGGCCATGGCCTGCGCCATCGCGCGGGAGCGGCCCGCCGAACTGGTGATCCACAACCGCTCCACGGAGAAGGCGACGCAACTGGTGGAGCGCTTGCGCGCCGCGCTGCCCGACGTGGCGATCCGCGCCGGTGGCGACGACCCGGCCGGCTTCGACGTGGTGGTCAACGCCACCTCGCTCGGCCTGCGCGATGACGATGCGCTGCCGTTGCCGGCAGAACGCCTGGCGCCCGGCACGCTGGTCTGCGAAGCTGTCGTGCGGGATCCGGAAACCGCGCTGCTGGCCGCGGCGCGCGCGCGAGGCTGCAACATCCATCACGGGCAGTGGATGCTGTATGGACAGATCGTGGAGATCGCGCGCTTTCTTGGCGTGCCGCTGGAGGCCGAATTCGTAGAGCGGACGTTAGGGCCGTAAGGCCCTTCGGCGCGGACAGGCGCAGGCTACTGCTGCGCCGCCACGGCTTCCTTCAGCTTTCCGGCAAAGCGCGAGCCATCCCGGAAGGTCATGACCAGCTGACGGGTTGCCCGCGTCATGGCCACATACAACAGCCGTGCCTCTTCCTCATCCGTCTCATCGTGCTTGTGCGGCATGCCGGTGGCCGGGATGCAGACCAGCGGAAACTCCAGCCCTTTGCTGCTGTGCAGCGTGACCACCTTGACGCTGTCCGCTCCGGGCGTGAAGCGTTTGCTGATCTGCGGACATTCGAAGGGCACGCCTTTGCGTGTCAGCGCGCTGGTGACGTGCCCGGCGGTGTCCCAATGCCGGTACAGCACCGCCATGTCTGTCCACGGCGTTCCCGCACGGTTTTCGTCGACCAGGATCTGGGCGATCCGGTCGGCCTCTGCCTGTGCGGTCGGCAGCTCGATCAGCAATGGCTTGCCGCCGCGGCGGCCGGCGCCGATCGGTTGCACCGTTGGCGCCTCGTCTTCGGCAGCATCCCGGGGCCGCAGCAGTTCCTCTGCAAAGGCGCGGGCCACCGACAGGATCTCCTGGGTATTCCGATAGTTCAGTTTCAGCACCGTCGTCCGGCCGCGCGCCTGGATGCCCACGCTGGCGAAGTTCATCCGCTGCTTCTTGACGCCGCCATAGATGGACTGGGCGTCGTCATAGAGCACTAGCAGCGAATTGCTCTCCGGGTTGACCATCTGCACCACCAGTTTGAACCACTCCGGACGGAAATCGTGGCCTTCGTCGATCAGCACAGCGTCGTACTGGCCTGCCGGGATCGCCTTCCGGTCCACGCCGTGGATGACGCGATTCACCATGTCTTCGAACAGCGCATCGCTGGGGCGGCCCTTCGGGCGTTCGATGTTGTAGGCGTCCAGCTGCCGCGCGCACCACGCATGGAAGTTGTGAACGTGGACCTTCTCTTCGATGCCCTTCTCGATCATTGTCGCGGCCAGCTTGGCCGCGAGGGTCTTGTTGTAGCAAAGCACCAGGACCGGCCGTGTGACGATTTTTGCCAGATGCTCGGCGCGGTAGCCGAGGATCATCGTCTTGCCCGAACCCGCAACGCCGTGGATGACCCGGTGGCCCTCGCCGAGACTGCGTGCCAGCTGCTCCTGCTGGAGATCCATGACGCGCAGGATGTCCGGCATCTCCAGCGGCTCGGGTGCCTGTTCGGGGAACAGCGAGCGTTGCTCCGGCATGCGGATCTGCGGAAACAGGTGCCAGCGAATGCGGTCGATCTGTGGCAAGGAGAGCTTGAAGGTGAACTTGACCGGGAACATCTCCCACAGGCGCTGCTGGAACTGTTCGGCGTCGCCTTCCTTGTGCATCTCGTCCTGGCAGATCACCAGGTGTGGCGGCAGCACCTCGCCAAGATTGGTCTTGTCAAACTGGGCGCGCGAGATATTGGACAGGACGACGCCGCAGCCATAAGGAAAGAACGGCTTGCCCTTCAGTGATCCGGTCGGCCAGACCAGTTGCGGGTCGCGTTGCAGCAGATCGGTGACATAGAACATGTAGTTCCGGGCTTGCTGGAGGGGGCTCATCTCGCGCACCAGCCCGCGATCCGTCAGCAGGGTGACGTCGCGCTGATCGATTTCCCGGATCGTATCCAGCCGCCAGTCCTTGACCTCCAGCACCAGCAATCCCCGGCTGGGGTGAAAGACGATGAAATCGGGATGTCTGGTCTTTTCGCCGATGGCGACGTCATACCAGCAGAGGTAGTCGTCTTCCAGCTTTGCCTCCAGACGCTCGGCGAAGCGTCTTTCTCCACTGGTCATGCGCGAAGTGACCGAACCCAGCGCGGGAATCAGCGTGGCCATGCCTTATTGCTCTTATTGCCCGTTCAGGAACTGCGCTGACCTCCCTTGCTGTCGCGGACCCGGTGCGACGGCGGTCAGGCAGGGTTATTTTTCGGTCATTGTATGCACAAAGCGGTAACGGTGGGTATTTCGATAGATTTGGCGTTTTGCTGGTGGATGGCCGATCGTCCTCATGCGTGGCCGAGGAGCAACGCATCGCGCCGGCAGGCGGGCCTGCCACATCGGCGCCAACGGCGCCGCGCATTCGGTAATTGGCGCCGCAAATCTGTCGGTTGCCGTCACCCCGATATCTCCTCTCGAATCACGGTGGTAATCTCTCCGCATCTCCGCGCCAGCCACTCCGCCCGTGCATCCCTCCGACTCCCGCATCTGGCGATCCGCCCCCGAGCAGCGCGCCCATGAAGACGCCCGCCGCCGCGTCCGTGCGCTGCGTTTCTTCTATCTGCACGCAATGGTCTACGTGGTGGTCAATGGACTGATGATCGTTTTTCATCTGGTTGGATCGCCGCATCGTCCCTGGTCCGGCGCACCGCTTATCGGTTGGGGTATCGGTCTGGCAATGCACGGCGTCATGACCTGGGCCCGGGTCGGCCTGCTTGGCCGCGAGTGGGAAGAGCGCAAGATCGCGGAGTACATGGCGCGCGAGCAAGTGCGCACGCTGTCGACCGAGAAGCAGCTGGTCGAGGCGCGGATGAAATTGCTGCAGGCCCAGATCGAGCCGCATTTCCTGTTCAATACGCTCGCCAACGTGGTCAGCCTGATCGAGCCGGCGCCGCAGAAGGCAACCCTGATGCTGGAGCATTTCATTGCCTACCTGCGTGCCTCGCTGGCGGCGAGCCGCGCCACGCAAGGCACGGTGGCGCAGGAGGAGAAGCTGCTGCGCGATTACCTGGCCCTGATACGCATCCGGATGGGAGACCGGCTGCATTACTCGATCCATGTCGATCCCGAGCTGGAACCGATGCCGCTGGCACCGATGCTGTTGCAGCCAGTGGTCGAGAATGCGATCAAGCATGGCCTGGAGCCGAAGATCGAGGGCGGGCGGCTGCTGGTCAGGCTGGAGCGGCAGGGCGCCCGAATGCTCGCCACCATCGAGGACGATGGCATGGGCTTTCGCCCGACGGCGGGCGCGGGCGTGGGCCTTGCCAACCTGCGCGAACGGCTGGCCGTGCTGTATGACGGCGATGCGCATGTGCGGATCGAAGAGCGCTCGCCCGGCACTGCGGTGCTGATCGATATTCCCATGTCGCAGCCTATCCGAACCGGAGATGCCCAATGACGCTGACCGCATTGATCGCCGACGACGAAGAGCACCTGCGCGCCCATCTGCGCGGCAAGCTGGAGCGCCTGTGGCCGGAACTGCGGATCGTCGCCGAGGCCACCAACGGCATAGAGGCGGCCGAGCTCATTGCGCGGCTGTCGCCCAGCGTTGCTTTCCTCGATATCAAGATGCCGGGGCTGTCAGGACTGGAAGTGGCGCAGGGCATTGAATCCGATACCCGGCTGGTGTTCGTTACCGCCTATGACGAATTCGCGCTGGATGCCTTCGAACGCGCCGCGGTGGACTATCTGGTCAAGCCAGTCAGCGACGAGCGGCTTGGCCGGACCATCGAGCGCTTGCGCAAGGCACTGCAGGACGCCGCGCCATTGCCTGAACTGGCGCAACTGCTGAGCCAGCTGACGCGCGCGCAGCCGGCGCGTCCCGAGAACCCCGGCCTGCTGCGCTGGGTCCGTGCCAGCCGTGGCAATACCACCAGCCACGTGCCGATCCAGGACGTGATGTATTTCCAAAGCGATGACAAGTACGTGGTCGTCCATACCCGCGAGGGCGAGCACCTGATCCGCACGCCGTTGGCGGAGTTGATCGCCGGCCTCGATCCCGAGGTGTTCTGGCAGATCCATCGCTCGTCCATCGTCAATATGGAATACGTGGCCGGCACGCGCCGCGATGAATCCGGGCGGCTGTTTGTGCGGATGCGGAATAGCGAGACGGAGTTGCCGGTGTCGCGCGCCTATATGCACAAGTTCCGGCAGATGTAGCGCGGCGGCGGCGCATCGGCTGCCGCGCGGGCGCTTCACTGACGATCCATGAACTCCTGGATCTTGCGCTGCTCCCAATCCCGCCCGCGGCGGGACAGCCGCATCCAGACCAGCAACCCGTGCACGCCCAACCCCAGGCCCCAGGCGAGCGTGGTGGTCAGCGGCCACGGCCAGCCGGTCGTAGCGTAGTGTGACCACGACGGGCTGCCGAAGTAGAAGAAGCGGAACCACAGCCAGGCATTGACCACGACATAGACCAGCAGGTGGATGTACCAGCCGCGCAACGCACGGACCATCCGGCGGGCACGCCAGTAGGCCATGGCGTTCGGGTCGTTGGGCGGGTAGGGTTGGTGCATTTCGTGGCGCATCGGATACCTCGGCATGGAGTTCGTTGTCATGCGTAAGGTATATGCGACCGGAAAGGGCAGTGCCATGGTCATGGGCTGAATCGACGGATATCGGTTGCAAATGGCGGACACGGTGGCGCGAATGCCATCGCGCACATTTTCTGCGCAAGGCCGGCGGACATCTCGCCGGCCTTACCCGCGCATTACCAACATTCGGCTGAAATCGTCATTGCCGAGGCGCGTGACATAGGCGCACCGGGCACCCTGGCGCGCGGCCGCGATCACGGCATTGGAGGTGTCGCCGCCAAATCCCTGCAGGTAGCTGCGGCTGCCGTCGCGGCCCGTCTGGTTAAATTCCACCATGGCCTCGCCAAGGGCGACGATATCGAAGACTGGCGGCATATCAGGCAGGCTCGCCAAAGTCGAGCAGTATCTTGCAGCTCGCGCGCGGATGGTGTTCCGCAAGGTCCAGGGCATCGGCGACATTGTGGAAATCGATCCGGTGCGTGACGATGCAGCCGGGATCCACCAGCCCCTGGGAGATCCAGTCGATCACGGTGGGAAACATGGCGCAGTTCAGGCGCGAGGCATAGAGCGTGAGTTCCTTCCGGGTCAGCTCCAGTTGCGGAACGGCCGATGGCGTCGCGGAAAAGCCCAGGATGCCGATGCGTCCTGCCGGGGCGGCAATGCGCACGGCTTCTTCCAGGATCGATGGGTGGCAGACCGCGTCGTAGATCAGTGTCGGGCCCTCTGCCAGGCCGCGTTTTGCAAGGGCCTGATCGATGGCTTCATTTGAGGTGTTGATGATTTCCTCCGCGTCCGCGCCGCAGCGGCGGGCCAGCGCCAGGCGTTCGTCGAGGTGGTCGGTGATCAGAACCCGTATTCCGTAGACGTGCTTGAGTAAATGCAGCAGGTTCAAACCGATAGGACCGGCGCCGTAGATCAACGCGATGTCTTCGCGCAGCACGCCGGTGCGGTGGGTAATGTTCGCCGCGACGGCGAAGGGCTCGATCACTGCCGCGCTCGTCGCGGCCAGGCCAGCCGGCACCGCGTAGGCATTGCACGCCGGCACGCAGGTGTATTCGCTGAAGCCGCCATCGCGGTGCACGCCGATTACCTGCATGCGGCTGCAGACGTTGTGCCGGCCGATGCGGCAGGCGTGGCATTGGCCACAACTGATGACCGGATCCACCACCACGCGTTCGCCGATGCGCTGCGCGCTGATGCCCGCGCCGACGGCGTCGATATAACCCATGAACTCATGGCCGATAACGCGGGGATACGCTGCGAACGGATTCTTGCCGCGGAAGATATGCAGGTCGGAGCCGCAGATGCCCGCATAGCGCACGCGCAGGCGGACCTCACCGGGGGCGGGGGTGGGGATGGGCCTTGTGCCAAAGGACAGGCTGTGGGGTTGGTTGACGACGATGCTCAACATGTTGGGTGCTGGTGGCATGAGGGACGGCATTGTGTGGAAGCGAGCGTCATCTATCGTTTGCCGGGCTACCAGTTCCACATCGCGCCATCGCGCAGCCTTGCCACGGGCAGGTAAGCACGCTCATAGGGGTATCGGGCGGCCAGCGCTTCGTCGAGGTCGACGCCAAGCCCAGGCACCTCGTCCATGACCAGATGGCCGTCCTCAAACCGATAGTTGTGTGGGAACACTTCGCCGGTCAGGGCGTTGTGCGGCATCAGTTCCTGGATGCCGAAGTTCGGCGCCCACAGCCCGAAGTTGACCGCCGCCGCCATGCACACCGGCGACAGGTCGGTGGCGCCATGGAACCCCGTGCGCACCTGGTACATCGCGGCGAAGTCCGCAATGCGCCGCACATGCGTGATGCCGCCGGCATGGACGATGGTGGTGCGGATAAAGTCGATCAACTGGTTGCCGATGAGGTCTTTGCAATCCCAGATGGAATTGAAGACTTCGCCTACCGCCAGCGGCGTGGTGGTGTGCTGGCGGATCAGGCGGAAGGCGTCCTGGTTTTCGGCGGGCGTGGCGTCTTCCAGCCAGAACAGGCTGAACGGCTCGAGTGCCTTGCCCAGGCGGGCCGCTTCGATCGGCGTCAGCCGGTGGTGCGCATCATGCAGCAGGTGTGGCCCGAAGCCGATGGCATCGCGCACCTTGCGGAACAGTTCCGGCGTGTGGCGCAGATAGAGGGCGGTGTCCCACGGCTCTTCCGGCGGGAGCCCCTTCTCTGCGGGTTCATAGTGGCCGGGTTGCTTGCCCACGCCATACACCTTTGACAGCCCCGGCACGCCGGACTGCACACGGATCGCCTTGAAGCCCTCCGCGATATGCCGGTGGACGGCATCGACGGCTTCCTCATGGTCGCGGCCGTTGGCATGCCCGTAGACCATCAGCCCTTGCCGGCTCTTGCCGCCCAGCAGCTGGTACACCGGCATGTTCGCCAGCTTGCCCAGGATATCCCACAGCGCCATGTCGATCGCGGCGATCGCGGTCATCGTGACGGGCCCGCGCCGCCAGTAGGCGCCGCGGTACAGGTATTGCCAGATGTCTTCGATGCAGCGCGGGTCGCGGCCGATCAGGCAGGGGATGACATGCGCGTCGAGGTAGGCGCTGACCGCCAGCTCGCGGCCGTTGAGCGTGGCGTCGCCAAGTCCGTGGACGCCCTGGTCGGTCATCACCTTGACCGTGACGAAGTTGCGCCCTGGGCAGGTGACGATGGTTTGTATCCGTTCGATCTTCAAGGCGTGCTCCGGCGATGCATGGGGCTGGCGGCATGGGGAAGGATGCGAAGCAGGTTACATCGCGAAGGCGGGAGCGAATACGAGCGGACTCTGCAGCGGGAAAGCGCATTTGCTGCACGTATCTGGCGAAGCGGCTGCACGTCCGCCGCATTTCACAATGGTACGTTCAGGCATCGTCCATAGCATGGGTTCCACGCACGATGCCGCAACACGAACGATCGAAGGTCTGGGCATGAGGCTGGCGCAGCGTACGCTTTGCAGCGCCGATGCCGGTGTGCGCCTGCCCGGCTACGACCGCAGCCGCCTGTCGCGCGGCGTGGTGCATATCGGGCTTGGCGCCTTCCATCGCGCGCACCAGGCGCTGTACACCGAGGCGGCGATCCGCGACGGCGACACGCGCTGGGGCGTCGTCGGCGTCAGCCTGCGGGAGCCGCGCATGGCGCGTGCGCTGACCGCGCAGGATTGCCTGTACGCGGTCATCGAGCGGCAGGGTGCGGAAGCCGCGGGGCGCATCGTGGGCGCCCTGGTGCAGGCCCTGTATGCGCCGCATGCGCCGGAGCAGGTGATCGGTGCCATCGCCGATCCCGCAGTGTCGGTCGTCACGTGCACAGTCACGGAGAAGGGCTACAGCCGGCACCCGTCGACCTCCGACCTCGACACCAGCGATCCGGATATCCGGCACGACCTGGCCCGTCCCGATGCGCCGCGAAGCACGATCGGCGTGCTGGCGGCAGGCCTGCGCCGCCGGCCATCCGGCGCGCCGCTGAGCATCGTGTGCTGCGACAACATGGCCGACAACGGCGACACGCTGCGCAAGCTGCTGACGCAGTACGCGTCGCAGGTCGATCCGGCACTGGCCCGGCGCATCCACGATGAGGTGGCGCTGCCGAACGCCATGGTCGACCGCATCGTGCCGGCCGCGACCCCGGCGTCGCTGACCTGGGCGCAGCAGCGGCTTGGCCTGCGCGATGAGGCCGCCATCGTCTGCGAGCCGTTCACGCAGTGGGTGATCGAGGACCGCTTCGCCGGGCCGCGGCCTGCATGGGAAGCCGGCGGCGCGCTGATGACGGGGGATGTCCGGCCATTCCAGGCCATGAAGCTGCGCTTGTTGAACGGCACGCATTCGGCGATCGCCTATGCCGCCCAGTTGTGCGGCATCGGGACCGTGGCCGGGGCGTTGGCCGATCCCGTCCTCGGCGCCTTCGCGCGCGGGGTGATGGCGGACCTCGATGCGACCGTGGCCGCGCCGCCGGGCTACGACGTCAGCCGTTACGGCAAGGCGTTGCTGGGCCGCTTTCGCAATGCCGCCATCGCGCATCACACCGCGCAGATCGCGATGGATGGCACGCAGAAGATCCCGGTGCGCTGGCTGCCGGCCTTGCGCGAAAGCCTGGCTGCCGGCATCGAGCGGCCCTGGCTGGAGCGCGCGCTGGCGGTGTGGCTGCACTACCTGCGCTGCAACGGCAATGCGCGTGGCGAGCCGCTTGCCATCCAGGACCCCGGCGCGCCGCCGCTCACCGCAGCGCTGTGCGGCACGGACAGCCATGCGGAAGCCGTGCGCCGGGTCCTGGCGCATGGCGCCGTATTTGGCCACCTGCCGTGGCCGCAGCCATTCCAGCGCAGGCTCGCCGGGCACCTGGCGCTGCTGCGCGAGTGTGGCGCGGTCGCACTGCTGTCCTTCCGAGCCACCACCTAAAAAAACAGGAGACAACGACATCATGGCCAATCTGTTCACCCGCCGGCAATTCGGCACGCTCGCTGCCGGCAGCCTGGCACTGGCATGGCCGGGGCGCAAGGTGTTCGCCCAGAACGCGATGATCAAACTGAAGTACGGCACGGCCTTTCCCGCCGACCATCCGGGCTCGGTGCGCATCAGGGAGGCCGCCGAGGCCATCCGCCAGGACACCGGCGGCAAGGTGGACCTGCAGGTCTATCCCAACAGCCAGCTCGGCAGCGAGCCAGACATGGTCTCGCAGGTGCTGGCCGGCGCCATCGACTTCATGTCCACGGCCAGCACCAACCTGCAGACACGCGTGCCGGCCGCCAGCATCAACGGTGTTGCCTTTGCCTTCAGAGACTACGCCACGGTGTGGGCCGCGATGGACGGCGGACTGGGCACCTATGTCCGCGGCGCGCTGGCCAGGGTGAACCTGCATGTGTTCGAGAAGTGCCTCGACAACGGCTATCGCAACATCACGTCCGCCACCCACCCCGTGAACACGCCAGCGGACCTGAAGGGGTTCAAGATCCGTGTGCCGGCGATACCGCTGTGGGTCTCGATGTTCAAGATGCTGGGCGCGGCCCCGACAGTCATCCCGTTCGCCGATCTGTATTCGGCCCTGCAGACGCATGTGGTGGACGGCCAGGAGACCCCGCTGTCGCTGATCCGCAGCGGCAAGCTCTATGAAGTGCAGAAGTTCTGCTCGATGACCGCGCATACCTGGGACGGCCACTTCATCTTCGGCAACGCCCGGAAATTCCAGGCGCTGCCGCGCGAGGTGCAAGCGTCGCTCTCGGCCCGCTTCAAGGCCGCGGCACTGAAGCAGCGCGAGGACATCGCCCGGCTCGACGTCGAAGCACAGGCGGAGATGGCCAGGCTCGGCATCACATTCAACCGCCCCGATCCGGCGCCGTTCCGCAACCTGCTGCGGGACGCGGGCTTCTACGCGGCATGGCGGAAGAAGTTCGGCGATGAGGCATGGGAGATGCTGGAAAAGTACACCGGGCCGCTGGCCTGAGGCAGGCGCCAACAAGCCGACATGCAAGAGGAGATCGTGATGGAGCACACCGCCGAGACCCTGGCCCCGCCCGCCAGTGCAGTCCCAACCGCCAGCGCGAGCTGGGGCCGCATCCTGGCCTGCGTGGTCGAAATCCCGGCCGCGCTGATCGTCGTGGCCGAAACCCTGATCCTCGGCGGCGGCGCGTTCGCGCGCTATGCCCTGCATGCGCCGCTGCCGTGGACGGAGGAGCTTGCCGGCATCCTGTTCCTGTGGCTGGCGATGCTCGGCGCCATCATTGCGCTGCAGCGCAGCGCGCATATGCAGCTCACCACCTTCGTCAAGCACCTGACGCCGCGGCGGCGCGCGTGGCTGGACGCCTGCGGCATGTGGCTGGTAGTGGTGTTCCTGGTGCTGCTGGTTCGGCCGGCGTGGGAACACCTGGTCGAGCACGTTGACGTGCTGACGCCGACCCTGGAAGTCAGCGAGGCGTGGCGTGCAGCCGCGGTGTTTGCCGGTACCGTGCTGATGCTCGTGACCGCCGTGATCCGCCTGCTGGAGCGCGCCAGCCGTAAGCAGGTGGCCGTCAGTGGCCTGCTGGTCGGTCTCGGCGCCGGCTTGCTGTGGCTGCTCTCGCCGGTGCTGATGGGGTTGGGCAACGCCAACCTGGTGATCTTCTTCCTGCTGATGCTGGTGGGCTGCGTTGCCATCGGCGTGCCCATTGCCTTCGCCTTCGGGCTCTCCACGCTCTGCTACCTGGCCCTGTCCACGGCCACACCGCTGTCGATCATCCCGAACCGCATGCAGGAGGGCATGTCGCACCTGATCCTGCTGGCGGTGCCGCTGTTCATCTTCCTGGGCGGGCTGATCGAGATGACCGGCCTGGCGCGCGCGATGATCCGGTTCCTGGCCGGCCTCATCGGCCACGTGCGCGGCGGACTGCAATATGTGCTGCTTGGCGCGATGTATCTCGTTTCTGGCATCTCCGGGGCGAAGGCGGCCGATATGGCGGCAGTCGCGCCGGCGCTGTTCCCCGAGATGAAGCAGCGTGGCGCGAAGGATGGCGACCTGATCGGCCTGCTGTCGGCGTCCGGCGCGATGTCCGAGACGATCCCGCCCAGCATCGTGCTGATCACGGTTGGGTCGGTGACGGGCGTGTCGATCACCGCGCTGTTCATCGGCGGGTTGATGCCGGCGCTGGTTGGCCTGGCGATGATGGCGCTGGTGATCTGGTGGCAGACGCGCAAGGAAGACATGCGGGGCATGGGGCGGCCATCGGGCCGCGAACTGCTGAAACTGCTGGCAGTGGCCCTGCCGGCGCTGGCGCTGCCGGTCATCATCCGCACGGCGGTGGTGGAGGGCGTGGCCACGGCCACCGAGGTGTCGACCATCGGCATCTTCTACACGGTGCTGGCCGGCGTGCTGGTGTACCGGCAATTCGACTGCCGGCGCGTCTATCCGATCCTGCTCGATACGGCGGCCTTGTCCGGGGCGATCCTGCTGATCGTGGGCTGCGCCACCACCATGGCGTGGGCGCTGACACAGTCGGGGTTCGCGCAGGACCTGGTCGGCATCCTGTCCGGTGTGCCGGGCGGCAAGACCGGGTTCCTGCTGGTGTCGGCGCTGGCTTTCGTGATCCTGGGCAGCCTGCTGGAGGGCATCCCGGCCATCGTGCTGTTCGGGCCGCTGCTGTTCCCGATCGCCAAGCTGGTTGGCGTGCATGAGGTGCACTACGCCATGGTGGTGATCTTCGCCATGGGGCTGGGCCTGTTCGCGCCGCCGTTCGGGGTGGGCTTCTATGCGGCGTGCGCGATCGGACGGGTATCGCCCGACGTGGCCATGCCGCGCGTGTGGCCGCATATGGCGGCGCTGTGCATTGCGCTATTGCTGTTGACGCTGGTGCCGTGGTTCTCGATCGGGTTCCTGTAAGTTCGCGGGGGCGGGGGGCTTGCCAGTGCGGCTGGCAAGCCTTCAGCGGCCGCCGCCGTCAGGCGGCAAGCTCTTCCGCCAATATGCCTTCCAGCTGCGCCTTCAAAAGTCGAAGCAGGCAATGCGCGCCGAAGCGGCCTTCCGATGTGTCGCACAGCTGGTCCAGCATGCCGAGGACGCCTTCAATGCCCGCCGCCAAGGATTCAAGATTTAGCCGTGCCGCTGTGAATAGCGTGTTTCCCAACATATGACCTCCGATCGTTGGATGAAGGCCTACCGCGCGACGTGAGGGGAGGGCGGCGGGCCTGACGACGAGGGTGGAAGAACCGGTGCATTTCCAAGCCGGCCAGCCTTGCGGCTGCCTCGTGTCGGCCCGCCATGGAGCAAGCGCGTACGCGAATCGGCGGCGCCGAAGACGCCGCCGAGCAGAAATGCAGTCGGGCTTCCACGCCCGGTCACCGTTGTGCGATGACCGTGTCAGTTTCGCGTTTTGCCGCTCGCCCTTCGATAGGACAGTTCGCATTTCGGACGGCGCATGGTGCAGTAGCGCGGCCCATCAGGAAATGGCCGATCAGCTAATCCACGAGCTTCGCCAGCGCTTCCCGCGCCTCCCGTCGCAGTTTTTCCACATCCAGCCCGACGACCGCGCCATCGCGCACCACCTGCCGCCCGCGCACCAGCACGTCGCGCACCGGCGCCGGCTCGCCGGCAGCGACGGGTCAGCTACGCGAAGGGCGTCGCTGCATAGGGTCACTCCCCTTGCAAGGCCCCCGATAAAGCAGATGGCTCCCGAAAGCGACCGGCCCGGTCGAGCAGGCATTGGCCGGCTGATGCTGATGCATGGCATTGATGCGGGGCGAGTTCGAGGCCGGGCTTCCGCTGCCTTGAGCGCCTGCGATCCGGCAATACGCCGGGTTTCCTAACGCGGCTGCGGTTGCGGCCGCCTGCTTCAAAAGGAGCTCGTCATGAAATGAAGGCTTCTCTCACTCAGCGCGGTGGCCTTGTGCGCCTGCCTGGCCACGCCAGCGCTGGCAGCCCCGAAGGCACCGGACGCCAAGGTGAGCATGGTCACCGCCGACCAGGTCAAATGGTCGGACCTGTCCCTGATCCCGGGGGCGCAGATCGCCGTGCTGGAAGGTGCCATGGACAAGAAGGTGCCGATCACGGCGCGCATCAAGCTGCCGGCCGACGGCAAGGTGCCGGCGCACTGGCATCCAGGCATCGAGCGCGTGACCGTGCTTTCAGGAACCTTCCATTATGGTATTGGCGATAAGCTGGATCCCGAGAAGACTGCGCCGATGGGTCCCGGCAGCCTGATCGTCATGCAGCCCAAAGTGCATCACTTCGGCTGGACCAAGGATGAAACGGTTATCCAGCTCAATGTGATGGGCCCGTGGGCCTTCCACTTCGTCAATCCGGCCGACGATCCGCGCAAGCAGGAGTAATTTCCGATGCGGGGACGGCCTTCGTCCCCGTCTTGGCCAGCTCGCGCCACGCCAGCCACAGGCGCGTGTCGAACTCCAGCTGGTGGTAGCGCGGCTCCATGTGTTCGCAGAGCCGGTAGAAGGCCTTGTTGTGGTCGCTCTCTTTCAGGTGCGAGAGTTCGTGCACGACGATCATGCGCAGGAATTCCGGCGGCGCTTCCTTGAACAGCGAGGCCACGCGGATTTCCTTCTTGGCCTTCAGTTTGCCGCCCTGCACGCGCGAGATCGCGGTGTGCAGGCCCAACGCCTTGCGCGCCGAGTCGAGCGTGGCATCGAAGCCGACCTTGTGCAGCGGCGGCGCGCTGCGCAGGTATTCCTGCTTCAGTTCGGTGGCGTAGTCGTACAGCGCGCGGTCGGTCTGCACGGTGTGGCGGCCGGGATAGCGGCGGACCAGGTGGTCGCCCAGGCGGCCGGCGGCGGCGAGTTCGCGCACCTGGTCGAGCACTTCGGGCGGATAGCCGCCCAGGAAGCGCATCGGGTCCTTGCCGGCGGGGCGCCAGGTTTCGGTCACTGCAGCGGCCTGCCTAGTCGTGGTCAATGGTGGTGGTGATGGTGATGCATCCAGCTGTTGTCCAGCGAATTGACGAAGGACTCGACCGCGTCCTTGTCGCCGGTGGCGTGGCGCATCATTTCGCCGCACTTGCAGAAGCCCTGGTACGGAGTGATGTGCGAGCACGCGGACGTTTTCTGTAGGTACAGCGTGACGGGTTTCGCGCACTTCTTGCACTTGAACTTCAGGGTCAGGGCGGGTCTGCTCATGGCGATGGCTTGAAAAATCAGCGGAAGGTCGAACCTGTCATTGTACCGGCGGGGGCCAAAGCTGGCTGGGGCCGGCCTGAGCGCCCCGGCGTGCCTGATACACTCCCGCCATTCCCGTACCAACCCCAACACGCACCCATGGCACAGTACGTTTTCACCATGAACCGCGTGGGCAAGATCGTTCCGCCCAAGCGTCACATCCTGAAGGACATCTCGCTGTCGTTCTTCCCCGGCGCCAAGATCGGCGTGCTGGGCCTGAACGGCTCGGGCAAGTCCACGCTGCTCAAGATCATGGCCGGCCTCGACAAGGAGATCGAGGGCGAGGCCACGCCGATGCCGAACCTGAACATCGGCTACCTGCCCCAGGAACCGCAGCTCGATCCCGAGCAGACCGTGCGCGAATCGGTGGAAGCAGCACTGGGCGGCGTGTTCGAGGCGCGCAAGAAGCTCGACGAGATTTACGCCGCGTACGCGGAGCCGGACGCCGACTTTGACGCGCTGGCCGCCGACCAGGCCAAGTACGAAGCCATCCTGGCAGCCAGCGACGGCAACAACGTCGAGCTGCAGCTGGAGATCGCCGCCGACGCGCTGCGCCTGCCGCCGTGGGACGCGAAGATCGGACATCTCTCCGGTGGTGAGAAGCGCCGCGTGGCGCTGTGCCGCCTGCTGCTGTCGCGCCCCGACATGCTGCTGCTCGACGAACCGACCAACCACCTGGATGCCGAGTCGGTCGACTGGCTGGAGCAGTTCCTGACGCGCTTCCCCGGCACCGTGGTGGCCGTGACCCACGACCGCTACTTCCTCGACAACGCCGCCGAGTGGATCCTGGAACTGGACCGCGGCCAGGGCATCCCCTGGAAGGGCAACTACAGCTCGTGGCTGGACCAGAAGGAAGCGCGCCTGAAGCAGGAAGAGGCCAGCGAATCGGCGCGCCAGAAGGCGCTGCACAAGGAACTGGAGTGGGTGCGCCAGAACCCCAAGGGCCGCCAGGCCAAGTCCAAGGCGCGTCTGGCCCGCTTTGACGAACTGAACAGCCAGGAATACCAGAAGCGCAACGAAACCCAGGAAATCTTCATCCCGGTGGGTGAGCGCCTGGGTAACGAAGTGATCGAGTTCGACAACGTCAGCAAGGGTTTCGGCGACCGCATGCTGATCGAAAACCTGAGCTTCAAGGTGCCGCCGGGCGCCATTGTCGGCATCATCGGGCCGAACGGCGCCGGCAAGTCGACGTTCTTCAAGATGCTCACGGGCAAGGAACAGCCGGACAGCGGCGAGATCAAGATCGGGCCGACCGTGAAGATGGCCTTTGTCGACCAGAGCCGCGATGCGCTGGACGGCACCAAGACCGTATTCGAGGAGATCTCCGGCGGCGCCGATGTCCTGACGGTAGGCCGGTACGAAACCCCGTCGCGCGCCTATATCGGCCGCTTCAACTTCAAGGGCGGCGACCAGCAGAAGCAGGTCGGCACGCTGTCGGGCGGTGAGCGCGGCCGCCTGCATATGGCCAAGACGCTGATCGCCGGCGGCAACGTGCTGCTGCTGGACGAGCCGTCGAACGACCTCGACGTGGAAACGCTGCGCGCGCTGGAAGATGCGCTACTCGAGTTCGCCGGCTGCGTGATGGTGATCTCGCACGATCGCTGGTTCCTGGACCGGATCGCGACGCACATCCTGGCGTTCGAGGGCGATTCGCATGTCGAGTTCTTCCCGGGCAACTATCAGGAATACGAGGCGGACAAGAAGAAGCGGCTGGGCGAAGAAGGGGCCAAGCCGAAGCGGATCCGGTATAAGCCGATTGCGCGGTGAAGTACTGCTGAGTATGAAAGAGAACCAGGCCGGCGGGCCTGGTTTTTTTATGGCTGGAAGGGGACACGCTATTGGCGCGGCGCGCGCTATTCAGTGGCCCGCACCAGCCTCAACCGGGTGATCTCCGACGGCGCCCCAAAGCGCTTCGGCGGTCCCCAGTACCCCGTCCCCCGGCTCACATAGATCCACATCGCCCCATGCCGCACCAGCCCCGCGGTGTACGGCTGCTGCATCGGCACGAACAGGTTCCAGGGCCAGAACTGCCCGCCATGGGTATGCCCCGACAGTTGCAGGTCGAAGCCTGCCTCGGCCGCAGCTACCGCCGTGCGCGGCTGGTGCGCTAACAGCACCAGCACCCCGGCTTCCGTCGGCGCTCCGGCGATGGCGCGGTGCGGGTCGCTGCGGTGGCTTTCATGGAAGCGGCCGGCGGAGTAGTCGGTCACGCCTGCCAGCACCAGCGGCTGCCCGCCGTGCTGCACTACCACGTGCTCGTTCATCAGCACGCACAGGCCGAGCCGGCGCAGTTCGTCGATCCACGGCTGTGCGCCCGCGTAGTACTCGTGGTTGCCAGTGACGAAGTAGCTGCCATGGCGAGACTGCAGCCGCGCCAGCGGCGCGGTATGGGCGGAAAGTTCGCGAACGGTGCCGTCGACCAGGTCGCCGGTGATGGCCACGGCGTCCGGCTTGAGGCTGTTGACGCGGTCGACGATGCGGTCGAGGTAGGGCCCCTTGATGGTGGGGCCGACGTGGATATCGCTGATCTGCGCGATGGTGAAGCCGTGCAGCGCCTCGGGCAGTCCGGACACCGGCACGTCGACCTCGACCACGCGCGCCACGCGGCGGGCGTTGATATAGCCGGCCAGCGTGACCAGCAGTGCCAGCAGCGGCACGGCGAGGGCGCTGCCCGCAACCAGCCCGGGGGCTTGCCAGCCGAGCAGCTTGCCCACCAGCCAGGCGGCGGCCAGCGCGACGTCGCGCGCCAGGGTCAGCAGCAGCAGGGATGAGAAGAATCCCATTGCCAGCATGCCGATCCAGGAAATCCGGTCCGCCCACGGCTGGCTGAAGCGGCGTGCCAGCAACCCTGCGGGCAGCAGCGCGCAGGACAGGGCGAGCCAGATCACGGCGAGCGTCTTGACCAGCATCGGCACGGGCATCGCCGGCAACAGGCGCAGCCCGATATAGCCGTGCAGCAGTGCCGTGATCAGGGCGGCGGTCAGGATGGTGGTGCGAGGGGGCATAGGGGCGCGGCGAGAGCCAGGGTGGAATCGGGAGATGAGGCCGCTGCGGGTGCGCTTCAAGGGTGGAAGCAGCCGCCGCCGGCCAAGCGAGATGCACACCCGCGCCGCGTGCGGAAGCCTCGCGCCGGCCTGATCTGTCTTTTTTTGCGCCGCCCCTGAATGTTTTCAAATGCGATTGTTCGCCTGTCCGGCCTAATTTAGATTGCCAGCATGGGCCGCTTGCTGTGCAGCATCGTGCCCTCCTTGCCGGAGAAATCCATGTTTTCTTGCCTCAAGCAGACCAGCGTCCTGATTGCGGCGGCATGGCTTGCGCTGGCGCCCATGGCGCCGCAAGCCGCCACGACGCCGCCACAGGCGGCCGCAACGCTGGGCTGGCCGCGCAATTTCGACGCCGCCAACGACCATGTCGAGCTTTACCAGCCGCAGGTCGAGACCTGGGACGGCAACCGGCTGTCGGGGCGGGCCGCCGTGGCGGTGGGGGAGAAGGGTGGCTCGCCCACCTATGGTGTAGTGCATTTCTCGGCCACCGCCGATATCGACAAGCCATCCGGGCTGGTGCAGCTGAGTGCGCTGCGCATCGGGAGCGTGGAAGTCCCCACCAGGCCCGACGCCGCCGAACGGGTACGCCAGGCGCTGGTGTCCCGGCTGCCGGCCAACGGCCTGACCGTGCCGCTGGACCAGTTGCAGGCCAGCTATGCCGTGTCTCAGCAACTGGCCCGCGCCGGCCGTGTGCCGGTCCGCAACGACGCGCCGCAGATCCTGTTTGCGACCACGCCGACACTGCTGGTGCTGGTCGACGGCGACCCGGCCTGGCGCGCCGTCCCGGGCACGCAGTACGAACGCGCCCTCAACAGCCGTGCCCTGTTGCTGCGCGAGTCGGGCGGCGAGCTGTACCTGAAGGCCACCGGCTACTGGTACCGCTCCGAATCCGCGGGCGGAGCATGGGAGGTCATGTCGACCGTGCCGAAGGCGCTGGAAAATGCCGCCACCAAGGCCGCCGCCGGCATGAAGCCTGATGCAATGCTGCCCGCCGGCGGCAAGCGCCCGGCGCGGGCGCCGGAGATCGTTTTCGCCACCCGGCCGACCGAGCTGGTCATTACCAGCGGCGCGCCGCAGATGACGCCGGTCAGCGGCGTGGGCCTGCTGACGGTCTCCAACGCCGATCACGCCATCTTCGTCGACCCGGCCACCAACCAGTATTACGTGCTGGTGTCGGGTCGCTGGTTCCGCGCGCCGATGCTGACCGGGCCGTGGGAATACGTGCCTGGCCGCGAGTTGCCGGCGGATTTCGCCAGGATTCCGGCGACCGACCCGAAGGCCAATGTGCTGGTGTCGGTGCCGGGCACGCCGCAGGCGCGCGAGGCCGAGATTGCTGCCACCATCCCGCAGACCGCCACGGTGTCGCGCAGCAAGGCCAGCCTGAACGTCAGCTACGACGGCGTGCCGCGCTTTACGCCGATCACCGGCACCTCGCTCAGCTATGCGGCGAACACGGGCACGCCGGTGATCGAGGTCGATGCCAGCCACTATTACGCGGTTGCCAACGGCGTCTGGTTCACGGCGCCGGCGCCGTCTGGACCGTGGCGCGTCGCCACCGAGGTGCCGTCCGCCATCTACACCATCCCGCCAACCTCGCCGCTCTACTACGTGACCTATGTACGGATCTACTCGGTCACGCCGGAAGCCGTCGTGGTTGGCTACACCCCCGGGTACATGGGCGTGGTGGTCAGTCCAGATGGCACGGTCGTGTACGGCACCGGCTACGTCTATCCGCCCTACGTCGGAGCGGTCTATTACGGCTACCCGGTTACCTACGGCTACGGCGCAGGCTTTGGCATCGGCATGGCGGAGGGGTTTGCCTTCGGCTTTGCCGCGGGGGCGTTCTGGGGGGCGGCGGCTCCGTACTGGGGACCGTACTGGTGGGGCGGCCCTTATAACTGGAACTACGTCAACGTGAACCAGGCCAACTTCTACGGCCGCTGGGGGCAGGGCACGGTGACGCATGCGCAAGGCTGGAATGCGTGGACCGGCACCGAGTGGCGCGGCAGCGCGGCGTCGGGATTCAACCCGGCCACCGGCGCGCGCTACCAGGGCAGCCGAGGTGCCGCGTTCAACCCGTATTCCGGCAACTACGCCGCCGGTCGCCAGGGCTCGTTCTCCAACCCCTCCACCGGGCGCGAGGGTGCCGCGCGCGGCGGCGTTGCCGGCAATACATATACCGGCGACTACGCAGCCGGGCGCCAGGCGGCCGGCTACAACGCGCAGACCGGCCGCGTGGGCGCGGCCGAGGCCGGCATTGCCGGCAACACGCAGACCGGCGAGCACACCGCCGGCAGCCGCGGCTTCGTTGCCAACCCGGGCAAGGACACCGCCCTGGTGTGGAACAACGGCAATGTCTATGCCGGCCATGATGGCTCGGTCTACCAGCATACCGACAGCGGCTGGCAGAAGCACACGCCCGGCGGCTGGGAGCCGGTGCAGGCCAACAACGAAGTGACCGGCCGGCTGGACCAGCAGCGCCAGGCGCGCGAAGTGGGGCAACAGCGCTTCAGCGGCATGGCGCAGCAGTGGCAGGGCGCGGGCCGGTTTGGCGGCGGGGGATTCCGCGGCGGGGGCCGGTTCCATGGCGGCTTCCGCCGCTGAGGCGGACTGCCGGGCGGGCCGCGACTGTCGAAACGACTAAACACGGGCACAAGAAAGATTGAATTGGCGCGTCCATGGGCGCGCCTTAACCTGCCTGAACAGGCACCGGATCGGGTGGCGGGCGCCACTACGTCTGGCATCGGGGGCAGCCATGGTTGCTGGCGGAGGAGGTCACGTGAGGATAATGCTCAAAGGGTGCAGCGCGGCGGGCCTGCTGGCCCTGTTGCTGGTGGCGGGCTGCGGCAAGGAAAAGCCGGCAGCGGTGGCGCCACCGGCAGCCGAGGTGGGCGTCATCACCGTGGCGCTGCGCGACGTGCCGCTCATCTTTGATTTCGTCGGCCAGACCCAGAGCTCGCAGCAGGTGGAGATACGCGCGCGCGTCAATGGCTTCCTGGAGAAGCGGGTCTATTCGGAGGGTGCCCTGGTCAAGGCGGGCGAGACCCTGTTCCTGATGGATCCCAAGCCGTTCGAGGCCACCCTGAAGGCGGCCGAGGCCGAACTGGCGCAGCAGCAAGCGCGGCTGAACACCGCGCGCGCCGACCTGAACCGCGTGCGCCCGCTGGCGGCGCGCAATGCCCTCAGCCAGCGCGACCTGGATGACGCCACCGGCAAGGAGCAGGAGGCCGCGGCCGCGGTGGAGCAGGCGCGCGCCAATGTGATCAATGCCAGGCTGAACCTGAGCTACACCACGATCAAGTCGCCGGTCGCGGGCCTGTCGAGCTTTGCCAAGCGGCAGGTGGGATCCTATATCGATACCACAAACAGCCTGCTGACCTATGTCGCCAAGCTGGATCCGATGTGGGTCAACTTCAGCCTGTCGGAAAACGAGGTCCTGTCGATCCGCTCATCGGAGAAATCCGGCGCCATCAAGTACCCGGCGCAGGAGGCCTTCGACATTGTCATCGTGCTGGCCGACGGATCGGAGTTCCCGCACCACGGCAGGATTGCCTTTGCCGACGCTTCGTTCAGCCAGGAAACCGGCACCTACCTGGTTCGCGCCGAGGTCGCCAATCCGCAGGGGGCCCTGAGGCCGGGCCAGTTCGTGCGGGTCAAGGTGCATGGCGCGATGCGCACGCAGGCCATTGCCGTGCCGCAGGAAGCCATTGTGCAAGGCCCGCGCGGCCAGACGGTCTGGGTCATCGGCCCGGACAACAAGGCGCAGCAGCGCGTGGTCGACGTGGGCGAGTGGACCGGCTCCAACTGGGTGGTGCGCTCGGGGCTGAAGGCTGGTGAGCGCGTGGCGGTGAGCGGGATCCTGCGCCTGATGCCCGGTGCGCCGGTCAAGGCCGTGCCGGCGGCCCAGGCGGCCGCGCATGGCCCGGCCAGCGGCGCCCAGGCCGCAGCGGCACCGGCCGCCTCCGGCGCGGCCGCGCCCCAGGCAGCCGGCACCACCGGGGGCAAGCCATGAAGCTTGCCCATTTCTTTATCGACCGGCCGATCTTCGCATCGGTGCTGTCCATCATCATCACGGTGGGCGGCCTGGTAGCGCTGACCAAGCTGCCGATCGCCCAGTTTCCGGATATCACGCCCCCGTCCATCACGGTCACGACCCGGTACCCGGGCGCCAGCGCCGAAGTGGTGGCGCAGAACGTGGCCGCGCCGATCGAGCAGCAGGTCAACGGCGCCGACCGCATGATGTACATGAACTCGACGAGTTCCTCCACCGGCGACCTGACGCTGACCACCTATTTCGAGATCGGCACCGACCCTGAACTCGCGCAGGTGGACGTGCAGAACCGCGTCAACCTGGCACTGCCCACGCTGCCCGATGCGGTGACTGCGCAGGGCGTCTCGGTGCAGAAGCGGTCGTCGGCGTTCATGATGGTGATCGCCATCTACTCGCCGGACAACAGCTACAACCAGACCTTCGTCGGCAACTACGCCAACATCTACGTGCTGGATGCGCTCAAGCGCATCCCCGGCGCCAACCAGTCATCGATCTTCGGCAGCCCGGACTACGCCATGCGCATCTGGCTGCGGCCGGACCGCATGGCTTCGCTGGGCATCACCACCGAGGACGTCAAGAACGCGGTCGCCAACCAGAACCAGCAGTTTTCCGCGGGGCGCATCGGCCAGTCGCCGACCACCGGGCCGGTGCAGCAGACCTTCCCGATCGCCACCAAGGGCCGCATGACCGAGCCCGCCGAGTTTGAAAACATGATCCTGCGCGCGCAGTCCGGCGACGCCGCGCTGGTGCGCCTGAAGGACATCGGCCGCGCCGAGCTCGGCTCCAAGGACTACTCGCTGCGCAGCCGCTACAACGGCAAGACCGCCACGCTGCTGGCGGTGTACCAGCAGCCGGGGGCCAATGCGCTGGATGTTGCCAAGCAGGTGCGCTCCACGCTGGCGGAGCTGAAGAAGAGCTTCCCGCCGGGGCTGGAATACGAGGTCGCGCTCGACACCACGGAGTTCGTGCAGGAGTCGATCGACGAGGTGGTGCACACGCTGCGCGACGCGGTGATCCTGGTGATCCTGGTGGTGTTCCTGTTCCTGCAGAGCCTGCGTGCCACGCTGGTGCCGATCCTGGCCGTGCCCGTGTCGATCATCGGCGCCTTCGTCGGCATGAGCGCGTTCGGCTTCTCGGTCAACATGCTGACCTTGTTCGGCATGGTGCTGGCCATCGGCATCGTGGTCGACGACGCGATCGTGGTGATCGAGAACGTCGAGCGCAACATGACGGAGTTCAACCTGCCGCCCAAGGAGGCGGCCAAGAAAGCGATGGACGAGGTCAGCGGCCCGGTGGTCGCGATCGTGCTGGTGCTGCTGGCGGTGTTCATCCCGGTGGCGTTCCTGTCGGGCATCACCGGGCAGCTGTACAAGCAGTTCGCCATCACCATCGCGGTGTCGGTGGTGCTGTCCGGCGTGGTGGCGCTGACGTTGTCGCCGGCGATGGCGGCGATCCTGCTCAAGCCCGGCGAGCACAAGAAGAACCGCTTCTTCACCTGGTTCAACAATTCCTTCGACCGGCTCGTGGCCGGCTATGACAAGTCGCTGCAGATCGTGATCCGGCGCACGGTGATGTCGATTGCCATCATCCTGGCGATGGTAGCGGTCAGCGTGGTCATGTTCATGCGCATCCCGACCTCGTTCCTGCCGGTGGAGGACCAGGGTTACCTGTTCGGCGCGGTGGTGATGCCGGACGCGGCCAGCCTGGACCGTACCCAGACATTATCTGGCCGCGCGGAGACATGGTTCGCCAAGCAGCCCGGCGTCTCGTCGGTGGCGTCGGTCGATGGCTACAGCCTGATCGATTCCCAGAACAAGGCCAACGCCGGCACGCTGTTCGTCACGCTCAAGGGCTTCCATGAGCGGGGTGCCGGCCAGACGGCGACCGAACTGATGCAGAAGGCCCGCCAGGAGTTCTCCCGCTACCAGGACGGCGTCGTGATCCCGCTGAATCCGCCGTCGATCCCGGGCCTTGGCACCACCGGCGGCTTCGAGTTCTGGCTGCAGAGCACGGCAGACGGGACTTACCAGCAGTTGGAGCAAAAGGTCCATGAGTTCATCGCCAAGGCCCGCCATCGGCCGGAGCTGAGCGGCGTGAACTCCACGATCAATTCGCGCTCGCGCCAGTTCCTGGTCGAAGTCGACCGGGAGCGCTCCGAAACCCAGGGCGTGCCGGTCGAGAATGTCTATTCTGCGCTGCAGACCATGTTCGGCTCGCTCTACGTGAGCCAGTTCCCGAAGAACAGCCGCTTGTTCCAGGTGATCCTGCAGGCCGAGCCCGAGTTTCGCTCGCGGCCGGAAGACCTCGACAAGGTCTACGTGCGCAACCACAACGGCGAAATGGTGCCGATCAAGGCGGTGACCACCACCAGGTATGTGCCGGGGGCCGACATCGTCACGCGCTTCAACAACTTCCCGGCCGCCAAGGTCATGGGCGATTCCGCGCCCGGCTACAGTTCCGGGGAAGCCATCAAGGCCATGGAGGAGGTAGCGCAGGAGGTGCTGGGGCCGGGCTACGCCTACGCCTGGAGCGGCCAGGCCTACGAAGAAAAGACCGCCGGCTCCACCGCGGTCTACGTCTTCGCCTTTGCCTTGCTGATGGTGTTCCTGATCCTGGCGGCGCAGTACGAGAAGTGGTCGCTGCCGCTCGGCGTGCTGCTGGCCGTGCCGTTCGCGCTGTTCGGCGCGCTGCTCGGCATCCTGATGCGCGGCATGGAGAACGACGTTTACTTCCAGATCGGCCTGACCGTGCTGATCGCGCTGGCGGCGAAGAACGCGATCCTGATCTTCGAGTTCGCGGTGGAAATGCGCGAGAAGGAAGGGCTGAGCGCGTACGATGCCGCCATCCATGCGTCCAAGTTGCGCCTGCGGCCGATCATCATGACCTCGCTGGCGTTTATCCTGGGCTGCGTGCCGCTGGCCATCGCCAGCGGCGCCTCGGCGGCCAGCCGGCAGTCGCTTGGCACGGGCGTGATCGGTGGCATGCTCGGGGCGACGGTAATCGCGCTGTTCTTTATCCCGATGTTCTTCTGGGGGCTGGAGCGCCTGTCCGAGGGCAAGCCCAAGAAGGCGGAAAAGGCGGGCGATGCGCCGCAGCCGCCCGCCACGCCACCCACCACCCCGCCCGCCGGAGAAACGCTATGAGCCCACGTGCGTGGATGCTGGCGGCCAGCGTCGCGGCAACACTGGGCGGCTGTGCGATCGGCCCCAACTACCAGCGCCCGGAGACGCCGGAGGTGGCGCAGTACCGCCTCGACACCGGCGCGCTGGCGATCGCCGCCGACAGCGACTGGTGGAACCAGTTCAGCGACCCGGTGCTGAACGCGCTGGTGGATGCGGCGCTGGCCGGCAACTACGATGTCCGGATCGCCGCCGCGCGCATCGACGAATTCCGGGGCCAGCTGATGGTGGCGCGCGCCGGCTTTTTCCCGCAGCTCAATCTTTCCGCGTCGGCCGCGCGTCAAAGCATCGGCAGCCTGAACAGCACGCAGTTCGGCAGCGGCACCGGCAATACCTACCAGCTGCTGGCCAACGCCAACTGGGAGATCGACCTGTGGGGCCGCATCCGCCGGCAGGCCGAGGCGGCCGAGGCCAGCCTGTGGAATGCCGAGTATGCGCGCCGCGGCGTGGTGCTGGCGCTGGCGGCTTCCGTGGTGCAGGGGTATGCCACGCTGCGCGGGCTCGATGCGCAGCTCGACGTCGCGCAGCAGACGCTGGCATCGCGCGCGAGCGGGCTGGACATCTTCCGCCAGCGCTACGAAGGCGGCGTGATCTCGCAGCTGGAAATGGCGCAGGCCGAGAACGACTACTACGTGGCCGAGGGCTCGATCCCGCCGCTGCGTGCCGCCATCGCGCAGACCGAGAACGCGCTGTCGGTGCTGCTGGGCCGGCCGGCGGGCCCGATCGAGCGTGGCAAGCCGATCAACGAGCTGCAGGCGCCGCCGGTTGGCGCGGACCTGCCGGCCGCGTTGCTCTCGCGCCGGCCCGATGTGCTGCAGGCCGAGCAGGCCGCCATCGCCGCCAATGCGCAGCTGGGCGCGGCGCAGGCACTCTACCTGCCGGCGGTCAATCTGGGCGGCCTGTTCGGCGCCGTGGCGGCGTCGCCGGGCGCGCTGTGGGACAGCGCGTCGCGGGTGTGGGCCTTCGGCGCGGGGCTGACCCAGCCGATCTTCCAGGGCGGCGCCATCCGCGGGCAGGTGCAGACTGCGTCCGCGCAGCGCGACCAGGCCATGTTTGCGTACCAGGGCACGGTGCTCGCCGCGCTGGCGGATGTGAACAGCGCGCTAGCCAATGGCGTCGAGACCCGCACGCGGCTGGGCAGCCTGCGCCGGCAGGAACAGAGCCTGTTCATCTATGCGGACCAGGCCTTTGCCCGGTATGAGGGCGGGTATTCGAGCTACCTGGAGGTCACCAATGCGCGCGAGAAGCTGTTCGACGCGCAACTGGCGGCGATCCAGGGCCAGGTCGACGTGCTGACCAGCACCGCGGCGCTGTACAAGTCGCTGGGCGGCGGCTGGCCGTCGGTGCCGCAGGCCGTGCGCGAGGCGGGGATGCAGGGGGATGCGAAGGTGCTGGCGCGGTAGCGGCGCAAGCTTGCTGGCTGGCGCCGCAAGAGTTCTTCCTCTCGGCGCTTTCGCCCTCACCGCGCCGACCACTCCCCTTGCCTGACGCCCATCGCCGTCACCACGCCATAGGCGGTGATCCCCAGCGCCACGCCCAGGAAATGCCCGTCCAGGCCCATGCCGAACACATTGGCCAGCACCCAGCCGCCGCCCGCGGCCAGCGCGATCCGGCACAGCCCGGCCGCCACCGGCCAGCGCATGCGGCCGGCGCCCATCGAGGCGAAGTAAAGCGCCATCCCCAGGCCGAAGCCGCCGAACGCCGGTCCCACCCACGACAGTGCGCGCGCGGCGATGGCGATCACCTCGGCATCGCTGCTGAACAGGCTGGCAAAGCGCATCGGCGCCAGTCCCACCGCTGCGCCGGACGTGCCCGCGATCGCCAGCGCGAGGAAGGCGCCAACCCATGCGGTGCGGCGCGCCGTATGCCAGTCGCCGGCACCGACCGCGCGCCCGACCAGCGCCGTCAGCGCCGAGCCCACGCCGAACGCCAGCGGGATCATCAGGAATTCCAGCCGCGCCGAGATGCCGTAGGCCGCCACCGCCGCGGTGCCATGGTGGCGCAGCTGCGCGGTGACGAGGATGGTGGTCAGGTTGGCCACCGACGCCAGCGCGCACGCCACCAGCCCCACCGACAGGATCCGCGAGAACAGCGCCCACGACGGCTGCACCCGCAGCACCGGCACGAAGCCCGCGCCACCGCGCGCGACCACGATTGCCATCGCCAGCGCCGCGGCCCACGAGACCGCGGCCAGCGCCGCTCCGATGCCGGCCAGCCCCATGCCGGCGGGTTCGGACAGCAGCCACGCCAGCACCGGGAAGGCCACCCACATCAGCGCCAGCACGCGCGCCGCCAGCGCATGGCGGCCGCCGCCGCGCAGTACCGAGGCCAGCGTATTGGCCAGCCACGCCGGGATCGCGCCCGCGCCGAACAGCCAGATCGCATAGGTGGCAGCAGCTTCGGCAGCGGTGGCGCCGGCGACGGCGCCGAGCACGCCCCGCGGGAAGCCGGCCAGCACCACGGCAAAGGCCAGCCCGGCCGTGACCGCAATCAGCAGCGCATGCATCACCAGTGCCGAGGCCTCGTCGCGCCTGTTGGCACCCAGCGCCCGCGCGATCGCCGCGACCACGCCGCCGCCCATGGCGCCGGCCGACATCTGCTGCAGCAGCAGCGCAAACGGCAGCACCACCGCCCAGCCCGCCAGGGCGGCGGTGCCCTGGCGCGCGGCCAGCCAGGTTTCGATCAGCTGGCCCACGGCCTGCAGCACCGCGATCAGCGCGGTCGGACCGGCCAGGCGGCCGATGCGGCGGGCGAGTTCGCTGGCGGGGACTGTCTCGGCCGGTACGCTGCCGGCGGGCAAGGCATGGGTTTCACTCATGTTCGTGCTCCGCCACGTGGCCGATGGTGTCGGGTTCGCCGAAGCGGCGCCGCAGGAAGCGGCCGGCGCCCGGGCCGGGCAGCACGCGCACGTCGTCCAGCGTGATCGGCGTGCCGTCGGCGCGTGCCAGCGCGGGTTCGGCGATTTCCTGGCCGGTGCGGCGGTCCTGCAGCAGCGTCAGCGGACCCTTCTCATCGGTCATCCAGCGGTCGGCCCAGGCCTTGAGCGCGACATAGGCCGGGAAGAAGTCACGGCCCTTGCCGGTCAGCTGGTAGACATGGCGGCCGCCGCCCTCTGGCGTGACGCGGGCGAGCAGGCCGTGCGCTACCAGCGTCTTGAGCCGGGCGCTGAGGATATTGGGGGCGATGCCCAGGTTGCGTTCGAACTCATCGAAGCGCGTGCTGCCGTAGAAGGCCTCGCGCAGCACCAGGATGGCCCAGCGCTCGCCCAGCACCGCCATCGAGCGGGCGACCGGGCAGGGCATCGAAGTGAAATCGGTTGGGGGCATGGATGTCTCCGCCTCGCGGTGGTCAGCATGCTTGCATTTTGCAAGTTCCCTGAAGCATAGCTTGCAGAATGCAAGTCTGCGGACCCGGACAGTGCCGCCAACGCGTGATTCTGTTCGATCACCGGCCGCGCGGTCAGGGCGCGGCGAAGACCTCCAGCTTGCCCAGTTCGTCGCGCATGAATTCGATCAGCGCGCGCGTGGCCATCGACGGATGCAGATTGGGGGTGGTGATGATGAAGAGCCGGTTGCCCAGGCCCTCGGGCCGCCAGTCCGGCAGCACCGGCACAAGTTTGCCAGCGCGCACTTCCTCCCAGCCGATATAGACCGGCAGCAGGCCGATGCCGTGCCCCTCCGTCACCGCGCGTGCCAGGAACAGGAAGTGCTCGGATTGCAGCGTCGGCGTCAGCGCCACGTCGACGCGCTGACCCTCGCGGTACAGCGACAGCGCGAACTGGCGCGGCGTATAGGGCGGGCAAAGGAAGCTGCACCCGGCCAGATCGGGTGGCACCCGCACCGGCGGCATGGTCGCAAGGTATTCCGGCGATGCATACAGTTGCCAGCGGATATCGCAGATTTCCCGCGCCACATGGTCCAGCGGCGGCGCAGAGGTGACCTTCAGCGCCACATCGATCTCCGCCGCGATCAGGTCGTTGACGCGGTTGGCAAAGAACACCCGCAGCGTGATCCCGGGATGCAGCTTGGCAAAGCGCAGCAGCAATGGCGCGATATAGGCATCGCCCAGCCCGGTCGGCACGCTCACGCGCACATGGCCGCGCAGGGTCTTGCCCAGGCTGTCGATTTCCGCTTGTGCCGAACTCACCTCCTGCAGGATGCGCACGCCATGCTGGTACAGCGCATGGCCGGGCTCGGTCAGTTCCAGCCGCCGCGTGGTCCGGCGCAGCAGTTGGGCGCCGGCCTGGTGCTCGAGCTCGCGCAGCTGGCGGCTGACCTGCGAGCGCGTGACGCCGCGCCGCCGGCCCGCTTCGGCAAGGTTGCCGGCATCGACGATGTCGACGAAGGCCTGGATCAGGTTGAGGTCCATCCGGGATTGCCTGTGGGATTGTCGAGTCTGGCGCAACATTGTGATTCCGCTGCGCGTGATTGTCGATGCAGGACCGCGCCGATACAGTGGCAAGCTGTCAGTCAGCTCAGCGAAAAAAGGAGACAACGGATGGCCACGGACCTCTGGTTTGAAGACATGCACCGCAGCGCCGACGAACTGGTGGCGCGCGGCGCGCAACTCGCCGGCGGCCTGCGCCGGCTGGGCGTGCAGCAGGGCGACGTGGTGGCGGTGCTGCTGCGCAACGATCCCGCCTACGCCGACGTGGTTAATGCCTGCCGCACCGCCGGCTGCTACTACTGCCCGATCAACTGGCACTTCACCGCCGAGGAGGTGCGCTTCCTGCTGGCCGACAGCGGCGCCAAGGCGTTGCTGGTCCAGTCCGACCTGCTGCCCGCGGTGCATGAGGCCGTGCCCGCCGGCATGACGGTGCTGTCGGTCGGCGGTGGCGCCGAGGGCGCGATCGAGTATGAGGGCTGGCTGGCACAGCAGCCGGCGTATGACGGCCCGCGCGTGGCGCCGCGCGGCCACATGGCCTACACCTCCGGCACCACCGGCCGGCCCAAGGGCGTGGTGCGCGCTCCGGTCCCGCTGGACCAGCTGGAAGCGCAGCAGGCGCGCGCCCGTTCGCTGGTGCGGCAGACCTACGGTCTCGAGCCGGGCTGCCGCGCGCTGATGTCGGCGCCGCTGTATCACAGCGCGCCAAGCTCGTTTATCCAGAACGCGCTGCAGATGGCGGAGCGGCTGGTGATCACGCCGCGCTTCGATGCCGAGCAGGTGCTGGCGCTGATCGAGAAACACCGCATCGACGTGATCTACCTGGTGCCTATCATGTACGTGCGCCTGCTCAAGCTGCCGCCCGAGGTGCGCGCGAAGTACGACGTGTCGTCGCTGCGCTTCGTCGCCTCGACCGGCTCGCCGTGCGCGCCGGAGGTCAAGCGCGCCATGCTCGACTGGTTCGGCCCCATCATCTACGAGACCTATGCCTCCAGCGAGGCCGGCATGATCACCGTGGCCACGCCGGCCGACGCCGCCGCGCGCCCGGGCACCGCCGGCAAGCCTGTCGACGACGCGCAGCTGCGCATCCTGGACGAAGACGGCCGCGAGTGCGCGCCGGGCGAAGTCGGCCTGGTCTACGTGCGCCAGCCAGCCTATCCCGACTTCAGTTACCGCAACAACGACGCCGCGCGCAGCGCCATCGACCGTGGCGGGCTGGTGACGCTGGGCGACATGGGCTACGTCGATGCCGACGGCTACCTGTTCATCTGCGACCGCGCCTCGGACATGGTGATCTCCGGCGGCGTCAACATCTACCCGGCCGAGATCGAGCACGAGCTGGTGCGCTATCCCGGCGTGGCCGACTGCGTGGTGTTCGGCGTCCCCGATGACGAGTACGGCGAGCGCCTGCTGGGCCTGGTGCAGCCGATGCCGGGCGCGGAAATCCGCGAGGCCGACGTGATCGAATGGCTGCGCCAGCGGCTGTCGGGCTTCAAGGTGCCGCGCAGCATCGTGATCGAGCCGCAGCTGCCGCGCGACGAGACCGGCAAGCTCGCCAAGCGCCGGCTGCGTGACCGATACTGGGAAGGCCGTCAGCGGCGCGTTTAAGCGTACCGGGCGGCGCGGCAACACAAAGATAACCACAGGAGGAGACGCGATGCACAAGGACAACAGCGGACGGCGCACCTGGCTCGCCGCGATGGCAGCCGGCGCCGGATGCGCGCTGGCACTGTGGGGCGGCGCCGCGCTGGCCGCCTATCCGGACCGGCCGCTCAAGCTGGTGGTGCCGTACACGCCGGGCGGCTCGACCGACCAGTTCGGACGCGCGCTGGCCGACGGCATGTCGCGCCAGCTCGGCCAGACCGTGGTGGTCGAGAACCGCCCCGGTGCCGCCACCATGATCGGCACCAACAGCGTGGCACGTGCGCCCGCCGACGGCTACACCATGGTGCTGGCAACCAACGGCAGCATGGTGCTCAATCCGATGCTGTACAAGAAGATCACCTACGATCCGCCCAAGGACTTCAAGATCTTCACGATCGGCGCCGAGGCGCCGCTGGTGGTGGTGACCAATACCCAGGTGCCGGCCACCAGCATCAAGGAGTTCGCGGCCTACGCCAAATCGTCCGGCGGCAAGCTCAACTATGCGTCGGTGGGGTTGGGCAATGCGCTGCAGCTGGCCACCGAGATGCTGAAGACCGAGCTCGGCATCAACGTTACCCACGTGCCCTACAACGGCAGCGCGCCGGCGCTGGCGGCGCTGCTGGCCAATGACGTGCAGCTGATGGTCGACGTGGTCAGCACCTCGCTGCCGCATATCAAGGCCGGCAAGCTCAAGGCGCTGGCGGTCACCGGCCGCACCCGGCTGGAGGTGCTGCCCAACGTGCCGACCGTGGCCGAGAGCGGCTATCCCAATTTCCAGGCCGCGACGTGGTTCGGGCTGGCGGTGCCCGCACAGACGCCCCCCGAGGCGGTGGCCAAATTGCAGGCTGCGGCATCGCACGTGCTGAAGGATCCGCAGTTCCGTGCAACCTTCAGCGGGCTCGGCCTGATCGTGCAGCCGCCGCGCACGCAGGCGGAGATCGACCGGTACATCGAGGCGGACCGGGAGCATTGGGGGAAGGTGATCAAGGCGAATAATATTTCGCTGGATTAGGGATGCATGCGCTGGCAAGCGCTCGGCTTGCTCGCCTCTCCCGCGTGCGGGAGAGGCGAGCCTTCGCGGCCGGGCGGTAGTTTGCTCAAGCGCTCATGCCCGACGATCACCGGCCAGCCTTGGGCCCACGTCGCAACGATGGGCGTATAGTTCTCGCTGATTCCTGGCGCACCCCCGCACCGCGCCGAATGTCCCAGCAACGCCCCGTGTCATGACCGAGCGCGAGTCCACCGAACCCAAGAATGCCGATACCGCCGATCCATCGCCCACAGAACTGGCGCAGCATCCGGACGCTCAGGATCCCGCCGCACCGCCCCCCGATCCCCGCCTGATCGACGAACTCACCCGCCGCGCCCGCCTCGCAGCCCGGCGCAAATCGCGCCAGGCCGGCCGCATCTCGCGCACCACGCTGCGCTACACGGTATTCATGTTCGGCGCCGGCTTCGTCGGCCTGTTTTCGCTGGTGTTCGCGTGGATCGCCGAGGTGGCGCTGCGCTGGAACCACCAGCTGACCCAGGCCACGCCGTGGCTGGCCTTCGTGATGCTGCCGTTCGGCCTGGCCGCGCTGCGCTGGCTGACGATCCGCTTCGCGCCGCAGGCGCGCGGCAGCGGCATCCCCCAGGTGATCGCGGCGTTCAAGCTGCCGCCGAATGGCCCGGCGCAGACGGCGCTGGTGTCGTTGCGGCAATCGATGTGGAAGGTGTTGCTGACCACGCTGGCGTTGCTCGCCGGCGCGTCGGTGGGCCGCGAGGGGCCGTCGGTGCAGGTCGGCGCCGCGGCCATGCTGGCGTGGGGCCGTTGGTGCCAGCAGAAACTGCGCTTGCGCATCGGCTTCCATCCCAACGCGCTGATCGCCGCGGGCGCGGCCGGCGGGCTGGCGGCCGCGTTCAACACGCCGCTGGCAGGCGTGGTTTTCGCCATCGAGGAGCTGGGGCGCGGTACCGCGGTGCGTTGGGACCGGCTGGTGCTGTCGGGCGTACTGACCGCCGGCTTCCTGTCGTTGGCGGTGCTGGGCAACAACCCGTATTTCGTCGTCAAGGTGCCGATGCTGGTACTGAGCAACGCCTGGGGGCCGGTGCTGGTTTGCGCGCTGCTCAATGGCGTGCTGGGCGGCTTCTTCGCCAAGGCATTGGCGGGCGGCGTGCCCGGCCTGCTGCCGGCACGCTGGCGCGCCTGGCCGATGCAGCATCCGGTGTGGGTAGCGTTCGGCTGCGGGCTGGTGGTGGCGGTGCTTGGCGTGGCCACCGCGGGTGCCACCTTCGGCACCGGCTACGAGCAGGCCTCGGCGCTGATCAACGGCGAATCGCATGCGACGCTGTGGTTCGGCGTCGCCAAGCTGGTGGCGACGGTGGTGTCGTACTTTGCCGGCATCCCGGGCGGGATTTTCACGCCGGCGCTGGCCATCGGCGCGGGCATCGGCGAGAACGTGGCGCAGTTCGTCACCGGCATGGCGGAGCCGCGCGTGCTTGCGCTGGTATCGATGGCGGCGTTCCTCGCCGCGGCCACGCAGGCGCCCGTCACCGCCAGCGTGATCGTGATGGAGATGACGCGCACGCAGGACCTGACCGTGTTCCTGCTGGCGGCGTCGCTGCTGGCGTCGTTTATCTCGCGGCAGTTCTCGCCGCACCCGTTCTACCACCAGGTGAGCCATGGGTTCCGGCGCGAGGCGCTGGCGTTGGTGCTGGTGCGCAAGGCGCCGGCCTGAAGCCGCCGCCATTCGATGCTGCTGCATGTGCAGGAGCCGCCGGAGCGATCGGTTAAGCTAGCGTTCGCCCTCGATCCGCGGGCGTCCGGTGGCTTGCGCGGCACTCATGCCGCTGCCCTGTTGCCATGCGTGACCGGCGCCGCACCCGTCCCCAGGAACATCCCGGCGGTGGCGCGCTCCAACCCGGAGCCGTTTTCCAGGAGTCAGACTTTGAAATTCCCCGTTGCCGGGCTGGCGCTCGCCGGCCTGATGGGCGCCGCCAGCGCCATTGCCGCCCCCGCCGCCAAGCCTGCCGCACCCGCACCAGCACCAGCACCAGCACCGTCCGCCAAGGCGGACAACAGCGCGCTGGCGCCGCTGCTGGGCATGCTCGAGATCGGCAACCCGCTGCCTGCGCTGCCCGATTGCGCCGACAAGCGCTCGCCCGACGGCCGCGATGTAACCGCGTTCTGCGTGGAACTGAAGGGCGACGGCCTGGTGCGCCAGGTTGGCGTGCCGCGTGACAAGCGCCCCGGCTTCATGGATGGCCCGCACGTGGTGGCCTTTGTCGACCGCAATGCGCTGGTCGGCCTGGTGGTTCCGACCGCCGGCGCCAATTCGCAGCAGGCCGCCGTCGACAGCATCAACGCGCTGTATGGCAAGCCGTTCCGCCAGGAGCAGGAAGAGATGCGCGACAAGGCCGGCAAGACCGTCAAGACGATCCATGCCGGCTGGATGAAGAGGCCGCTGACCGTGGAGCTGTACGCGATGCCGGAAGACCCGGCCACCGGCACCATCGAGATGCTGCTGCCCCAGGCGCGCGCCCTGATGGCGGAAAAGGATGCCGAGGTGGACGGCAAGTTGAACCCCGCGTCGGCGCCGGCGGCGAAGGGCAAGGCCGAGAAGCCTGAAAAGACAGAAAAGGCGGCCGCCAAGCCGCCTGCCAAGCCGGTCAACCCCGGCAGCTGGTAAGCAGGGTGTGGCCGTGACGGCCTGCGGCCGTCACAGTCCTTCCATCACCTTGTCCAGCCCCCGCACCACGCCGCGCACGGTGTGGACCTTGCGGATCGCCAGCAGCGCGCCGGCGACATAGGGCTTGGAGCCGTCGCCGGCCTCGTGCTTGAGGTGCAGGCGCTGGCCGTCCGCGCCGAAGATCACCTCGACGCCGAGCTGGTAGCCCGGCAGCCGCACCGCATGCACCTGCGTGCCCGACATGGTGGCGCCGCGCGTTTCCTTCGGGCCGTTGACCTGGTCCACCGGCACCGCCTGCGCGGCGGTCCTGACCTGGCCGAGCCGGTACGCCAGCTCGCGCACCGTGCCGGACGGCACGTCGACCTTGCCGGCCTTGGCGTAGTCGATGATCTCCCAATGCTCCAGGTGGCGCGCCGCCATCTCGGCAAACTTCTGCAGCAGCACCACGGTAATGGCGAAATTGCCGCAGGCCAGCACGCCGCGCTCGGCTTTGCGCGCGGCCGCGTCGATCTCGGCATAGTCCTCGTCGGTCAGCCCCGAGGTGCCCACTACCACGTGCGCGCCGTGCGCCAGCGCCTGCAGGATGTTGTGCTTGGCGACGACCGGCTTGGTGTACTCGACATAGACGTCATAGGGCGTCTGCCCGAGCGCCTCGATGCTGGAGGCAGCCACGCCCGGCGTGTCGGCATGGCCGGTCAGCTGCGCCAGCGGCTGCCCCGCGGCGCCGCGCGACAGCCCCGCCACCAGCGTCATGTCGGCGGCGTGCGCCACGCCGCGCGCCAGTTCACCGCCGGCCCAGCCGGTCACGCCGCCCACGGCGACACGGATCGGATTGCTCATTGGATATCTCCGCTTTGGCTTGTTCGGTCTGCGAGCATACCGCTTCAGCCGGCAGCGCGCCGGCGGTCGAGCTTGCGCGCCAGCACGATCGAGGTGGTGGTGTGGTTGACGCCATCGAGCATGCCGATCTCGTCCAGCAGCCGATCCAGCCGGTCGTGCGTGTCGCAGCGGATCGCCACCAGGTAATCGACCGGCCCGCTGACCGAGTTGACCTCTTCGATCTCGGGCAACCGCTGCAGCGCGCGCAGGATCGCCGGCGCGGCCTTGGGCTGCACCGACAGCCCGCAATAGGCCAGGATCACGTTGTCTTCCATTTTTTGCCCCAGGCGCACTCCATAGCCGGCGATCACGCCGCTGCGCTCCAGCCGGGCGATGCGGGCGACCACGGTAGTGCGGGCGATTCCCAGCTGCCGTGCGAGGTTGGCGGCGCTTTCGCGGGCATTGGCCTGCAGCAACGAGAGCAGGTGGCGGTCGGTTACGTCGAGTTCAGTCATAACGTCGGTCAGGTGCGTCGTTTCGTTCGATTATGGCGGGTTTTCGTCATTCTTGCGCCTTCATTCCGTCGCAGCTGCTATCCATACTCCAGTCACGGGACAACCTTTCTTGTGGACGGAGACACCATGCAACCCTCTAACCTGGGCCGGCAGGGCCCACCGGACCTGCCCAAGGCGAACCGTCCGCTGCACGTGACGGTGCTGGGCGCGGGCAAGATCGGGCGCACCATTGCCGCCATGCTCCATGACAGCGGCGACTACCGCGTCAGCGTGGTCGACCATGACGCGCGCCGCCTCGACGGCCTGCCGCGTGGCGTGCTGGCGCGCGCCGGCGATCCCACCGAACCCGGCACCTGCGCCGCGCTGCTGGCCGGCGCCGACGCGGTGCTCAACGCGCTGCCATTCCACGCCGCCATCGCCGTGGCTTCGGTCGCGGCGCGCCTGGGCGTGCATTACTTCGACCTGACCGAGGATGTGGCCGCCACCCATGCGATCCGCCAGCTGGCGCAGAACGCGCGCTCGGTGCTGATGCCGCAGTGCGGGCTGGCGCCCGGCTTTATCGGCGTGGTCGGGCACGACCTGGCGCGGCGCTTCCTGCGCGGCGGCGGCGAGCTGCTGGACCTGCAGATGCGGGTCGGCGCGCTGCCGCGCTATCCCAGCAACGCGCTCAAGTACAACCTGACCTGGAGCACCGAGGGACTGATCAACGAGTATTGCAACCCGTGCGAAGCCATCGTCGACGGCCGCCGCGTCGAACTGCCGGCGCTGGAAGGGCTGGAAAGCTTCGCGCTGGACGGTATCGAGTACGAAGCCTTTAATACATCTGGCGGGCTTGGCACGCTGCCCGAGACGCTGGCCGGGCGCGCGCGCCACGTCGACTACAAGTCCATCCGCTACCCCGGCCACTGCGCGCTGATGAAGCTGCTGCTCAACGACCTGCGCCTGCGCGAGCGCCGCGACTGGCTGCGCGAGATCTTCGACCGCGCCATCCCGGTGACCGAGCAGGACGTGGTGATCGTGTTCGCCACCGCCACCGGCTACCCGGCCGGCGGCGAACGCGGGCGCGGACCGCTGACGCAGGCTTCGTTCTCGGCGCGCATCGGCGGGGTCGACAACAAGGACGGGCACGTCAACGCGATCCAGCTGACCACCGCGGCGGGCATCTGCACCGCGCTGGACATGGTGGCCACCGGCGCGCTGCCGCAGGCCGGCTTCGTGCGCCAGGAGGCGATGCCGCTCGACGCCTTCCTCAAGAACCGCTTCGGCCGCAATTACACGCAGCATCCGCTGCAGGAGACCCTCGTATGAAAGCGCAAGAGTTCGCAGCCTGCTGGGATTCGCTGGGACTGCCGCGGCCCTGGCAGGATGGCACGCCGGCCGGGGCGGTGACGGTGCGCTCGCCGGTCGACGGCGAGGCCATCGGCCATGTGCCGGCCTGCACCCCGGCGCAGGCCGATGCGCTGGTCGCACGCGCGCACGCGGCGCAGAGCACCTGGGCGCTGCTGCCGGCGCCGGCGCGCGGCGAGATCGTGCGGCGCTACGGCGAGGTGCTGCGCGAGCACAAGCCCGCGCTGGGCCGGCTGGTGTCGCTGGAAACCGGCAAGATCCTGCAGGAAGGGCTGGGCGAGGTGCAGGAGATGATCGACATCTGCGACTTCGCGGTGGGCCTGTCGCGCCAGCTGCACGGGCTGACCATTGCCTCGGAGCGCCCGCAGCATGCCATGCGCGAAACCTGGCACCCGTACGGCCTGTGCGGCGTGATCTCGGCCTTCAACTTCCCGGTGGCGGTGTGGGCGTGGAACGCGGCGCTGGCGCTGGTGTGCGGCAACGGCGTACTGTGGAAGCCGTCGGAGAAGGCGTCGTTGTGCGCGCTGGCGGCGCACGGGCTGCTCGAGCGCGTGCTGGCCGCGGCAATGCCGCAGCATGCAGGCATCACCGCGGTGCTGCCGGGCGGACGCATGCTTGGCAGCCATCTGGTGCAACATGCCGCGGTACGGCTGGTCAGCGCGACCGGCTCGACCCGCATGGGCCGCGAGGTCGGCATCGCCTGCGCCGGGCAGTTCAAGCGCAGCATCCTGGAGCTGGGCGGCAACAACGCCGCCATCGTCGCGCCATCGGCCGACATCGAGCTGGCGGTGCGGGCCATCACCTTTGCCGCGGCGGGCACGGCGGGCCAGCGTTGCACCACGCTGCGCCGCTGCTTCGTCCATGCCGACCTGATGGATACCATGGCCAGCCGGCTGGTCACTGTATTCGACCGGCTTCCGGTTGGCGATCCGCTTGACGACGGCACGCTGATCGGGCCGCTGATCGACAACGCCGCGGGCGACGCCATGGCCAACGCGCTCGCCGCGTGCCGCGCGCAGGGCAATATCGTCACCGGCGGCGAACGGCTGCTGGCCGGGCGTTTCCCGCACGCCTGCTACGTGCGGCCGGCGCTGGTGATGACCGACGAGCAGCACGACACCATGCTGACCGAGACCTTTGCGCCGATCCTGTACCTGATGCCGTACACCAGCTTCGACGAGGCGATCGCACTGAACAATGCCGCCGCGCACGGGCTGTCGTCGTGCATCTTCACCGAGTCGATGCGCGAAGCCGAGCGCTTCCTGTCGTCGGCGGGCAGCGACTGCGGCATCGCCAACGTCAATATCGGCACCAGCGGCGCGGAGATCGGCGGCGCCTTCGGCGGCGAGAAGGCGACCGGCGGCGGACGCGAGTCGGGATCGGATGCGTGGAAGGGATATATGCGCCGGGCGACCAACACCATCAACTACGGCGATTCATTGCCGCTGGCGCAGGGGATCAGGTTCGAGATCTGAAAGGGGGCGTCACGAGCGCCGTAGGGAACGGTAACAAGCCTTACACGCTTTTGACGCCATATTTCGCCAGCTGCCCGTATAACGTCAGCAGGGCAGGCACATGCCCGTTCCCGGCCCTGAGGTCCCCTAGGAAAACACCATGAAACTGCTGACGATTGGACTGGCTGCCGCCGCGGCCTCGGTCACCCTGCTGGGCGGCTGCGCCGTCTATCCCACCCCCGCCGGCCCCGCCGTGGGTCCCGCGCCGGTCTATGTAGCCCCCGCGCCGGTCGTGGTCGCGCCGCGGCCGTACTACTACGGCGGCTACGGCTACTACGGGCGTGGCTATCGTCGCTGGTAATTCAACGGAAAGGCCGCGATTGCCGGAGGTTGCGGCAAGGTAGGCAGGATTGAAGCAACGGCGGGGAGCCCGGCAACAGCGTTCAGTTGCCGCCAGCCGCGTCACCGGGCCGGGCGTTGAGCCCGCCCCAGCTGGGCGTGAGCGTCTGGCCGATCTCGGGCAGGTCGACCAGGTCCAGCACCCGGCCGACCGTATGGTCGACCAGCTCCGCAATGCTTTGCGGCTTCTGGTAGAAGCCCGGCACAGGCGGGAACACGATCCCGCCCATTTCCGTCACCGCCGTCATGTTGCGCAGGTGCGCAAGGTTCAGCGGCGTTTCCCGCACCATCAGGACCAGCTTGCGCCGCTCCTTCAGCGTGACGTCGGCGGCGCGCGTGATCAGGTTATCGGACAGGCCATGCGCGATCGCGGCCAGCGTGCGCATGGAGCAGGGCGCCACCACCATCGCATGGGCGCGGAACGAGCCGCTGGCAATAGTGGCGCCGATGTCGCGCACGTTGTGCACGACACTGGCCAGCGCTTCCACCTCGGCACGGCCGATGTCCAGCTCATGCTGCAGGTTCATCACGCCGGCCGGAGAAATCAGCACGTGGGTTTCCACCGCGGGGGCCGCGCGCAGCACCTGCAGCAGGCGCACGCCGTAGATGGCGCCGGTGGCGCCCGTGATCGCGACGATCAGCCGCCGCGGTGGTACGGTCCCCGCCGAAGGGGGCGGGGCAGCACCCGCGGGCATGGCGGACTCAGCCCTTCAGCAGGGTTTGCAGTTCGCCGTTCTGGTACATCTCCATCATGATGTCCGAGCCGCCGATGAACTCGCCGTTCACGTAGAGCTGCGGGATGGTCGGCCAGCTGGCGTATTCCTTGATGCCCTGGCGGATGCTGTCGTCGTCCAGCACGTTGACCGTGGTCGGCGCGTCGACGCCGCAGGCCTTCAGGATCTGGATGGCGCGGCCCGAGAAGCCGCACATCGGGAACTGCGCGGTGCCCTTCATGAACAGGACTACCGGGTTGCCCTTGACGATCTGGTCGATCTTTTGCTGCACGTCGCTCATGGTCTGCTTTTCAGTTGGATGGCGCCGCCGTCGGGGCGCCGCCTGGGGGAAAGGGACAAGGGATGCCGCGCGGCAAGCCACGTGGCGGGAATCTGCTGGCGATTTTACCGGAATCGCCGGCTTGCTTCAGGGTTGCGCCCCGGACCAGCGTCCGCCGGTGCAGCGCTCCTGGCCGGCCAGGTCGCGCACGGTGAAGACGTCGGTGAAGCCGGCCCCCTGCAGCAGCGCGCGCGTTGCCTGCGCCTGGTCGAAACCGTGTTCCATCAGCAGCCAGCCGCCCGGTAGCAGCCGCGGCGGCGCGCCGTCGACGATCGTGCGCAGGTCGGACAGGCCATCCTGGTGGTCGGTCAGCGCATCGATGGGCTCGAAGCGCAGGTCTCCTTCTGCCAGGTGCGGGTCGCCCGCGGCGATATAAGGCGGGTTGCTGACGACCAGGTGGAAGCGCAGTCCGGGCGGCAGCGCGGCGTACCAGTCCGATACCAGGAAGTGGATACGGTCGGCGCCAAGGGCGCTGGCGTTGTCTTGCGCCACCATCAGCGCGCCGGGCGAGATATCGGTGGCCCAGACCTGCGCATCGGTGCGTTCGCGCGCCAGCGTCACGGCCAGGATGCCCGAGCCGGTGCCCAGGTCCAGCACCAGCGGGCGGGGCACGTCGGCCAGCCGGGCCAGCGAGGCTTCGGCGGCGATCTCGGTGTCGGGGCGCGGGATCAGCACATCGGGCGTGACGCGGAACTTGCGGCCAAAAAATTCGCGCTCGCCCAGCAGGTATGCCATCGGCTCGCCAGCGAGCCGCCGCGCCAGCAGCGTGGCAAAGGCATCGCGCTGGGGCAGTGTGAGCGTGTCGGTATCGCGCGTGATCAGTTGCGTGCGGGTGAGTCCGGTCACGTGCGTCAGGAGCATGCGCGCTTCCAGCGTGGGCAGGCCCACCATGGCAGCGAGGGTCTGGGCTTCACGCAGCGTCGGCGTGGCCGGCAGCGCGGCAGTGTTGGGGGAAGACATCTGGTAGGGACGGTTCTGTTGCCGGCCACAAAAAACCCCACCGGCGCAGGGCCTAGCGGGGCTTTGAGGCGGGACTTCCGGCGTTTCGGCAAGTGTACCGCCCATCGGAGGCGGGCGGCAGAAAGCCCCCGCCGGGACGATTACTTATTGACGGTGTCCTTGGCCTTGTCGGCGCCGGCATTGACGGCGTCCTTGGCTGCCTGCTTGGCATTTTCCATGGCGTTGCCGGCTTCTTCCTTGGCCTTCTCGGCGGCGACCGACGCGCTCGAAGCGGCATCGCTGGCGGCAGCCTTGGCGGCGTCGGCAGCGCTGTTGGCTGCTGCCGCGGCGTCGCTGGCGGCAGCCTTGGCGGATTCGGCGGCCCTCTGCATGGCGCTGTCAGCGCTGGAAGCTGCGGGAGCTTCTTCCTTCTTGCTGCAAGCGGCCATGGCCGCGGTGATCATCAACAGCGCGAGCAGTTTTTTCATGATTTCGTCCTGGGAAGTTTTTGGGAGAGACTCACCCGGCACCATTCTCCGTTTGCCGGTCGAAATCGATTATAGACAGCGCGTTTACCCCTACCAGTGCTGTTTCAAGCATTTACAAGAAATACAAAGTCTTGTGGGACGTTACGCGCAGTTCGCGCAAAAAGCGGGCTTGAGCGCAGCTTAAGCCGCTTGAGCCGCTTAAGCTGCGCCTTCGCCGAGTGCCGCCAGTTGGTCCGCCTGGTGCTCCGCAGCCAGCGACGACAGCAGCTCGTCCATGTCGCCGTCCATGATCATGTCGATCTTGTAGAGCGTCAGGTTGATGCGGTGGTCGGTCACGCGGCCCTGCGGGAAGTTGTAGGTGCGGATGCGGTCGCTGCGGTCGCCCGAGCCGATCAGGTTGCGCCGCGTGCTGGCTTCCTTCGCCTGGGCGGCGCGGGCGTGCATGTCCTTGATGCGCGCGGCCAGCACCTTCATCGCCTTGTCCTTGTTGCGGTGCTGCGACCGGTCGTCCTGGCACTCGACCACGATGCCAGTCGGCAGGTGGGTCAGGCGCACGGCCGAATCCGTCTTGTTCACGTGCTGGCCGCCGGCGCCCGACGCGCGGAATGTGTCGATGCGCAGGTCGGCCGGGTTGATCTCGACCTCGCCGACCTCGTCGGCTTCGGGCATCACCGCCACCGTGCAGGCGGAAGTGTGGATGCGCCCCTGCGCCTCGGTGGCGGGCACGCGCTGCACGCGATGGCCGCCGGATTCGAACTTCAGCTTCGAAAATGCGGCATCGCCGGCGATCCGCACGATGACTTCCTTGAAACCACCCAGGTCGGATTCGGATTCGCTCATGATCTCGACCTGCCAGCGCTGGCGCTCGGCGTAGCGTGTGTACATCCGCAGCAGATCGGCGGCGAACAGCGCGCTTTCCTCGCCGCCGGTGCCGGCGCGGATTTCCAGCAGCAGGTTGCGGTCGTCATTGGGATCCTTGGGCAGCAGCAGGCGCTGCAGGCTATGTTCCAGCGCCTCCAGCCGCTCGCGCGCGCTGGCGATCTCGTCGGCGGCGAAGTCCTTCATCTCGGGGTCGTCCAGCAGCGCCTGCGCGGTGCCCAGGTCGTCCTGCGCCTGGCGGTATTGCCCGTACTGCTCGGCCACCGGCGACAGTTCGGCATGCTCGCGGCTGAGCTTGCGGTACTGGTCGATGTTGGCAGTCGCGTCTTCGCGCGCGAGCAGGGCGTTGACTTCATCGAGTCGCTCGGCCAGTTGGTCGAGCTTGGCAAGCATGCTGGCTTTCATCGGGATGCGGGGGAATTGGGGGAGGCCGGTGGGCCGGGGCTGCCGGGATTGCGGCGGCGGCGTGCCGGCGCGGTCGGCGCGCGGCAAGACGGGAGCGCGGCTAGCGCTCGGAGTGGCTGCTGTGGCGGAACAGGCCCGGCACCAGGCGCAGCAGCGCCTCGCGGTCTTCGCCCTGGGTGTGGTTCAGCGCGTGGGTCGGGCCGTGCAGGAACTTGCGGGTCAGTGCGCCGGACAGTGCTTCAAGCACCGCCTCGGGATCGTCGCCGCGGGCCAGCATGCGGCGCGCGCGCTCCAGCTCGGCCTGGCGGATGGCCTCGCCGCTGGTCTGCAGCTCGCGGATGACCGGCACCACGCTGCGCGTTTCCAGCCAGTGCATGAAGTTCTGCACGCGGCTTTCGATAATGGCTTCGGCCTGCGCGACCGCGGCCTGGCGCAGCGCGTTGCCTTCGCGCACGATCGCGCCAAGGTCGTCGACGGTGTACAGGAAGACGTCGTCCAGGCGCGCGACTTCCGGTTCCACGTCGCGCGGCACAGCGAGGTCGACCATCATGATCGGGCGGTGCTTGCGGCGCTTGACCGCGCGCTCCACCGCGCCCAGGCCGATGATCGGCAGCGAGCTGGCGGTGCACGACACCACGATGTCGAATTCATGCAGCCGCTCGCCCAGGTCGGTCAGGCGGATCGCCTGCGCGGTCAGGCCCTGGCCGGACAGCTGCTCGGCCAGTTTCTCGCCGCGCTCGACGGTGCGGTTGGCCACCACGATCTGGCGCGGCTGCTGCGCGGCAAAGTGCGTCGCGCACAGCTCGATCATCTCGCCCGCGCCGATAAAGAGCACGCGCTGGGTCGAGACGCTTTCAAAAATCCGTTGCGCCAGCCGCACCGCGGCCGCGGCCATCGACACGGAATGCGCGCCGATCTCGGTCTGGCCGCGCACTTCCTTGGCTACCGCGAAGGTGCGCTGGAACAGCTGGTTCAGGTATGTCCCCAGCGAGCCGGCCTCGCCGGCGGTGCGCACGGCATCCTTGAGCTGGCCCAGGATCTGGGTTTCGCCCAGCACCATCGAATCCAGCCCACTGGCCACGCGGAAGGCATGGCGCACGGCCTCGGACTGCGGCAGCGCGTACAGGTGCGGGGCCAGTTCGCCGGCCGGCACGTTGTGGTGCTGCGACAGCCACCGCAGGGTGTGCTCGAAACCCTCTTGCCCCGGCTTCAGGACGTCGGTGGCGCAGTAGATCTCGGTGCGGTTGCAGGTGGAAAGGATGGCGGCTTCGGTGCCGCTGCGGCCGGACAGGTGCTCGCGCAGCGCGCCCAGTGCCGGTTTGATCTGCTCGAGCGGAAACGCCACCCGCTCGCGCAGCGAGACTGGTGCCGTCGTGTGGTTGATGCCGATCGCGAGCAGTTGCATTTCTTGGGGACAGGTGCGATCCGGAGCGTGGCCGGATCGGTTGCCATTATACCGCCAGCACCACAGATTGCAGGCGCATACCCAGTATGCGTCGCAGGCGCGCCGGTTTGCAGTATTGTTACGGCGCAGCCAGTCGAGGTTGTGATTCAGGCTACACAGGAGAAGCGGATGCTGGGCACCTTGATCGTGGGTTTGCTGGTTGGACTGGCGGCGCGCCGGCTGCATCCGGCAGGACGCGTCGTGACCCGGCCGGCCGCGCTGGTGCTGGGTGCGGCGGGAGCGGCGGCTGCATTCTACGGCGGCCGCGCGCTGCACCTGTTCGTCGACGGTCAACTCAGCAGCTGGCTGGCGGTGATCGCCGGCGCCGCCATCCTGGTGGGTGCCTGGGGCGCGGTCCGGCCGCGCGGACGGTAAAGGCAGGGCTGACGTGGCGCCCGGAAATCTGCGGGCCGCTTGATCCTGGTCAGGTCCGCACGGGATCCGCTTCGGCCCGGGCGGCCAGCAGCCGGCGCAGTACCCCGTTGGAATAGTGGCTGGCCACTTCCTTCAGGAATGCCGCGAAGTCCACATGGGCGGTATCGTCGGCGCGGTCCGAAACCGTGCGCATGACCGCGTACGGGACGCCGTATTCATGGCACACCTGCGCCACCGCGGCGCCTTCCATCTCCACCGCCAGCAGCCCGGGCAGCCGGTCGCGCAGTTCCGCCACCGAGGCCGGGGCGCCGATAAACTGGTCGCCGCTGGCGATCATGCCCTTGTGCAGCGCCGGCGTGGCCACGCCGAAGCGGGCCAGCACCTCGGGCGGCACATCGACGGCCAGGTCGAGCCGCAGGAAATCGGCGGCCGCGCCTTCCAGTTCCTCGGTCAGCGCCGGGTCGGCCGGGAACTCGGCGCGATCCAGCAGCGGCACTTCATGGCGGGCGAAGAACGGGCGCGCGTCGAGGTCGTGCTGAATCGTCCGATCCGCGATGACGATGTCGCCGACGTTGGTGTCGGCGCCGACGCCGCCCGCCAGCCCGGTAAAGACCACCTGGGTGGCGCCGAACTCGCGGATCAGCGTGACCGTGGTCGCCGAGGCGGCCACCTTGCCCATGCGCGCCAGCACCAGCACGCATGGCTGGCCGTAAAGGTTGCCGACATAGTAGTCGCGCATGCCGACGGTGTGCACTGTGGCGCGGCTGTCGTCATGGCGCATCGCGGCCACCAGGCCGTCGACTTCATCGTGGATAGCGGCAAGGATTCCCAGGGTCATGGGGCAGGCAGAGAGTGAAAGCCGAAAAGCCAGAGCATACCGGCGCCCATGCGGCAGGCATAGCGCCGGCGCGCCGCAAGACGGGTGCGGCCCGGGCGCCGCTTTGCTAAAGTGCCACGCATCCGGGCACGCAAGGGCGAGCATGCAAGTCACCTCCACCGTGGCAAACGGCGAACGGCGCGCCATCCGCCGGGCACTGGCCGACTGGCGCGCACGCGGATGCCTGGCTGCCGAAGCGGTCGCCGCCCCTTGGGCAAGCACCGAGCCTGCCGCCGCCGACTGGCGCCGCTGGCTCGACCAGGCGCTGATGGCACTGGGCACCGCGCTGCTGTGCGCCGGCGTGATCGTCTTCTTTGCCTTCAACTGGCAAGACCTGCACAAGTTCTCCAAATTCGGCTTGCTCGCCGCCGCCATCACGGTGGTGGCCGCGTTCGCCTGGCTGCGCCCTGCCGCCGACGCCGCCGGCCGCGCCGCGCTGGGCGGCGCGCAGGTGCTGGCCGGGGTGCTGCTCGCCGTGATCGGGCAGACCTACCAGACCGGCGCCGATGCCTGGCAGCTGTTCGCGCTGTGGGCGCTGCTGGCGGTGCCGTGGGCACTGGCGGCACGCGCGGCGCCGCACTGGTGGCTGGTGCTGGTGGTCGGCAACGTGGCGCTGCTGCGCTACTTCAGCATCCGTTTCGGCATGGATGGCCTGTTCGCACTGCTGTTCGACAGCCGCTACCTGCGCACCGCCACCCTGGCTCTGCTGGGAGCGGTGCTGCTGCAGCTGGCGCTGTGGCACCTGCTGGCCGCCCGCGCGCCCGGGCTGGGCTTCCGGGGACAGACCGGCAGCCGCTTGCTGGCGGCGCTGGCGTGCGTGCAGGCGGGTTCGCTGGGACTGGCCAGCCTGTTCGACAGCCGCTTCGATGCGGCGTCGTTCGCGATTGCGGTGGGCGTGCTGGCCGGGCTGACATGGTGGTACCGGCAACGCGCCTTCGATATCGTCGTGCTGAGCCTGACCTGCCTGACGGGCATCGTGCTGGTGGTGGCCGGCCTCGGCAAGCTGCTGTTCGAGGGCAAGGGCGACTTCGGCGCGTTCCTGCTGCTCGGGCTGGTCACCATCGGCCTGGCCGCCGGCGCGGCGGCGTGGCTGATGCGCGCTTATCGCGCTCAACTGCGTGCTCAACTGCGCGCCCAGCTGGAGCAGGCATGAGCACCACCTTGCAGACCGAACAACGGCTCTGGCGCGAGCTGGCCGCGCGCGGCGCGGTGCAGGGCGAATGCCCGGAGCACAGCCACGCACCGTGGGCGGTGCGCTGCCTGATGGGCGCGGCCGGCTGGCTTGGGGCCTTGTTCTTCCAGATGTTCCTGGTCGGGACGGTGTTCGTGGCCGCGCGCGAGAACGGCGTCGCCATGGCCGTGACCGGACTGGCCATGATTGCGCTGGCCGCGTTGTTGTACTGGCGTGGCGGCGGCATCGCGGCGAGCCAGTTCGCGCTGGCGGTCAGCCTGTGCGGGCAGGGGATGGCGGTGTATGGGCTGGTCGAGGCGCTCGGCTCGCTCGGCTTTAAGCGCGTGGCCGAGACCGCCGGATTCTGGGCCGGCATTGCGCTGTTCGAAGGCGCGCTTGTGGTGCTGGTGCCCAACCGGTTGCACCGGCTGTTGTCCGGCCTTGGCGTCTGGATCGGGTTGGCGGGCGCAGTGCATTTCGGCCTGCCTCGCGGGGCAACCGATGACTGGCTGGCGCTGACGTGGTCGCTCGGCTGGCTGGCGCCGCTGGGCTGCGCTCTGGTGGCCGGCTTCACGCTGGCCGAAGCGCGCGCGTGCGCGGCGGGGCGGCATGCACTGCTGGAGCCGCTCGCCGATGCCACACTGCTGGCCGCGCTCGCCATGGCGCTGGTGGTGACCGGGATGAGCCATCCGATGGCATGGCTGTTCGAACCGGAGGCGGGCCGCCTGTCGTTCGCGCACTGGATCGGTGGCGCCCTGCTGACGCTGGTGCTGGCTGGCTTCGCCCTGGCCGAATGCCGCCGGCTGGCCGTCGGCTCCGCCATGCAGGCGGCAGTGCTCGCCGGCACGCTCGCCTTTGGCGCGCTGATGGCCGCGGCGCCTGCCGTGGTGGCCGGCGCGCTGGCGCTGGCGCTGGCCCTGCGCCGGGCTTCCATGGCCTGGATGGGGCTGGGCATCGCCGCCATTGCCATCGGCTTTGTCTGGTACTACAGCGCGCTGCACTGGACCCTGCTGGCCAAGTCCGTCACGCTGGCCGCGGCGGGCGCGCTGTTGCTGGCCGGCCGTTACTGGCTGCTGCGCGGCCGCACCGGCAAGGAGTTCGCATGAAGCGCTGGATCGTGATCGCCTGGGCACTGACGCTGGTGCTGGCCGCCGCCGGCATCGCCGGCAAGGAAACGCTGCTGGCGCGCGGCGACACCGTCTTGCTGCGGCTCGCGCCGGTCGATCCGCGCTCGCTGATGCAGGGCGACTACATGGCACTGAACTTCGACATCGGCAACCAGATCCGCACGGCGCAGGGGCCGGCGGAGCGCCCGCCGCGCGACGGCGTGGCCGTGATCCGGCGCGACACGCGGGGCGTTGCCAGCTTCGTGCGGCTGCATGATGGCGGGCCGCTGGGCGCGGGCGAGCAGCTGCTGCGCTTCCAAGCGGCGCGGTCGCGCTGGGGCGGCGCGCAGGTGCAGGTGTCAACCGATGCGTATTTCTTCCAGGAGGGGCAGGGTGAGCGCTTCGCCCAGGCCATGTATGGGGAATTCCGCGTGGGGGCGGACGGCCAGGCGCTGCTGGTGGGGCTGCGGGGGAAGGAATTGGAAAGGTTGTGAAGGGGCAAGCGGTTCCCCTGCTGCAGAAAGAAAAAAACCCGCGAGATCGCGGGTTTTTTGTCGGCGGGGCAGGCTCAGACGTTGAACAGGAAGTTCATCACATCCCCATCCTTCACTACGTATTCCTTGCCTTCCGCGCGCATCTTGCCGGCTTCCTTGGCGCCGTTCTCGCCCTTGAACGCGATGTAGTCGTCGTAGGAAATGGTCTGCGCACGGATAAAGCCGCGTTCGAAATCGGTATGAATCACACCGGCCGCCTTGGGCGCGGTGTCGCCGACATGGATGGTCCAGGCGCGCACTTCCTTCACGCCGGCGGTGAAGTAGGTCTGCAGGCCCAGCAGCTTGAAGCCGGCGCGGATCACGCGGTCCAGGCCCGGTTCTTCCATGCCCAGGTCGGCCAGGAATTCGGCCTTGTCGGCGTCGTCCAGGTCTGCGATCTCGGCTTCGATGGCGGCGCAGACGGCGACCACCGGGGAATCGGTCTGCTTGGCGTACTCGCGCACGGCGTCCAGGTGCGGGTTATTCTCGAAGCCGTCTTCACGCACGTTGGCGACGTACATGGTCGGCTTGGCGGTGATCAGGCAGAACGGGCGGATGGCGTCCCATTCTTCCGGGGCCAGGTCGAGGGTGCGCACGGCCTTGGCCTGGTCGAGCACGGCTTGCGCCTTTTCCAGCACGGCGACCAGGCGCTGGGCTTCCTTGTCGCCGGCGCGGGCCGGCTTGACGTAGCGGGCCAGGGCCTTTTCCACGGTGGCCAGGTCGGCCAGCGCCAGCTCGGTGTTGATGACCTCGATGTCGGACAGCGGGTCGACCTTGCCGGCCACGTGGATCACGTTATCGTCCTCGAAGCAGCGCACCACGTGGGTGATGGCGTCGGTTTCGCGGATATTGGCCAGGAACTGGTTGCCCAGGCCTTCGCCCTTCGATGCGCCCGCGACCAGTCCGGCGATGTCGACGAACTCGACCGTGGCGGGCAGGATGCGCTCAGGCTTGACGATCTCGGCCAGGTTGCCGAGCCTCGGGTCCGGCACTTCGACCACGCCCACGTTGGGCTCGATCGTGCAGAACGGATAGTTTTCGGCGGCGATGCCGGCCTTGGTCAGGGCATTGAACAGCGTGGACTTGCCGACGTTGGGCAGGCCGACGATGCCGCATTTGAGGCTCATGGTCTTGTCTTAGAAATCAAGGGTTGCGGGATGCGGTCCGGCGACGGGCGGGCCTGGCGACAGGCGTCTGGCGGGGCCAGTGGCGGGACTGCATCGGACGAGGCAAACACATCACATCGAGCGCCGCTCGACGGCTGTACGGGGTCTGCCACGAAAAACGGCAATTGTAACCCTATCGGGACTGCGGGTTGCGAGCCGGGGGCGATTTGCACCGCATACAAAAACAAGACGGCCAGGAAGTCATCCTGGCCGTTGCGTGAGCGCCGCTTCCGCTCAATCGAGATCCACGACGTTCATGCGCCGTCCGTGAACTGGTCCCGCATATCCGTGGTCCTGGCGCCGTCCGTAAACATGTCGCGCCTGTCGATTGCCCTTGCACCATCCAGGAATACATCCCGCCGGTCGATTGACCGTGCTCCATCCGAATACACATCGAACTTGGAAACCTTGGCGCCGTCGGTATAAACGTCCCGCGGGCCAGTCGTGCCTCCAAATGCCGATCCCCCTGCAACCGCGATGCTAGCCGCGGCAAGCCAAAGCGCCTTCTTAAACATTGCTCCACCTCCCTTCAGGTGGTTCGTCCCCGGTCAGAAACATTTCGTTTCAATATAGGCTGAGCGTTTCCGAACTCGGAGCCATGCACCAACTGTTTTGTCATAAGCCTTATGACCTGAAGAAATAAGGAACGCCGGCCCATCCCGGCCAAAGGGCTCCGGAGTGACGTGGCTATAATCCAGCCATGACCCGATCCCACGCGTCCGCGCGCACCGCTGCGCGCAACTCCTCCACTTTCCAGGTGGCCGTCGTCGGCGGCGGCATCGTCGGCAAGTCCTGTGCCTTGTTGCTGGCCCAGCAGGGCATGGACGTGGCGCTGGTGGCGCCGAAGCCGCCCCGCGGCGCCAGCCGCGCGCCGGCAGGGCCGGAGGACTGGGACAGCCGTATTTATGCGTTCTCCTCTAGCTCGCAGGCGCTCCTGGAGCGGATGCGTGTGTGGGAGGCGCTGGATCCGACGCGCATCCAGCCGGTGCGTGACATGCGTGTCTTTGGCGACGTCAGCGCCGCCGAAACCTCGCCCAGCCTGGACGGCGACCTGCATTTCTCCGCCTACGCCGCCGCGGTGCCGCAACTGGCGTGGATCATCGAATCCAGCCACGTCGAGCGCGCGCTCGACACCGCGCTCGGCTTCCAGCACCAGGTCAACTGGCACGATGGCACCGCCAGCGTGTGCGAGCGCGATCCGGAGGGTATTACCCTGACGCTGGACAACGGCACGAGGCTGCGCACGGCGCTGGCAATCGGCGCCGACGGGGCGCGCTCGTGGCTGCGCCAGCAGTGCCATATCGGCGTCAGCACGCGCAAGTACCGCCAGCTTGGCGTGGTCGCCAACTTTGCCTGCGAGCGTCCGCATCACGAGACTGCCTGGCAGTGGTTCCTGGGCGCGCCGGAAAAGCTGATGGCAGACGAAGAGCCCGCCAACGGCGAGGTGCTGGCGATGCTGCCGCTGCCCGGCAACCACGTCTCGATGGTCTGGTCGGCAGACGAAGCGCACGCGCGCGACCTGCTCGCACTGTCGCCCGAGGCGCTTGCCGCCACCGTGATGCAGGGCGCCGCCGGGGCGGTCGGCAGCCAGTTCGGCACGCTGCGCTGCGTGACCTCGGCGCAGGGCTTCCCGCTGGTGCTGCAGCGCGCCGACCAGTTCGTGCAGCCGCACGTGGCGCTGGTCGGCGACGCCGCCCACGTGGTGCACCCGCTGGCGGGGCAGGGCATGAACCTGGGCCTGCGCGATGTCGCGGAACTTGGCCGCGTGATGGCCGACAAAGAACCTTTCCGCAGCGAGGGCGACCTGCGCCTGCTGCGCCGCTACGAGCGCGCGCGCGCCACCGACCTGCTGTCGCTGACCGCGGCCACCGACGGGCTGCACCGGCTGTTTTCACTGCCCGGCGGCGTGGCGAGGGTGGTGCGCAACACCGGCATGCGTGCGGTGGGCGGCCAGTCGCTGCTCAAGCGTTTCCTGATCGGGCACGCGCTCGGCTGATGCCACCGCTCCCCGAACGATCACCGAATACCCCTGGAGTCCACATGTTTCAATTCCTGCGCCACCACCCTGTCCGCAGCGCTGCCGTCACCGCCGTCGTGGGCGGCCTGGCCGCGGCGGGCTTTGCCATGCATGCCATGGCAGCGGGCGAACCCGGCACCGACCGCATCAGGGAGTCGCTGCAGAAGGTGCTGGGCGGCCGTGCCGAGGTGAAAAGCGTCAGCAAGACCCCGGTGCCCGGGCTGTTCGAAGCCAATATCGGCGGGCAGGTGGTCTATACCGACAGCACCGGCCGCTACATCCTCAACGGCGAGATGATCGACACCCGCACCGGCACCAATCTGACCGAGGAGCGGATGGCCGAGATCAACCGCATCAAGTGGTCGGACCTGCCGCTGGCGCGCGCGATCAAGTGGACCAAGGGCGATGGCAGCCGGCAGATCGCGGTGTTCTCCGACCCCAACTGCGGCTACTGCAAGCGCATCGAGCAGACCTTCCAGCAGATGGACAACATCACCGTGTACACCTTCCTGTACCCGGTGCTGTCGCCGGACTCCGAGACCAAGGCCAAGCAGGTCTGGTGCGCAGCCGACCGCACCAAGGCCTGGCGCGACTGGATGCTCAAGCATGTGGCGCTGACCGGCAATGGCAGTTGCCAGACGCCGCTGCAGGAGAACCTGGCGCTGGGCCAGAGCATGAATGTCACCGGCACGCCGGCGGTGTTCTTCATGGACGGCACCCGCATCCCGGGCGCGGCCGACGTGGCCACGCTGGAGAAGAAGCTCGCCAGCATCAAGAAATAAGCGCGCGCCGGACCTGACCCGGCTCGATCAGCGGCCGGACTTGTCCGGCCGTTCTGCTTTCCGCTTTCCCCTCATTCCCAGGCGACCGCCGCCAGGCGGCAAGGAGACACCATGACGTTCCAGGCATTGCTGCTGACCCAGGCCGACGGCGCCACCCAGGCCAATCTCGCTACGCTGGACGAGGCGCAGTTGCCACCTGAAGGCGACGTGCTGGTTGCCGTGGACTACTCCACCATCAACTTCAAGGACGGCCTGGCGATCACGGGCCGCTCGCCGGTGGTGCGCAAGTGGCCGATGGTGGCGGGCATCGACGGGGCCGGCACGGTGCTGCAATCGTCCAGCCCGCGCTGGCAGGCCGGCGACAAGGTGGTGCTGAACGGCTACGGAGTGGGCGAGACCCACTGGGGCTGCCTGGCGCAGCGCGCGCGGCTGAAGGGCGACTGGCTGGTGCGCCTGCCCGATGCCTTCACCACGCGCCAGGCCATGGCGATCGGCACCGCCGGCTACACCGCGATGCTGTCGGTGCTGGCGCTGGAGCGCGGCGGCGTCAATGGCCCGGTGCGGCCCGGCGATGGCGAGGTGCTGGTGACCGGCGCCTCGGGCGGCGTGGGCTCGGTCGCGATCGCGGTGCTGAGCAAGCTGGGCTACAAGGTGGTGGCGTCGACAGGCAAGACCAATGAAGCGGACTTCCTGAAGGCCCTGGGCGCCGCCGATGTCATCGACCGCACCGAGCTTGGCGTGCCCGGCAAGCCGCTGCAAAAGGAACGCTGGGCCGCGGTGGTGGATTCGGTCGGCTCGCACACGCTGGTCAATGCCTGCGCGCAGGTGCGCTACGGCGGCGTGGTGACGGCATGCGGGCTGGCGCAGGGCATGGACTTCCCGGCATCGGTGGCGCCGTTCATCCTGCGCGGCGTGACGCTGCACGGCATCGACAGCGTGATGGCTGCCATGCCGCTGCGCGAGCGCGCGTGGCAGCGGCTGGCGAGCGACCTGGAGCCGGATCGCCTGAACGCGATCACGCGCGAGATCGGGCTGGCCGAGGCGATCGACGCCGGCCGCAGGATCGTGGAGGGCGGCATGCGCGGCCGCGTGGTCGTCGACGTCAATCGCTCCTGAGGAGCGACCGGCTGCTTCATGAGCGTCGGCGAGGCCAGCAGTGCGCCGACGTTACAATCCTGCCATGACGCCGATCCGCTACGCCATCGCCCCGCTTGCGCCTGAGGCGCACCTCTTTGCCGTCACCGTCACGGTGAGCGAGCCCGATCCCGCCGGCCAGCGCTTCACGCTGCCCGCGTGGATCCCGGGCAGTTACATGATCCGCGACTTCGCCCGCCATATCGTGCGCATCCGCGCCGATGCCGGCGGCCGCGAAGTCTCGCTGACCAAGCTCGACAAGCAGAGCTGGCAGGCCGCGCCGGTGGGCCTGTCGGACGGCCCGCTGACGCTGAGCTACGAAATCTATGCCTGGGACCTGTCGGTGCGCGCCGCGCACCTGGACGCCACCCATGGCTTCTTCAATGGCAGCTCGGTGTTCCTGTGCGTCGAAGGCCAGGCCGAGCGGCCATGCACCGTCGATATCCACGCTCCCGAAGGCGAGGCTTACCGCGGCTGGCGCGTCGCCACCGCAATGCCGGAAGCACTGGGCCGCGACGGCGCGAAGCGCTACGGCTTCGGCCGCTACCAGGTCGCGGACTACGACGAACTGGTTGACCACCCGGTGGAGATGGGCAATTTCCAGCTCGCCAGCTTCCGCGCCTGCGGCGCGCAGCACGACGTGGTCTTCACCGGCCGCGTGCCCAACCTCGACCTCGAGCGCGTGTGCCGCGACCTCAAGCGCATCTGCGAAACCCAGATCCGCCTGTTCGAACCCCGCAGCGCCGAGGCACCGTTCCTGGACAGCAACCGCCGCTACGTCTTCATGACGATGGTCACCACCGACGGCTACGGCGGCCTCGAGCACCGCGCCAGCACCGCGCTGATGTGCGCGCGCAATGACCTGCCGGTGCGCGGCATGAGCGACAACAGCGACACTAGCGAGGGCTATCGCACTTTCCTGGGCCTGTGCAGCCACGAGTATTTCCACACCTGGAACGTCAAGCGCATCAAGCCCGCCGCGTTCGTGCCGTACCGGCTGGCCGAGGAAACCTACACGCCGCTGCTGTGGCTGTTCGAGGGCTTCACCAGCTACTACGACGATCTGCTGCTGGTGCGCTCGGGCTGCGTGACCGAGGCCCAGTACGTCGAGATGCTGGGCAAGACCTGGAACGGCGTGCTGCGCGGCAACGGCCGCACCAAGCAGAGCGTGGCCGAAAGCTCGTTCGACGCCTGGACCAAGTACTACCGCCAGGACGAGAACGCGCCCAACGCCATCGTCAGCTACTACACCAAGGGATCGCTGGTGGCGCTGGCGCTGGACCTGACCATCCGCGCCAGGTCGCGCGGACGGCGCTCGCTCGATGATGTCATGCGCGCGCTGTGGCGCCGCTACGGGCGCGGCTTCTATGCGCCCGGCGCGATGCAGCGTGGCGTGACCGAGCCGGAAGTCTATGCGCTGTTCGACGAAGTGACCGGCCTGAAGCTGGGCGGGCTGCTGCGCTCGCTGACCGAAGGCACGGGCGAGCTGCCGCTGGCGGCGCTGTTCAAGGACATCGGCGTCAAGGCCGAGGCACAGAAGCCGTCGCGCACCGCGGCGCTGGGCATCAAGGTCAAGACCGACGACGGCTGGGTACGCGTCACGCAGGTGCTGGACGGCGGCGCGGCGCAGGCCGCGGGCCTGTCGGCCGGCGACCTGCTGGTGGCCATCGACGGCCTGCGCGTGGCGCCGGGCCAGATCGACAAGCTGCTGGGACGCTACCGCACCGGCGACCGCGTCGACCTGCACGCCTTCCGCCGCGACGAGCTGCAGGTGCTGCCCGTGACGCTGGCGCGCGAGCCCGCGGCGCAGTTCAAGGTCAAGCTGGCGGACGGCCGGCATGCGGCGCGCTCGCGCTGGCTGGGCCAGTGACGTAGCGCTGCAATCCCCACAACCTGGCCCCCGCCGCTTCGCCGCATGCAATACGCGCACGACCCCCGCACCTTCCTGTATTCGCACTACGTGTACCGGGGGCTGCGCTCGGCCACCGGGGTGATCGGCGCCACGCTGATCGCGCTGCAGTTCTCCGACTTGCCCACCGCGATGGTGGTGTCGATGGGCGCGCTGTGCACCAGCCTGATGGACCTGCCCAGCCCGCTGAGCCACAAGTTCAACGAGATGCTGGCGAGCGTGCTGCTGTGCAGCGCCGTGACACTGGTGGTGGCGCTGACCACGCCGTTCCCGCGCGTGATGCCGTTCGTGCTGGTGCTGGTGACGTTCCTCGCCGCCATGATGACGGTGTACGGCAACAAGACCTTGCCGCTGCAATTCGCGGCGCTGTTCGTGATGACGCTCACGATCAACGAGGATTTCGTGGTCGAGCGCGCGCTGGTGCATGCGGCGCACTTCAGCGCCGGCGCGGTGGCCTACCTCGGCTACGCGATGCTGGTGAGCTGGCTGACCGAGCGCCGCACCAGGCAGCAGGTGCTGGCCGAGTCGTTGTACGAGCTGGCCGGCTACCTCGAGATCAAGGCCGGCTTCTACGATGCCGGCAACAACTACGAGGCCCGGTTCAACCAGCTGGTGCGCCAGCAGATCGTGGTGGCCGAGCGCCAGCAGGCCGCGCGCGACCTGGTGCTGCGCGGCAACCGCACGCCGCACGACGGGCTGCTGGTGCAGGTGCACCTGCGCATGCTCGACCTGTACGAGTACGTGCTGTCGACCAACACCGACTATCCGCTGCTGCGCCAGACCTTCGGCGGCACGCCGGTGCTGGACCACCTGCGCGGGCTGGTGGTGCTGATGTGCAAGGACGTGGAAGAGATCGCCTACGAGGTCACGCGCGGCCGCGGCTCGTACGGCATCGTGGAATACCGCGAGGGCCTGCGCGCGGTCGAGGCCGAGATCGCGCAGCTGCGCCACCACCATATCAACCCGGCGGCGATGACCGCGCTGGCCGAGACGCTGGACATGATCCGCGGCGCGGTCACGCTGATCGGCCAGCTGCACGAGGCCTCGCGCACGCCGGTGGAACCGGCCAAGGTGCTGCCGGGCAGCGACATGACGCCGTTCCTGACGCGCCAGAAGTACGAACTGGGCGTGCTGCGCGACAACCTGCACTGGCGCTCGCCGGCGTTCCGCTTTGCCCTGCGCATGTCGATGGCGGTGGCGCTGGGGCTGTGGATCACCAACCACCTGCCCTACGTGTCGCACAGCTACTGGATCCTGCTGACCATCATCGTCATCCTGAAGCCCAACTTCAGCATGACCAAGCAGCGCTACAACGACCGCGTGATCGGCACGCTGATCGGCTGCGTGGTGGCAGTGGGGATCCTGAAGGTGGTGGACGAGCCGCTGATACTGCTGGGCGTGCTGTTCCTGTCGCTGGTGGCCAGCGCAGCGTTCGTGACCATCAAGTACCGCTATACCGCCATCGCGGCCTGCATCCAGGTGCTCATCCAGATCAACCTGCTGATGCCGGGCAGCCCGACGGTGGCGGGAGAGCGACTGGTCGATACGGTGATCGGCGGCATCATCGCCTCGCTGTTCAGCTTCGTGCTGCCGAGCTGGGAATACCGCGCCATCCCCAAGCTGGTGGAGAACGTGCTGCAGGCCAACCGCCGCTATATCGCCGCCACGCGCGACCTGCTGCTGCGCCGGGCCAAGGACGACTTTGCCTACCGCGTGCAGCGCAAGCAGTTCATGGACAACCTGTCGGCGCTGATCTCTTCGTTCCAGCGCATGCTGGACGAGCCCAAGAGCCGGCATCGCGCGGTCGACAACCTGAACCGCTTTATCGTGCAGAACTACCTGGTGGCGGCGCACGTGGCGGCGGCGCGGATCCAGGTGCGGCAGCACTATGCTGAGTTGGATATTCCCGCTGCCGAGGCGGCGATCGAGCAGGCTACCGAAGCGGCGCGCAGCAGCCTGCAGCTGGCCAGCGAGCGGTTGCATGCCGACGAGCGTGGCGGCGGGCGCGGGGCGGGCTTTATCCGCCGCGAACGCGCGCCGGTCGTGGCCGAAGTACAGGTACCGCTGGCGGTAGCCGCGGGGCCGGCGATGGGCGACGCCGCCGCCGCTGTCGAAGCCGCGGAGGATGCGGCGGCCGAGCGCCGCGCGCGGCTGGCGGACTCGGCGGACAAGCGCCGCACCGATACGCTGGTGCAGGCCGCCGCGGCGGGCGAGTCGAGCGAACAGGCCGGGCCGACGTCCAGCTCCACGGGTCGTCCCGCCAATGCGGTGCTGGAGCGCCGGCTGCGCGCGCTGCGCGAGGACGCGGCGAAGATCGCACTGCGTACGGGGGCGATTGGCCGCGCGATGCGGGCGCGGTCGTAGAGCACTTAGCGCAGGTAGCTTCCGCGGGTTTGCTCCCCTCTCCCGCTTGCGGGAGAGGGGCAGGGGGTGAGGGCAGGCGCTTGCAGCAGGCTGGCGTTCACTTCGTGGTACCGCCCGCCCTCACCCCCGGCCCCTCTCCCACTGGCGTGGTGTGCAAACCGGCGGCATGCTCAAGCCCCGTGCCCCACCGGCATCTCATCCTCCGGCAACGTCAGCATCCCGCTGTTATAGCTGTACCCGAAGATCTCCCCGTACCGCCCCCAGCCAATCGCCACGCTCAGCACGCGCTCGGCTTCGGCCGGCTTCAGGAACTGCTCCAGTGCGTTCAGCACCTGTTCCTCGCCGATCTCGCCCGCCTCGCTCGCCACCAGCTCGCGCCGGATATGCGCGGCCAGCGCGACGTTGGCGAGCAGTTGCCGGCCGAAGATCGCCTTGCGCTGCTGCGGCCCCGAGGCATAGTAAGTGCGGCCCGCTTCGGTGGCCGTGATGTCTCCGGCCTCGATCGACACCAGCCGTACCAGCTGCAGCGCCTCGCACGCGGGCAGCAGCTCATCGTCGGTCAGGCCGGCTTCGTCGGCCAGATGGGGCAGGTCGGCGCGGCAGTTGAAGGGCGCCTCGCACAGCAGGTCGAGGATGGCTTCCATCTGGCTGATATCGGCGTCCGGCAAGCGGTAGCCGATCTGGCGCGCGGGGGCCTGCGCGGGCAGCCGCGTCTCGGCAGCCGGCGCGGTCATCAGGGCGTAGATCTCGTCGACCAGCGAGCGCACCTGCGCGCTGTCGCGGTTGCGCGGGCGCGGCAGCGTGACCGGAACCTCGGCGCGAATGCGGCCGGGATCGCTCGACAGGATCACGATGCGGTCGGCCATCATCACCGCCTCTTCGATATTGTGCGACACGATCAGGATGCTGCGGATATTGGCGCGGCCACTTTCCCACAGCGCCAGCATCTCGTCGCGCAGCGTCTCGCCGGTCAGCACATCCAGCGCCGAGAAGGCTTCGTCCATCAGCAGCAGGTCGGGCTCGGTCACCAGCGCGCGCGCAATGCCCACGCGCTGGCGCATGCCGCCGGACAGCTCGCGCGGCAGCGCGCTGTTGAAGCCGGCCAGCCCGATCATGTCGATCGCGGCCTCGGCGCGGCGCTCGCGCTCGGCCCTGGGCACGCCTTGCGCTTCGAGGCCCAGTTCGACGTTCTGCTGCACCGTCAGCCACGGGAACAGCGCGAATGACTGGAACACCATGGCGATGCCTTTGGCGGTGCCCGCGAGGCGCTCGCCGCGGAAGCGCACCTCGCCCCGGTCGGCGCCGGCCAGCCCGGCCATGATGCGCAGCAGCGTCGACTTGCCCGAGCCGGACTTGCCCAGCATGGCGACGATCTCGCCCTCGCGCAGCGTCAGGTCGACGCCTTCTAGCACGGCGCGGTCGCTCTGGCTGGCAGTGCGGAAGATTTTGCCGACGCCGCGCAACTCGATCACGGCGGCCGCGGTGGTGGGTTGGGTGTTTTCTGCCATCGTTGCCTTACAGGCGGGTGCGCTCTTGCGCGAGTTGGTACAGTCGGTTCCACAGCAGCCGGTTGAAGCCGACCACGAACAACGCCATCACGCCGATGCCCAGCGCGATGCGCGGGAAGTCGCCGCGCGCGGTGGTCTCGGCGATATAGCTGCCGAGCCCGGTGGCGACGATGGTGCGGTCGCCCCAGGTCACGTACTCGGACACGATGCTGGCATTCCAAGAACCGCCGGCGGCCGTCACCAGCCCGGTCAGCAGGCTGGGGAACACCGCCGGGACCAGGAAGCGCTTCCACAGCAGCCAGCCGCGCAAGCCGAAGTTGCGCGCCGCCAGCTTCAGCTCGGTGGGGATGCCCGAAGCGCCCGCCACCACGTTGAAGAGGATGTACCACTGCGTGCCGAACACCAGCAGCGGGCTCAGCCAGATCTCCGGGTTCAGGCCGAAACGAGCGATCAGCATCACCGCCAGCGGGAACATCAGGTTGGCCGGGAACGCCGCCAGGAACTGCGCCACCGGCTGCGCGACACGTGCCAGGTCGGGGTTCAGGCCGATGCGGATGCCGATCGGCACCCATACCAGCGCCGCCAGCGCGATCAGCAGCACCACGCGCACCATGGTGATGGTGCCGAGCCACAGCACGTGACCGACCTCGGCCCAGCCCACTTCGCTATGCACGAAGTAGCCGATGCGCACCAGCGCCGCCAGCGCCACCAGCACGATCACCGCGTCACGCGCGCGGCCGAGCCACTGCGCGCGGCGCGGGTCGGCAGGCCGCGCAGCGACTGGCGAGCGCCGCTGCGCGCCCCAGGCCAGCGTGCGCGAGGCCAGCGCCGCCGCATGCGCCAGCAGCGCGCCGACCCACGCCGAGCGCCGCAGCAGGTCCAGCAGCCACGACTGCGGCAGCTTGTCCTGCGCCAGCGTCTCGAAGCGGAAGCGGTCGGCCCATGCCACCAGCGGGCGGAACAGCAGCTGGTCGTACAGCAGGATGCCGACCAGCATGGCCAGGATTGCCCAGCCAATCGCGGCCAGGTCCTGCTGCTGGATCGCCAGCGCGATGTAGGAGCCGATGCCCGGCAGGCGGATATCGTGTCCCGACACCGAGATCGCCTCGGACGCGACCACGAAGAACCAGCCGCCCGACATCGACATCATCATGTTCCACAGCAGTCCCGGCATCGCGAACGGCACTTCCAGCCGCCAGAAGCGCTGCCATGGCGAGAGCCGGAACATGGCCGCGGCCTCCAGCAGGTCGCCCGGGATGGTGCGGAACGACTGGTACAGGCTGAACGCCATGTTCCACGCCTGCGAGGTGAAGATGGCGAAGATCGCCGCGCATTCCACGCCGGCGATATTGCCGGGGAAGAGCGCGATAAAGCCCGTCACCGTGATCGACAGGAAGCCCAGCACCGGGATCGACTGCAAGATATCCAGGGCCGGCACCAGCACCTTCTCGGCGGTGCGGCTCTTGGACGCCAGCGCCGCGAACGCCAGCGAGAACAGCAGTGACGCCGCCAGCGCCGCCAGCATGCGGATGCTGGTGCGCATCAGGTAGTAGGGCAGGTAGGCCACGTCCAGGTGCACCGCCAGCTGCTGGTCGGGGTGGAACGGGGCATTCATCTGCTGCGCGGCGAACGCGATCATCACGATCACGGCCAGGATGATCGGCAGCAGCGCCAGGTCGAAGCGGTTGGGCGGCGCGCGCAGCAGCTGGCTGTCGAAGCCAGGAGCGGGTTGTTCCGCGCGGCGGTTGGCGGGTGGCATCATGGCGCTTCTCGAGCTGTGTCGAGCTGTGTCGAGCTGTGTCGAGCTGTGTCGAGCTGTGTCGACCTGGAAGGGCGAAGGCTTGTGGCCTGCTCCTGGTTCGCGGCCCCGGCGGACAACGGCAAAGCCCGCATGCCGCCGGCTCCACGCTGATCACGCCGGGCGGCGCGCATCCCTTTGTAACGCCCGGCATGGCGGTCTAGTTTACTTGGTGTCGACGACAGAACGCGCACGCCTGGCGTGCGCTTACGGGGAAACGGCCATGAAGAAGGCAACCTGGCGCCTGGTCGCGCATGGGCGTGTGCAGGGCGTGGGCTATCGCGCCGCCTGCGCCGACGCGGCGGACGAACTCGGGCTGGGCGGCTGGGTGCGCAACCGGGTCGACGGCACCGTCGAGGTGATGGCGCACGGCACGGTCAAGCAGCTCGAAGCGCTGCAGGCGTGGATGGAAACGGGCCCGCCTGCGGCGCAAGTGACGTTTGTCGAGGTCGGGCGCGGGGAAGGGGAGTTCGCGGGGTTCGAGTTCCGGCCTACTATCTAGTCGATCAGGCGGCAGTCCAGTCGACCGGCGCGCGGCCGTGCGTTTCCAGCCAGCGGTTGGCTTCGCGGAAGTGGCCGCAGCCGAGGAAGCCGCGATGCGCCGACAGCGGCGATGGATGCGGCGCTTCGAGCACGCGATGGCCATCGCCCAGCAGCGGCTTCTTGGCCTGGGCGTGGCTGCCCCACAGCATGAACACCAGGTTCGGGCGGCTCGCTGCCAGTGCGTGGATCAGGCAGTCGGTGACCGCCTCCCAGCCGCGCCGCGCGTGGCTGGCGGCCTGGCCCTGCTCGACCGTCAGCACGGTGTTCAGCAGCAGCACGCCCTGGCGTGCCCAGCCTTCCAGGTTGCCCGAGATGCGCGGCAAGGTGCCATCCGTGCCGAACTCGGCGGCGATCTCCTTGAAGATGTTGCGCAGGCTGGGCGGCACCTTGATGCCTTCCGGTACCGAAAAGGCCAGGCCGTGCGCCTGCGGCAGTTCCACGCCGCCGACCGTGCCGGTGCCGTGATATGGATCCTGGCCCAGGATCACGACCTTGACCGCATCCGGCGGCGTCAGGTGCAGCGCGTGGAAGACGTGGTGCGGAAACACTGGCTTGCCGGCGGCGCGTTCGCCATCGACAAAGGCGGCCAGCTCCTGCCATGCCGGCACGGTGATGCAGGGCGCCAGCAGCGCGCGCCAGGCGGCGGGGAGGGCATCGGCCTGGGCCTGCAGGCTGGCGGTGGGGGAAGGCTCGCCGGGCGCGCGGGGCGCTTCGGCGGCGAAGAGATCGGCTTGCATGCGTGAGGAATGCCTGGGCGGGAAAAACCGCGATTATGACGCCTTGCCTTCGGCGATTCCCGCCAGGCGGTAGCCGCGCGCGGCTTTACTGAGGTCGGACGGCGCCAGCGTGGCCACGGCAGCAAGCCGTGCGGCAAAGGCGCGCAGGGCATCGGCCGCGTGCGCGGCGTCGCCGTCGAGCCATTCCAGTTCGAGTTCCTGGATACGTTCCTGCGCGGCGCTGGCCGGTGCGGTAATGGTGCCGGTATCGAGGGCGGCTTCAATACGCGCGCCGTCCTGCGTGACGATCCAGGTGCGGCGGATAAAGTCGGTACGGAACACCGGTGCCAGCTTGCCGACCAGTGGCGCGAGCACGGCTTGCGCCTCAGCGGGGAAGGTCTGCAGCTCGATGGCCTCGCCAGCGATGCCGGTTTCCCATTCATGGCGCGTGGCCAGCCCGCCCTGGCTGCTGCCGGCGGTCTTCAGGGTCTGCAGCCATTGCGCGCCCTTGCGGCGCAGGCGCAGCGCGGCGCGGGCCTGGGCCAGGTCGTGTTCGGGCGTGTCGAGGTAGACGTTGAGCAGCGTGGCTTCGCCTCGCGGCTGGCCGTTGGCGTCGAGCCAGGCGGCCAGCGGGGCGAGGGCGGCGTCGGGGACGGCGAGTTTGAGTTCGATTTCCTGAGGCATTTCGATATGGGCTTAAGCAGTCAGCAATGGCGACACGGTTCCATCACCACAAGCCGGTCCCCTCTCCCGCGCGCGGGAGAGGGGAGCAAACAAGCGGTAGGCCTTAATCCGCTTTTACCCTCAGGCAAACAACCGCGCCAGCTCCAGGCCCGGATCCTTCGCCCGCATGAACGCCTCGCCCACCAGGAACGCATGCACGTTGCCATCTCGCATGCGCTTCACGTCCGCCGGCCCGAGGATGCCCGATTCCGTCACCACCAGCTTGTCAGCCGAAATATGCGGCAGCAGGTCCAGCGTGTTGTCCAGCGACACCTCGAACGTACGCAGGTTGCGGTTGTTCACGCCCAGCAGCGGCGTCTTCAGCCGCAGCGCGGCATCCAGCTCATCGTCGCCATGGACTTCCACCAGCACGTCCATGCCGAGTTCCAGCGCGCAGGCTTCGAGCTCGGCCATCAGGCCGTGGTCCAGCGCGGCGACGATCAGCAGGATGCAGTCGGCGCCCCAGGTGCGAGCCTCGTAGACCTGGTACAGGTCGACCATGAAGTCCTTGCGCAGCGCCGGCAGCGGGCAGGCGCCGCGCGCGCGCTTGAGGAAATCGGCATGGCCCTGGAAGAAGTTCACGTCGGTCAGCACCGACAGGCAGGCCGCGCCGTGCGTGGCGTAGCTCTCGGCGATGGCCTCGGGCACGAAGTTTTCGCGCAGCACGCCCTTGGACGGCGAGGCCTTCTTCACCTCCGCGATTACGCCGGCATGGCCCGCGGCGATCTTGTCGCGCAGCGCGCGCTCGAAACCGCGCGGCGCCAGGCCGGGCTCGGTGCGCAGGCTCTCGGCCTCGGCACGCAGGCTGGGCAGGTCGCGCTTCTTGCGCGCGGCGGCCACTTCGTCGGCCTTCACGGCCAGGATTTTTTCCAGGATATCGGACATATCAGCGCCTCTTATTTGAACTGCTGCGTGGCGCGCACGAACTGGTCGAGCTTCTCGCGCGCCGCGCCGCTGGCGATGGCTTCGCGCGCGCGGCGGATGCCGTCCTCGACCGAGTCGGCCACGTTGGCGGCATACAGCGCGGTGCCGGCGTTCAGCGACACGATCTCGCGCGGCGTGCCCGGCACGTTGGACAGCGCTTCCAGCAGCATCTCCTTCGATTCGGCGGCATCGGCCACCTTCAGGCCGCGGTTGGAGACCATCGACAGGCCGAAGTCCTCGGGGTGGATCTCGTACTCGCGCACTTCGCCGTCCTTCAACTCGCCGACCAGCGTCGCCGCGCCCAGCGAGACTTCGTCCATGCCGTCCTTGCCGTAGACGACAATGGCGTGCTTGGCCCCCAGGCGCTGCATCACGCGCACCTGGATGCCGACCAGATCAGGATGGAACACGCCCATCAGGATATTGGGCGCATCGGCCGGGTTGGTCAGCGGGCCCAGGATATTGAAGATGGTGCGCACGCCCATTTCCTTGCGGATCGGCGCGACGTTCTTCATCGCCGGGTGGTGCGTCGGCGCGAACATGAAGCCGATACCCGTCTGCTCGATGCACTGGCCGACCTGCTCGGGCGTCAGCATGATATTGACGCCCAGCGCCTCCAGCACGTCGGCGCTGCCCGACTTGGAACTGACGCCACGGTTGCCGTGCTTGGCAATCTTCGCGCCGGCAGCGGCCGCGACGAACATCGAAGCGGTCGAGATATTGAACGTATGCGAACCATCGCCGCCGGTGCCGACGATATCGACAAAGTTCTCGCGATCCTTCACCGCGACCTTGTTGGCGAACTCGCGCATCACCTGCGCGGCGGCGGAGATCTCGCCGATGGTTTCCTTCTTGACGCGCAGGCCGGTCAGGATCGCGGCGGCCATCACCGGCGAGATCTGCCCCTGCATGATCTGCCGCATCAGGTGCAGCATCTCGTCATGGAAGATTTCGCGGTGCTCGATGCAGCGCGTCAGGGCTTCTTGCGGCGTGATCATGGCGTTCTCGTTGACAGTCTGGATGGCGTGATGGGTGCTGGCAGGCGCGGAGTCGAGCAGTCTCATCGCGGCGCCTTGACGAAGTTGGCCAGCATCGCATGGCCATGCTCGGACAGGATCGACTCGGGATGGAACTGCACGCCTTCGATGGCGAGCGTCTTGTGGCGCACGCCCATGATCTCGCCGTCCGGGGTCCAGGCGGTGATCTCCAGGCAATCGGGCAGGGTCTCGCGCTCGATCGCCAGGGAATGATAGCGCGTCACATCGAAATGCCTGGGCAGGCCGCTGAACACGCCTTGCTGCGTGGTCTCGATGGTGCTGACCTTGCCGTGCATCACCTGCTTGGCGCGGATCACCTTGCCCCCGAACGCCTCGCCGATGGCCTGGTGGCCCAGGCACACGCCCAGCATCGGCACCTTGCCGGCAAAGTGCTGCAGCGTCGCCACCGAGATGCCGGCTTCCCTGGGGCTGCACGGGCCGGGCGAGACGCAGATATGGTCGGGCTTCATCGCCTCGATCTCTTCGATGGTGATCTCGTCGTTGCGGTAGGTGCGCACCTCCACGCCCAGTTCGCCAAAATATTGGACCAGGTTGTAGGTGAACGAATCGTAGTTGTCGATCATCAGCAGCATGGCGTCTGTCTCCTGTTCTCTCAGATGTCGGAGTCCAGGCCATCCTGGACCTGCTCGGCGGCGCGGATCACGGCGCGCGCCTTGGCTTCAGTTTCCCTCCATTCGGCTTCGGGGTCCGAATCGGCAACGATGCCGGCGGCGGCCTGCACATACAAATTGCCGTCCTTGATGATGCCGGTGCGGATGGCAATGGCCAGGTCCATCTCGCCGCCGAACGACAGGTAGCCCACCGCGCCGCCATAGATGCCGCGCTTGCGCGGCTCCAGCTCGTCGATGATTTCCATCGCATGCACCTTGGGCGCGCCCGACAGCGTGCCGGCCGGGAAGGTTGCGCGCAGCACGTCGAGGTTGCTCATGCCTTCACGCAGCGTGCCTTCGACCGAGCTGACGATATGCTGCACGTGCGAGTACTTCTCGATCACCATCTTGTCGGTGACCTTGACCGAGCCGGTCTCGGCGATGCGGCCGATATCGTTGCGCGCCAGGTCGATCAGCATCACGTGCTCGGCGATCTCCTTGGGATCGTTCAGCAGCTCGGTGGCAAGCTGGGCATCCTTGTCCGGCGTATTGCCGCGCGGGCGGGTGCCGGCCAGCGGGCGGATGGTGACGATGTGCTCGCTGCGCGTGTCGCCGCCGTTTTCTCCATTTGTGCCGACCTTGCGTTCCTCCTGGCGCACCAGGATTTCCGGCGACGCGCCCACCACCTGGAAATCGCCGAAGTTATAGAAATACATGTACGGCGACGGATTCAGCGAGCGCAGCGCGCGGTACAGCGACAGCGGCGAGTCGCGGTAGGGCTTCATCAGGCGCTGGCCGATCTGCACCTGCATCATGTCGCCGGCCATGATGTATTCCTTGGCCTTGTGCACCGCGTTCAGGTAGTCCGCCTTGGCGAACTCGCGGTAGACCTCGGTCTGCACCGACGGGCTGGTCACCGGCACGTCCACCGGCTGGCGCAGCTTCATGCGCAGTTCGCGCAGGCGCTGGCGGGCGCGGGGATAGGCTTCCGGCGTGGTCGGGTCGGCGTAGACGATCAGGTAGAGCTTGCCCGACAGGTTGTCGATCACGGCCAGCTCTTCACACAGCAGCAGCTGGATATCGGGCAGGTTCAGGTCGTCGGGCTTCTGCGTGCTGGCGAGCTTCTTCTCGATATAGCGCACCGCGTCGTAGCCGAAGTAGCCCGCCAGGCCGCCGCAGAAGCGGGGCAGGCCCGGGCGCAGCGCCACCTTGAAGCGGCTCTCGAACTCGGCGATGAAGTCCAGCGGATTGCCTTCGTGGGTTTCCACCACCTTGCCGTCGGTCACCACCTCGGTGCGGTTGCCGAAGGCGCGCAGCAGCGTGCGGGCATGCAGGCCGATGAAGGAATAGCGCCCGAAGCGCTCGCCGCCGACCACCGATTCCAGCAGGAAGGTGTTGACTCCGCGCGTCTGCGACTGCGCCAGCTTCAGGTACAGCGACAGCGGCGTTTCCAGGTCGGCAAAGGCCTCGGCGATCAGCGGGATGCGGTTGTAGCCCTGGTCGGCCAGCGATTTGAATTCCAGTTCGGTCATGTCGGTCCTCTTGCGGTCCTTTTGTACGGCGTCGCTGCGCGATGAGTTTGGGCGCGGCGCCGCATTTCGGCAATCAGGCTGGAGCGAATCGATACCCGCCCCGTCTGGCGGGCCGTGGTGCAGGCAAGTTGCGGACAAGGCTGCACACGGCCGGGGAAGGGCGTGCGGCGCGTTCTTGAGCTAAACGTAGCAGAGAATCGCAGCTACGCTGGCTTTTGGCGGGTTTGGGTGGGATGCCCGGCACGGGGTTGACCCCTCAGCCGGTTGTAACGACGCCCTCGGGTAGAGGGCGCGTCAGCAGACTCGCGAACGCACTTTACGCCTGTTGGGAGGCGCGCCAGCGACGCCAGGGCCAAGCCTGCCGATCACTGCCAGAAGAGATGCGTTTGCGGTTGAGAAACATTGAATGTTCAGGGATTTCAGTCGCGATCGATCCTGAGACCGATCCTAGCGATGACCTGCCCGGTGTGCCGCGAACAGCGCTGCGGCGTGGGCAATGGTGTCGACTATACCATCGGCTTCGACGGCTTGTACAGGATTGCCATGGTTGTAGCCGTAGGGCACCAGCAGCACGCCCATGCCGGCCGCGCGGGCTGCCTGGGCGTCGTTTTCCGAGTCGCCAAGGGCGGCCATCGCCGACGGATCCAGCCTGAACGCCTCCGCCACCTTGAGCAGCGGGAACGGGTCCGGCTTGCGCAGCTGGAACGCGTCGCCGCCGTAGACCAGCTCGAAATAGGGCGCCAGCCCGGTCTTGGCCAGCAGCGGCTCGGTAAAGCTGTAGGGCTTGTTGGTCACGCAGGCCAGCCGCAACCCGGCCGCCTTCATTGCCGCCAGGCCTTCGCGCACGCCCGGGTAGACCTGCGAGAACTGGCCATTGATGCGGATGTACTCGCGGTCATACAGCGCGTAGGCATCGGCAAAGAGGCTGTTGGCGTGCAGCGGCGAGAAGCGCGCGTCGAGCACGCGCCGGATCAGGTTTTCCGAGCCCTTGCCGACGTAGCTGACGATCTCGTGCTCGGACATCGGTGCCACCGGCCCGAGGTTGGGGTGCTGGCGGCCCAGCGCCAGCAGCATGGCGTTGATCGACGCGTGGAAGTCGCCCGCCGTATCGACCATGGTGCCGTCCAGGTCAACGATCACCCCTTCGATGCCGCTCCAGTCGGTGCGGCGCAGTGCCACGCCCGCGGTCATTGGCCGACCTTGGCCAGTTCGCCGCGCAGCGCCGAGATGATGCCGCGGTAGCCGCCGTCGGCGTCCGGCTTGCCGAATACGGCCGAGCCGGCCACAAAGGTGTCGGCGCCGGCCGCGGCGATCTCGGCAATGTTGTCGACCTTCACGCCGCCGTCCACTTCCAGCAGGATGGTGCGGCCGGTGCGGGCAGTGTAGTCATCGATGCGCTGGCGCACGGCGCGCAGCTTGTTCAGCGTCTCGGGGATGAACGACTGGCCGCCGAAGCCCGGGTTGACCGACATCAGCAGGATTACGTCCAGGCGGTCCATCACGTGGTCCAGGTGGTGCAGCGGGGTGGCCGGGTTGAACACCAGGCCGGCCTGGCAGCCGCTATCGCGGATCAGCGCGAGCGAGCGGTCGACGTGTTCGCTGGCTTCCGGGTGGAAGGTGATGATATTGGCGCCGGCCTTGGCAAAGTCCGGGATGATCCGGTCCACCGGGCGCACCATCAGGTGCACATCGATCGGCGCGGTTACGTGGGGGCGGATCGCCTCGCACACCAGCGGGCCCACGGTCAGGTTGGGCACGTAATGGTTGTCCATCACGTCGAAGTGGATCCAGTCGGCGCCGGCCTCGGTCACGCGGCGGACTTCTTCGCCCAGGCGGGCGAAGTCGGCGGACAGGATGGACGGGGCGATGCGGAATGTGGGCTGGGTCATGGTGGCGCGCGGTGAATGCAGGGAATGCCGTTATCGCCGCTACGGGAGGCCGGAGCCGGGGGCGCCGCAGGGGCGGCCGGGGCGCACGGCGGGCGGCGCGGCGTCGAAAGACCGATATTCTACGCCCGCCCGGCGAGATCGCATCCGGGCGGCGCCCGGCCCGCGCTCTTGCCCGTCCCGCGCCCATCCCGCACAATGCGGCTACCATTTCCCTGCCGGCCGTCCCGCCGCCGGCCCTGCCCAAGATGAGCGAGTACGCCTTCTCCGTGTCGGTGCGCACCCAGTACCTGCCGGACCAGTCCGATCCCGAGCGCGGGCGCCATGCCTTCGCCTACACCATCACCATCCACAACACGGGCGAGGTCGCGGCGCAGCTGATCTCGCGCCACTGGATCATCACCGACAGCGACAACGGCACGCAGGAAGTCGCCGGCCTGGGCGTGGTGGGCCACCAGCCGCTGCTGAAGCCGGGCGAGCATTTCGAGTACACCAGCTGGGCCACCATCTCGACGCCGGTCGGCTCGATGAAGGGCGAGTATTTCTGCGTGGCCGAGGACGGCCACCGCTTCGAGGTGCCCATCCCCGAATTCGCGCTGGTGCTGCCGCGCATGCTGCACTGAGCGCGGCGCGTCCGGCCGGCAAACCGGACAGCCGGACAGCCGGGAACCTACGGGCGCTTCGCGCTGTCCTGTTCCTGCGCCGGCGTTTGCTGGCCTTGCGTTGACTGCTGCGGCTGGCGCGAGGGGTGGTCGTCGGGCGCGCGGCTCGGGCGCGGGTTCTTCTTGGCCGTGCCCATGGTCCAGACCACGATAAAGACCAGCAGGAACAATGCCACGCCGGCCTCGAGGGCGAACAGCAGCATTGGATGGGCTTCGAAGAACTTGCTCATGGCGGATGCGGCGGTGGCAAAGACAGATGACGGTGGGATTGTAGGGCAACTGCGCCGCGCGATCCCTGCCGGGCCGGCACCGGTCGCGGGACACTGAACAACAAGCAAGATGGCATACGCGGACCCCCTTTCGATTTCTCTTCCTCGCTTCACTTCGCGCCCGGGCGTCCGGGCCTGGCTGGCGCTGGCCGGCGCCGGCGTGCTGCTGGCCGGCTGCATGAGCGGTCCGCCGCCGCGCATCGAGACCGGCCCGTCCGGCACCACGCCGCCCGTTTCATCGACCCAGAAGGGCCAGTTGCAGGCCGCCAGCTGGAACGAGATCGGCGGCTGGGGCCAGGATGACGTGCGCGCCGCCTGGCCCGCGCTGCAGGCCAGCTGCCAGGCGCTGAAGAAGCGCGCCGAATGGAGCCGCGCCTGCGCTGCCGGCATGATGGTCGACGCCGGCGACCTCAGCGCCATGCGTGCCTACTTCGAGACCAACTTCCAGCCGTTCCGGGTGGTCAACGGCGACGGCACCGACAGTGGCCTGATCACCGGCTACTACGAGCCCATCCTGCACGGCTCGCGCACGCGCCAGGGGCGCTACCAGGTGCCGCTGTACCGCAAGCCCGCGCAGTTCGGCAACCGCCCGCTGCCGGGGCGCGCCGAGCTGCTGCAGAACCCGGCCATGCGCGGCAACGAGCTGGTGTGGGTGGATGACGCGGTCGAGGCCGCCTTCCTGCAGATCCAGGGCTCGGGCCGGGTCCGCATGGCGGACGGCACCGTGATGCGGGTCGGCTTCGGCGGCACCAACGACCAGCCGTTCCGCTCGTTCGGCAAATGGCTGCTGGACCGCGGCGAGATCACGCCGGCGCAGGCGACCATGCAGGGTATCAAGGCGTGGGCCCGCGCCAACCCGGGGCGCGTCGAAGAAATGCTCAACGTCAACCCGCGCTTCGTGTTCTTCCGCGAGCTGCCGCCGAACAATGACGGCCCGGTGGGCGCGCTGGGCGTGCCGCTGACCGCCGAGCGCTCGATCGCGGTCGATCCCGCCACCATCCCGCTGGGCGTGCCGGTGTTCCTGTCGACCACGCGCCCGCTGTCGACCGAGCCAATCCAGCGGCTGATGTTCGCGCAGGATACGGGCAGCGCCATCAAGGGCGGGGTACGCGCGGACTTCTTCTGGGGCGCTGGCGATGCCGCCGGTGAAACTGCAGGGCGGATGAAGCAGGGCGGCAGGATGTGGGTGCTGATGCCGCGCAGCTGACCGTCGACAGAGCTAAGACTGCGAATGTTGTCTCCCCTCTCCCGCAAGCGGGCGAGGGGAGCAAACCGGTGGATTTCAGCGCGGCCGCTGGTCCACGATCCGCTTCGCCTTCCCCACCGAGCGCTCGATGCCGCCCTCCGGCAGCACCTCGATCGCGGCGGTCACCCCGATATAAGACTTGATCTCGTGCGCCAGCCGCTCGCGCGCGGCCTGCGCGCGCGCCGGCTCGCTGCCATGGGCGCATTCCACGCGTACCGTCAGCGTATCCATATGGCCGTCCTTGCCCAGCACGCACTGGTAGTGCGGCGCCAGTTCCGCCTGTTTCAGGATCAGTTCCTCGATCTGCGACGGGAACACGTTGACACCGCGCACGATCATCATGTCGTCGGTCCGGCCGGTAACCTTCTCCATGCGGCGGAAGGCCGGCCGCGCCGTGCCAGGTAGCAAGCGGGTCAGGTCGCGGGTCCGGTAGCGCACCACCGGCATCGCTTCCTTGGTCAGCGAGGTAAAGACCAGCTCGCCGAATTCGCCGTCGGGCAGCACCTCGCCGGTATCCGGGTCGATGATCTCGGGGTAGAAGTGGTCCTCCCAGATGGTCGGTCCGTCCTTGGTCTCCGCGCATTCGTTGGCCACGCCCGGGCCCATCACCTCGGACAGCCCATAGATATCGACCGCGGAAATGCCCATGCGCTTCTCGATCGCCAGCCGCATTTCCGGCGTCCACGGCTCGGCGCCGAAGATGCCCACGCGCAGCGAGCTGCTGGCCGGATCGATGCCCTGGCGCTCGAACTCATCGGCGATCGCCAGCATGTAGCTGGGCGTGACCATGATGATTTCGGGCTTGAAGTCCAGGATCAGCTGGACCTGGCGCTCGGTCTGGCCGCCGCCGAACGGGATCGCCGTCAGGCCGGCTTTCTCGACACCGTAGTGCGCGCCCAGGCCGCCGGTGAAGAGGCCGTAGCCGTAGCTGATATGTACCTTGTCGCCGCGCCTTGCGCCCGAAGCGCGGATCGAGCGCGCCATCACCGTCGCCCAGTTGTCGATGTCCTGCAGCGTGTAGCCGACCACCGTCGGCTTGCCAGTGGTGCCGGACGAGGCATGCACGCGCGCCACCCGGTCTTGCGGCACGGCGAACATGCCGAAGGGGTAGTGATCGCGCAGGTCCTGCTTGCTGGTGAACGGAAAGCGCGCCAGGTCGGCCAGCGATTGCAGCTGGTCAGGATGGACGCCGGCCTCGTCGAACTTGCGACGATACACCGGCGAATTGGCGTAGGCGTGGTGGAGCGACCATTTCAGCCGCTCCAGCTGCAAGGCCTGCAGCTCGGCGCGGCTGGCGGTTTCGATCGGGTCCAGGGGCAGATCGGTCAGGCGCGTGCTCATGTCGTCTCCTGCACGGGGGCGGTTATCTTGGTGACTGCGGCGTTCAGGCGATGGCATCCGGCGGCACGACATGGCCCTTGATATGCGCTGACTTGCCGCGGAACATCGCCACCACCTCGCCGGCGGCATTGGTCACGCGGATGTCGTAGATACCGTGGCGGCCCGACAGGGTCTGCTCGATCCCTTCGGCGGTCAGCACGTCGCCGCCATGCACGGGTTTGAGGAACTCGATGCTGCAGCCGGCTGCCACGGTATTGATGTTATGGCTGTTGCAGGCGAACGCGAAGGTCGAATCGGCCAGCGTGAACATCAGGCCGCCATGGCAGATGCCATGCCCGTTCAGAAATTCGTTGCGTACCGGCATGGTCAGCCGGGCGTACCCGGGGCGGACCGCTTCGACGGTGATCCCGAGCCAGCGGCTGCAGGTGTCGGCTTCATACATGGCGGCAGCGGCCGCTTCGGCGAGGGCCTGTGGGTCCTTGTGCAATATTCTCTCCTTGAGGAAGGGCGGCGCCGTGCAGGCGCGCAGGGGCGCTTACTTGCCGGTGAAGCGGGCGGCGCGCTTTTCCAGGAAGGCGTTGACGCCCTCTGCATAGTCCGCGGACTGGCCGAGGTCGCGCTGCAGGTCGCGTTCCAGGTCGAGCTGGGCATCGAGGCTGGCAGTGCCGCTGGCGTACATGGCGCGCTTGATCGCGGCCAGCGCCCGGGTCGGCTGCGCGGCGAGGTGCGTGGCCAGCGCCAGCGCCTGCTCGGGCAGCAGCGGGTCGTCCATGGCTTCCCAGATCAGGCCCCACTTCTCGGCCTCCTCGGCGGACAGGCGCTCGCCGGTCATCGCCAGCCCCAGCGCGCGCGCCATGCCGAGGCGCTTGGGCAGCAGCCAGGTGCCGCCGGAATCCGGCACCAGCCCGATCTTGACGAAGGCCTGGATAAAGTTGGCCGAGCGGGCGGCCAGTACCATGTCGCAGGCCAGCGCCAGGTTGGCGCCGGCACCGGCGGCAGTGCCGTTGACCGCCGCCACCACCGGCAGCGGCAGCGCCTGCAGCCGGCGGATCAGCGGGTTGAACCAGGTGTCGATCAGTTCGCCCAGGTCGGTCATCTGGCCGGGCGTGAAATCCAGGTCGGCCAGGTCCTGCCCGGCGCAGAAGCCGCGGCCGGCGCCGGTCAGCAGCAGCGCCCGCGCGCCGCCGGCCTCGACGTGGTCGAGTGCCTGCTGCAGCGCCTTGTGCATTTCGCGGGTAAAGCTGTTGAGCTTGTCGGGGCGGTTCAGCGTGATCACCGCGACGGGCCCCTGCCATTGGAGCAGGATTGGGCCGGTATCGATACTGACCGGCTGGCCAGCGGGCGTGGGCATTGGGGGCATGTTGGTCTCCTGCCTGGTTCTTCGGGATGGACGCGGGGCGCCACTAAAATAAACCGACCAGTCGGTCGGAAAATAGTAGCACTAAATGCTGGATGCGTGATCCATCCGGTCAGCGTAAGGGCGTCCGGCCGGGGTGCTTTATCAGTACTAACCCGCGCTCCCGCTCCGCAAATGCGATGACGGACGCAATGCCTGCAACCGGTGTCGCTCTATAATCGCGCTGCCAACAACAATTGCAGCATCGCTGGTGCCCGTGCGTGCGCCGGCGCGCAAGACTGTTTCACTGATTCCTTCCTTTTTGCCTTTTCCGCACTGGATCTCCCTATGAAGAAGTTCGCAGCATTCCTTTTGGTTTCGTCCGTGGCGTTGTTCGCCGCGTGCGGCAAGAACGAACCGGCGCCGGCCGCCGGCAGCACGGACAGCGCCGCCACCAACAGGATCATCGTCGGCCTGGATGACAATTTCCCGCCCATGGGTTTCCGCGATACCAATAACGAGATCGTCGGCTTCGATATCGATATGGCGAAAGAGGCCAGCCGCCGCCTGGGCATGGCGGTCGAATTCAAGCCGATCGACTGGAGTGCCAAGGAAGCCGAGCTGAATGGCAAGCGCGTGGACGTGCTGTGGAACGGCCTGACCATCACGGACGAGCGCAAGAAGAACATCAGCTTTACCGCGCCCTACATGACCAACCACCAGATCGTCATCGTCGGCACCAATTCGCCGGTGAAGGCCAAGGCGGACCTGGCCGGCCGCATCGTCGGCGCGCAGGACGGCAGCAGCGCGGTGGATGCCATCAAGAAGGAAAGCCAGATCGCCGCCAGCCTGAAGGAGCTCAAGACCTTCGGCGATAACGTGACGGCGCTGATGGACCTGTCCGCCGGGCGCCTCGACGCAATCGTGGTCGATGAAGTGGTGGGCCGCTACCTGATCAGCAAGCGAGCCGGAGAATACCGCGTGCTGGAAGAGAACTTCGGCACCGAGGATTACGGCGTTGGCGTCCGCAAGGATGACGCCGAACTGCTCGGCAAGCTGGACAAGACCCTGGCATCGATGAAGCAGGACGGCACGGCTGCCCGCATCGCCACCCAGTGGTTCGGCACCGATATCACCAAGTAATCCAGGCGCTACACGGCGCCCTGCGCGGTTCAGGCAGGGCGCCGGCTTCCTTCCGGACTCGGGCGCTGGCCGCGCGACGGCCCGCTGCCTGCAATCCTTTCTCCTTCCGTTCGCGCGACATGGATTACGTCTTATCTCTACTGGGGCCATTGGCGCAGGGTGCGAAAGTCACGCTCACCCTGTTCGTCATCACGCTCGCCCTGTCAGTGCCGCTGGGGCTTGCGCTGGCGCTGGCGCGCATCTCGTCATGGCCGCTGCTGAGCGGTGCCGTCAATGGCTACATCTGGCTGATGCGCGGCACGCCGCTGATGCTGCAGATGCTGTTTATCTATTTCGCGCTGCCGTTCGTGCCAGTCATCGGCGTAAGGCTGCCCGATTTTCCCGCGGCTGTGGTGGCATTTGCGCTCAACTACGCCGCGTACTTCGCGGAAATCTTCCGCGCCGGGATCAAGTCCGTCGACCGTGGGCAGTATGAAGCCAGCAAGGCGCTGGGCATGACGTACTTCCAGACCATGCGGCGCGTGGTGCTGCCGCAGATGGTCAGCCGCGTGCTGCCGCCGGTCAGCAACGAAACCATTACGCTGATCAAGGACACGTCGCTGATCTACGTGCTGGCCCTCAACGATATCCTCCGTACCGCGCGCGGCATCGTGCAGCGCGATTTCACAACTACGCCTTTCCTGGTTGCCGCGCTCTTCTATCTGGTGATGACCCTGATTCTGACCTGGTTCTTCCAGAATCTCGAAAAACGCTATGCCAAACATGATGATTAGCCCGAACGGCGCCACCTCTGATCGCACGCCCGGCACCATGATCTCGGCGCGGGACATCTTCAAGTCGTTCGGATCGCTGCATGTCCTGCGCGGCGTCTCGCTGACGCTGCGCAAGGGCGATGTCACCGCGGTGATTGGGCCCTCGGGCTCCGGCAAGAGTACCTTGCTGCGCTGCCTGAACCATCTCGAGGTGATCGACCGCGGCACCATCGAGATCGAAGGGGAGTCGCTGGCGGCCGCTGGTGCCGGCGGTGCCTCCAAATATGTGCCGGACGCGGAGGTTCGCCGCATCTGCCGCAAGATGGGCATGGTGTTCCAGTCGTTCAACCTGTTCCCGCACATGACGGTGCTGCAGAACATCATCGAGGCGCCCATGACCGTCAAGGGGCTGTCGCGCGACGCGGCCGTGCCCAAGGCCGAGGAACTGTTGCGCAAGGTCGGCCTGCTGGCCAAGCGGGACAACTATCCGGCGCGCTTGTCAGGTGGCCAGAAGCAGCGCGTGGCGATTGCGCGCGCGCTGGCGATGGAGCCCGACATCATGCTGTTCGACGAACCGACCTCGGCGCTCGATCCGGAGCTGACGGGGGAAGTGTTGCGCACCATGCGGCAACTGGCGGACGAGCATATGACCATGCTCGTCGTCACGCACGAGATGGGGTTTGCGCGCGAAGTGGCCAACCACCTCGTCTTTATGGACGAAGGCAGGATCCTCGAGGAAGGCACGCCCGCCGACGTGTTTGGCGCGCCTGCCCATGCTCGCACCCGCGAATTCCTTGCGCACATGCTCTAACGCCGGGACTAACGCCGGGACTAACGCCGCCATGCCACGACAGATGGCAGAATAGCCCGCAGCCGGTGGCGACACTGCCATCTGTTTGCCAATACATAGGAGAAGACATGCCGTACGAAAACATCCTGGTCGAGACGCGCGGCCGCGTTGGTCTGGTTACGCTGAACCGCCCCAAGGCGCTGAACGCGCTCAACGACGCGCTGATGGATGAACTGGGTGCCGCACTGACGGCGTTCGACCAGGATGAGGGCATCGGCGCCATCGTCATTACCGGCAGCGACCGCGCTTTTGCCGCCGGCGCCGATATCGGCATGATGGCCAAGTATTCCTTCATGGATGTCTACAAGGGCGACTACATCACCCGCAACTGGGAAACCATCCGCAAGATCCGCAAGCCGGTGATCGCTGGCGTGGCGGGCTATGCGCTAGGCGGAGGCTGCGAGCTGGCGATGATGTGCGACATCATCATCGCGGCGGACTCGGCCAGGTTCGGCCAGCCGGAAGTCAAGCTCGGCACCATGCCCGGTGCCGGCGGCACCCAGCGCCTGCCGCGCGCGGTGTCAAAGGCCAAGGCGATGGACCTGTGCCTGACCTCGCGCATGATGGATGCCGCCGAAGCCGAGCGCTCCGGCCTGGTGTCGCGCGTGGTGCCGGCGGACAAGCTGCTGGATGAAGTCCTGGCCGCCGCCGAAACCATCGCCGGGTTCTCGTTGCCGGTGGTCATGATGATCAAGGAGTCGGTCAACGCCGCCTACGAGACCACGCTGGCCGAAGGCGTGCACTTCGAGCGCAGGCTGTTCCATTCCACCTTTGCCAGTGAAGACCAAAAGGAAGGTATGGCCGCTTTCGTAGAGAAGCGCCCGCCCAATTTCCAGCATCGCTGAGAACTTGATAGGGGAATACCCGACGACAGCGCGGGGATATTAAAGGATCCCCGCGTTGGCTATTAGAAGGTTTTCCTTTATCACTCAAGGGGTTACGACATAATCACGCAATCCCCTAGCTGCGCGCTGTGACAAAGGTGTTGCAAGGTCGGCGAAACCGGCCTAATATTCGCCCCCTCGCAACACAACGCGGCGCTGCAAAGGCAGACGCAGCAAGGGTTGCGGGGTCGACCGGGAGGGTTGGCGCGGCGAAGTTGGCGCGCTGGCTGCAGCAAAAAAAGATTGCTGAAACGGTTGACGAAACGAAGAAAGCTCTGCATAATCTCGTTTCTCTGCTGCAGACAACGCAGCGCGCTGAACGGCAAAGCCGGTGAGCGAAGTTCTTTAACAAACAAACAACCGATAAGTGTGGGCGCTGGGTAGCGGACGCCGCTGTCTTCGGACAGTGTTGCTTCACAAGTTATACAGTGCTC
>NZ_AUFE01000031.1 GCF_000426345.1 Cupriavidus phytohabitans | reverse complement strand
CCCCCAACTACTTCGACCTCTGCTGACTTCTCGCTCCGGCTCGACGCCGTTGCCCTTTCAGGCATGAGGCGAGATCTCCCCAGGTAAGAACGCACTCCTTCGCTGCGCAGCCGCCGGATTTACGCCGCCTCCCCTTGATCACGAGAACTTCGCGGCTTTTTGCCCGCTCGTCCTGGTCGGCACCGCCTTCTATCCGGTTCGTGTCCCTCGGCTCGCAGCTTCGCTCCACGCTTCCTCCCCACGATCGGTCGCCCTTTCGCAGTTGCGCTTCGCTTCGTTCGCTGTGATCAACTTACGGTGGGACTTGCACCCACAAGAGTGCGCCCATGCTGGGCGCACAAAAAAACGCGGCCGCCCCGGAATCCCGGACGGCCGCGAAAGAGCATCGGTTGCAGGGTCGATGCTGCGAGACGCGTTATCAGAACTTGTGGCGGATGCCCACTGCCGCGCCGAACATGTTGCTCTGCCCGTTGGCCAGCACGTAGCTGTTGCCCAGAGACAGGCTGTTGGCATAGACCGTGGCCAGCGATTCCATCATCAGGCCGGCATTCTTGGCGTATGCCGTGGTCAGGTACAAGTCGGTGCGCTTGGAGAACGCGTAGTTCGCGACGAAGGCGACCTGCCAAGGATTGGCGACATGGGTGTCGCCATACAGGCTCTTGACGTCGTCGTAGTTGTATTCGAGCGTCAGGCCGACGGCGGGGGTGACCTGGTAGGTAGCGCCGATCCAGTAGAAATCGTCGCGCTGGATCACCACGTCCGCGGCGTTCTTGTTCTGGCCCCAGCGGTAGCCGCCCATGATCTTTGCCGGGCCGTACGAATAGCTGGCGCCAACCACGGCCTTCTTGACCGTGCCGTTGCTCGTGCCGATGGTCGGGTTCCACTGGTCGTAGCCGAAGGTCACGCCGAACGGACCGCCCTGGTAAGCCGCCGCGGCACCCCACGCGGTATCGCGCCGGAACTGCCCCGGCACTTCGCCGTTGCCGCCGATCGGCGTGGCAATACCCACGGTCGCCGGCAGGGCCAGGCCGGTGCCGAAGGACCAGTGCGCCAGCGCCGTGACCGGGCCGAACTTGCCGCTGTACTTGATGGTGTTGTCGGCGCGGAAGTTCGGGCCGGATTGCAGTACCACCGGTTCGTACTGGGTGGCATAGGCGGTCGGCGAGAAGTTGGCCAGGGCCTCGAACATCGAGGTGTACTGGCGGCCCAGGCTGATCTGGCCGAGGCCGTCCTTCTGCAAGCCGACGAAGGCCTGGCGGCCGAACAGGCGGTTGCTTTGCTGCATCGTGCCGGTGTCGAGGTTAAAGCCGCTCTCCAGCACGAACAGCCCCTTCAGGCCGCCGCCGAGATCCTCGGTGCCGCGCATGCCCCAGCGGGAGCCGGAGATGCCGCCCGAGTTCATGCGGTAGACATCGTTTGCCGGGCCGCGGTTGAACTGGTTGCTCGCCACGGGCACCGCGCCTACATGGTTGACGTACTCGAGGTTCGTGTCCACCACGCCATACAGCGTGACGGTCGACTGCGCGAGGGCGCCGGCCGAGCAGGCCAGCGCTGCGGCTGCGGCCAGGGTCCTGATTTTCATGGATTGTTCTCCCCTTGTTTCCTTTGGTTTTGGGATGCGGATGTTTCCGTCTGGTTTGGTATTGCCAGCTACTGCGGAATCAATGCGCCGGATCAGCCGGCGCGCAGCAACTCATCGATCAACGCGGTCGCGCGCGGCCATGGGCCGTAACCCGCGGCGGGGTTGAGGTGGCCGACTTCGCCAAGGTCGACCAGCTTGCTGCCCCAGTCGCTGGCCATTTCCGCCGCGCGCTGGTAGGTCGCCAGCGGATCGTTGCGGCTGGCCGCGAGGATGGTCGGGAAGGGCAGCGGGCTCCTCGGAATTGGCAGCCAGCCGTGTTGCGCAAGCGTGGCGGTGTCCGGGTAGCCGGCCGGCATTGGCGACTCCAGGTCGGCGGGGGTGGCCAGCAGCGCGCCGCGGATCTTGCGGTGGTGTTGCGCGGCCCAGTGCACGGTGATCATGACGCCGGCGCTATGCGCGACGAGGATGACCGGGCCTTCGATCGCGGCCAGGGCGGCATCCAGCGCCGCGACGCGGGCATCGCGGCTCAGCTTGTCGTGCTCCAGCGGCGGCACCGAGCGCGCGTTGGGCAACTGTGCCTGGAGCAGGGTCTGCCAGTGCTCGGCGACGTGGTCGCGCAGGCCAGGTACCAGCAGCACGGTGGTGTCAGGGGAAAGGCTCATGGTTATGCAGGAAAGTCAGTGAGAGGTTTCGGAAGCGGCGCCTTCGTGACGGCCCTCCAGGCGGAGCAGGTCGGCGGCGTAGTAGCGGCGGCCGGCAAGGAAGGCGGCGGCGGCCAGCAGCGATGCCAGCGGCACCAGCTGCAGCGCCCCGCTCAGGCCGATGTGGTCGGCCAGCAGGCCAGTGACGAAAGGTCCGGGTGCCAGGCCCAGCAGGTTGTTGGCCAGCGTCAGCGTGGCAAAGGCGGTGGCGTGGATGGCCGGGCGCGTCAGGTTGGCAACCGCGGCGCTGGCGGGGCCGGCGGTGCCGCCGACAAACAGCATGCCGGCACCGATCAGCGCCAGTTGCGCGCTGCCCGCCGGCAGCCGGAACGCGGTCAACAGCAGGATGCAGCAGGTCAGGCTATAGGCCACTGCGATCACCCACTTGCGGCGCGGCGCGTGGCGGGCGATCCAGTCGGTCATCGCCCCGCACAGCACCATGCCGACGCCGCCGGCCAGCACGAATCCCGCCGCGACCACGCCGGCGCGATCCGTGGCCATGCCGTAGTAGCGCGCCAGGTAGCTCGGCATCCAGGTGATCAGGGCGCCCATCACCAGCAGTTGCATTGCGCTGCCGACATAGGCGCAGAGGATCGAGCGCGCCGAGAACAGGGCGGCGAGCAGCGGGCGCAGCGCCATGGCGGGCTCGCGCGATGCGGTCTCAGCCTCCTCGCCCAGCGCCTTGCGCCGGGCCTGCAGCCGCGGCTCGGTCACGGCCAGGCGGAACACCACCACCAGCGCCAGCCCGAACAACGCCATGCCGGTAAAGGCCCAGCGCCAGCCGAAATGCGCCGATAACGCGCCGCCCAGCGCCATGCCCAGCACCGAGCCGAACGCGCCGCCGGCGATAAAGGCGGAGCTCAGGCTCGCGCGCAGGTGGCGCGGGAACACCGACAACACCACGGCAATGCCGACGCTGCCATACGCCGCCTCGCCGATGCCCACGAACAGGCGTGCGATAAACATCTGCCCGAAGCCGTTCGCCAGCGCGCAGCCCAGCGTGGCCAGGCTCCATAGCGCGGCCATCAGCACCAGGCTCCTGACCCGGCCCCAGCGGTCCGCCAGGATCGACAGAGGGAATGTCAGCAAGCCGACCATCAGCGCCACGATGCCGCCCAGCGCACCCAGCTCGGTGTCGCTCAGCGACCACTCGGCCTTCAGCAGCGGGAACACCGCGTTCAGCACCTGGCGGGACATGTAGTCCGACAGCAGCAGGCCAAAGCTCAGGGCAAAGACGATCCAGCCGTAGAGGCCGGATTGCGATGCTGTGCCCGAGGACGTTGCAATTGCGCGAGGGGTAGTGGGTTGCCCGATCATGGAAGCTCTTCCTGTAGTGCACCGGCTGCGGTTGCGGCTGCGGCTAACGCCAGCAGGGGAAGCAGAGCTCTTGCTGGCAGTGGCGCAGGCCGGTTGTGACCCGCGAAGTATCTAGTATTGGCTGCCGTGAGTTTGGCTTTCCGGGACAACGCCTTTGCATTCGGGGACAATCGGGGAAAACGAGAGGAAGCGCGGGGAGGAGGGGGGGACCGCCGCAGCGGGCGCCCCGCCTGGCGCCTCCGGCATGCACGAGGCGCCCGCAATGCATGGCATGGCATGAATGTGCCGCCACCGCCTATAGTCGATGCGTGTCGAAGGAGATCGCTGCTCATGGAGCCCCAAAAACTCACGCGCTTCGCAGGGCGGGACGCCGGCAAGACCGCAGGGTGGCTGCGCTGGCTTCCTGGCGTGCAAGTGTTGAAGTCATACCGCGCGGACTGGCTGCCGAGCGACCTGGCCGCCGGGCTGGTGCTGACCACCATGCTGATGCCGGTGGGCATCGCCTACGCCGTGGCCTCCGGCGTACCTGGCGTCTACGGGCTTTACGCCACCATGGTCCCGCTGCTGGCGTACGCCTTGTTCGGGCCGAGCCGGATCATGGTGCTCGGCCCGGACTCGGCATTGGCCGCGCCGATCCTGGCCGTGGTCCTGCAGCTCGGCGGCGGCGATCCGGCGCGCGCCGTACTGGTGGCGAGCATGATGGCGGTGGTCTCGGGGGTGGTCTGCATCGTGATGGGGCTGATGCGCCTGGGCTTCGTCGCCGAACTGCTGTCCAAGCCGATCCGCTACGGCTACATGAACGGCATCGCTTTCACCGTGCTGGTCAGCCAGTTGCCAAAGCTCTTCGCGATTTCCGTCGAGGATGCCGGACCGCTGCGGGAAATGCTCAGCCTGGGCGGCGCCATCCTGGCGGGGCAGATTCACTGGTACAGCTTTGCCGTCGGCGCCGGCAGCCTGGTCGTGATCCTGGCCCTGAAGCGCTTCGAGCGAGTGCCGGGCATCCTGATTGCAGTGGTCGTCGCCACGCTCGTCGTCAGTGTGTTCGACCTGGACCAGCAGGGCGTCAAGGTGCTGGGCAAGACGCCGCAAGGGCTGCCGGCCTTTGTCGTGCCGTGGCTGGAGGGCGTTGACCTGGTGAAGATCGTGGTGGGCGGGTGCGCGGTCGCGCTGATCGCCTTCGCCGACACCAGCGTGCTGTCGCGCACCTATGCCGCCCGCACCAATACCCGGGTCGATCCGAACCAGGAGATGGTGGGGCTGGGCGCCGCCAACCTCGCGGCGGGACTGTTCCAGGGCTTCCCGATCAGCAGCAGCTCGTCGCGCACGCCGGTGGCGGAAGCCGCGGGTGCCAAGACCCAGCTCACCGGCGTGGTCGGCGCGCTCGCCGTGGCCATGCTGCTGATGTTCGCGCCCAACCTGCTGCAGTACCTGCCGAGCAGCGCGCTGGCCGCGGTGGTGATCGCCGCGGCCATCAGCCTGTTCGAGATATCCGACCTGAAGCGCATCTACCGCATCCAGCAGTGGGAGTTCTGGCTGTCCATGGTGTGCTTCGCCGCCGTCGCCGTGTTTGGCACCATCCAGGGCATTTTCCTGGCCGTGGTCATCGCCGTGATCGAATTCCTCTGGGACGGCTGGCGGCCGCACTACGCCGTGCTGGGGAAAGTGGAAGGGCTGCGCGGGTACCACGATACCGGGCGCTACCCGGAGGCCAGGCGCATCGACGGACTGGTGCTGTTCCGCTGGGACGCGCCGCTGTTCTTTGCCAACGCCGAGCTGTTCCAGGAACGCCTGATAGAAGCGATCGACGACTCGCCGACGCCGGTGCGCCGTGTCGTGGTCGCGGCCGAGCCGGTGACCAGCGTCGACGTCACGTCGGCCGACATGCTGCGCGAACTGAGCGGTATCTTGCGCGAGCGCGGCATTGCCCTGCATTTCGCCGAAATGAAAGACCCGGTGCGGGACAAGCTCAAGCGCTTTGAGCTGATGGAAGCGTTCGGCGACAAGTTCCACCCCACCGTGGGCAGCGCGGTCGATGATTACCTTGGCAAGGAAGACTGAAACCGTACGCGGCGGGCGCCAGTGCTCGCAGGTCACGCCACGCTTGCCACGGCACCACGTCGAAGGAGCCGACATGAACCGCCGATTCGGGGTCTTGCGCGCGCTGGCGTGCGCCGGCGCATGCCTTGCCGGGCTGGCGCCGGCAGGGACGGCCATTGCCTACTTTGATCACTACCTCACTGGCACCATTGTCGGCACGCTCACGCAGAAGCAGCTCGACGTGCTGACCGGCGTCTTCCGCAGGACGCTGGAGCAGGGCGCCGACGGTGCGCGCGTGACGTTCACGCTGCCCCCCGACACCCGCGAGCGGAAGGTCGAAGGTGCGTTCACGCCGTTGCGTTCCCGGCAGGACCACGGCGACCGGTGCCGGCAGCTGCACAGCGAGTTCCGCCGTGCCGGCGCGTCCGAGAGCTGGACCGGCTGGTACTGCAAGGAGAAGGGCGGCGACTGGAAGTCGCGCAAGCTGGCCACCTAGGCGATTGCGGCCTCCTGCCTAGTAGCGCGACTCCACATGCTTGTAGGGGTAGTCGGGTTCCTGGTATCCGTGAGCCTTCTGCCTGGCCGGCAGCTTGACTGTCTTGCGCTCGGTCTCCTGGTACGGGATCCGGTCCAGCATGTGCCGGATGATGTTCAGGCGCGCCCGCCGCTTGTCGTTCGAATCGGCGAAAAACCAGGGCGCGACGTCGCTGTCGGATGCCGCGAACATGGCGTCGCGCGCGCGCGAATAGTCGTACCAGCGGCTGTACGAGCGCAAATCCATGTCGGTAAGTTTCCAGATCTTGCGGTTGTCGTGGATGCGTCCTTTCAGGCGGCGGGTCTGTTCTTCGGGGCTGACTTCCAGCCAGTACTTGATGAGGATGATGCCGGAATTGACGATGGCGCGCTCCACCAGAGGAACGGCCCGCAGGAACTCCTCGGCCTGGGTCTCGCTGCAGAACCCCATCACGCGCTCGACGCCGGCCCGGTTGTACCAGCTGCGGTCGAAGATGACGATCTCGCCCGCCGCTGGCAGGTGCGGCAGATAGCGCTGTACGTACATCTGGCTCTTTTCGCGTTCGGTCGGGGCCGGGAGCGCGACCACGCGGAAAACGCGCGGGCTGACGCGTTCGGTGATGGCCTTGATGGTGCCGCCCTTGCCGGCGCCGTCGCGGCCTTCGAAGATCACGCAGACTTTGGCGCCGCTGGCCTGGACCCATAGCTGCAGCTTGACCAGTTCGCCATGAAGGTGGCGGAGCTCTTTCTGGTAAGCCTTCTCGGACATGCGTTCGCGCGGCTGCGCCTGCGCTTCGTCCTGGCGGTCCTCGGCGTCATCTCCGGGACGGGGCGGCTCGGTCTCGGCCTGCTCCTTGTCGTGACGCTTCTCCTTATGCTTGGCCATGCTCCACCTCCATTGGTTCGGTCGCCTTGGGACACGTGCTGTCTGACCTTCCTCACAATAGACAATATCGGACAGCAGTATCGGGATTCGAGCATTGGCCGCGCTGCCCGGCCCCGGATGCCGCAAAAGTTTTTCCTATTTCACCTGCGTAAATTTTTCATCTCAGGAGCGGACGCCTGCACCTATAGTTTGTCTGGGCAATAGGACTTGGCGATCGCTTTTTGCTTTGCCGGACCTGGTGCGGGCAGTGTGCCGGCGCCAGGCCGGATGTTCGGCCCCTGACGATGACGGGGCGAGGGAGACTGGCCATGGAGGGGCGGGGAATGCGTCTGTGGCGCCGTGTTGGCGCCTGCCTGTGCGCTGGCCTGGCATGGCTGGCCCTGAATGTCCAGGCGCAAAATGCGCCAGCCGCGCCGGCACCGTTCAAGCCGGAAGAACTGGAGGCGCTGGTCGCGCCCATCGCGCTCTATCCCGATTCGGTGCTGTCGCAAGTGCTGATGGCCTCCACCTATCCGCTCGAGATCGTGCAGGCGGCCCGCTGGGTCAAGGCCAATCCCAAGGTGAAGGGCGACGCCGCGCTGAAGGCGGTAGAGAGCCAGTCCTGGGATGTCAGCGTCAAGTCGCTGGTGGCATTCCCGCAGGTGCTTGAGCCGATGAGCGACAAGCTCGACTGGACGCAGAAGCTGGGCGATGCGTTCATTGGCCAGGAGAAGGAAGTGCTCGACGCCGTGCAGCGGTTGCGGGCGCGCGCGCAGCAATCGGGCAATCTCAAGTCGAACGAGCAGCAGAAGGTCATTGTCGAACCTGCGCCGGCGCCGCCGCCGGACCAGTCAGCGCAGGCGGCACCGCCAGCGCAAACCATCGTGAGGATCGAGCCGGCGAACCCGGAAGTCATCTACGTACCGGCCTACAACCCGACGGTGGTGTACGGTGCCTGGAGCTATCCGTCCTACCCGCCGTATTACTGGCCGCCTTACCCCGCGTACTATCCTGGTGCCGCGCTGATGACCGGCTTTGCCTGGGGCGTCGGCCTGGCCGCTGCGGGCGCCATTTTCGGCAACTGCAACTGGGGCGGGGGCGACGTCAACATCAACGTCAACAAGGCCGCCAATATCGACCGCAATTTCGACCGCACCAAGGTGCAGGGCGGAGGGAAATGGCAGCACGACGCCTCGCACCGCAAAGGGGTGGCGTACCGGGATAACGCCACGAGCGAGAGGTTTGGCGGGCGTGATGCGGCTGCCGCCAACCGCCGCAATGAATTCCGCGGCCGCGAAGGCGCGGGCGGGGTGTCGGACCGCATGGCGGGCGGGGGGCGTGGCGACCGCGGCGGCGTTGGCGACCGTGGCGGCGTTGGCGACCGTGGCGGCGTTGGCGATCGCGGGGGCGTTGGGGACCGCGGGGGCGTCGGGGACCGCGGAGGCGTCGGCGATCGCGGGGGCGTCGCGGACAGAAGTGGCAATCGTGGTGGGGCGGGCGATCGGGCCGGAGCGTCCGACCGGGCCCGCGCTTCGGACCGCTCCGCCGGCGGCGGCCGCGACAGCGCGTTCCAGGGCGTAGGTGGTGGCGGTGCGGCCGCGCAGCGCGATTTCGACCGGGGCCGTGCTAGCACGCAGTCGGCCTCGTTCCGCGACGGTGGCGGGCAGCGTGGCGGCGGTGGCGGCTTCAGTGGCGGCGGTAGCCGCGGTGGTGGCGGTGGCTTCAGCGGCGGCGGCGGCCGCGGAGGCGGCGGCCGTGGTGGCGGACGGCGTTGACCAGGGGATAGCGATATGCAGCGCACGCAACGATCGGGCCTGACGTGGTCCTGCCGCAAGGCGTTGTTCCTTGGCGGAATGCTGCTCGCCCTGGCGGCGGTGCCGGCTTTCGCGCAGAAGAATTTCGCTACGCCCGAGGCGGCAATGAACGCGTTCGGCGAAGCGGTTGCCACCAGCGACGACGCCGCCATGAAGTCGCTGCTCGGCGCCCGCTATACCGACCTGATCCCGCCCGTCGGCGCCGAGATCCGCTACAGGTTCCTGGAGGCCTGGCATCAGTCGCACGCGATTCGCGCCGACGGCCCCGACCGCGCCCGCATTGCCGCGGGCAATGACGGCTGGACCATGCCGGTCCCGCTGGTGAAGACTGCAAAGGGCTGGCATTTCGATACGCGCGCCGGCGTCGAGGAGATGCGCGTGCGCCGCATCGGCCGCAATGAGCTGGCGGCGATGCAGACCTTGCTCGCCGTGTGCGATGCGCAGAACGAGTATGCGCAGCTGATGCGCCAGGACCGCGGCGTGACGGCGTACGCATCGAAGCTGATCAGCTCGCCTGGCAAACACGATGGCCTGTACTGGCCAACGCGCCCCGGCGAACCGGAAAGCCCGCTTGGCCCGGCCTTCCTCCGTGCCGAACATCGCAGCACGCCGGGCGGCAGCTACCATGGCTATCGCTACCGGCTGCTGACCTCGCAGGGTTCGCACGCGCCGGGCGGCAAGTATGACTATGTTGTCGACGGCAAGCTCTTTGGCGGGTTTGCCCTGATCGCTTGGCCGCTCCGGTACGGGGATACCGGCATCAAGAGCTTCATGGTGAGCCACGACGGACGCGTCTTCGAGCGCGACCTTGGTCGGGACAGTGCGGCAAGGGCCGGTGCGATCCGGTCTTTCGACCCCGGCCCGGGGTGGACCGAGGTCAAGCCATGACGCCTCGGGCGACGGGGTGTCCGTCGTCCTTGTACTAACAGCGGAGATGATCCATGTCCGTCCTCATGCTTAGCAACATCGATGCCGGCGTCACCGACGAAGACATCGGCGCCTTCCTGGTGAAATACGGATTTCCCCAATACAACTCTATCGAGCATATGGAGGGCGACGGCAGCCGGCCGGCCGTCAGGCTGACCTTCGACACGCTCGACGACGACACCCTGGACAAGCTCAAGGGCCGCATCCACCAGATGTTCTGGCATGGCCACAAGATCAGTGCGCTGGTCATGCGGGATCGCTTCAGCTGAAGCGAACGGCGCTCCCCGAGACCCAACGCCCAATCTGCCTAATCCGCCTAATCCGCCTAATCCGCCTAATCCGCCCGGTCGAGCTTGCGATACTGGTTGAAGTGCCGCACCGCCTTCTGGAAGTGCCCCAGTTCATGATGCAGCCGCGCGGCGTTGTAATGCGCATCAGCATCGCCCGGCGCAAGCTCGATGCAGCGATCGTAGGCAGCCAGTGCCGACTGGGGCGCGCCGATGTCTTCCAGCGCGACGCCCAGGTTGAAATGCAGCTGCGGCGCCTCGGGCAGCCGGCCCAGCGCGCCTTCATAAAGCGCGATCGCGTCATTGAAACGCTGCTGCTCGGACAGCAGGCAGCCCAGGTTCAGGTAGGCATCCAGCATGCCGGGGGACAGCGACAGCGCGCGCCGGTAGGCGGCTTCCGCGGCCACGGCATCGACGGGCTCCATCGCCTGCGCGCGCGCAAAGGCTTCGTCGGCCGCTGTTTCGCTGGCGGCGGCACGCGCCAGCTGCACGATGCGCACATCGTCCGGGGCCGGCTCGAATTCCATCAGCCGCTGCCCGCTCTCCACCAGCCACGCGCCATGCCGGTCGCGCACCGAGACCTTGCCGCTGCTGGCGGACATGCGCACGCCTGACAGGTGCCGGTCCGGTGCGAGCTTTTCCAGCCGATGCAGCGCCCGCAGGATCTGCGCCGGTGCCACGCGAGCCCGATGCAGCGAGGCCGCGGTACGGATCAGGACCACATCCTGGAAAGAGAACACATGCTCGCCGCGCGGGCCGCGTGCGGGCGTGACCAGCCCGGCGCTGACCAGGCTGCCGATCAGCCGGCGCGACACGCCCAGGCGCGCCTCCAGCGCCCGCGTCGTCAGGGCTTCGCCGCGGTTCACGCCGATTTCTTCGCGGAGCGCCGGATCGGCGTGGGCGCTGCCGGGGTTGCGGCGCGCTTGCCGGGGCGGCGGGCGGACGCAGTGTCGGCGGCGGCCTTGCCTTTGGCCGCCGGCGCTGCCTTCTTCGACAGGCTGGCGCGCAGCGCATCCATCAGGTCGATGACCTCGCCGCCGGCGGCAACCTCGGCCGGCTCCGGCGACACGATCTGCTTGCCGGCGATCTTGGCATCGATGGCGGCGAGAACCCTGGCCTTTTCTTCGTCCTTGTACTGCGTCGGGTCGTATTGCTCTTCCGATGCCTGCTCGATCAGCTGGACCGCGAGTTTCAGTTCGGCATCCGAGACCGCCACCTCCTCGATATGCAGTTCCGCGATATTGCGCACTTCATCGGCGAACAGCAGCTGCTGGAACACCAGTCCGCCTTCGACCGGCCGGATCTGCACGATATGCGATTTGCCTTTGGCGGCCCACTTGGCAATCGCGCAGCGTCCCGTCCTGGCCATGGCTTCGCGCAGCAGGCTGTAAGGCTTGCCGCCGCGCTTGTCCGGCGCGATGAAATAGGCCTTGTCGTAGTACAGCGGATCGACGCTCTGCTCGGGAATGAACGCGACGATATCGACCATGTGGCTGGCGCTTTCTTCCAGCGCCTTGAGTTCGTCGGGCGAAAAGGTCACGAAGCGGCCCTTTTCGAATTCATAGCCCTTCACCATCTCGGCCCGCTCGACGACCTGCTGCGTCTGCTCGGAGATGTACTGCTGCTTCAGGCGCGAGCCCTCCTTGCTCAGCAGGTTGAAGCGCACCGCCGAGCTGGTTTCGGTGGCCGTGTAGAGCTTGACGGGGATCGATACCAGGCCGAAGGAGAGGGACAGCGAGGCGAGGGAACGGGCAGGCATGGAAGTCTCCGCAATGCAGTACGGCTGGAATCAGCTTAAGCGCTCGATGGCGGCGGTCAAAGTCTGGCGTGTGTCCCAATAGGACTGCCACGGGTCCGCAACCTGGAAGCTGAGATACTCGCGGGCATCACGGATGGTCCACTGTGCGCCACTTTTCAGCTTGCCAAGTTGCTCCCACGACACCGGCATCGAAACCCCGAGCCCCGGCCTGGCCCGCGCCGAGAAGGCGGCCACGGTGGTCTGGGAGAAGCCGTTGCGCAGGTAGTCGACGAAAATCCGCCCCTTGCGGTTGGCCGCGCCCGGGCGGGCGGTGAAGCGCCGGGGCAGGGTGGCGGCCAGGTGCTGCACGGCCGCCCGGGAGAATGCCTTGACTTCATCGTACGAGCGGCGCGGCGCCAGCGGCACGACCACGTGCAGGCCCTTGCCGCCACTGGTCTTCAGCCAGGATTGCAGGGCGAGCTCATCGAGCAGCGTGCGTACCAGCATGGCCGCTTCGAGCATCGACTCCCACGGCACGCCTTCGCCGGGGTCGAGATCGAAGATGACCCGGTCGGGGCGGTCGATGTGCCGTGCGGTGGAGTTCCAGGTATGGAACTCCACCACATTCATCTGGGCTGCCGCGACGATGGCTTCGGCCGAGTCGGCCGTCAGCAGCGAGCCGTGGCCGGGCCAGAGCGAGGCCGGGCGTTCGGTCAGCCCGGGCATTGCCGTTTCCGCGTGCTTCTGGAAAAACGTCGGCGCGTCGATGCCTTCCGGCGCGCGCACCAGCGACAGCGGGCGGTCGGCGAGGTGCGGCAGCATCATGCTGGCGACGCTCTCGTAGTAGCGCACCAGTTCGACCTTGGTGATGCCCGTCGCCTTGTCGATGACGCGCTCGGGGTTGGTGACCTTGATGGCGGCCATGCCATGCGGCGTCACGGCGGTCTGGACCGCTTCGCGCCGGATCGACCTGGCGGGGCGGTCGGTGCGCAAGCCCTTGAAGGAGGCATGGCGGACCTGGCCGTCCGGCGTCCAGTCGGAGAACTCGATCTCCGCCACCAGCGTTGGCTTGACCCATCGCGGCACGGCGGGACGGCGACCACCCCAGCGCCGGCTGCCACGCGCCTCATTGGCGAACGGGCTGTCGTCGACCTGCAATGCCGCCAGCCGCTTGTGCAGCTTCGCGGCCATCTCGCTGTCCCAGCCGGTGCCGACGCCGCCGACGTAAAGCAGGTCGCCCTTGTCGCCCTCACCCTTGTCGCCCTCGCCATATACACCCAGGTGCAGCCTGCCGATTTCAGTCTTCGACCCTTCACGGTCAGAGAACCCGCCGATGACGAATTCCTGGCGCAGCTTGCACTTGATCTTCAGCCAGCTCTGCGTGCGCGCGGAAACGTAGGCGGCATCCGCACGCTTGAACATCAGGCCTTCCAGCCCGAGCTGGCACGCCGCCTGGAACATCTGCGCGGCAGGCGCTTCGAAGGCCTCGCTGAAGCGGACCCGGTCACTACCCGTGCCGACCAGCGTGGCCAGCTTTTCCCGGCGCTGCGCCAGCGGCAAGCCGCGCAGGTCGCGGCCTTCCCAGTAAGGCAGGTCGAAGGCAAAGAAGACAATGGCGTCGTGGCGTTGCCCGTCGATGGCATTCTGCAGCGCATTGAAGTCCGGCATGCCGTCGCGCAGCACGACGATCTCGCCATCGAGCCAGCCTTGCGAGATATCGAGCTTCTCGATCTCGGCGGCCAGCGAGCCGAGCTTGCGGGTCCAGTCATGTCCGTTGCGGGTGAACAGCGTCACCCGGGCGTCGTCGATCCTTGCCAGGATGCGGTAGCCGTCGAACTTGGTTTCGATGATCCAGCCGGCGCCGTCCGGCAGCGTGGGCGAAGGCGTTGCAAGCTGCGGGGCCAGCCTGGCCGGGAGCGGCGCGCGCGGCGCGTGCCGGATGGCCTCGGCCGCGTCTGCAACCGGGCCTTGCCCGGATTCGTTCAGGGCGCCCAGTGGCCTGGCGATGACGCTGTCCGGCAGCGCGGCCAGCACGTCGAACTCCGACAATGGCCGCGCCCACGCGTCGCGCTTCTTGAAGAGGATCCACTGTTCCGACTGGTCGCCCGGCCTGGCTATGCGGACCAGCTCCCAGCGGCCGGCCAGCTTCTCGCCGAACAGGTCGAACACCAGCTTGCCGGCTGCCATGCCGTCACGCGCGTCGCCGACCGGCGCCCACGTGCCGCGGTCCCAGACAATGACCGAGCCGGCGCCGTACTGTTGCGGCGGAATCTCGCCTTCGAAATCCGCGTAGTCGAGCGGATGGTCCTCGACATGGATGGCAATGCGCTTTTCGGCAGGATCGTAGCTGGGCCCCTTGGGCACCGCCCAGCTCAGCAGCACGCCGTCCAGTTCGAGCCGGAAATCGTAGTGCAGCCGCCGGGCCCAGTGCTTCTGTACCACGAAACGCAACGGCTGCGCCTTCCCCCTGCGCCGTGTGCCGGCGGGCTCGGGGGTGATGTGGAAATTCCGCTTTTGCTGGTAATCCTGAAGGCTGTCCGGCCGCTCCGCAGCGCGGCGCCTGGCCGTTGTCGCCCTTGGGTTCGTTGCCATAAGACTTCCGCGCCTCAGCCGCGCCACGAGAGCGCCCGCGATTCAAGTCTAGGGGGTGCCCCGGGAGCGGTGTATCGGGCGGTGTCTTACGCGGGCTGAAGTGCAGTTTCCGGCATCTCCAGCGGCATCTCGATCGACGGCCCGCACCGGCCGCCGCGCCGGAACCTGAGACACGACCTGTTATGGGATAATCCCCGGTTTGCCCAGGGCGCAGCTCAAGAGGTTGTCCGCACGGGCGCGCGCAAGGCCGTTCATCCCGTGGCCCGCAACCTTTCTGGCGACATTCCTTAGCAAAACAATGCCCACATACCGTTCCAAAACCTCCACCGCCGGCCGCAACATGGCGGGGGCCCGCTCGCTGTGGCGTGCCACCGGCATGAAAGACGAAGATTTCAACAAGCCCATCATCGCGGTGGTCAATTCGTTCACCCAGTTCGTGCCCGGGCACGTGCACCTGAAAGACCTGGGCCAGCTGGTCGCGCGCGAGATCGAGGCGGCCGGCGGCGTGGCCAAGGAATTCAACACCATCGCGGTCGATGACGGCATCGCCATGGGCCACGACGGCATGCTGTACTCGCTGCCCAGCCGCGACATCATCGCCGACTCGGTGGAGTACATGGTCAACGCGCACTGCGCCGACGCCATGGTGTGCATCTCCAATTGCGACAAGATCACCCCGGGCATGCTGATGGCCGCGATGCGCCTCAACATCCCGGTGATCTTCGTCTCCGGCGGCCCGATGGAAGCCGGCAAGACGCGCCTGGCCAACCCGGTCACCAAGGCCGTCGAGTTCAAGAAGCTCGACCTGGTCGACGCCATGGTGATCGCCGCCGACAGCGCCTACTCCGACGCCGACGTGGCCGAGGTGGAGCGCTCCGCATGCCCGACCTGCGGCTCGTGCTCGGGCATGTTCACGGCCAACTCCATGAACTGCCTGACCGAGGCGCTGGGCCTGTCGCTGCCGGGCAATGGCACGGTGGTGGCGACCCACGCCGACCGCGAACAACTGTTCAAGCGCGCCGGCAGCCGTATCGTGGAACTGGCACGCCAGTACTACGAGCAGGAAGACGCGCGCGTGCTGCCGCGCTCGGTGGGCTTCAAGGCGTTCGAGAATGCCATGACGCTGGATATCGCCATGGGCGGCTCGACCAACACCATCCTGCACCTGCTGGCGATCGCCCAGGAGGCCGGCATCGACTTCACCATGGACGACATCGACCGCCTCTCGCGCGTCGTGCCGCAGCTGTGCAAGGTCGCGCCCAATACCAACAAGTACCACATCGAAGACGTGCACCGCGCCGGCGGCATCATGGCGATCCTGGGCGAACTGGAGCGCGCCGGCAGGCTGCATACCGACGTGCCGACGGTCCACGCCCCGTCGCTCAAGGACGCGCTGGAGCAGTGGGATATCGGCCGCACGCGGGACGAAGCGGTCCGCCATTTCTACATGGCCGGCCCCGCCGGCATCCCGACGCAGGTGGCGTTCAGCCAGAACACCCGCTGGCCGAGCCTGGACCTGGACCGTGCGGAGGGTTGCATCCGTTCCTATGAGCATGCTTTCTCGAAGGAAGGCGGCCTGGCCGTGCTGCGCGGCAACATCGCGCTCGACGGCTGCGTGGTGAAGACCGCCGGCGTGGACGAGAGCATCCTGGTGTTCGAGGGCACGGCGCATGTCACCGAGTCGCAGGACGAGGCGGTCGAGAACATCCTGAACGACAAGGTCAAGGCCGGCGACGTGGTGATCGTGCGCTACGAAGGCCCCAAGGGCGGCCCCGGCATGCAGGAAATGCTGTACCCGACCAGCTACATCAAGTCCAAGGGCCTGGGCAAGGCGTGCGCGCTGCTGACCGACGGCCGCTTCTCGGGCGGCACCTCGGGCCTGTCGATCGGCCACTGCTCGCCCGAGGCAGCAGCCGGCGGCGCGATCGGCCTGGTGCGCGACGGCGACAGGATCCGCATCGACATTCCCAACCGCACCATCGACGTGCTGGTGTCCGACGAGGAGCTGGCGCGCCGCCGCGAAGAGCAGGACGCCCGGGGCTGGAAGCCGGTCAAGGCGCGTCCGCGCAAGGTGTCGGCCGCGCTGAAGGCCTACGCCAAGCTGGTCATGTCGGCCGACAAGGGCGCCGTGCGCGACCTGTCGCTGCTGGACGACTGACGTCGCCGCGGATTTCGCGCCAGTGAGACGGGCCGCTCTTCGGAGCGGCTTTTTTTCGGCCTGTTTCTTTTCTTCGGCCTGTTTTTGTATCGGCGTATCTGGCATCCGCACCCGGATACACAGCGATACAAGACGGCGGGGTGCCCGACACATTGCGCTTGCGAGCGCCTCCTAGACTGGTGCCTGGTTCGATCACCCGATAGGAGAGAAGGATGTCAAACACCATCGACCTGCCGCGCCGCGGCTTCTTCGGTGCTGCCGCGCTGACGCTCGCCGCCGCGCACGCCGGCCTGGCACAAGCCGCCCGTCCCGAGGCCGGCCTAGCCAAGACCGCGCCGTTGCCGTCGACCACGCCAGGCACCCATACGAAGTTCGCGGCGCTCCGCCAGGTCAATGCCGGCGTGCTCAACGTCGGCTATGCCGAAGCCGGGCCGGCCGACGGGCCCGTCGCGCTGCTGCTGCACGGCTGGCCGTATGACATCCACAGCTTCGTCGACGTGGCGCCGTTGCTGGCGGCACGCGGCTATCGCGTGATCATTCCCTATCTGCGCGGCTTCGGTTCGACTACCTTCCTGTCGTCCGCCACGATGCGCAACGGACAGCCATCGGCCATCGCGGCCGACATGATCGCGCTGATGGATGCGCTGCGCATCCCGACCGCCGTGGTCGCCGGCTTCGACTGGGGCGCGCGCACCGCCGATATCACGGCGGTGCTGTGGCCGGACCGTTGCCGGGCACTGGTCTCGGTCAGCGGCTACCTGATCGGCAACCAGGCCGCCGGCAAGAAGCCGCTGCCGCCCGAGGCAGAGCTGCAATGGTGGTACCACTTCTATTTCGCCACCGACCGTGGCCAGGCCGGCTACCAGCAATACACGCACCAGTTCGCCAAACTGATCTGGAAACTGGCGTCGCCGAAGTGGGAGTTCGACGATGCGACCTTCCATCGCAGCGCCGTCGCGTTCGACAATCCCGACCACGTGGCGATCACCATCCACAACTACCGCTGGCGACAGGGCCTCGCCGCCGGCGAGTCGCGCTTCGACGAGTTCGAAAAACGCCTTGCCACCGCGCCGACGATCAGCGTGCCCACCATCACCATCGAAGCCGACGCGAACGGCGCGCCGCACCCGGCGCCCAGTTCGTATGCGAGCAAGTTCACCGGGCGCTATGAGCACCGCCAGCTGAGCGGCAAGATCGGCCACAACCCGCCGCAAGAGGCGCCGGTGGCGTTTGCGCAGGCGGTATTGGACGTCGACAGCCGCTGATGCCCGAGGCGATGCCGGAAAGCTCGCGGCTGCGGCATCCTTGACCGTTTACGCGGGCCGGAGGCTGCACTAATCTGCACGGATGCGGATTCGCTGCTCGCCTTTGTCTCGTGCCGGGAATGCCATCGTCATCGCGCTGGCGCTGGCATTCGCGCTGTCGGGTTGCGCTACCTCGCCGGCTCCCGCATGCGCGGCCGGAGAACAAGCCGCAATCGCCGAACTGATCTACTTCGGCATGGAAAAGCCCGGCGGAACGGTGTCCGAGGCGGAATGGGACGCCTTTGTGCAAGGCTCCGTGGCATCGCGCTTCCCGGACGGCTTTACGGTCTGGCCGGCGTCCGGCCAATGGCGCGGCGCGGACGGGAAGGCCGTCAGGGAAGCCACGCGCGTGCTCAGCCTGGTGCATGCCCCCGACCAACGCAGCGAGGCGGCGGCACGCGCCATCGCCAGCGAGTACAAGGTCCGCTTCCGGCAGGAAGCGGTGCTCAGGGTGCGCAGCCACGCCTGTATGTCGTTCTAGGACTTTCCTGTCCGTGCCAGCCGCATCCCGATGGTGGACAGCGCGTCCTTGTACAACGAATGCCACTGATCCGAGGGCGCCTCCCGCAAGGGATGCCAGAAGAACCTGAACACGTGGCCGTCATCATCGGCCGTGCGATGCTCCCAGGTGTCCGGCAGCGGCTGCGATGGCTCGCAGAGATGCAGCGACCATACCTGTTGTTCGTCACCGGATTCCCACAACCCCAGGTCGGCAGTCACCACGCCAGAAATGCCGGACTCCTCGCGCAACTCGCGCACGGCGGCATCTGCCGGAGGTTCACCCGGCTCGATCGTGCCTTTGACGATCTGGAATCCGGAGAGGGGGTGCTCGAACGACAGGATCTCGAGACCGTTCTGCGTGCGTCTCAAAACAATCGGACAGGCTTTGGTCGGCTTCATCTGGAAATCCTTGTAGAGAATTCGTGCGAACTGCAGCAGCCCTCGCGGTTGCGCTGTTCCGGTTGGACCGCGGGAAGATGGGAAGAATCCGGGCCTTCAGTGGCCTCGCAGGCACCGCGCCTGCCGGATCACGCAGCGCCGTTCGATGGCCATTGTTCGATCGATCGATACAGCGCCGGCTGGTCAGGGCATCGGCATTGTTGTTCATGCAACTGTAACAAGCCACCGGTAACGTAGCGTCCGTCCATCACCGGATACCAAAGGGCGGGCGTGGTGGCGCAGCTGACCATCAAGCTCGTCAACACGCTGCGTGCCAGGGCAAACGGCGGCCCACTGCTGCCGGCGGGCCTGGCGCTGAACGTGAATTTCCCGAATGCCCCGACCGCGGCCACGCCGTTCGCCTTCTCGCGGCATGGCACTATGCCGCCACCGACGGCAGCCGTTTCCTTGCGCTCGCCGACGCGGACGACATACGCGCCCGCCGCGTTCCGCCTGCTGGCGGATGACGGCAGCCGCGTGGTCGACCTGTGGGCCTATCGCGACTGACCGCACAACCCGGCGGTATGGCACGCCGCCTATCCGATCGGCGGCGCGTCCGGCGTCGGCGAAAAGTGGTGCTGAAGGATCTGCCACACGCCCGCGCGCCTGACCAGCACCCAGGTGGTGCGCAGTTGCGAGGCCGTCTCGCGGCCATCCGCCAGCACAAAGCGAAGGTCGGCATGTCCTTGCGCCAGCAGTGTGGCGGCATCAAGCGCCACCACGCTTTGACCGGACAGGGCCATCGATGCCGAGCGCAGCGTTTCCGCATAAGAGGCAAAGTACGCCAGGATCTCATCCCGGCCCACGGCATGGCCGGGGCGGCCGCCGAAGAACAGCGCTTCGGGGGCGTACAGCGCCGCCAGCGCAGGGGCATCCCACTGCTGTGCCGCGGCGTTCCAGCGGCGCGCTACGTCCTGCAACGCGGCCTGCGGGTTCATGCTGGCAGAAAGATCATCAGTCATGGTGGCTATGCATTCCTGTAAAGCGTCGTTTCAATGTACGGGACACCAGGGCCAGAACCGCCGACAACAGCATTGCTGCGTAGATCCGGGTCTTCATGCATCTCCTCCGTAGTGGTCTTGTGTGGGCGGAGTCTGGAGATGCCGCGCGGGCGCGTCAAAGCGCATACCGCAACTGTGCCGTGCAATGAAAAATCCCGCTGGCGCCATTTCAAAGTACGGCACAAGCCGGCCATGCCGGTTGACTGCCACCGGTCCTGCGGCCTTCATCCTGAGGGCTTGTGTCGCCGGGCTCCGCAGTCAGTCCCGCAGCATCTGGGAGCGGGCTATGTCATGGCGGCGAACGGGGCGTTCGGAAATTGCAGAGGCAGGAATTCTCGCGGGCGGCGATGATAGTCATCGTCACAGACCGCCTTCCGGGCCATCATGCGCGTCCATCTGCAATCCCCCATGCATATCAGCCTGCAGCGGCTGCTGCTGGCATTCCCGCTGTCGGTCGCGGCCACGCAGGGGCGGGTGGTGGTCAGGCGGCGCGGCTACGAACGCGTGCTGCTGCCCGGCCAGGAGATTGCGGTGGCAGCGTTCGAAGCCGTCGACATGCACCTCGACGGCAGCGGCGCGCAGCCCGCCGCATGCCATCTCGAACTGCACGGCGTGATGCCCGCGGCGGCGCAGGCAGCGCTGCATCACCGCATCTGCAAGCGGGTATTCCTGCAACCGCAATACGCCTGGAGCGCCGCGTTCATCGCCGAACGGCTCGACATGTCCACGGCGCAGGTGCGCCGCACGCTGTTCGCGCAAGGCACCGCGCTGACCGACCTGTGCCGGACGCAGCGGCTGATGCGCGTCCTGTTCGAAACCATGTCGGGGCACGTGGCGACGGCCGACCTGGCGCGCTTTGCCGGCTGGCCCGCCAATAGCGACCTTCACTGTGCTTTCTATGACCGCTTTGGCCTGTCCATGGATGCGGCGCGCCGTCTCGCGCTGCACCGCGCCCCGGAAAGGCAGCGTTCGGTAGCGTGAGCCGCGCGTCGCGCGTTTTCCGCGCCGCATTTCCCCGCCGAGGCGGGCCGGCATTTTCGAAGCACGGAACACCGCGGGGGCCTGCGTTGACTGGCAGGCGCGCGGCGGCCACGATCGTTTCCAGCATGGCAGTGAAGTCAACATGGAAACGCACAAGATGTCCAAGGTGCATGAAGGCATCCACGTCCTCGATTCCGCGCCCTCAAGGGATTTCCAGCCATATTTGCCGGCCCTGCGGACAAGCCACCGACGCTGGGCGATATTCGCCCCGGCGGTGCGGCATTCGCACCGGCATCGTGTACGGGCGCCACCATTGCGCGATAATCCCGTAATACGCTAGGGAACGATGTGATGCGCTTTGATCTGGTCGATCTGAAACTGTTTACGCATATTGCCGAGGCCCAGAGCCTGACCGGCGGCGCGCAGCGTTCCCACCTGTCGCTGGCCGCGGCCAGTACCCGCATCAAGAACCTGGAGGAGTACGTCGGGGTCAAGCTGCTGAGCCGCAGCAGCCAGGGCGTGAAGGTCACCGGGGCCGGCGAAACCTTGCTGGCCCACGCGCGCCGCGTGATCCGCCAGCTGGAGCAGCTCAGCGGCGATTTGCAGGAGTACGTGGCCGGCGTGAAGGGCCATGTGCGCGTCTTTGCCAACACCACGGCGATGAGCGAGTTCCTGCCCGCGGTGCTGCGCACCTACCTGGTCAACAATCCCGACGTGACCATCGACATGCAGGAGCGGCTCAGCCCGGACATCGTGCGTGCGGTGCAGGAGGGGATGGTCGATATCGGCATCATCGCCGGCAATGTGCGCACCGAAGGACTCGAGGTCATGCCCTACCGGCGCGACCGGCTGGTGCTTGCCACGGCACTCAGCCATCCGCTGGCCGAGCGCGACACCGTGGATTTCATCGATACGCTCGACTACGACTTTATCGGCCTGCCGGAAGCCAGCGCCATCCACAACTTCCTCAAGCGTGCCGCGGCAGACCTGCAGCGCGAGCTGCGCTGGCGGGTCCAGGTCAGCAATTTCGAGACTGCCTGCCGCATGATCGAGGCCAATGTCGGTCTCGGCGTGCTGCCCGAAAGCACGGCCGCGCGGCACGCCGGCACGATGGCGCTGCGCATCGTCCAGCTCAACGACGAATGGGCCGAGCGCAAGCTGCAGGTGTGCGTGGCGGATGTCGGCGCGTTGCCGCTGTTCGCACGCAAGCTGGTCGACCTTCTGGTCGAGGACGGCCTCGGGCGGCAGGACTGATCGCTCCCGCGCCGCCGCTACCGCTACTTCTGCTGCGACACCATCTGCTTGAGCTGGTGCTTGAGCAGCTTGCCGCTGGCCGTGGTCGGGATGCTGGCGACGCGCAGGATCTTCTCCGGGCGCTTGTACGGCGACAGGCGGTCGACCAGGTATTCGTGCAGCGCCTGCGCATCGAACTTCTCGCCGTCCTTGATCTCGACAAAGGCAATCACTTGCTCGTTGCCATCCGCGGCCGGCTGGCCTACCACGGCCGACACGCGCACCGACGGATGCGTGTTGATTACCGATTCGACCTCGATCGGATAGACGTTGAAACCCGAGTGGATGATCAGGTCCTTGGTGCGGCCCACGATGAACAGCGCGCCGTCTGGCCCCAGCCGGCCCAGGTCGCCGGTATTGAGCCAGCCGCCGGGACGCAGCGCCTCGGCGGTCAGTCCCGGTGCGCGGTAATAGCCGCGCATGACTCCGGGGCCCCTGACCCACAGCTCGCCGGGCTCGCCGGCCGGCACCGGCTGGCTGTCGGCCCCGACCACCTGCAGTTCGGCGCCTTCGACGATCTCGCCCGCCGAGCAATCGCCGCGCGGCCGGTCCATGCGCGTGACGAACAGCGAGCCCGCGTACTCGGTCATGCCATAGCCATGGTGCAGCGGCTGGCCGAACATCGCCTCGACTTCCTGCTTGAGCGTCGGGTCGAGCGGCCCGCCGCCGGTGTACAGGTAGCGCAGCCTGGGTGACGGCGCCAGCGGCACGCCGCTGGCGCGCACATGCGCGAGGATGCGGCTGAACATGGTCGGCACGCCCTGCAGCAGCGTGATTGCCCCTTGCCGGATCGCCGCGGTGACGTCCGCCGCGTTGAAGCGCGCGCTCAGGTAAAGGCTGGCGCCGGCCTGGAAGGTCGAAACCAGCAGCGTGCCCAGCCCGAAGACATGCGACATCGGCATGACAGCGTAGGCGCAGTCATCCGGCTGCATGCGGCGCGATGCCACCGTGACGCGGGCAAAGTGCAGCAGGCCGCGGTGCGTCACCATCACGCCCTTGGGCTGCCCGGTGGTGCCGGAGGTATAGATCAGTGCAGCGACCTCGCGTGCCAGGGCTTCCGGCTCGCGTTCGCTGGCACTGTCGGCGGCGCTGGCCATCAGCGGGCCGAGGCCGGCCGGCGCGATTTCACGGGCACGGTAGCGCACGCCGTGCCGCAGCGCGTCGGGCGATGCGGCGTGGGTAAACAGCATCAGGCGCGGCTGGCAGTGCGAGCGGATCACCTCGAGCTCGCGCTCCGACAGGCGCGCGTTGACCACCACCGGCCATGCGCCCAGTTCAGACAAGGCGAACACCAGCGTGATCACGGCGAGGCAGTTCTCGGCCACGACCAGCACCCGGTCGCCGGTGCCGACCCCCTGCGCCTGCAGCCAGGTCTGGGCGTCCCCGATGCCCTGCCACAGCTGCCCGAAGTTCACGATGCGGCCATCTTCGAAGACGGCTGCGCGGTCAGGGGCCTCGGTGGCCCAGTGGCGGGGGATGTCGCTGATCCGTTGGAAAGTAGCTCGGTCCGGGGGCATCGCGCGGAAAGTCCTTGTGCGGGGTAGAAAGCCGTCCGGCAGGCCGGACGACGCCAGTGTATGTGCGCGGCTGGTGCGCTGCAATCGCGGATCGGCAAAGGCCGCTTTCGAGCTTGCCGAAAGCGCGCGTATCAGGCCAGCTGCTGTTCCAGCCACTGCGGCACGAACGCCGCGGCGCGCATGGCAGCTGGCGGCCGCCGGGCACCGGACCGCGCCAGCGCATGCAGCGACAGGCCGAACCAGTCGTAGAACGCGGCTTCGAGGTCGCTCCCCGGCGACCAGCCGATGCGGCGCTTCAGTGTCTCGGTGCCGGGGTTGTCATGCAACACCTCGAACAAGGCCCGCATCAGCCGCTGCGTGCGGCACAGCTCGGTCAGCGCTGCGCCTTCCGAGAACAGCGTGCGCCGGACCTGCGTGGGCGAGGCGCGCAGCAGGTCGGCGATAAAGGCCGCGCTCCATGTGTGCTGCGGCTGCATGAACACGCGCTGCGACAGGCGGTGGTGCAGCGACGCACCGGGCGCGCCGCCCGGCCGCAGCCGCATTTCGAGGCTGCAGCAGGCCGGCTGCATCGCGCCGCCGTCGAGGTACAGGTCGACCGTTTCGAACGGCGCCACCACCAGGGGCTGGCCGGGTACGACCACGCGCTCGAAGCCGCGGCGCCGCACCAGGGTCTTGCCTTGCGTCGCGGCGATCACCAGCGGGAACGCCGGCAGCAGCCGCGACACATGCGTATGCGAGAAAGGCTGGAGTTCGATGCGCATGGTCTTCCGGCAGGCTCCGCGGTATCGACTTACACCACGCCTTTGGAGCGCAGCGCGTCCACCTGCTCCGCGTCGAGCTTCAGGTAGTCGCGCAGCACTTCCTCGGTGTGCTGGCCCAGCGCCGGCGGGGCATAGCGCAGCGTGGGCGGGGTCTCCGACAGGCGCAGCGGGCTGGCGGCGGTCACTACCCGGTTGACGCTCTGGCCGGCGGGCGGCTGCGCGCCCGGATAGCGCGACTGTTCGATGCGCAGGCCGCGTGACTGCACATGCGGATCGCCATACGCCTGGGCGATATTGTTGATCGGGCCGCACGGCACCGAATTGGCTTCGAGCAGCGCGACCCATTCGGCGGTGGTGCGCGTGCGCGTCAGTTCCATCATCATCGCGATCAGCACCTTGCGATTGTTGACACGGCCGGTGTTGGTGGCATAGCGCTCGTCGCGTGCCCAGTCCACGCCCGCGGCCTCGCAGAAGCGCGCGAACTGGCCATCGTTGCCGATTGCCAGCAGCATGTTGCCGTCGGCGGTGGGGAAGTCCTGGTAGGGCACCACGCTAGGGTGGATATTGCCCTGGCGGCGGGGCACGTCCTCGGCATTGAGGAAGCCCGCGCCCTGGTTGGCCAGCACCGCCATCGCCACGTCCAGCAGCGCGATGTCGATATGCTGGCCGCGGCCGGTATAGTGGCGTGCTTCCAGCGCGCTCAGGATCGCGGTGGTCGCGTACATGCCGGTAAACAGATCGATCACCGCGACGCCCACCTTCATCGGGCCGCCGCCGGGTTCGCTGTCGGCATGGCCGGTGATGCTCATCAGGCCGCTCATGGCCTGGATCAGCAGGTCATAGCCGGGGCGGGCGGCATACGGGCCGGTATGGCCGAAGCCCGTCACCGAGCAATAGACCAGGCGCGGATTGATCGCGCTCAGGCTCGCGTAGTCCAGCCCATAGCGCTTGAGGCCGCCGGTCTTGAAGTTCTCCACCACGACATCGCTGTGGCGGGCCAGTTCGCGGATCAGCGCCTGGCCTTCGGGCTTCGACATGTCCACGGTAACGGAGCGCTTGTTGCGGTTGGCCGCGGTGAAATAGCTGGCCTGCCGCGTGGGCACGCCATCCTCGCCTGACAGGAACGGAGGGCCCCAGTGGCGGGTATCGTCGCCTTCGCCGGGCTTTTCGATCTTGATGACGTCGGCGCCCATGTCCGCCAGGTTCTGGGTGGACCACGGCCCGGCCAGCACGCGCGACAGGTCGAGCACGCGCAGGTGGCTCAGCGCGCCCGTGCGCGGCGAAGGGGGCGGCAGGTCGGGAAGGGAATTGGCGGCGGAATCGGTCATGGATTTCGTGGCGGTTGCTTCTTGGCTGCCCGTCCCGCGGGACAGGCAGCATGGGGGCATCTCGGCGGCTCGGCCCTCAGGCGCCGCGCGCCTCGCGGATCATGTTGCGGGCGATGATGACCTGCTGGATCTGCGTGGTGCCTTCATACAGGCGGAACAGGCGCACGTCGCGATAGAAGCGTTCGATGCCGAACTCGGAAATATAGCCGGAACCGCCGAGAATCTGAACCGCGCGGTCGGCCACGCGGCCCACCATCTCGGTGGCGAACATCTTGCAGCAAGAGGCTTCGGTGGAAACGTTCCTGCCCTCGTCGCGGCGGCGCGCGGCGTCGATCACCATGCATTCGGCGGCGTAGAGTTCGGCCTGGCTGTCGGCCAGCATGGCCTGGATCAGCTGGAACTCGCAGATCGGCTGGCCGAACTGCTGGCGCTCCAGCGCGTAGTTGAGCGCGTCGCGCAGCACGCGTTTGGCCACGCCAACGCTGACCGCCGAGATGTGGAGCCGGCCCTTGTCCAGCACCTTCATCGCGGTCTTGAAGCCCTGGCCTTCCTTCAGGCCGATCAGGTTGGCCGCCGGCACGCGCACGTTCTCGAAGATCACGTCGCAGGTATGCGCGCCTTTCTGGCCCATCTTGAGGTCGCGCTTGCCGAAGCTGATGCCCGGCGTCTTTGCGTCGACGATGAAGGCCGAGACCCCGGCCGATCCCTTGATGTCCGGATTGGTCCGGGCCATCAACGTAAACATTCCGGCCTGCGGCGCGTTGGTGATAAAGCGCTTGGTGCCGTTGACCACGTAGTGGTCGCCGTCCCTGATGGCGGTGGTGCGCAGCGAGCCCGCATCCGAGCCGGCATCCGGCTCGGTCAGCGCGAACGAGGCCAGGATCTCGCCGGTGGCAAGGCGCGGCAGCCACGCCTGCTGCTGCTCGGGCGTGCCGTCCATCAGGATGCCCTGTGAGCCGATGCCGACGGTGGTGCCCAGCAGCGAGCGGAACGCCGGCGAGGTCTGGCACAGCTCCATGACCACGCGGGCTTCTTCCTCCATGGTCAGTTCCAGGCCGCCGAAGCGCTCGGGGATGGTCATGCCGAACAGGCCCATCTCGCGCATGTCCTGCACGATGTCCTGCGGGATCTCATCGGTTTCGGCAACCAGTGCCTCGGCGGGCACCAGGCGCTCGCGCACGAAGCGCCGCACGCTGTCGAGCAGGGCTTCCAGGGTGTCGCTGTCGCGGATCATTTCGAGTTTTCCTCAGTATTTGCCACCGTCGGTCTGCCACCGTCGTTCCCGCGCAGGCGGGAACCCAGTGACGTTGCAAGACACTGGATCCCGGCCCGCGCAGGGATGGCGGTTCGACGACGGTGCAGGTGACGATCAGCAGCGCTCGAACACCGCGGCGATCCCCTGGCCGCCGCCGATGCACATGGTTTCCAGGCCATAGCGGCCGCCACGGCGCTGCAGTTCGTTCAGCAGTGTCGCCAGGATGCGCACGCCGGTGGCGCCGATCGGGTGGCCCAGCGAGATGCCCGAGCCGTTGACGTTGAGCTTCTGCTCGATCGCGTCCTGGTCCTTCCATTCCCAGCCCTTCAGCACGGCCAGCACCTGGCAGGCAAAGGCTTCGTTCAGCTCCACCAGGTCCATCTGGTCCAGCGTCAGGTTCAGGCGCTTGAGCAGCTTCTTCACCGCCGGCACCGGGCCGATGCCCATGTGCGAAGGCTCGCAGCCCGCCGCGGCCCAGCCCACCAGCGTTGCCATCGGGGTCAGGCCAAGCTCTGCCAGCTTGTCTTCGGCCACGATCAGGCAGGCGGCCGAGGCATCGTTCTGCTGGCTGGCGTTGCCGGCGGTGACGGTGCCGTTGGGCATCAGCGCGCGCAGCTTGCCCAGGCTCTCCATCGAGGTGCCGGGACGGAAGCCCTCGTCACGCGCGAAGGTGACCGGGTCGCCCTTGCGCTGCGGCACCTGCACCGGCACGATCTCGGCGTCGAAGCGGCCGGATTCCCACGCCGCCGCGGCGCGTTCGTGGCTGCGCACCGAGAAGGCATCGGCCTGCTCGCGCGTAATGCCGTAGTCGCGCGCCAGGTTCTCGGCGGTCTCGATCATCCCGGAGATCTTGCCGAAGCGCTCGACCGGCTGCGAACGCTCGCGGCCGCGGTCGAGGCGGTCGTAGAACTTCACGTTGCCCGAGCGCGAGCCCCAGCGCATGTCGGTGGTGTAGTACTCGATATTGCTCATGCTCTCGACGCCGCCGGCGATGACCACGTCGGCCGCACCGCTCTGCACCATCATCGAGGCCGTGACGATGGCCTGCAGGCCGCCGCCGCAGCGGCGGTCGAGCTGCATGCCCGGCACTTCGACCGGCAATCCGGCCTGCAGCGCGGCCCAGCGGCCCACGCAGGGCACTTCGCTGTTGGCGTAGGACTGCGCAAAGACCACGTCATCGATGCGGGCGGGATCGATACCGCTGCGTTCGACCACGGCGCGCACGGTGGTGGCGGCCAGTTCCTCGACGGACACGGGGCGCAGGCTGCCGCCGAAGGTGCCGACGGGAGTACGGAGGGGGGTGACGATTGCGGCTCGGCGCATGGAAGTCTCCTTGGAAATTCTGTCAGGTAGCGAAGCAGGCGCCCGGTCAGGCCGTGCCCGCGGTGGCAACAAAAACCGCGCCGCACTGGCGCAGCAGGGCGTGGGCCTGGCGCTCCAGGTCCTCGCGGTGTTCGGGGGCGGCGATGTCCAGCATGCGGCGCACGCGCTGCGACAGGGTCTGGCCGCGCAGGTCGGCGACGCCGTGTTCGGTGACGATCAGGCCGGCATCCGAGCGCGGCGTACTGACCGGGCCGGACAACTGCGCCACGATGCGGCTCGCGCCCTTGGCGGTCGCGGGCAGGGCGACGATGGGCAGGCCACCGCGGCTGCGCGCGGCGCCGCGCAGGAAATCCACCGCGCCGCCAACCGCGCCGACATAGACGCCCGCCGCCACTTCGGCATTCACCTGCCCGGTCAGGTCGACCTCGATCGCCGAATTGATCGCCGTGAGCTTGTCGATGCTGGCCAGCACCTCGGGGTGATGCGTGTAGCTGGTCTCGCGCAGCTGCAGCGTTGGATTGCGGTGGGCCCAGCGCCGCAGGCGCTCGCTGCCCATCAGGATGCCGCCGATGCCGATGCCGGTATCGATGCTCTTGCGCGCGTTGGTCAGCACGCCGGCCTCGGCCAGCGCGGCAATGCCGTCACCGACCGCGCCGCTGTGCAGGCCCAGGTCGCGGCGGTCGTGCAGCGCGGCCACCACGGCCTCCGGCAGGTTGCCGATGCCCATCTGCAGCGTGGCGCCATCCTCGACCCGGCCGGCGATATGGCGGGCGATCGCCTGTTCCGCCGGGCCGGGGGCGCCGCGGTCCAGGCTGATCGGCGCATGCACGGCATCGACCAGCAGGTCGATCTGGTCGGCGGTGAGGTGGCGGCTGCCATAGGTCCATGGCACCTCCGGGTTCACCTCGGCGATGATCACGCGGGCCCGGTCGAGCGCCGCGGGAATGTACTCATGCACCAGGCCCATGCTGTAGCGGCCTTCCTCGTCGGGCGGCGACACCTGCACCAGCACCACGTCGGCGCGCAGCGCTCCCTGGCGGATCAGGCCGGGCAGGTGCGAGTAGTGGCTGGGCACGATGTCCAGCACGCCAGCCTTGGCGAGCTGGCGGTGCGGGCCGCTGGCGGCATAGCCGAAGAAATCGATCACGTCGGCCTGCGCCGGCTGCAGCGTGTCGGACTGGCCGATGCCGACAAACACGCTCAGCCGCCCGCCGCGGGCGAGCGCATGGCGATGCTCGACCAGCGCGCGCGTCAGCGTCAGCGGTTCGGCGGTGGCCTGGCCCCACCAGATATGGTCGCCGGGTTGCAGCAGTGCCTGCAGCGCCGAGGCCAGTTCGTTGTTATCCACGGTTGCGGGATGCATGGGATGGCGCGGGATCAGGCGATCTCGGCCCAGCCGTGGCTGAGCACTACCTTGTCGCGTTCGGCGACGCGGGCGCGCACCTGGAAGTGGCTGGGATTGTCCGGCGTGCGCCAGATCTCGGTGACCAGCGTTTCACCGGGGAACACCGGCGCGGTGAAGCGGATATCCAGCGCGCGCAGGCGTGCCGGATCGCGGTCCGCGCACTGGCGCACCAGTGCATGCGCGACCAGCCCGTAGCTGGCGAGGCCGTGCAGGATCGGACGCTCGAAGCCCGCCGCCTTCGCGACGGCCGGGTCGGCATGCAGCGGGTTGAAGTCGCCCATCAGGCGATACAGCAGCGCGGCTTCGGGGCGGATTGCCTGTGTGTCGGTGAAGTCCGGCGCGCGGTCTTCGGGGGTCGGGCGCAGCGCGGGCAACGGATCGTCGCTGGGCTGGCCGCCGTCGCGCTGGCTGTAGCCGCCGTCGCCGCGCAGGAAACTGACCTGCTGCACCGTCGCCAGCAGCTCGCCGTCCGCCGTTTCGAGGCGGCGTTCGGTCACCATGATCGCGCCCTTGCCTTCACCCTTGTCGGTCAGGTGCGTGATGCGGTTATGGCCGACAATGTCGGCGCTGGCCGGCAGCGGACGGGTGCAGGCGCATGCGCTGCTCGCCGTGCAGGAGCCTGACCCAGTCGATGCCGGTATCGGCCTCGCGCGCCCAGAAGCCGGGATAGCCCAGCACCACCGCCTGCGAGGGCAACGTGCGCAGCCCGCCCGCGGCACCCTCGAACACGAAGGGCAGGGCGGCCGCGTCCAGCGGATCATTGCCCAGCCCCAGGCTGAGTGCGTACAGCATGGTGTCGCGCTCGGTATAGCGTTGGCGTACGGGGGCGAACGGTCGCTGCTTGAGGTGCTGGTAGCTCACTGCCATGTGCGGGTTCCTAGGTCTTCATCAGGAGATAGCCGTGAGGATGTGGCCAAAGTGGGTTTTGCGCTATTTGACAATGCCAATGGCCGGCTTTGGCGATTGCGAAAACGGCACCTCCAGGGCTCCGGATGCCGGCCTTAAGCGCCGTGGAAGGCGCGCTTTCGCAATGGCTGATTGCCCGGGGTGGCGATCGCAGCGACTATTGCGGCCAAGACAGCCTCGGTCGCCATGGGCCACCCCGTGGGACCGAAGCGCCGCAAACTCCGTCAGCCCAAGCCAACGACGCGCCATGATCGAACAGACCCAATCGAACAACTACCAAGAAATCCGCGATGCCGTGCGCGCGCTTTGCGCCGAATTCCCGGATGAGTACTTCCGCAAAGTCGACGAGCAGCGCGCCTACCCGGAGGCCTTCGTCAACGCACTGACCGCGGCAGGCTGGCTGGCCGCGCTGATCCCGCAGGAATACGGCGGTTCCGGCCTGGGCCTGACCGAAGCCTCGGTGATCATGGAGGAGATCAACCGCAGCGGCGGCAACTCCGGCGCCTGCCACGGCCAGATGTACAACATGGGCACGCTGCTGCGCCACGGCTCCCAGGCACAGAAGGAAAAGTACCTGCCGAAGATCGCCTCGGGCGAGTGGCGCCTGCAGTCGATGGGCGTGACCGAACCCACCACCGGCACCGACACCACCAAGATCAAGACCTCGGCGGTCAAGAAGGACGGCCGCTACGTGGTCAACGGCCAGAAGGTGTGGATCAGCCGCGTGCAGCACAGCGACTTCATGATCCTGCTGGCGCGCACCACCGCGCTGGCCGACGTGAAGAAGAAGAGCGAAGGCATGTCCATCTTCATGGTGGACCTGCACGAAGCGCAGAAGAAGGGCCTGACCGTGCGGCCGATCCCGAACATGGTCAACCACGAGACCAACGAGCTGTTCTTCGAAGACCTGGAAATCCCCGAGGAAAACCTGATCGGCGAAGAAGGCAAGGGCTTCAAGTACATCCTCGACGGCCTCAACGCCGAGCGCACGCTGATCGCCGCCGAATGCATCGGCGACGGCTACTGGTTCATGGACCGCGTCACCAAGTACGTCAGCGAGCGCGAGGTCTTCGGCCGCCCGATCGGCCAGAACCAGGGCGTGCAGTTCCCGATCGCCGAGTCCTTCATCGAGCTGGAAGCCGCCAACCTGATGCGCTGGAAGGCCTGCGAGCTGTTCGACAAGCACGAGCCGATGGGCGCGCAGGCCAACATGGCCAAGTACCTGGCGGCCAAGGCCAGCTGGGAAGCTGGCAACGCCTGCCTGCAGTTCCACGGCGGCTTCGGCTTTGCCTGCGAATACGACGTCGAGCGCAAGTTCCGCGAGACGCGCCTGTACCAGGTCGCGCCGATCTCGACCAACCTGATCTACTCGTACGTCGCGGAACACATCCTCGGCCTGCCGCGCTCGTTCTGAGCGGGCAGGGCGGCAATCGATGCCGCTTCGGGCCGGCGCGCTTGTGCGCCGGCTTTTTGCATTCCGGCGCGGAGTGCTCGACGGGCTGCACCCCGCGGGAAACTTCCTGGTTCACCCGCCCGCGAAAAAAAAAGACCACGCTCCGACATCGGGGCGTGGCCAGAATGCCGACCCTCCCTCTGGCCGGCGGGGGAATTTATTGTTCTGGCACCAGGACAGATTTCGCCCTCCAATGAAGGCGGCTTGGCCCGGCCGATGCCAGGGCGGCGGGCGCGTCTTGCGTATCTCTGTTCGCGTCACCATTGAACGCTGTCGAGGTGGTGCGTCTCTGTGCGGCCCCTGACAAAGGCGCGACAAGAAAAAGAAACGCGAGGTGCGCCGCCGTTCAGTCCGCCAGCAGGCCATGCATGGCCGGGGGCTTGCGCGACCGCCGCCGTCTTACCCCTGCTGCGCGAACATCGTCACGATGATCCCGCCCATCTCATGCCGGCGCGCGGCGGACATCCGCGACGCAGTCGAGACGATGCTGATGGCCGCATCCGCGCCCATCGCCAGTGGCAGGGCGTAGCCCACGCCGGCCACGCCCTCCGCACCCGCGAGCGCGTAGCCAAGCTTGCGGCTGCGCTCGACGCCGCGCAACAGCTTGAGCAGGCTCAGGCCGCCCGCCTCGTACTCGGCGCGGTGCCGTTCGTAGTGCGCGCGGACGGCGTCATTGTCCATTTTGGCCAGCAGCGCCATGCTGCCGGTGCCCTGGCCCAGCAGGCGCGAGGTGCCCGTCAGCATGTGGAAGGTCTTGATGCGATGGCTGCCTTCCTCGGTATGCAGGCAATGGCCGTGGTCGCCTATGCGCACGATCAGGAAAACCGCGTCGCCGGTCAGGCGCGCCAGTGCCTTCATCTTGGTGACGAGGGCGCTGTTGGGCGGCGGCCGGTTCATCGCACGCAGCCCGAGCGCCATCGCCGCGGTGCCGAGGTGATAGCGCTTGCCAGCCGATTCGCGCTCGATATACGCGCCGGCTTCCAGAAAGCGCGCCATGCGGTGCGCGGTGGTGCGGTCGATACCGGCCAACGTGGCCAGGTCTGGCAGCGCCAGCCCGGCGTCATGGTGTTCGGCCAGCAGTTGCAGCAGGGTGAAGGCGCGCGCCAGGCTCTGGACGCCGCCGGGGGCGGAGGATTTGGTGGGCATGGCCGGATGTGTCGGCGGAGCGCCGGAAGACACTCCCTGGGTGGGCAACTTGTGCACATTATGCACAATCTGAGTGATTGCGGTTGTCGCGAGGGGCGCCGTGGTTTGCAATCCATCCATCACGGAACCACACGCACGCGCCATGATCCCCATCGAATCCCGCATTGACCCGTCCTCCGACGCTTTCGCTAGCCAGCGCGCCGGCATGCAGGCACTGATCGACCGCCTGCACGGCCTGGAACAGCGCGCCGTGGCCGCTTCCGAGCGCTCCCGGCCGACCTTCGCCAGGCGCGGCGCGCTGCTGCCGCGCGAGCGCGTCGGCCGCCTGCTCGACCCGGGCGCGCCGTTCCTGCCGCTGTCCACCCTGGCGGGCTTCTGCATGGATGATCCCGACCCGGAGACTTCGGTGCCCGGCGGCTCGCTGGTGGCCGGCATCGGCTTCGTGTGCGGGGTGCGCTGCATGGTGCTCGCCACCGATTCCGGCATCGATGCCGGCGCCATGACCGAAGCCGGCAACATGAAGCTGGTGCGCTGCCAGGAAATCGCGCTGGAAAACCGGCTGCCCTTCATCCACCTGGTGGAGTCGGCCGGCGCCAACCTGCGCAAGTACCGCGTCGACAAGTTCGTGCGCGGCGGCGCGATCTTCTACAACCTGGCGCGGCTGTCGGCGGCCGGGCTGCCGGTGATCACGGTGGTACACGGCTCGTCCACGGCCGGCGGTGCCTACATGCCCGGCCTGTCCGACTATGTGGTGATGGTGCGCAACCGCGCCCGCGCCTTCCTGGCCGGTCCGCCGCTGCTGAAGGCCGCCACCGGCGAGATCGCCACCGACGAGGAACTGGGCGGCGCCGACCTGCACGCCACTACTACTGGCCTGGCTGAATACCTTGCAGAAGACGACGAGCACGCCATTGCCACTGCCCGCGACATCGTCGCCAGCCTGGACTGGCCCAGGGTGGAACACCAGCCGGCGCAGCCCGCGCGAGCGCCACGGCTCGAGGCGTCGGAACTCGACGGCGTCATGACGCTGGACATGAAGCGCCCGGTCGACATGCGCGAGGTCATCGCACGCATCGTCGACGATTCGGCGTGGCTGCCGTTCAAGCCCGACTACGGCCCCGGCACCGTGTGCGGCCATGCCCGCATCGAAGGCAACACCGTGGGCTTTATCACCAACAACGGCCCCATCGACCCGGCCGGCGCCACCAAGGCCGCGCAGTTCATCCAGCTGTGCAACCAGTCCGGCACGCCGATCGTCTTCCTGCAGAACACCACCGGCTTTATCGTCGGGCGCGCCTCGGAAGAGGCCGGCATGATCAAGCACGGCTCCAAGATGATCCAGGCGCTGTCCAACTCAAGGGTGCCGCAGGTTACGCTGTACTGTGGCGCCTCGTTCGGCGCGGGCAACTTCGGCATGTGCGGGCGGGGCTTCAAGCCGCGTTTCTGCTTCTCGTGGCCAAACGCGCGCACCGCGGTGATGGGCGGCGAGCAGGCCGCCATGACGCTGGAGATCGTGGCGCGCCAGCAGGCGGCGCGCAAGGGCAAGCCGGTTGACGAGGCGCAACTGGCCGGCCAGACCGCCGAGATCGTCGCCAACTTCGAGCGCCAGGCGAGCGCCTTCGTCACCAGCGGTTTGTTGCTGGACGACGGCGTGATCGATCCGCGCGACACCCGCGCCGTGCTGGCCTTTGTGCTGGCCACCGCGCGCGAGGCGGCGTTGCGCCAGCCGCATGCCATCCAGTTCGGCGTCGGGCGCTTCTGAGCGCCGCCGCTCCCAGACAGACAGAACGCAACGAAATCCAGGAGACCAGCATGCTTTACACCGAAGACCACCGCAACATCATGGACAGCATCCGCCGCTTCGTTTCGGCGGAAATCGATCCCTTCGTCGATGAATGGGAAGCCGCAGAGATCTTCCCGGCGCATGAGCTGTTCAAGAAGATGGGCAACCTCGGCTTCCTCGGCATCACCAAGCCGGTGGAGTATGGCGGCATGGGGCTCGATTTCTCCTACGCCGTCGCCGCCGCCGAGGCGCTAGGGTATGCGCGCGCACAAGGCGTCGGCATGGGCGTGGGCGTGCAGACCGACATGGCGACGCCGGCGCTGACCGCGTTCGGCTCCGACGAACTGAAGCGCAACTACCTGGCGCCTGCCATCGCCGGCGACATGGTGTGCTCGATCGGCGTGTCCGAGGCGGGCGCCGGCTCCGACGTGGCATCGCTCAAGACCCGTGCGGTGCGCGATGGCGACGACTATGTCATCTCCGGCTCCAAGATGTGGATTACCAACGGCACCCAGTCGGACTGGATCTGCCTGCTGTGCAACACCTCCGACGGGCCCGCGCACAAGAACAAATCGCTGATCGTGGTGCCGATCAAGGAAGACGGCAAGCGCGTGCGCGGCGTGGAAGTGCAGAAGATCAGGAAGTTCGGCATGTGGTGCTCGGACACCGCGCAGATCTTCTTCGACGAAGTGCGCGTGCCGGTACGCAACCGCATCGGCGAGGAGGGCATGGGCTTTATCTACCAGATGAAGCAGTTCCAGGAAGAGCGGCTGAACGGCGCGGCGCGCCGGCTCGCCTGCACCGCGCTGATCGAGGAAACCGCCGGGTACCTGCGCCAGCGCATCGCCTTCGGCAAGCCGCTGCTGGACAACCAGTTCATCCAGTTCAAGCTGGCCGAGCTGAAGACCGAGATGGAGGCGCTGCGCGCGCTGGTCTACCTGGCCACGCAGACCTATATCGCCGGCGGCGACGTGGTCGAGCTGGCGTCGATGGCCAAGCTCAAGGCCGGGCGCCTGTCGCGCGAGGTGGCCGACTGGTGCATGCAGTTCCAGGGCGGCATGGGCTACACCTGGGACAACCATGCCTCGCGCGCCTACCGCGACTTCCGGCTGGGCTCGATCGGTGGCGGCGCGGACGAAGTGATGCTGCAGGTCATCGCCAAGCAGATGGGCCTGATGTCACGCGGCTGACAGGCAGGAAGCGCCATGACCGAACCAACGCAAACCGAACCCGTGATCGTGCGCCGCGCCGGCGGCGTGCTGTTCGCCACTCTGAACATCCCGGCCACGCGCAATGCGCTGGCGCCCGAGGTCGTTGCCGCGCTGGCGGCGGCGGTCGAGCAGGCCGAGACCGACGCGGAGGTGCGCGCGCTGGTGCTGCGCGGCGCCGGCGGCATGTTCAGCGCCGGCGGCAACGTCGGCAACTTCCAGGCTCGGCTCGATGCCGATGCCAGCCGGGAAGACCCGGTCGCCACCCGCAACCGCCAGTTCGGCTATTTCATGCAGCGGCTGGGCGCGCTGCCGGTGCCGGTCATCGCCGCCGTCGACGGCGCCGCGATGGGCGGCGGCATGGGCCTGGCCTGCGCCGCCGACATCGTGCTGGCCACGCGGGACGCGCGCTTCGCGCTGTCGGAAACCACGCTCGGCATCATCGCCGCGCAGATCGCGCCGTTCGTGGTGCAGCGCATCGGCGCGGCTGCCACGCGCCGCCTGGGACTCACCGGCGAGCGCATCAGCGGCGAGGCCGCGGTGGCGATCGGGCTGGTCGACCAGCTCGCCGCCGACAGCGCCGAGCTGGACGCGCTGGTCGCCGAATGGCTGACGCGCATCGGCCGCTGCGGGCCCAATGCCAACCGCGTGTTCAAGACGCTGGTCAGCCGCTGCGGCCAGGAGCCGGCCGGGCCGCTGCTGGACGAAGCCTCGCGGCTGTTCGCCCAGTGCATGCGCGGCGAGGGCGCGGAGGGCGTGGCGGCCTTCCGCGAGAAGCGCGACGCGAGCTGGACGGCGCGCTTCGATGCCGATGCCGTGCGCGCCGCCCAGTCTTGTGAGTAGCGCCAGAACACAGCGATAACACCAAACCTGCCACCGTCACCCGCTCGGGCGGGAATCCAGCGTCTTCCAAAGCCACTGGGCCCCCGCCCACGTGCCCTTTGGGTATTCGCTGGGACGACGCGCAGAGGCCCACCAACAGGAATTCCCATGTCTGCAACCAGCCGACCCTTCCATACGCTGCTCGTCGCCAACCGTGGCGAGATCGCGGTGCGCATCATGCGCACCGCGCGCCGCCTCGGGCTGGCCACCGTGGCCGTCTATTCCGAAGCCGACCGCCACAGCCCGCACGTGGCATTCGCGGACCGGGCGGTCTGCATCGGCGCCGCGGCGCCGCGCGAGTCGTACCTGAACATTGCCGCCATCATCGAGGCCGCCCGTGCCAGCGGTGCCGATGCCATCCACCCCGGCTACGGCTTCCTGGCCGAGAACGCGGCCTTTGCCGAAGCCATCGCCGCGGCCGGGCTGATCTTTGTCGGCCCGCCCGCCGAGGCGATCCGCGCCATGGGCAACAAGGCCGAGGCCAAGCGACTGATGCTGGCCGCCGACATGCCCTGCGTGCCGGGCTACCAGGGCGCGGCGCAGGACGACGCCACGCTGCTGGCCGAAGCCGGCACGATCGGTTACCCGCTGATGGTCAAGGCCGCGGCCGGCGGCGGCGGGCGCGGCATGCGGCTGGTGCGCGAGGCGGCGGCACTGCCCATGGCACTGGCAAGCGCGCGCTCCGAGGCCGTGGCCGCGTTCGGCTCCGGCGAGCTGATCCTGGAGCGCGCCGTGATCGCGCCGCGCCACGTGGAGATCCAGGTCTTTGCCGATACGCAGGGCAACGTCATCCATCTGGGCGAGCGCGACTGCTCCGTGCAGCGCCGCCACCAGAAGGTCATCGAAGAGGCGCCGTCGCCAGCGGTCGGCCCGGCGCTGCGCGCGCGCATGGGCGAGGCCGCGGTCCGGGCGGCAAGGTCGATCGGCTACCTCGGCGCCGGCACCATGGAGTTCCTGCTCGATGCCGACGGCAACTTCTACTTCATGGAAATGAACACGCGCCTGCAGGTCGAGCACGCGGTGACCGAGGCCATCACCGGTTTCGACCTGGTCGAATGGCAATTGCGCGTGGCGGCGGGAGAGCCGCTGCCGGTGACGCAGGACCAGGTGAAACTCAACGGCCACGCCATCGAGGTCCGCCTGACCGCCGAAGACGTGCCCGCGGGCTTCCTGCCGCAGGGCGGGCCGCTGCTGCGCTGGCGTCCGCCCGCCGCCGGCCGCGACGTGCGCGTCGACCATGCGCTGGAAGAGGGCGGCGCCATCCCCACGCATTACGATTCGATGGTAGCCAAGCTGGTCGCCCATGGCGCCGACCGCGAGGAAGCGCGCCGCAAGCTGCTGCGCGCGGTGGAAGACTGCGCGCTGCTGGGCGTGCCTAGCAACCAGGGTTTCCTCGCCGACTGCCTCGCCAATCCGGCCTTCGCGGGCAATGACGTGCACACCGGCTTCGTTGATGCGCACATGCAGGGCGCGCTGCAGGCGCCGCTGCCGCCGCTGCACGTGATGGCCAGCGCCGCGCTGGCCGCGTCGGGGCTGCTCGGCGACAACGGCAAGCCGGCTACGCTTGCGCGTGCCGCCGCCAGCGTGGTGCTGTACGCGGCCGGCAAGGCGTGGGAAGCGACCTTGCGCGTCGCCGCCGAAGGCTGGCGCGTGATGCTGCGCCAGCGCGAAGGTGACCAGCAGCCCGGCCAGCAGCCGGTCGCCTGCGCGCTGCGCGTGCTGCGCGCCGACGGCGACAGCGGCACGGCCCTGGTCGAATGTGACGGCGTGGCCTATCCGCTGGTGTTCGCCGCCGACAAGCAGGTGCTGCACCTGTTCCAGTGCGGCCGCGCCTGGCAGTTCCCGCTGCACGACCCGCGCCGCCGCCGCGATGCCGGCGATGCCGACGGGGTGCTGCAGGCACCGCTGACAGCGCGCATCGTCGCGGTCCACGTGGCGGAGGGCGAGCGCGTGGAAGCCGGCCAGCCGCTGGTGGTGCTGGAGGCAATGAAGATGGAGCACACCATCGCTGCGCCGTTTGCCGGCGTGGTCGCTGAACTGCCCGCGCGCGCCGGCGGACAGGCCAGCGCCGGTTCGCTGCTGGCGCGCGTCGAAGCCGATGTGGCGGCAAAGGAGCCAGCATGAGCGAACTCACCAATGCCGTAGTGGCCGACGCACACGCCGGCAAGACCGTGCGCATCGGCGGCGCTTCCGGCTTCTGGGGCGACTCCGCCATCGCCACGCCGCAACTGCTGGCCGTGCCCGGCCTGCAGTACCTGGTCTACGACTATCTGGCCGAAACCACCATGTCGATCCTGGCGCGCGCCCGCGCGAAGGATCCGGCGCTGGGCTACGCCACCGATTTCGTGCAGGCGGCGATGGGGCCCAACCTGGCCGGGATCCTTCAGCGAGGCGTCCGCGTGGTCGCCAACGCCGGGGGCCTCAACCCCCAAGCCTGCCGCGACGCACTGCTCAAGGTCGCCGCGCAGCAGGGCCTGCAACCGCGCATCGCCGTGGTCACCGGCGACGACGTGCAGCCCGGTTTCGCGCAATGGTGCGCCGACGGGCTCACCGATCTTGCCGGCGCGCCCGTGCCCACCACCGAGCCGTGGTCGGCCAACGCCTACACCGGCGCGCAAGGCATTGCCCGCGCGCTGGCGCTTGGCGCCGATATCGTCATCGCCGGGCGCTGCGTCGACAGCGCCGTGGTGGTCGGGGTTCTGGCGCATGAGTTCGGCTGGGACTGGACCGACTGGGACCGCCTTGCGGCCGGCACGCTCGCGGGCCATGTGATCGAATGCGGTGCGCAGGCCACCGGCGGGTTGTTTACCGACTGGGAACGCGTGCCAGGCTGGGACCGGATCGGCTACCCGGTGATCGACTGCGCGCACGACGGCAGCTTCGTGCTGAGCAAGCCTGACGGCACCGGCGGGCTGGTCGATCCGGCCGCGGTCGCCGAGCAGGTGCTTTACGAGGTGGGCGACCCCGCCAACTACCTGATGCCTGACGTAACGTGCGACTTCCGCATGGTCCGCACCGAGCTGGTCGAGCCGGGCCGGGTGCGTGTGAATGGTGCGCGCGGCAGGGCACCCGGCACCCACTACAAGGGCAACGCCACCTGGCAGGACGGCTTCCAGATCAGCCTGATGATGGCGATCCGCGGTATCGACGCCCCGGCCAAGGCCCGCCGCACCGCCGACGCGCTGCTGGCGCGCACCCGCGCCATGCTGGCCGAACGCGGCATGCCCGACTACACCGAGACCGTGGTCGAGCTGCTGGGCTGCGAATCGCAATATGGCCCCCATGCGCGTGAGCTGCCAACGCGCGAGGTGGTGCTGCGCATCGGCGCACGCCATCCGCTGGCGCGGGGCCTGAGCTTCCTGCAGCGCGAATGCTCGTCGGCGGGAACGTCGATGGCGGCCGGCACGCGCTCGTCCTTCGCGGGGCGTGTCGATATCCAGCCGGTGGTGAAGGTGTTCTCCTTCCTCGTGCCAAAGGCGGACGTGCCGATGCGCGTGGAATTCGACGGCGGCGTGATCACGCTGCCGAACGCCGCAACCAGCGCCACGCCGGAGGCGCCCGCGGTGGTCGACGCCCCGGCACTGCCTCCGGTCCCCGACGAACCGCGCGTGCAACGGCCGCTGGTCGCGCTGGCCTGCGCGCGCAGCGGCGACAAGGGCGACGACGAGAATATCGGCGTGATCGCCCGCAAGCCGGAATACCTGGCATTGCTGCGCGAGCAACTGACAGCGCAGGCCGTGCGCGCGTACTTTGCCCACCTGGTCGAGGGCGAGGTCGAGCGCTTCGACGTGCCCGGCCTGCATGCGCTGAACTTCCTGATGCATGGCGCGCTGGGCGGCGGCGGCGTGGCCAGCCTGCGCTCCGACCCGCTAGGCAAGAGCTATGCGCAGATGCTGCTCGATTTCCCGCTTTCCGTACCGCACAGCTGGGCATAGACCCGGCCAACCCTGACAAGGAGGAGACACATGACCCGATCGAAGCGCAATCCGCGCATCCGCTGCCTGCTGACGCTGGGCCTGCTGGCCGGCAGCCTCACCGGCGCCATGCCGGCCATGGCGCAAGGCGATGCCTACCCGAACCGGCCGCTCCGCGTGGTGGTGCCCTATACGCCCGGCGGCGTGTCCGACGCGGTGACGCGGCTGGTCATGCAGAAGCTGTCCGAGCGCATCGGCCAGCCGGTGGTGGTGGAAAACCGCGCCGGCGCCAACGGCATGATCGGCTCGGAAAACGTCGCCAAAGCGACGCCGGATGGCTATTCGCTGCTGGTCGTGGTCGCGGCCCACGCGATCAACCCGAGCCTGTACGCGAAGATGAGCTATGACCCGGTCAAGGACCTGACCGGCGTCAGCATGATCGGCCGGATCCCGCTGCTGCTGGTCGGCAGCGCGCAACTGCCGCCGACCAGCGTCAAGGAGCTGGTGGGCTGGGGCAAGGCCAACCCAGACAAGATGACCTTTGCGTCGAGCGGCACCGGCTCCGGCGCGCACCTGGCGGGGGAACTGTTCGCGCAGGCGGTCGGCATGAAGATGACGCATGTGCCGTACAAGGGCATTTCGCCGGCATTGCCCGACCTGTTCTCCGGGCAGGTCGCGGTGATCTTCGATTCGGTGCAGACCATGATGCCGCAGGTGAAGGCGGGCAAGGTGCGCGCGCTGGCCATTACCAGCCCGGCGCGCTGGCCGGCCGCGCCGGACGTGCCGACCATGGCCGAGGCAGGCTTCCCGGCGGTGACGGCGGGCAGCTGGATCGGCCTGCTGGCGCCCGCGAAAACGCCGCCGGCGCTGCTGGCGAAGCTGTCGGCGGAGATGGATGCCGTGCTGCAGCAGCCGGACGTGCGCGCGCGGCTGATCGACTACGGCATCGATCCGGTCGGCGGCAAGCCCGAGCAGTTCCAGGCCTTTATCAGGACCGAAGCGGTGCGCTGGGGCGAGGTGGTGAAGAGGAGCGGGGTGAAGCTGGAATAAGCAGGGCTGTTTGCTTCCCTCTCCCGCTTGCGGGAGAGGGGCTGGGGAGAGGGCCGGTGCATGGCAAGCACCGTGGCGCTTCACTTCGTGGCAACTCCCGCCCTCTACCCCGCCCCTCTCCCATAAATGGGAGAAGGGAGACAACATTGGCAGCCTTTGACGTTGTCAGCGGCCGCCCGGCGCTCAGAGCCCCAGCTGCTTCGCCGCCAGGTCCTTCATGATTTCCTCGGCGCCGCCGCCGATCATCATCACCTTGACCTCGCGATACAGGCGCTCCACGCGGCTGCCGCGCATATAGCCCATCCCCCCGAGCAGTTGCACCGCGCGGTCGGCGCAGAACTGGAAGGTCCGCGTGGCCATGTTCTTCGCCATCGCGATCTGCGCCACCGGCGCGGCGCCATCGTCCAGGCGCGCGGCGAGGTCGTCGAGCAGGGCGCGCGTGGATTCGATGCGGGTGGCCATGTCGACCAGCTGGTGGCGCACCACCTGGTGGTCGGCCAGCCGCTTGCCGAAGGTATGGCGCTCTCGTGCCCACGCCAGCGCATCGTGGAAGCACACCTGCGCGTAGCCGCAGGCCGCCGCCGCGAGCGCCAGGCGCTCGTGGTTGAAGTTGCGGGTGATGGCGGCAAAGCCCTTGCCTTCCTCGCCGACCAGGTTTTCCACCGGCACGCGGCAATCCTCGAAGAACAGCTGCGCGGTGTCGGACGCCCACCAGCCCATCTTCTTCAGCGGCGTGCGGCTCAACCCCGGCGTATCGCCTTCGATCAGCAGCAGCGACACGCCGCCGGAGCCCGGACCGCCGGTGCGCACGGCCACGGTGAAGTAGTCGGCGCGCATGCCGGAGGTGATATAGAGCTTGGTGCCGTTGACGACGTAGTGATCGCCTTCGCGGCGCGCGCTGGTCGACAGCCGGGCCACGTCGGAGCCGGCGTCGGGCTCGGTGATCGCCAGCGCGGAGATCTTCTCGCCCGACAGGATCCGCGGCAGCACGCGCGCCTTCAGCGCCTCGCTGCCCACCGCGGCGATCGGCGGCGCGCCGATGGTGTGCGAGAACAGCCCCGAGGCGATCCCGCCCGAGCCGCCCCAGGCGCGCTCCTCGAACAGGATCATGCGGTAGAAGGCGTCGCACGGCGCGCCGCCGTATTCCTCGGGAAAGCCCGGCTGCAGCAGGCCGGCTTCCGCGGCCTTGCGGTACAGCTCGCGCGGGAAGCTGCCGGCTTCGTCCCAGGCTTCGGCATTGGGCGCGACTTCCTTCTCAAAGAAGCGCCGCACGCTGGCGCGGAAGGCTTCATGATCCGCGCTGTAATAGCGCGGATTGGGCGGTTGCAGGGTCATGGTGTTCGCTTACTCGTTGGATGGCGTCAGGCATTGCGGCAGCGTGTAGAGCGGGAAGCCGTTGTATGGCTGCGAGCGCCGATGCTCGGGCTGCGGCCAGGTGTGCTTGGCGTTGGGCACGCCGCCGTCTACGCGCAGGGTCGAGCCGGTGATGAAGGCCGCCGCCGGCGACAGCAGGAACACCACCGCCGCGGAAACCTCGGCCTCGGTGCCCAGGCGCTGCAGCGGCACCTTGCGCGCCAGCTGGCGGATCTTGGCCTGGAATTCGGGCGGATAGGTGTCAAAGCCGCTGGACGCAATCCATCCCGGCGCCACAGCGTTGACGCGCACACCGGCGGCGGCCCATTCGCACGCCGCGGTCTCGGTGAACGACAGCATGCCCGCGCGCGCAGCGCCCGAATGGCCCATGCCCGGCATGCCATTCCACATGTCGGCAATGATGTTGACGATGGCGCCGCCGTTGGCTTCCATCCATTGCGTGAAGCATTCGCGCGCCACCAGGAAGCCGCCGGTCAGGTTGTTGCGCACCACGGCTTCCCAGCCCTTCAGGCTGATATCGCGCAGCGGCGAAGGGAACTGCCCGCCGGCGTTGTTGAACAGGCCGTCGATGCTGCCGTGCGCCGCCAGCACCGCAGCCACGGTCTCGCGCACCTGTGCCTCGTCGCGGATATCGCAGCTGTGCAGCGTCAGTCGGCCGGCGGCGTCGGGTTCGGCGGCGATGATTTCCTCGCGGACCTGTTCCAGCTTTTCCAGCTTGCGTCCGGCGAGCGCCACGCGCGCGCCCAGGCTGGCCAGTTCATGCGCGGTGCAGCGGCCAATGCCGCTGCCGGCGCCGGTGACCAGCACGGTACGGCCGGCGAACAGGCCGGAGTGGAAGACGGATCGATATTGCATGCGGGCTCCGTGATCGGGCTGGGATTGGGCATCAAGGGTTGGCGGTCAGGCCCAGGCGCTTGACCAGCTTGCCCTGGCTTTCATAGCGCTGGCGCGCGAACGCGGCGTAGTCGGCGCTGTTCAGGTAGGCGTTCTCCTGGTCGAGCCGCTCCAGCAGCTTCTGCATCGCCGGCTCGTTGAGCGCCTTGCGGAAGGCGTCGTGCAGCACCTGCACGGACTGCGCGTCCATGTCGCGCGGGCCGGCGATGCCGAACGGCGAGTTGGATACGATGTCGAGGCCGACATCGCGCAGCGTCGGCACGCGCGGCCAGCGGCGCGAATGCTCGGCGGTCCAGAGCACCAGCCAGCGCGCCTTGGCGCTGTCGACATACGGACCGATGCCGCCGGCCGTGACGCCCAGGTCGATATGCCCGCCCATCAGCGCGGCGATGATCTCGGACTCGCCCTTGTAGGGCACATGGTTGAACTGGATGCCGAGCTTCTGCCCGATCTCTTCCATGGTCACGTGCATGGTGCCGTTGGTGCCGGTGCTGCCGTAGCTGATCTTGCCGGGGCGGCGCCGCGCATCGTCGATCATTTCCTGCCACGATTTCCACGGCGCGTCGGCGCGCGCCGCGACGCCCAGCGTGTAGCCGGTCAGGTGGATCACGTAGGTGAAGTCGCGCAGCGGGTCGAATTGCGTCTTTTGCAGGTGGGGCAGGCGGAACACCGGTTCCGGGATCACGGTGAGGGTGTAGCCGTCGGGTTTGGCGCGCGCGACCACGTTGGCGCCCAGCACGCCGGCGGCGCCGGGCTTGTTCTCCACGACGACGGGCTGGCCCAGCGTCTTGCTGGCGCTGTCGGCCAGCGTGCGCACCAGCGTATCGGTGGCGCCGCCGGCCGCGAACGGCACGATCAGCGTGACCGGCCGCGCGGGGAAATCGGCCGCCCGCGCGGCGCCCGGGGTCAGCATACCCAGCGTGCCCAGGGTGCCCAGGCCCAGCAGCGCCAGCGTGTCGCGCCGGCGGGTGTCGATGGTGTCGTCTCTCATTGCCGGTCTCCGTCGTGGTTCGGCTGTGTCAGCACCAGCGCGTCCAGCGCGACCGCACCGCGGCCGGCTTCGCGCACCAGCAGGGGATTCACTTCCATTTCCGCGAGCGAGCCGCCGAGCGCCATCGCGGCGTCGGACAGCGCGGCAATGGCGTCCGCGGCCGCGTCGATATCGGCCGGAGGCTTGCCGCGGAAGCCGGTCATCAGCCGGTAGCCGCGCAGGCTGGCGAGCATCTCGCGGGCCATGGCGCGGTCCACCGGCAGCAAGCGGTGCGCGACGTCGTGGAAGACTTCGGTAAAGATCCCGCCCAGGCCGACTGTCATGGCCGGGCCAAACACCGGGTCGCGCGTGAGGCCGACGATCAGCTCGCAGACGCCGCTGGCCATCTGCTGAACCAGCACGCCGCGCTGGCGCGCATCCGGCTTGGCTTGCGTCGCGGCGGCAACCACTTCTGCGGCGGCATCCTGCACCTGCTGCGCATCGCGCAGGCCGAGCCGCACGCCGCCGACCTCGGTCTTGTGGGCGATGTCGGGGCTGAGCACCTTTACCGCCACCGGGAAGCCGAGGCTCGCGGCGGCGCGTGCGGCATCGGCGGGAGTGGCCGCGACGGCTTCCACGCCGATCGGCACCCCGAAACCCGCGAGCCAGTGCTTGGCCTGATACTCGTCCAGCGCGGTAGCGGGCAGTTCTTCCGTCTGCGGACGGTCGGCAGCCTGCGCGCGCTGGGCCATCCAGTGCGCAGTCCGTGCCTGCGTGCCGAGCCAGCCCACATACGTGCCCAATGCCTTGGCCGCGCGCGCCACGTCCGGAAACACCGCCACGCCGGCCGCGGCCAGCCTGGCGCGGCTGGCCGGCTCGCCGGTGGTCGCGACGACGATCAGCCGGTTCGTCTTGCCCGCCACGTCGATCAGTTCATCCGCCACGCGGTCGAGCAGGTAGGCGGTGGCGTACAGGAAGATCACGTCCACGCCGTCGACCGCCGCGAGGTTGTCGAGCACGGCATACGCAAGGCCGCTGCGGTTGAACAGCTGGCCGGTCAGGTCGACCGGGTTGGCCACCGAGCCGATCTCCGGCACAGCGCTCTGAAGGCGCTGCTGCACCGGCTCGGGCAGGCACGGCACGTCCAGCCCGGCGGCGCTGAGCAGGTCGGCGGACAGCGCACCCATCGCACCCGACACCGACGCCACCACCACGCGGCGGCCCGCGCTGCGTTGGCGGAAGCCCGACAGGTAGGCCAGGTCGGTCAGGTGGCTCGGGTCGCTGGCCTGCATCGCGCCGACCTGGGCAAACGCGGCGCGGTAGATGGCCTGGTTGCCGGCCAGCACGGCGGTGTGTGACTGGGTGGCAGCCGAGCCGGCCTCGCTTTCGCCGGCCTTCAGCACGATCAGCGGCTTGTCCGCCGCGCGCAACCGCGCCGCGGCGTCGATAAAGCGCGGGCCGCTGCGCAGGCCCTCGATGTAGCCGACCACGGCACCGGTCCGGGCATCGTCGGCCAGGTAGTCGAGGTAGTCGGCGTAGTCCAGGCAGGCTTCGTTGCCGGTATTGATGAACTGGTGGAAGCCCACGTCCATCTGCCTGCCGGTGGCATAGACGATGGCGCAGACATTGCCGCTCTGCGTCAGCAGGCTGACTGCGCCGGGGCCGTCCTGCGGCGGGTAGGCGCGGAAGGTGGTGGCAAAGGCGGTGATGGCGCGCGTGGTCAGGTTGGCCAGCCCCATGCAGTTGGGGCCGGCGATGGCCATGCCGCTCTCGCGCGCGAAGGCGGTCAGCGCGGCCTGGCGCGCGACGCCGGCTTCGCCGGCCTCGGCGAAGCCTGACGCATAGAGGATGGCGGCCCGGATGCCGCGGGCATGGCAGCGCCGCAGCTGCGGCAGCACTTCGTCGGCGCCGAGCGCCAGCACCGCCACGTCCGGCACCGCCGGCAGGGATTCCACATCGGGATAGCAGGCCAGCCCGGCGATCTCGGCATAACGCGGATTGACCGGGTAAACCTGCCCCTGGTAGCCAAGGCGCTGCAGGTGGTCCAGCGCCACGCCGCCGATGCGGCTGGTATCGCGCGAGGCGCCGATGATGGCGATCGAGGCGGGCTCAAGCAGTTGCGCCAGTGCGGTGCGATCGGCGCGTTCCGGTGGCCGCGCCGTGTTGGGAATAGGCATCGTTGTCTCCATCCTTCCTCTGCCGGAAGGTGACCCGATTCAAGCGTATCGGGTGGGCGGGGACAAGCGAGCTGGCGTTCAGTGTGCACAATGTGCACAGATTCCGGATCGACCGGCAACGGTGGGCAACGGTGATACGGCAACGGCCTGTTGGACGATGTGGGTAGCCTCGAGATTGTCTCGAGAGCAGCGCCGCCACCAGGCGGCCATGACGGCGGCACGTTCTGCGGATTTTTGTCGTTGACCCCTTTCAAAACCCGCCAACGTTGTTGTAGAATCCGCGCTTCGCTGAAAACACGATGAATTCCCCGATAGCTCAGTCGGTAGAGCGACGGACTGTTAATCCGCAGGTCCCTGGTTCGAGCCCAGGTCGGGGAGCCAAAGTACGCGGGAGTAGCTCAGTTGGTAGAGCGCAACCTTGCCAAGGTTGAGGTCGCGAGTTCGAGACTCGTCTCCCGCTCCAAATCTTCCGGTCTTCGCCGGAGCGTGCGCGCCCATGTGGCTCAGTGGTAGAGCACTCCCTTGGTAAGGGAGAGGTCGGCAGTTCGATCCTGCCCATGGGCACCACCCCTTCCTGCTTGTTTCCCTTCTTTGTGTTTCGTCTTGCACGGCGCCGCGGCTAGCCGCCCAGGTCCTTGGGCCAGAACGTGATGTTGATGCTGGAGGGCGCGACGCCGTTCTCGTCGCGCGGCAGCGGGTCCGAGCGCGCGACCGCGCGCAGCACGGCATTGTCCCACCCGGCGTTGCCGCTCGACTTGGCCAGCCGCGTCGACAGCACCGAGCCGTCCGGCGCCATATGCACCGCCACCACCGCCGCCGGGTTGCCGGCGACGTCATCGCTGAAGATGATGTTCGGCTTGACCCGCTGCCGGACCCGCTCGGCATAGCCAGACGAAGGCCGCGCGGAGGTGCCTGAGCCGGTTCCCGCGTTGGCACGGCCCGCCTGTGCCTGCAGGCGGGCCAGTTCGCCCTGGCGCCGCGTGTTGTTAGCCTGGCGTTGCTCTGCCTCTGCCTTGCGTTGTGCCTCCTTGCGCGCCGCCTCGGCGCGGGCCTGGTTTTCACGCTGCCGTGCCTGCTGGGCTTCGTCGCGGGCGGCGCGCTCGGCCTTGCGCTGCTTTTCCTGAAGGGAAATATCGGCGTCTTCCTCTTCGACAGGCTTGAGTGTCGGCACGGGCGTGACCGCTGGGGGTGGCGTGACCACCTCGGGTACGGGCTCCCACAGTTCGGCTGTCACGCCTTCTGGCACTGCGTTGCGCCAGCGCACGCCGTAGTAGAGCAAGGCACCCAGCAACAGGTGCATCAGCAAGGCCAGCAGGAAGCACCGCATGGTGCCCCGTTCCGGCACCGGCTGGTAGGGATAGGCGACAGCGTGCATGGCGGTGGCTGCGGCGGAATACGGGCCGCTTGTCCAGGAGGCAACTTCATTCTATGAAGTGCGGCCTGCCGAACCAAGGTAGAGGGAACGGCATCTTCACCAGAAAAACTGCGTTATCAGTGGCTGATTCACCACTTTATTGGCGTTTGACTTTTTAAGACGACTGGTCATATTATCGAACCCATGGCCCGCACCGCAGACAAGACCGATATCCCGAACCGCCTGACGAAGGCAGGGCGCGAACTCTTTTCGCGCCACGGCTATAACGCCACCGGCATCCAGCAGATCACCGACCATGCCGGCGTGCCGAAAGGGTCGTTCTACAACCATTTCGACAGCAAGGAAGCGTTCGCCGCGGCGATCATCGCGCAGTACGCGGCGTACCTGCAGCGGTCGTGGGAAGCCATGATGGAAGCGGCGCCGCCGCAGCCGATGGCGGCGATCCGCTACGTGTTCGACCAGATGATTGCCCACCATGAAGCCGGGACGGAGCACGCCGGCTGCCTGGTCGGCAATTTCGCCGCGGAAATCGCCTCGTCCAGCGAGACCTGCCGTGCGGCACTGCAGGCGGCGCAACTGGCCTGGCGCGAGCGCCTGGCCGGGATGATCGCCGAAGCCCAGGCGGACCACGCCATCCGCACCGATATCGCAGCCGCCGAACTGTCCGGCCTGGCCTGGGATACCTGGGAAGGCGCCTTGCTGCGGATGAAACTCGAACGCTCGGCCGAGCCGCTGCGCCGCAGCGTCGACCTGATGTTCAACCACCTGTTCCAGCCCTCCGCCGCGGCGGTCGGCCAATCACCAACCTCGGAGTAAGCCATTCATGGGTGCACAGAACGAAGCCTTTCTCGCCAATGCGCTGTTCCAGCCGGTCAGGCTGGGCAAGCTTGAGCTCGCCAACCGCATGGCCATGGCGCCGCTCACGCGCAGCCGCGCCGACGATGACCTGGTGCCGACCGACATGGTGGTCGAGTACTACAGCCAGCGCGCCAGCGTGGGCCTGATCATCGCCGAGGCCACTCAGGTCTCGACCACGGCCCAGGGCTACACCAATACGCCGGGCATCTATACGCCCGAACAGATCGCCGCGTGGAAGGAGGTGACCGACGCGGTGCACGCGAAGGGCGGCAGGATCTTCCTGCAGATCTGGCACACCGGGCGCATGTCGCACACGCATTTCCAGCCGGACAACCAGGCGCCGGTGGCGCCGTCGGCCATCGCGGCCAATGCCAAGACTTTCATCAACGGCCAGGGATACGTCGAATGCTCGCTGCCGCGTGCGCTGGAGGTGGACGAGATTGCCGGCATCGTCGATGACTTCCGTACCGCCGCGGCGAACGCCATCCGCGCCGGCTTCGACGGTGTTGAAGTGCATGGTGCCCACGGCTACCTGCTCGATGCCTTCCTGCGCGACGGCACCAACAAGCGCACCGACACCTACGGCGGCAGCGTCGAGAACCGCGCGCGCTTCCTGCTCGAAGTCATGGCCGCGGTGATCGCGGAGATCGGCGCCGACCGTGTCGGCGTGCGCCTGGCGCCGGTGTCGCCGGTCAACGACGCGGTGGAAAGCAACCCGAAGCCGCTGTTCGAGCATGTCGTGCGCGAACTGGAAAAGCTGCACCCGGTGTACATCCATGTGGTGGAAGGCCACACCGGCGGACCGCGCGACAATGTGCCGTTCGACTATGAAGCGCTGCACCGGCTGTACAGCGGCGTCTGGATGGTCAACAACGGCTACTCGAAGGAGATGGCCGAGGAAGCCATCCGCGGCGGCCGCGCCGACATGGTGTCGTTCGGCCGCAAGATGATCACCAACCCCGACCTGCCGCGCCGCTTCCGCGAGAACCAGCCGCTCAACCAGCCGTTCGAGGATGCTTCGCTCTATGGCGGAAGCGGCCCGCACGGCTACGTCGACTATCCGGCGCTGGCCTGACCCCGGCCGGGCCGTGAAGGCCTCCGGGGCATCGCCAGCGCACGCTCGATGCACCGGAGCAGATCGGTATCGCCGAACGGCTTGCCGAGGAAGCAGGCCGCGCCCGCGTCCCGCGCGCGCTGCGCGAAGTCCCGCAGGTCGAACGCCGTCATGAAAATGACCGGCATGCGCAAGCCGCGCGCGTGCAGCGCTTCACACAGCGCGAAGCCGTTCATGCCGGGCATCTGCACATCCGTGATCACGCAGTCGATGCCGTCGATCGACGGCGACTGCAGCAGTGCCGGCCCACCCGCGTACAACTCCACCGCCATGCCGAAGGCGCGCACCAGCCCGCCCATGGCATGCCGCACGGCAGCGTCGTCGTCGACGATGGCAATGACCGGCGTGGCATTCACACGGATTCCCTGAGGCCCTTGAGCCAGGCGCGTGACCGGTGCCGGTCAGTGCGTTGCGTCGTCCGCGGGCGTCTTGCTGGCGGCGTTCAGCGTGGGGCCGGGGGCGCCGGTGATCTTGGGCACGCATTCCGAGTGGAACCACGCAATGGTGACGGGCTCCCCGGCGAGCAGGCGCTTGACCGGCGGCACCACCTGTTCGCCGATCAGCATGCCGAGCAGGCCGATCAACGCCACCACGGGCGGCGCCGGCGAACGGACCTGCATCAGCGCGTAGATGATGCCGACGAGGATGCCGGCGCCGAGGGAGACAAGGTAAAGCTTCATCGGAAAGACTCCAATAGAAGATGCACGAGGATCAGTGGCGAGCCGCAGGGGCCGGAGGCAATCCGACGCCGAGCAGGTGCCGCACGCGCGGCGGCTTGTCGCCGACATGGAAGCGGGTGACCTCGCGCTGCAGATCTGCGTCGGCATGGGGCACGCGCTCGTGCTGGCGCAAATGCTCGGCCCACGATTCGACCAGGAACCACTCTGTCAGCAGTTCTGGATCGGCCGGGTCTTCCATCACGCCCCAGTTGAAGGCGCCGTCGCGCAGCCGTTCCTCGGAAAGCTGGTGGACCGCGCGCAGGAACGCGTCGCGGTCTGGCGCGCGGACGCAGTACTCGATCAGGATCATGACCGGGCCGCGGTCATGCGCGATATCGGCGGCGCCTTCGGGCTCGGGCCAGTGCCGTGCCGGCCCCAGGTCCTCTTCGCCGCGGGGCAGGCGCAGCCGGTGCAGCAGCAGCGCTGCCGCCAGCATGCCGGCGGCCGCCACCAGCAGCCCGCCGGGCGTGCCCAGCGCCTGCGCGACAAAGCCCCACACCAGGCTGCCAGCGGCCATCGCGCCGTTGAAGACCATCTGGTAGACCGCCAGCGCGCGGCCGCGCACCCAGTTGGGCAAGATCGCCTGCGCCACGCCGCCCAGCGTCGTCAGCGCGATGATCCATGCCGCCCCCAGGAACAGCAGCAGCAACAGTGCGATCCAGACCGGCGGCGCCATGCATAGCCCGGCCATCACCACCGCGGTGGTGATGGCAGACAGCAGCATCAGCCCGTCGGCGTCCAGCCGCCGCTGCAGCCGCGGCATGACCAGTGCGCCGAGGATCGCGCCCACCCCGACCGCGCCCAGCATCACGCCATAGAGGCTGGCGCCCCCCTTCAGCAGTTGCCTGGCCACCAGCGGCAACAGTGCCCAGATGCTGCTGCCGAAGGCAAAGTACACCGCGGCCCGCGCGAGCACGACATGCAGCTTGCTGTGGGCGCGGGTAAAGCGCAGCCCGGCGCGGAACGCCCCCAGGAAATGCTCGCGCAGCGGGTCGGCGGTGCGCGCCGGGCGCTTCCACCACAGCAGCGCGGCGATCACGAAGACATAGCTGAGCAGGTCCATGCCATACTTGACCGCCGCGCCGAACGCCGCCAGCAGCAGGCCGCCGGCAGCCGGGCCGATGGCGCGGGCGATGTTGACACCCAGCGAGTTGAGCGCAACCGCGTGCTTGAGTTCTTGCTGCGGCACCAGCTCGGGCACGATCGACTGCCACGTCGGCCCCATCAAGGCCGCACCGACACCGCCCAGGAAAGCCATGCCGATCAGGATCTCGATCGTCAGCGCGTTGCGCCAGGCCAGCATCATCAGCGTGCCGCTGACCAGCGCCAGCCCGACCTGGATCGCGATCAGGAAGCGGCGCCGGTCGAGGATGTCGGACAGCACGCCGGCCGGGATCGCCAGCAGGAATACCGGCAAGGTCGCCGCGGCCTGGATCGTTGCGACCGCGGCCGGCGACGACGACAGGTCGGTGGCCAGCCAGGCGCTGGCCACGTCGCGCATGAAGCTGCCGACGTTGCCGAGAATGGTGGCCGCCCACAGCACGGCAAACGTGGCCTGCGCCAGCGGCGCGAAAGCGCCGCCGTCGGCGGGGCGGGAAGGGGAGTCCGTCACTTGCTCTGCCATCTTGGTCAGCCCTGCCTGAATGCGCGCTCGCGCAGGTCGTGCCAGGCCACCAGCAGGAAGCCGCCGGCCAGGCCCAGGTGCTCGAAGAACGCGTTGGTCATCATGAAGCGGGCTTCTGGCGGGACTTCCCAGAAGCGGTTGGCGATGAAGGTCGCGCCGACCGTGAATGCCGCCAGCGCCAGCGCCCCCAGCCAGCGCTGCCAGCCCAGCAGGATCATGGCGCAGGCGCCCAGCTCGAGGACGATGGTAGCGACTGCCATCGGCACCGGCGGATTCAGGCCGAAGTGCCGCATCTCGGCCACCGCGCCGGGAAAGTCGGCCAGCTTGAACAGGCCGCCCTGCAGGTAGGCCGCGCACAGCAGCAGCAGGGCCAGCCAATGCATCCAGCCCGGCAGCCCGGTGGCGCCGGTGGGCGCCTGGGGAACGGAAGTCATCGGTTCAGGCATGGCCGGTCTCCGTTGGCCGCGGTCAGAAGGCCCAGCATGAGCAGCCCAGCGCGCCCCAGAACGTGCTCTCGTCGGATGCCGGCACGCCAGCGGTCCAGGCCCTGGCATGCGCATGGCCATGGACGCCGCACGAACTCGCGCACCCGCACGCCGTGTTCAGCGCCAGCTTGCGCGCTTCCGGCCGCGGCTGGTAGCCGCCGACGTGGCGCACCGGCGACCAGTCGGGCATCGGGGGAGGCAGCGCCGGCGACAGCTTGCTGAAGTCGGCGTCGCCGTAGACTACCTTGCCGCCCAGGATGGTCAGCACCGAGGTGATGTCCTGGATCTCGTCGCCGGGCACGCTGAAGTAATCGGCCGACAGCACCGCCAGGTCGGCGAGCTGGCCCGCCTTGATCTGGCCCTTCTTGCCGACTTCCGAGGAGAACCACGTGTTGGCCTCGGTCCACAGCCGCAGCGCGGTTTCGCGGTCGAGCAGGTTGGCCTGCGGGTACATCGCCATGCCGCCCACGGTCTTGCCGGTGGTGAGCCAGTACAGCGACACCCACGGGTTGTACGAGGCCACGCGCGTGGCATCGGTGCCGGCGCCGACCTTCACGCCTTTTTCCAGCATCTTCTTTACCGGCGGCGTGGCCTCGGCGGCGCGCGCGCCGTAGCGCTCGACAAAATATTCGCCCTGGTAGGCCATGCGGTGCTGCACGGCGATGCCGCCGCCAAGCGCGGCGATGCGGTCGATATTGCGCTCGGAAATGGTCTCGGCGTGGTCGAAGAACCAGTTCAGGCCGTTGAACGGGATGTCCTTCGCGACCTTTTCATAGACATCGAGCGCACGGGAGATGGTCTGGTCGTAGGTGGCATGCAGCCGCCACGGCCAGCGCTTTTCCGCGAGCAGGCGGATCACCGGCTCCAGGTCGGCCTCCATCGACGGCACCATGTCGGGGCGCTCGACGCGGAAGTCCTCGAAGTCGGCCGCGGTGTAGACCAGCATTTCGCCGGCGCCATTGTGGCGGTAGAGGTCGTCGCCCTGGCCCGGCTTGACCTTGGCGGTCCAGGTCTTGAAGTCGTTCAGTTCTTCCTTGGGCTTTTGCGTGAACAGGTTGTACGCCAGCCGCACCGTCAGCTGCCCGTCCTTGTGCAGCTCTTCGATGATGCTGTAGTCCTCCGGGTAGTTCTGGTACCCGCCGCCGGCATCGATCACGCCGGTCACGCCCAGCCGGTTGACCTCGCGCATGAAATGGCGCGTCGAGTTCTTCTGGTATTCGGGCGGCAGCTTGGGGCCCTTGGCCAGCGTCGCGTACAGGATGGTAGCGTTGGGCTTGGCGAGCAGCAGGCCCGTGGGATTGCCGCGCGCATCGCGCACGATCTCGCCGCCGGGCGGGTTGGGCGTGTCCCTGGTATAGCCGACCGCGCGCAGCGCCGCGCCGTTGAGGATGGCGCGGTCGTACAGGTGCAGGATGAATACGGGGGTATCGGGCGCCACCGCGTTCAGTTCGTCGATGGTCGGTAGCCGCTTCTCGGCGAACTGGTGCTCGGTGAAGCCGCCGACCACGCGCACCCATTGCGGCGCCGGCGTGCGCGCGACCTGGTCCTTGAGCATGCGCATGGCATCGGCCAGCGAGCGCACGCCGTCCCAGCGCAGCTCCATGTTGTAGTTCAGGCCGCCGCGGATGATGTGCATGTGGCTGTCGATCAGCCCGGGGATGGCCCGCCGGCCGTTCAGGTCCACGATCTGCGTCTGCGCGCTGCCCAGCTTCATGACGTCCTGGCGCGTGCCGACGGCCACAAAGCGCCCGTCGCGGATAGCCACGGCGTCTGCCTGCGGGTTGGATTTGTCGAGCGTGGTGAACTTGCCGTTGACGAGGATGAGGCTGGGTGCGGTGCTGGGCTGCATGCCGAAGATCTCCGGGGAAACGGCCGCGCCGAGCGCGGCCGCGGTGCCAATGAACTGCCGGCGGGTAAAACGGCCTCGCGACATCGAACTCAGCCCTTCAGGAAGGCGAGCAGGTCGGCATTGACCTGGTCGGCGTTGACCACGCACATGCCGTGCGAGGCGCCGGGGTAGACCTTGAGCGTCGCGCCCTTGACCAGCTCGGCGGCGCGCCGGGCCGAGGCGTCGATCGGCACGATCTGGTCGTCGTCGCCATGCAGGATCAGCGTGGGCACGTCGATCTTCTTCAGGTCCTCGGTGTAGTCGACCTCGGAGAACTCGCGGATGCAGGCGTATTGCCCGACGATGCCGCCGGCCATGCCTTGCGCCCAGAAGGCATCGATCGTGCCCTGCGAGACCCTGGCGCCCGGACGGTTGAAGCCGAAGAACGGCACCGCCAGGTCCTGGTAGAACTGCGAGCGGTTCTCGGCCACGCCCTTGCGGATGCCGTCGAACACGTCCAGCGGGAGCCCACCGGGGTTGGCGTCGGTCTTCAGCATCAGCGGCGGCACCGCGCCGATCAGCACCGCCTTGGCCACGCGTTTGGTGCCGTGACGGCCGATGTAGTGCGCCACCTCGCCACCGCCGGTGGAGTGCCCGACCAGCACCGCGTCGCGCAGGTCCAGCGCTTCGATCAGCGCGGCGAGGTCGTCCGCATAGGTGTCCATGTCGTTGCCCTGCGCGGGCTGGTCCGAGCGGCCGTGGCCGCGGCGGTCATGGGCAATCACGCGGAAGCCCTGGCGCGCGAGAAACAGCATCTGCGTGTCCCATGCATCGGCATGCAGCGGCCAGCCATGCGAGAACACGACCGGCTGGCCCGCGCCCCAGTCCTTGTAGAAGATGCGGGTACCGTCTTGGGTGGTGATGGTTTTCATCGATCAGGCCCTCCAGGAAGTGGAAGAAGGCACCTTGCCGGTGCCTGGGAAGCAGGCTTGCGCGCCGGCCGTCGTGGGCGCGCGCAAGCGGGCATCGGGGGATGCCGGGATCAGCGCGCCGGCACCGGCGCCACCGACTCGTGCGGCGTGGCGGTGCGCTGCGGCGCCTTGTGCACCATGGTGTAAGCGTAGTCGACGCCCATGCCATAGGCGCCGGAATGTTCCTTGACCAGTTTCATCACGGCGTCATACGTGTCGCGGTGCGCCCAGTCGCGCTGCCATTCCAGCAGCACCTGTTGCCAGGTCACCGGCACCGCGCCGGCCTGGACCATGCGCTGCATGGCGTAGTCGTGGGCTTCCTTGCTGGTGCCGCCGGAGGCATCGGCCACCATGTAGATCTCGTAGTTGCCCTCCAGCATCGCGCACAGCGCGAAGGTGGTGTTGCAGACCTCGGTCCACAGGCCGGCGACGATCACCTTGTTGCGGCCGTTGGCCTTGAGCGCGTCGCGGACCTTCTGGTCGTCCCACGAGTTCATCGAGGTGCGCTCCAGCGTCTTCTGCCCGGGGAACACGTCGAGCAGCTCGGGATAGGTGTAGCCGGAGAACGATTCGCTTTCGACCGTGGTGATGGTGGTCGGGATATTGAAGATCTTTGCGGCCTTGGCCAGGCCGACGACGTTGTTCTTCATGGCCTGTCGGTCCATCGACTGCACCCCGAAGGCCATCTGCGGCTGGTGGTCGATGATGATCAGCTGGCTGTTTTGCGGGGTCAGGACTTCGAGCTTCGGGTTGGACATGGTGTCGATCCTCGGGGGCAAGGGGTTTGAGCAGGCGTAGGCGGGAGGTGGCCGCCGGCAGACGGCACGGCAGCGCGGCCCGGATAACAAGACTAGACTGTGGGCGCAGCCATCGCCATTGCATGAAGGTATTAGTCGGCCCGGCGGCGCTTGCACCGGCGCTTGCACCGGCGCTTGCACCGGAAGCGGGCGAGCGGTCCGGCGCCGGTGCGCGCGGGACTAACACCATGGTATGAGTGACCCGTGCATCTCACCTGGGCTCAAGGCGGTCCATTGCCGATGACGGCCCGCGGTTATAATCCGCTGCTCGTGCGGCCTCGCACGCGTGGACTGGAGATCAGACCGTGACATCCCAAAGCCTGGAGCCTGCCGAAGACAGTGCCTGCGATGACGCGACCGTACTGGTCGTCGACGACGATGCCGGCGTGCGCCATGCGCTCGGCAACCTGTTCCGCTCGGTCGGCCTGAGCGCGGTGCTGTTCGAGTCCGCCGCGGAGCTGCTTGCCTTTCCATTGCCGAATACGCCGTGCTGCCTGGTGCTCGACGTCAGGCTGCGCGGCCCCAGCGGCCTGGACCTGCAGGGCCGGCTGGCCCGCATGGGCGTGCCGCTGCCCATCATCTTCATGACTGGCTACGGCGACATTGCGATGAGCGTGGCCGCGATGAAAGCGGGCGCAGTGGACTTCATTCCCAAGCCGTACCGCGAACAGGACCTGCTCGACGCGGTGGGCGCTGCGCTGGCCAAGGACCGCCTGCGTCGCGAAGGCGCGCGCAAGTCAGACGGATTGCGCGCCAGCTACGAAACCCTTTCGCCGCGCGAGGCCGAGGTCATGGGGCTGGCGGTGTCCGGCCTGCTGAACAAGCAGATCGCGGCCGAGATCGGCATCAGCGAGGTTACGGTCAAGATCCATCGCGGGCAGGCCATGCGCAAGATGAAGGCGCGCACCTTTGCCGAACTGGTGCTGATGGCACAGCAGCTCGGCCTCTGCCAGGCCGGCCAGTGACGGACAAGCCGGCGCTGCGGGCACCGGCGCGCCTGGTCGGGCGCGCCCGCGAGATGGCGCTGCTGACCGACGCGCTGGGGCGCGTGTGCCAGGGCGGCAAATCCGAGCTGGTGCTGATTGCCGGCGCCGCCGGCACCGGCAAGTCCGCGCTGGCCAACGCCTTCTCGCGCCAGGCCGCCGCGCAGACCGGCGCCCGCATTGCCGCCGGCAAGAGCGACCAGCTCCAGCTCGAGATTCCGTATGCGCCTGTGGCGCAGGCCATCCACGCGCTTGCGCACGGCTTGCTGGACGCGCCGCCGGCCACGATTGCGCCAATGCGCGAACGCTGGCTCGGCGCGTTGGCGGGGCAGGGCAAGGCGGTGGCCGAACTCGTGCCCGAGGTCGAGCAGGTGCTGGGCCGCACGGCGCCGCTGGCCAACGTGCCCGCGCAGCAGGCACAGGCCCGCGCGCAGGCCGCGCTGCTGGCAACCTTTGCCGCCTTTGCCGCGCCGGGCATGCCACTGGTCCTGTTCCTCGATGACCTGCAGTGGGCCGATGCATTTACCATTGCGCTGCTGGAGACCTTCACCCTGCAGCCTCCCGGCGGCATCCTGCTGATCGCCGCGTACCGGGACCACGGCCAGGATGTCGAGCAACGCTTCTCGTGGCTGCTGCATGCGAACCGCGCGCTGGCGGTCACGCGCATCGCCGTCAGGCCTCTGGTACCCGATGACCTGGCCGAGCTGGTCGGCGCCGCGCTCGACGAGTCGCCCGCGCGTATCGCGGCGCTGGCGCACGCAGTGCACGACAGGACTGCGGGCAACCCGTTCTTTTCCTACCAGTTGCTGCGCACGCTGGTCGACGACGGCGTACTGACCAGGCAGGCCGGCGGCACTGGCTGGAACTGGCATGCCGCCGAGGTCGACGACCAGCATTACACCAGCAACGTCGTCGACCTGATGATCCGGCGCTTTGCGAGGCTGCCGCGCGCCGGAACCGAACTGCTGCAACAGCTCGCCTGCGTCGGACTGCGCGGCGATGCCGGCCTGCTGGCCCGCGTGGCCGACGTCAGCGCCGCACAGCTGGCCAGCCGGCTGCAACCGTTTGTCGAGGCCGGCTTGCTGGTGCAGGCGCCGTGCGGCTACGCGTTCCAGCATGACCGCGTGCTTGAATCCGCGTACTCGATGATCGAGCCGCACGCGCGTCCCGCCGAGCACGCGCGCATCGCGCAGATCATGATCGGACACTGGCGCGGCGCGCTGGCGGACCATGCGTTCGAGATCTGCAACCAGATCGAGCGCGTGGCCGTCCGTGCGAGCCAGGCGTTGCCGATGCCGCAGCGCGTCGCCTTCGTCGAGGTGCTGCTGGTGGGGGGGCGGCGCGCCTGGCGCTCCGGCGCGATCGGCCAGGCGCTGCACTACATGGACACGGCACAGGCGCTGATGCGGCCGGACTGGTGGGATGCGCACTACGCGCAGGCTTACGCCGTCGACCTGCTGCGTTGCGAATGCCTGCTGGCACAGGCCCGGCTCGATGCCGCCTCGGACGGGATCGACGCGCTGCTGGCGCGCGCACAAAACGCGCTCGACCAGGCCGCCGTGTACCGTCTCCGCGCCAGCCTGCAGACCGTGCGCTCGGACTACGAAGGCGCGATCAACGCTGCCTTGTCCGGGTTGGCGCTGCTCGATGTACACCTGGAGCGCGCGCCGTCCGCGCAGCGCATGCGCGACGCCTGTGACGCCGTGCGCGCCGCGCTGGGCACGCGCCCGATCGCCAGCCTGGCGTCATTGCCCGCGACCGGAGACGCGCGCATCCATGCCGTGATGGGGCTGCTCTCCACGCTGATTTCTTCGCTGTTCGTGCGCGATGGCATCAGCTTCCTGCACGTGGCCAAGATGGTCGAGCTGACCCTCGACCATGGCGCCACGCCGGAGTCTCCGTACGGCCTGTCATGGTTTGGCGTGTTTATCGCCAGCCTGTACGAGAAGTACGAGGACGGGCTGGCGTACGGGCAGGCCGCGATGGCGCTGATCGACCACCATGGCTATGAAGCGGGACGCATCGCCACCCTGGTCGCGGTGGACCAGGTCAGCGCGTGGACGCGTCCGCTGTCGTATGCGCTGAGCCACGCGCAGCAAGCCGTGACCCTGGGGCGCGCCTCCGGCGACATCGGCATGGCCTGCTATGCCTGTAACCATATCGCGTCCGACCTGCTGGTCATGGGCGAGCAGCTGTGCCTGGTGGCGGAAGAGATCGCGCGCGGCCTGGCGCTGACGCGCCAGGTTCAGTACCGGGACATCGAACTGATCCTGCATTCGCAGCTGCATCTCGTGCAGCGGCTGCGCGTGGGCGACGAAGGCGACGAAGGCGGCAAGGGTGGCAAGGGCGGCGAGGACGGCGAAAGCAGCGGGTGGCATGAGGAAGCCGCACACTGCGGGACCGCCGCGCAACGGCTGGCACGCAGCAACTCGCTGCCGACCCGCTTCTGGATCTACCTGTACGACGGCATGGCCGCGGCGTTCCTGGGGCAGTGGGCGCAAGCGGTGCACAGCCTGCGCCACGCCGAGACGCTAATCTGGTCCGCGCCGGCGCATATCAACGTGGCCGACTGCCGCCTGTTCCTCAGCATTGCGCTGGCGCACGCGCAGGCACCGCAGGCCGCCGCCGACATCGCTGCCCACCGCGCCTGCTTCGCGCGCTGGGCAGCGCTCAACCCGCTGACGTTCCGCAACAAGCTGTTGCTGGCCGATGCCGCGCTGGCGCAGGCGGATGGCGATCCGCTGCGCGCGCTAGCCTGTTACGAGCAGTCGGCCGAGGCGGCAGCGGCGGCCGGCTTCGTGCATGAGCAGGCGCTGGCCCACGAACTGGCCGGCATGCTGTGCGCCCGGCAAGGCCTGCATACGGCTGCCCGGCAGCACCTGGCGGTGGCGCGCGCGTGCTACCAGCGCTGGGGCGCCGAACACAAGGCGACGCTGCTGGCCGTCCAATATCCGCAACTCGATGCGCCTGCTGCCGGCGACACGCCGGCGCCGCCCACGCCCCCCACGTCGCCGGTAGCCGGCTGGGAACTCGGCAAGCAGGCGGCGCGTGCCTTGTCCAGCGAGATCGTGATGGATCGGCTGGTCGAGAGCCTGCTGAGCACTGTGATCCTGCATGCTGGTGCCCGCTACGGCCTGCTGGTGCTGATGCGGGACGGCGCGCCCATGATCGAAGCGTCGGGCCGCGTGCTCGACGGCAAGGTGACGGTGGCACTTGGCTCGGCGCCGCCCACCGAGCACGCGCTGCCGCTGGCGGTGCTCAACAGCGTGCTGCGCACGCGCCAGACGCTGGTGCTCGCCGACGCCATGGTAGACGCGCCGTCGATCCGCACCAGGGCCGCCATTGACAGCGGGGTGCGCTCGGTGCTGTGCCTGCCGCTGGTGCGCGGACACAGCCTGATCGGCGCGGTTTACCTGGAGAACAACAACGCCCCGGGCGTGTTCGGCGCGAACCACGTTGCCGAATTGGAAATGCTAGCGCCGCAGGTCGCGATCTCGCTGGAAACGGCGCGCCTGTATGAGCAGCTGATCGGCGAGAACAACCGTCGGGTGGCCGCCGAGATCAGCCTGCGCGATGCGCGCGCCGAGCTGGCCCGCACCTCGCACCTGACCGTGATGGGCACGCTGGCGGCGTCGATCGGCCATGAAGTCAACCAGCCGCTGACTGCCATTGTCGCGACCGTCGATGCCAGCGCGCGCTGGCTGCAGCGGCCGCAGCCGGAACTCGGCGAGGCGCTGGAGGGCCTTGCCTTTATCCGCCAGCATGCGCTGCGCGCCGCCGACATCGTGCGTGCGCTACGCTCGCTGGCGCGGCAGGCCCCCGCGGCGCTCGCGCCGCTTTCGCCGGACGAGGTGCTGCGCGAGGTGCTGGTGATGGTGCGGCCCGAACTGGACGCGCACAACGTCAGGATCGTGACCCGGCTGGCTGCCGGCGCCACGCAGGTCGAGGCGGACCGCGTGCAGCTTCAGCAAGTAGTGCTCAACCTGGTCACCAATGCGCTCGACGCCATGGCCGGCACGCCGGTCGAGCAGCGTGAACTGCTGGTGGCTTCATACCGCGAGCAGCAGGAGCAGGAGATGGTGGTGGTCAGCGTGCAGGATCGCGGGACCGGCATTGGCGAAGACGTGCTGCCGCGGATCTTCGACGCCTTTTTCACCACCAAGGGCGACGGCATGGGGATGGGGCTTGCGATCTGCCGCTCGATCGTCGAGGCACACGGCGGCACGCTGGTAGCCAGGCGCCGCCGCGGCGGCGGCAGCGAGTTCATGTTCCGGCTGCCGGTGCTCCACCCGTCGGCACCGGCAGGGCCGGCGGCAGCGCACGAGCCCTGAACCCCTGAGGGCCCGTGCACCGCGGGCTCAGCGCTCCTGCCCCTGGCGCAGCCGAGGCGCCACCGCGCACGCCACCAGCAGCAGTACGGCCATGATCACCAGCCCGTTGCGCGTGCTGCCGGTCGCCTGCTCGATCAGCCCCATCGTCGACGGCCCGATAAAGCCGCCGACCAGGCCGCAGGTATTGATCAGCGCCAGCCCGCCCGCCAGCGCCACGCCCGTCAGCCGCGACGACGGGAACAGGAACACAATCGACTGCACCACAAAGAACATCAGCGCCGTCATCGAGAAGCCGACCAGTGCCAGCACCGGGCCCGCGAACGCGGCAACCAGCAGGCCGGCCGCCATCACGGCCAGGCCCAGGCACAGCAGGCGGCGTCCGCGCTGCGGGGTGTTGGCATGCCGCGGCAGCCACGCGGCGCCGATGGCGGCGGCAATCCACGGCAGCGAGTTGAGCAGCCCGATTTCCAGCGGCGTGAGCTTGCCGTACGTGCCGATAATGCCCGGCAGGAAGAAGATCACCGTATAGATCGCGATCTGGTGGCAGAAGTAGATGAAGATCGCCAGCCATACCTGCGGATCGCGGATGGCGCCCAGGAACGAGTGGCCGCCCGTGCCGGCGCTGCCGTCGGCGGCTTCCGCGGCCAGTTGTCGGCGGACCTGCTGCGCCTGCGCCGTCGTCAGCCACGGCGCGCTTTCCGGGCCGTCGGGAAGCTTCTTCCACACCACCGCGGCCAGGAACACGGCCGGCAGGCCTTCCAGCACGAACATCCATTGCCAGCCCTTGAAGCCCCAGATGCCTTCCATGCCCAGCAGTGCGCCGCCGAGCGGACCACTGACGATGTTGGCGATGCAGACGCCCAGCAGGAAATAGCCGACCGCCCGCGCACGGTCCTCGCGGCCGAACCAGTAGGTCAGGTACAGCATCACGCCGGGAAAGAGGCCCGCTTCGGCCGCGCCGAGCAGCACGCGCATGATGTAGAAGGACGTTTCGCCCTGGACAAAGGCCATCGCCGCGGACAGCAGGCCCCACGTCACCATGATGCGGGTGATCCAGAAGCGCGCCCCGACCCGATGCATGATCAGGTTGCTCGGGACTTCGAGCAGTGCATAGCTGAGGAAGAACAGGCCCGCGCCGAGGCCGTAGGCGGCCGCCGAGATGTTCAGGTCGACGGCGATATGGGTCTTGGCCAGCGCAATGTTGGTGCGATCGAGAAAGCTGATCACATACGACAGCACCAGCAGGGGCATCAGCTTGCGGAACAGCAGCCCGGTCAGCGGGCGGTCTGTCGGCGCGGCCAGCGATGGCGCGCCGGGGGCGGGTACGGTCTGCATGAACGTGGTCTCCGTTGGGCGGATACGGCGCTGCGCCTCGCGGGCCGCGCGGCTGCCGTTCTGCCTGGTTGATGTCTTCGGTGCCCGCCAGTGGATGGCGGGTGTCGATGGTGGCGGTAGCCGGCCCGCTGCGGCACCGCCGGCGTTCAGAACGCGGTGCCTGCCGCGCCCTTGAGGTCAAGGATGTCGCGGGCTTCGTCCGGCGTGGCCACGTCGATGTTCAGCGCTTCCAGCACGGTGCGGATGCGCGTGACCTGCTCGGCGCTCGATGTCGCCAGCTGGCCCGGGCCGATCCACAGGGAGTCTTCCAGGCCGACGCGCACGTTGGCCCCCATCGCCGCGCCGATCGTCGCCAGCGGGATCTGGCCGCGGCCGGCGCCGAGGATCGACCAGCGGAACTGGTCGCCAAACAGGCGCTGTGCGGTGCGGTGCATGTGCATCAGGTCTTCGGGATCGGGCCCGATGCCGCCCAGGATGCCGAACACGGACTGGATGAAGACGGGGCCCTTGACCAGGCCGCGGTCGAAGAAGTGCCGCAGATTGTACAGGTGGCTGATGTCATAGCACTCGAACTCGAAGCGCGTGCCGTTGGCATTGCCGATGCGCAGGATGTTCTCGATATCCTGGTAGGTGTTCTTGAAGATCAGGTTGCGGCTGTTCTCCAGGTGTTCGCGTTCCCAGTCGTGGCGGAAGTCCCTGAAGCGCTCCAGCATCGGGAACAGGCCGAAATTCATCGAGCCCATGTTGAGCGAGGCCAGCTCCGGCTTGAAGGTCGTGGCCGGCAGCATGCGTTCTTCCACCGTCATGTGCGGGCTGCCGCCGGTGGTGATGTTGATCACCGCATTGGTCTCGGTGCTGATCTTTGCCAGGAAGGGGCGGAACAGCTCGGGATCCTGCGACGGGCGCCCGTCCTTGGGATCGCGCGCATGCAGATGCAGGATGGCGGCGCCGGCGCGCGCGGCGTCGATGGCCGCCTGCGCGATTTCGTCGGCGGTCACCGGCAGGTGCGGCGACATGCTCGGGGTGTGGATGGCGCCGGTCGGCGCGCAGGTGATGATGGCTTTGGCTCGTTTGGCCATGGAGGTTCCCTGGTCTGGCGTTGTTCGGAAATGCAGGCAGCCCGTGCAGGGCAGGGCGCCTTAGCTGAGGGCCTGGGTCAGTCCGTCGACGACCAGTTCCTGGCCGTGTACGTTGGCCGCCTGGTCGCTGCACGCGAAGCGCACCATGTTGGCGATATCGCGCATCGTCACCATGCGGCCCAGCGCCGCCTGCGACGTGTAGTTGCGCGTGACTTCGTCGAGCGGCTTGCCGTGCGATTCCGCCTTGGCTGAAATCACCGCGCGGATGCGCGGGCCGTCGACCGCACCGGGCAGCACCGTGTTGACCCGGATGCCATCCGCGCCCAGCTCCAGCGCCAGCGACTTGGTAAAGCCCACCACGGCCCATTTCGACGCGGAGTAGGCGCTGCGGCCCGGCATGCCGAGATGGCCGGCCGCCGAGGACAGGTTGACGATCGCCGGCGCGTGCCCCTTGCGCAGGCGTGGCACCGCGGCGCGGGTGCACAGGAACTGGCCGGTGATGTTGACGGCGAGGCAGCGCTCCCAGTCGACCAGCGACAGCGTTTCGACGCCGCCGGTCGGGCCGGCCACGCCGGCGTTGTTGACCAGCACATCGAGGCCGCCCAGCCCCGCATCGATCGCCCGGAACAGCGCTTCGACATCGTCCTCGCGGGACACATCGGCCCTGACCGCCAGCACGCCGGGCAGTTCCGCCGCAATCCGCTCCAGGCTCGCGCCCGACACATCACATACCGCGGCGCGGGCACCGGCTTCGATGAAGGCCCGCGTGATCTCCAGGCCAATTCCATCCGCCCCGGCGGTCACCAGTACGCGCTTGCCCGCCAGCGATTCATCCTTCCACATGTATCCGCTCTCCTTGCTTCCAGTGCTTACAAGTCCATGCGACAGGCCAGTGCCTGCCTTCGGAAGCAAGATTAAAACTGTGATCACAGATCTCATATAGCGGATTACCCTATGTGGTATGCTTCGCCGCATGCCCCTGAACGAACTCGTAACGCCGCTGACCCGCCAGACGCTGAGCCGCGATGTCTACACACAGCTGCGGGAGCTGCTGATTACTGGCCAGATGATGCCGGGGGAGCAGATTTCGCTGCGCAATATCGCGGCAGCGCTGGGCGTGAGCGTGATGCCGGTGCGCGAGGCGGTCCACCGCCTGGTCGCCGAGCAGGCGCTGGAACTGACGCCCAACCGGGCGCTGCGCGTGCCGCGGATGAGCGTCAGCCAGTTCGAGGAAATCACCAAGATCCGGATCCAGCTGGAGGGGCTGGCGACGGCCACCGCCGCCGAGCGCATCACCGATGCCGAACTGGCGCGGGTCGAGTCGCTGCGCAGCCGGTTTGCGGCGGAGATGTCGAAGGACCGGCCCGACGGCGCCGGGGTCATCGCCGCCAACCAGGCGTTCCACTTTGCCGTCTATGCGGCGGCAAGGATGCCGATCCTGCTGCAGATGATCGAGTCGCAGTGGCTGCGCATCGGGCCGATCCTCAACCACGACCTGCGTTCCGGATCGCGCCGCGTGGATGAGCGCGTCGCCGTCAAGCATCACGACAAGCTGGTCGAGGCCCTGCGCGGGCACGACAGCGAAGCGGCCTGCGCGGCGCTGCGCGGCGATATCGAGAGCGCGGCGGCCTACATCGTGTCGGCGGGCGTGCTGGTCAATGCGGACGGTATCGAGCCTGCCGCGGCCATGCTGGCGCCGGTGCAGCGGGCGGCCAGGGCGCGGCCGAAGGCGGCTTCGTAGTCGTCCTGATCGCTTCAACAATACGGTACGTGCGGCAAAGCGGGAACATCCCAATATCTCTCGCGCTATACCCGCACCTATAATCCCTGGCACCGTATCTTCGAAAAACCGGTTCGCCCATCCGCGTAGCCGGACCGCTCATGCTCACGGACCAGTCGGAAGCCAGGCAGACCCGCCGTTATGTCGAAAAGCGCGAAGGCATCCTCGATGCCGCCGCGGCGCTGTTCAACCGCAAGGGCGTGCGCGGCACGACGCTGTCGGACGTCGGCCAGCTGGTGGGGCTGAACACCAACAGCATCACGTACTACTTCCGCAAGAAAGAAGACCTAGTGCTGGCCTGCCTGATGCGCACCATCGAGGAAATGCGCGGCCTGGCCGGCGCGGCTTCGCGGCACGGCAGCGCCGGCGAGCGCGTTGCCGCCTTCATCGCGCTGTTTGTCGCGCGGCTGGCGCGCACCGCGGCAGGCGAGCGGCCCGAGCTGATGAGTTTCCGCGAGATCCGCGCGCTGCCGGCCAGCCATGCCGACGTGGCGTTCTCCGCCTACAACGACATGTTCCGGCAGATCCGCGGGCTGCTGCGCCATGCCACGCACGCCGATCCGGCACAGAACCCGGCACAGCGCAGCGCGCTGAGCGCGCGGGCCCACCTGCTGCTGTCGCTGACCAGCGGCGCGATGAGCTGGATCGAACGCTACGAACCCGCGGACTATCCCAAGGTCGCGCAGACGCTGGCGGACATCGTGCTCAACGGCATTGCCGCGCCCGGCACCGCATGGCAGCCGGATCCGGATGTCGAAGCGCTGCTGCCGACGCTGGGCCAGCCGGAAACGACGCAGCAGGCGTTCCTGCGCGCCGCCACCGAGCTGCTGAACGAGCAGGGCTACCGTGGCGCCTCGGCGGACCGGATCTCGGCACGGCTGAACCTGACCAAGGGCGCGTTCTACCACCACAACGAGAACAAGGACGACCTCATCTCCGCCTGCTTCGACCGCATGTCGGCGGTGATCCGCGATACCCAGACGCTGGCCGACGAGATGCCAGGCACCGGCTGGGACAAGCTGTGCGCGGTGTCGCGCGCGCTGGTGCATTACCAGTTCTCCAGCCAGGGGCCACTGCTGCGGCTGACCATCTACGGGGCGCTGCCGGAAGAGATGCGCGTCGCCAAGATGCAGGACATGGCGCGGCTGTCGACGCGCTTTGTCCGCTTCCTGGTGCAAGGCATGCAGGACGGTTCGATCCGGCCGCTGGACCAGTCGATCGCCGCGCTGCAGGTGCACGGCATGATCAACGCCGCGGTCGAGCTGCGCCGCTGGGTCCGCGACGCCACCTCGGACAACGCCGCCGAGCTGTTCGTGCGGCCCATGATGATGGGCCTGCTGCGCTGAGCCGTGTTTGTCGCCTGCCTGCTGTCAGCCGTACAGATGGCAGGCCACCATCTGCCCGTCGCCGTGGTCGCGCAGCACCGGGTCGGCGCTGCGACACTGCGGCATTGCCGAAGGGCAGCGCGTGTGGAAGCGGCAGCCCGAAGGCGGATGCATCGGGCTGGGGACTTCGCCCTGCAGCACGATGCGCTGGCGCTGGCGTTCGGCGCGCACGTCGGCCACCGGCACCGCGGACAGCAGCGCGCGTGTGTACGGATGGCGCGGCTCTGCGTAGAGCTGGTGCCGGGTCGCGATCTCGACGATGCGCCCCAGGTACATCACCGCGATGCGGTCGCTGATATGGCGCACCACCGCCAGGTCATGGGCGATGAACAGGTAGGACAGGCCCAGGCTGCGCTGCAGCGCCATGAACACATTGACTACCTGCGCCTGGATCGACACGTCCAGCGCCGACACCGGTTCGTCGCAGACGATCAGGCTCGGTTTCAACGCCAGCGCACGCGCGATGCCGATGCGCTGCCGCTGGCCGCCCGAGAATTCGTGCGGATAGCGGTCGGCCATGTAGGGCAGCAGGCCGACCATGTCGAGCAGCTCGGCCACGCGCGCCTGCAGCGCGGCACGGTCGCCGGCCAGCCCATGCACCTGCAGCGGCTCGGCAATGATGTCGCGCACCTTCATGCGCGGGTTCAGCGACGCGAACGGATCCTGGTAGACCATCTGCACGCTGCGGCGGAAGCGTTTTTCGCGCGCGCCGCTGAAGCCGGCCAGGTCCTCGCCGTCGAAGGCGATCCGTCCCGCGCTGGCGGGCAGCATCTTCATGATGGCCAGCCCGGTGGTGGACTTGCCGCAGCCGCTTTCGCCCACCAGCCCCAGCGTCTCGCCGCGGCGCAGCGTGAACGAGACGCCGTCGACCGCCTTGACCGAGCCGACCTGGCGCTTGAGCAGCACGCCGCGCGTCACGGGGAAATGGACCTTCAGGTCTTCGACCTTCAGGATCACGTCGTCGGACTGGAGCGGTTGGCGCGATTGAAAACTGGCCGGGGCCTCGGCGCTTGCGCTGCCATGCGTGCAATCCGTGCGTTCGGCGCGCTCAGGCGGCGCGACGCTGCGCGCCAGGGGCGTGTCAATGTGCGTCATGAAGGAAGCAAGCCTTGAGATGTTGGTCGGAAACCGCGCGCAGCTCGGGCGGCGCCTGCCGGCACTGGTCCTGCGCCAGCCGGCAGCGCGGCAGGAAAGCGCAGCCCGGGCCCAGCGCGGTAAGGTCTGGCGGCTGGCCGTCGATCGGCACCAGCGGCTGGCTGGTGTCGCCGTCCAGGCGCGGCACGCACGCCATCAGGCCGCGCGTGTAGGGATGCGCGGGATGGCGGTACAGTTCGTCCGCGGTCGCCGTCTCCACCAGCCGCCCGCCATACATCACCGCGACGCGGTCGGCATAGCGCGCCACCACGCCAAGGTCGTGCGTGATCAGGATCAGCGCCGTGCCGGCCTGCTGCGCCAGCCCCTTCAGCAGATCCAGGATCTGCGCCTGCACGGTGACATCGAGCGCGGTGGTCGGTTCGTCCGCGATGATCAGCTTCGGCTTGCAGGCCAGCGCCATCGCGATCATCGCGCGCTGCCGCATGCCGCCCGAGAACTGGTGCGGATAGGCATGGGCGCGGCTGCGCGGCTCCGGGATCTGCACCTGCGCCAGCAGTTCCGCGGCCTCTTCGTAGGCGTCGCGCCAGGCGCGGCCCTGGTGCACGCGGATCGGCTCGGCGATCTGCTTGCCCACGGTCAGCGCCGGGTTCATCGACGACATCGGCTCCTGGAACACCATCGCAATGCGGTTGCCGCGGATGGCGCGCATGGCCGCCGGCCTGAGCCTGAGCAGGTCCTGTCCTTCGAAGCGGATCTCGCCGGACTCGATGACGCCGGGTGGCTGCGGGATCAGGCCGAGGATCGACAGCGCGGTCACGCTCTTGCCCGAACCCGACTCGCCGACGATCGCCAGCGTCTCGCCGGCGGCCACGTCGAACGAGACCCGGTCCACCGCGGTGACCACGCCGCGGTCGGTGCGGAAGCGCGTGGTCAGGTTCTTCACCTGCAGGATTGGCTCTGTCATGGTTGCTTTCCTGTCGACAGTGCGGGTTGACAGTGCGGGTTGACGGTGCGGATTGACGTTGCGGAGGTCAGAACCCGAGTTTCTTCTTCATCTCCTGGTCGATCCATGCCCTGGCATAGATGGGCCCGTTGCGCACGGCGCCAGCGCGCAGCTCGCCGTCGTAGTTCTTGACCCACGGCCACCACGCCGTGAACAGGTAGGGCGTGGGCAGCCAGATATACGGGGCTTCGGCCAGGATGTCGCGGGTCATGGCACGCAACGCTTCCTGGCGCTTGCCCAGGTCGCGCATCTGGAAGGCCTGGTTGACGCGGGCATCGAACCTCGGGTCGTTCCATTGCGAGGCGTTCCACACCTGTCCCGCGACGAAGCTCTTGCGGATCGTCGTGGTCGGGTTGGTATGGCCATTGCTCATCATGTAGCCCGGCGCATTGGTCCTGGTGGTCATCGCCGACAGGAAGGCGCCGTACTCCATCGGCTGGATCTCGATGCGCACGCCGACCTGCTCCAGGTAGGCCCCGATCAGCGGCAGCATTTCCATATGGTCCTGGCTGCAGGCGCAGACCTGCACCTTGAACTTGAAGCCCTTCGGGTAGCCGGCCTCGGCCAGCAGCTTCTTCGCCTTCTCCGGGTTGTAGGTGAAGAGCTCCTTGACCGATTCCGGCATCGCGCTCAGTGGCTCGAAATAGCCGGTGTAGTCCGGGTGCTGCGGATAGGCAAACAGCTCGGCATTGCCGCCGTAGTACTGCTTGACGATTTCCTGCTTGTTCACCGCCATATTCAGGGCGCGGCGCACGCGGATATCGTTGAACGGCCTGGTGTCGACGCGCAGGGCCAGGTACTGCCCGGTGTAGGAGAGCCAGCGCGACCACTTGAGCTGCGGCGCGCTCTTCTTCAGTTCATCGACTGCGGTCCAGCGCACCATTTCCAGCACGTCGAGCTTGCCGGTGCGCAGCATGGTGTTGCGGGTGGCCTCGTCCTTGACGGTGCGCAGTATGACCTTGTCGGCAAAGGGCAGCTTGTAGTCCTTGCCGCCGATCTTCTCGGTGTCCCAGTACTGCGCGTTCTTTGCATATGTGCTGGAGTTGCCCTGCACGAACTGGCTCAGCGTGAACGGGCCGGAGCCGGTGACGTTCTTCCAGTTCGCCGCGCCCGCGGTGGCGACCTCCCTGGGCATGATGCCGGAGTAGTAGCCCCAGCCGAAGCGGTAGTCCCATTCCGCGTTGAACTCCTTGAAGCGGAACACGACCGTGTGCTTGTCCACGGCCTCGACCTTGCTCAGGTGGTCGAAGTAGGTGGGGATCTTCTTGGCGCTGGCGTTCTGCCGGCTGTAGCTGAACACTACGTCCTCCGCGGTCAGCTCTCGCTCTTCCATCACGCCCGGCTTGGCCGGGAAGCGCACGTTCTTGCGCAGCTTGACTTCGAGCGTGAGCGGGTCGGTCCATTTCCAGCTCTCGGCCAGCTCGCCGCGGATGGCATCCTCGGGCAGCCAGGCGTCGGCCTGGAAGGCGTACTTGCCGCCGTTGCGGCGGGCCTTGGACAGATCGGCGGCGAAGAGCTGCTCATAGACCTGGCCGGTGTCGTAGTTCTGCTTCCAGTTCCAGTCGCCCAGGTCCCACGACAAGGCGGAGATGGTAGGGTAGACCGAGCCGACTTCGATGGTGCCGCCATACTTCGGCGCTTCCGCCTGGGCGGCTGCCGTGCCACAGGCGAAGGCCGCGGCCATTGCCGTCGCCGCCATCGCCAGGCAAGCCCGCCTCGTCATCCTGCCGTCCGTCTTCACGCTGCGCACCATCGTCTGCTCCTTTGGGGATCATGATGTGCCGGCTCGATACCCGATACGCCGGCCGCTCGTCAATCTGCTGTTCTCAGCGGCTGCCCCGCATGCGCGGGTCGAGCAAATCGCGCAGGGCGTCGCCATACACGTTGATCGCATAGACCACGATCGTCAGGCAGGCGCCCGGCGCCAGCGCCAGCCACGGGCCCTGGAACATGAACGTGCGTCCGTCACCGGACAGCATGCCGCCCCAGGTCGGCGCCGGCGGCGGCACGCCGAGGCCGAGGAAGGACAGGCCGGACTCCGCCAGGATTGCGGTCCCCACGCGCGTGGTGAACAGCACGATCACCGGCGGCAGCACATTGGGCAGGATATGGCGCCACAGGATGCGGCCGGTCGACGCCCCCATCGACTGCGCCGCATGCACGTACATGTTCTCGCGCACCGACACCACCGCGCTGCGCACGATGCGCGAGCCGCCGATGCCCAGCAGCAGGCCGAGCGTGCAGACGATCTGCCAGCTGCCCGGGCCCAGCACCGACACCACCACGATCAGGATCACCAGGTCGGGAAAGCTCATCCACGCGTCCACCATGCGCTGCACCACCAGGTCGAACTTGCCGCCCAGGTAGCCGGTCAGGATGCCCAGCACCAGCGAGATTGCCGTGGCCAGCGTCGCCGCCGACAGCCCGATCACCACCGACAGCCGGGCGCCGTACAGGCAGCGCGAGAACATGTCGCGGCCGAGGTTGTCGGTGCCGAACGGATGCGCCCACGAGGGCGGCTGCAGCCGCGCCATCATGTTGATCTGGTTCATGCCATATGGCGCCAGCAGGTCGGCGAACACGCCGCAGAACAGGAACACCGCGCAGATCACCGCGCCGGCGGCGCCCAGCGGCTTGTCGCGGAACAGCCGCCGCAGCAGCGCAAAGCGGGGCTGTCGTTGCCGGGCGGAGCGGGGCGGGGCGCCAGGCAGCGTGCCAGGCAGGGTGGCGGAAGCGGCTTGCGGATCGACGGTCGGGGGTGCCATCAGCGGTGCCTCACTTTGGGGTCGAACAGGCCGTAGCTCAGGTCGACGAGCAGGTTGATCAGCATCACCGCGACGCCGACCACGAGGAAGACGCCGGTGATCAGCGGATAGTCGCGCTGGTGCACGGCATCAAGCAGCAGCAAGCCCATGCCCGGCACCACGAAGATCTGCTCGATCACCACGGCGCCGCCGATCAGCAGGGGCGCCTGCAGGCCGATCAGCGTTACCACCGGGATCAGCGCATTGCGCAGCGCATGCCGCAGGATCACCAGCGGCTCGTTCAGGCCCTTGGCCCAGGCGGTGCGGATATAGTCCTGGCGCAGCACCTCCAGCATCATGGTCCGCGTCATGCGCATGGTGATCGCCGACAGCGCCATGCCCAGCACGATGGCCGGCACCAGCATCTGCCTGACATGCTGCACCGGGTCTTCCAGGAAGGGGACGTAGCGCACTTCCGGCGACCAGCCCCACCACACCGACGGGAACACCATCACCATCGTGCCCAGCCAGAAGCTGGGCACCGCCAGCATCAGGATCGAAAAGGAACGCGCCACATAGTCTGCCGCGGTGTCCTGGCGGATCGCCGACAGCACGCCGATCGGCAGCGCCACCGTCAGCGCCACGGCCAACGCCAGCACGCCCAGCGAGAAGGTCGCGGGGATGCGCGCCATCACCATCCTCAGCACCGGCTCGCCTTGCCACAGCGACTGGCCCAGGTCGCCATGCAGCACGATATTGCCGACCCAGTGCAGGTACTGCTCCCACATCGGGCGGTCGAGGCCGAGCGCGCGGACCAGGTCTTCGCGGGTGCGGGTATCGGCGCTGATGTCGTTCTGGCTCAGCATCAGGTCGACCACGTCGCCCGGCACCAGCCGCACGATGGCGAACACGATGATGCTGGCGAAGACCAGCGTCGGCAGCAGCGCCAGCAGGCGGCGCAAGACATAGGCGCTCATTGCAGGCCTCCGTGCGGATGCCGGCAATGCTGCCTGACGCCAGCCGTTGCGGTCGCTATCGGGAATACGGGTGCCCAGGGACTTGCCGACATGCTGCCTCCTTGCTGGCGGTCGGGCCGGTGCGGGCGCATGGCGCCGCAACCGGGGCATCCGTTGTCGCCTCGGTGTTGCGTGATGTCCTGCAGGCCCCTGCGGATGGGGCCGCCTTTCTCAATCGCTCAGTCGCTCAGTCGCTCAGTCGCTCAGTAGCCGCGCAGCGTGGCCCAGCGGTCGAGCTGCCAGTTGGCGTCGCCCAGCCATTCCTGCGCGGTGCGGGCGCGCTTCATGAAGAAGCCGATATCGAATTCATCGGTCATGCCGATGCCGCCGTGCATCTGCACGCCTTCCTGCACCGCCAGCGTGGCGGTATCGCCGGCCTTGGCCTTGGCCACGCAGACCAGCGGCTCGGGGCGGAGATGCCGAAGCTCTGCAGCGGCACGCGGCAGTTCAGCCGCTGGCATCTCGGCGCGCAGCACCCGTGCCTCGGCCGCGCTCAATCCGGCGCCGCCATACTCGCGCGGCCATTCCGGTACGGTCCAGCCCTGTTCGGCCATCCGCTGCATGGCCTTCGTCGAGCCGCTGCCTTCAGGTAGGCCAGCGTGCGCGCGAAGCTGGCATCGGCGATGCCGAGCAGCTCGGACGACAGCACGGCGCGGCCGATGTCGAGCACCCGCTCCAGCATCTGCGCGCCGCTGCCCACGCTGCCCAGCAGCGCATCGGCCGGTACCCTGGCGGCGTGGAAGACGATGCGCGCGGCGTTGGTGGCATCGGCCAGCACGCAGCGCTCCACCTGCACGCCGGCATGGTCGCGCGGGACCAGGAACAACGAGATGCCGTCGCCCGCGCCAGCGCCCATCCGCGCCGCGACCACCAGCGTATCGGCCACGTGGCCGTCGACCACGAAGACCTTGCTGCCATCGAGCACATAGCCGTCGGCATCGCGCCGCGCCTGCGTGGCGATGCGCTCGGGGCGGTGCCGGGCGGTTTCATCCAGCGCCAGCGCCATCAGGTGCCGGCCCGCGGCGATCTCTGGCAGCAGCGCCCTGCGCTGGCCTTCGTTGCCGTACAAGCCGACCAGCGCGGCGCCGAGCACGGCGGTGGACAGGAAGGGCAGCGGCGCCAGCGTGGTGCCGATCGCTTCCGCGATCACGCCGGCCTCGCTTCGAGGTCGACGAGGCGGCCTTCGTCGCGGCCGGCGAGCGCGCCCGCGACCTGGCGCGGCAAGGCGAAGGCATGGCCGCGTTCTCGTCCGTACTGAAGTACTACGGCGCGGAACTGAACAAGCGGCGCTACGAGCTGCTGATGTCGGCAGGCGGCACCGATGCCCTCGAATGGGAAGGCGCGCGCAGCCAGGAAGGTGCGCTGGCGCGGGCATGGCTGCGCACCAAGGCGAATTCGATCGAGGGCGGCACCAGCGAGGTCCAGCTCAATATCGTCGCCAAGCGCCTGCTCGGCCTGCCCGGCGCCTGAGCCGCCGCGCAACCCTTCACGACCCCACATCTGCCAGACGCCGCCATGCCTATCGTACTGACCGACACGCAGGAGATGCTGCGCGACAGCGCCATGACGTTCCTGCAAGAGAACGCCCCGATCTCCGCGCTGCGCACGCTGCGCGACACCCGCGACCCCGTCGGCTTCTCGCGGGAGCTGTGGCAGCGCTGCGCCGCGCTGGGCTTTGCCGGGGTGATGATCGACGAGTCGTACGGTGGCAGTGGCCTTGGCGCGGTACCATGCTCGGGCCCGCCCTGCTGAAATATGGCACCGAGGCGCAGAAGCAGGAACACCTTCCAAAGATTGCCCGCGGCGAGATCCGCTGGTGCCAGGGCTATTCCGAACCCAACGCCGGCTCTGACCTGGCCGCGCTGCAGACGCGCGCCGAGGATCGCGGCGACCATTTCTTGGTCAACGGCCAGAAAATCTGGACGTCGTATGCCGACAAGGCCGACTGGATCTTCTGCCTTGTGCGCACTGATTTCGCGGCGCAAAAGCACACCGGCATCAGCTGCGCGCGCAGATCGCGTGCTGGCAACGCAGCACGGCGGCGCGGGCGAGCTCGATCTCGGCGAAGAGGTGCGCGGCGCGGTGCTGCAGTGCCTGGAACTCGCCGATGGCCTTGCCGAACTGCCTGCGCTCCGCCGCTGCGCTTCTGACTGATAGCGGAACTTGCGGCCGCCCCAGCAGATGTCTTCCTCGTCCTGCATCGGCAGGCGCATCTCAGGGGGGCAATTGGCCTCCAGCCAGGCGTGTGCCTGCTGCCGGAACGTTTCCAGTGCGTCCAAGCTCGTCTCCTTGTTGTGCGCCTGTGGGCCCGTGTCCTGCGCTGTTGCCTGGCGGCCGGCAGGATCATGGGCACTGCTCCAGCAGTCTCGTTTTTCGAAAAACGGCGACAGCGACGCAGCGGCAGAAACTCTTATACAAGCCGCATCTGGCATCGTCAATACTCCAAAACCTAAACGGGGCAACAGAGCGACTGTCATCCCGAACCGGAGCGGGCGGCGGAGAGCGGCCCGTGGCCGCGACCACCAAGGCGTGGCGGCGACTAATGCATTGCAGCAATGCTGCTGGGAAATATGCGGGATCTTCATGGTATGTATGGCCGAAAGCGTAGGGCTTCTGCCGCATTGCCGCGTTTCCGGCCGGGATCGCTTCATCGATCCTGTTGCCGGCTTGCCCCCTCGATGCCGCAATTTCGAAACCTCGCCATGTCGTCACGCTCGAAAAACGAACGCTTGTGCTAGCATTTATCGAAGCCATACCAAAAACACGAAAATGCATCCGGCATCGCACTGGGGCCGGACCCATAGCGGGAGACGACGTGACAACGCAGGCCGGCATGAGCGGCGCGCTGCTGGGCGAAGCCGCGGAGGTGGAGCAGCAACGGGCCGAGCAAGATTTCCGCGACCATGTCGACCGCCACCTGCCGCGCAATGCCAGGGCGTTCCTGATCCACGGCATGCTCGGCATGACCGGCTTCCGGCTGGTGACCGCGCCCACCTTCGTGCCCGCCTACCTGTACCTGTTGTCCGGCTCGAAACTCACAGTCGGACTCGTGCTCGCTGCGCAATATGCCGGCATGGCCGCCTCGTCGATCTGGGGCGCGACGCTGATCGAGCATCGCCAGCGCGTGATGCCGCTGATCTACCTGGTGGGCTGGCTGGTGCGCGGCCAGATCCTGGGGCTGGCGCTGTCGGCGCTGCTGCTGAGCGGGCGCGGCGCGCTGATGGCCGCGGCAGCGTTCCTGCTGCTGTTCGGGCTGCTCAACGGCGTGCAGAACGTCAGCTTCAACTACCTGACCTCCAAGATCATCCCGCTGGCGCGGCGCGGGCGCCTGACGGCGCTGCGCAACTTCTTCGGCGGCCTCACCGCGGCGGCGGTGGCGTGGATGGGCGGACGCTACCTGGTCGGCAATGACGTGTTCGGCAATGGCTATGCCGCCACCTTCCTGGCTGCCTTCGTGCTGACCAGCCTGGGGATCTCGGCGCTGGCGGGCATGCGCGAGCCGGCGCTGCACGACGTGCGCATGCGCGCCGGCTTTGGCCGGCGCGTGCGTGAGTTGCCGGCGCTGCTGGCAGCCGACCGGGATTTCGTGCGCTTTTTCGCGGCGCGGGCACTGGTGGCGCTGGGCATGATGGCGATGCCGTTCTATGCGATCTACGCCGGCCGGCTGCTGGGGCTGGATGGCGCCACGCTCGGGTACCTGAGCCTGGCCTACCTGCTGGCGCAGACGGGCAGCAACCTCGCCTGGGGCCGCGTCGCGGACAGGCATGGCTACCGGCTGGTGTTCCTGGCCAGCATCGCCACGTGGATCGCCGCCACGGCATGGCTGCTGGCGTGCGCCACGCTGCCGGGCTTCCTGCTGGCGTTCTGCGGTTTGGGTGCGGGCTTCGGCGGCTTCTTTATCTCGGCGGACAACCTGGTGATGGAGTTCGGCGCACGCAAGGACCGGCCGATGCTGCTGGCGGTTTCCGACACGGCCACGTTCGGCATGATGGCCGTCGGGCCGGTGATCGGCGGGCTGCTGGCGCAGTCGGTGCACTTCCCGCTGGTCTTTGTCGTTGCCATCGCGGTCAAGCTGGCCGCCTTCGTGCTGGCACTTCGCATTGCCGACCCGCGCTCGCGCCGGACCGGCACGGACCGCGCTGTCACGCCCGTCGAGGATGTGGCCGGCGTGCATGACTGAGACATGCGCGGTCGGCCGATTCCCCTTTTCCCTTTCTCCCCGAAAGTACAAGGAACTTGCATGACCGCCATCAACGCAGTCACCAGCCTGGCCGTGGACGGCAATATCGCCGTGCTGACCGTCGATTCGCCCCCTGTCAACGCGCTGTCCGCCGCCGTGCGCGCGGGCATCCTGCAGGGGATCGAGCGCTGCATCGCCGATCCGGCGGTGCAGGGCATCGTGCTGGCCTGTGCCGGCAAGACCTTCATTGCCGGCGCCGATATTACCGAGTTCGGCAAGCCGTTCGTGCCGCCCGGGCTGCCTGAGGTGCAGGCGGCCATCGAAAACAGCCCCAAGCCGGTAGTCGCCGCCATCCATGGCACCGCGCTCGGCGGCGGGCTGGAGGTCGCGCTGGTGTGCCATTACCGCATTGCCGCGCGCAGTGCGAGATGCGGCCTGCCCGAAGTCCACCTCGGTCTTTTGCCGGGCGCCGGCGGCACGCAGCGGCTGCCCCGGCTGGTCGGTGTGGAAAGGGCGCTGGAGATGGTCGCCTACGGCACCCATGTGCCGGCGCCCGAGGCGGCCGAGATGGGCCTGCTCGATGCGCTCGCCGACGATGCCACGCTGCGCGCGGACGCCATCGCCTTCGCGCGCCGGATCGTCGAAGAGAAGCGGCCGCTGCGCAAGGTGCGCGACCTTGAGGACAGGATTACGCCCGCGCGCGGCCATGGCGAACTGTTCGCCGCCTTCCGCAAGGCCAACGCGCGCCGTTTCCGCGGCTTCGAGGCGCCCGAGGCCAATATCCGCTGCATCGAGGCGGCGGTCGAGCTGCCCTTTGACGAGGGCCTGCGGCGCGAGCGCGAGCTGTTCCAGGCGTTGATGGCGGGCACGCAGTCCGCTGCGCAGCGCTACGTCTTCTTTGCCTCGCGACAGGTCTGGAACGTGCCCGACATCGGCGCCGATGTGCAGCCGATCCCCGTGGCCAAAGTCGGCATCGTGGGCGCAGGCACCATGGGCGGCGGCATCGCGATGAACTTCCTCAACGCCGGCATGCCGGTCACCATCGTCGAGACCACGCAGCAGGCGCTTGACCGCGGGCTGCGCACCATCCGCGCGAACTACGACAACACCATGAAGAAGGGGCGCCTGAGCGCCGCCGATGTCGAGGCGCGCATGGCGCTGCTGACGCCCACGCTGGACCTGCAGCACCTGGCCGAAGCCGACCTGGTGATCGAAGCCGTGTTCGAGAACATGGAAGTCAAGAAGGAACTGTTCGGCCGGCTCGACCGGATCGTCAGGGCGGGCGCCATCCTGGCGACCAACACCTCGGCGCTGGATGTCGACGAGATCGCCGCGGCCACGTCGCGTCCAGAGGCCGTGATCGGGCTGCATTTCTTCTCGCCGGCCAATGTGATGAAGCTGCTGGAAGTGGTGCGCGGCGAGAAAACCGCAAAGCCGGTGGTGCGGACCTCGATGGAGCTGGCACGCAAGATCGGCAAGGTCGCGGCGCTGGTCGGCGTCTGTCCCGGCTTCGTCGGCAACCGGATGCTGGCGCAGCGGCAGCGCGAAGCGCAGAAGCTGGCGCTGGAGGGGGCGCTGCCCCAATCCATCCAAGTTAAGCCGCCAATAAAATCGCAATTCCCCCCGCGA
>NZ_AUFE01000030.1 GCF_000426345.1 Cupriavidus phytohabitans | reverse complement strand
ACTACGATAAGAGTGGCCGCCCGCAGGGCCGTAAACGCGCTTTTTGGTTACTTTTTGCCGCTCGGGCAAAAAGTGACCCGCCCAGGAGGGCGGAATCAGGCGGTTCAACAGCCGACAGCATGTCATCAACGGCGACAGCGGCCGCTTAAACAGCCGACAGCATGCCACCACCAGCGACAACGGCAACAAAAGCTCAGCTACACATCCCCCACCCCCACCACCCGCGCCAAAGCATCCGCCGACGCCCGCAACGCCCCACTGTTATCGATCTCCACCAGCATGCAGCCATCCGGAACATCAAACACCTGCCCCGCACGCACCAGCCGCCGCGCGATCGACTCATCTGACTCACGCCCACGCTGACGCAACCGCGCCGCCAGCACCTCCGGCTTGACCCGTACATGGATAGCGCAAAGCTTCGGATATCGCGCCACCGCCTGCGGCAGGTACTCCCGCGATCCATTGACGATCACCGTCAATCCTGCAGCCAGCCACTGCTCGATCTCGACCCCAATCCCATAGTGCAGCCCATGGCTGTGCCAGTTCAGCGCCAGGCATCCAAGCGCCTGGCGGCGCTGGAACTCATCGGGACTAAGGGCCACCGATGCTTCATTGGCATCGGCCTCGCGCGTGATATAGCGATGCGCCACCACGACGCGATCGTCGGGCCCCAACCGCTCGCGCAGCGCGCGCAGCAGCGAATCCTTGCCGCTGCCGGACGGCCCCATTACGTAGAACAGGCCACTGCCGTCAGACTTGATTCCCGTACTCATGCGTCCAGGTACGCCGCGCCGGCGCCATCGTTGATACTGCCATCGAAGCCATAGTGGCGACCGACGATAAAGTCGTCGCCAGCGCGCGGCTGCACGAATACGCTGATGCCATCGACATGCAGCGGCGTTTCCAGCAGCTTGCCGCTATCCGCCGACAGCCGTGCCAGCGCGGCCGCCTCGCTGGCGGCATCGAGCATGCCGGTCAGCGTGATATGGAAGACAAAGGTCTCGAACACGTACGGATAGCCCCACGCATCGAGCATCTGGCGCTGTGCCGCGCTCAGCTGCTCCGGCCTGCGTCGTGCCAGTTCGGCCTGGGCCGGCGGCGCCCGGAAGCGCTCGAATGCCACCACGCTGGCATCGGCCAGCGCCTGCATCGGCAGTGACGCTTCGGCCAGGCACCATGCGACAAAGCCCCGCAGCGAGCGCAACGCCAGCGGCGCGTCGAACCCTTCGCGGCCGCGCGCAAATTCTCGTGCCGCGGCGTCGAGCTGCGCGCCGTCGGTGCCGGCGGCAAGCCGGAACGGCGGCTTCAGCGTGGCATGCAGGCCATAGTGGGCCGGCGCCCGCACCCACTCTGAGGGCGGCGCCGTGAACCCGGACGGCATGGGCATGGCCGCACCGGTATCGGCATCGCGGCCAAGCCACTGGCTGCCGAAGGCACGGAACGGCTCGCCCGGCGCCAGGTAGATCGCGTAACGGTGAGCATGCATGGTCATGCCGCCAGTGTACCGGCGTCGGCAAGATCGACCAGCGGCGGCATCGCCGCGGCATGCTTCAGTTCGCCATTGACGAGGGTGGCGCAGACGCGCGGCGCACCGGGCTGTCTGTCGTCGACCAGGATCGCGTCGGCGCGCAGGCCCGCTGCCAGCGTGCCGCGATCGCGCAGTCCGGCGGCACGCGCAGGATTGCGCGACACGAGGTGCCACGCGCCCTGCAGGTCGAGCACGCCCAATTGCGCCAGGCGCAGCGCCGCCTGCAGCGGCGCCGGGTAGTAGTAGTCGGAAGCGAGCACCGTGCACAGGCCGGCGGCCACCATCTCGGTCGCATTGGGCGCGCCGGTGTGGCTGGTGCCGCGCACCACGTTGGGCGCGCCGAACACGATGTCGTCGCCCAGCTGGCGCGCCAGCGTGGCGGCGTCGATGGTCAGCGGAAACTCGGCGATACGGCAGCCGCGGCGGTGGTAGTGCTGGCGCGTAACTACGTCCGGGTCGTCATGCGAAGCCACCGGCAGGCCGGCCGCGCGCGCGGCGGCGATCAGGCGCGCCATCGCCTCCGGCACTTCCTGCGCATTGGCGCTGGCCGCACGCAGGCGCCGGCGGAAGGTCTCGACGTCGCACTCAGCGCGTTCGGCGTACTGCCGCAGCTTGCCTTCGTCGGCCATGCGGCGCGCCATCATCGGCAAATGGTCGTTGATGGCGAGCAGGCCAATGCGCCCATCGGCGATCCAGGCGAGCGCGGTATCGACGCCGGCGAGGTGGAATGCCTCGAAGCGCAGATGCACCTTGTGCTCGGCGCCAAGCATGGGGCGCAGCTGCGCGAGCGCTTCGAACATGCGCAGCGCATAGGCTTCGCCGCGCAGCCCGCCCTCCCACGACAGGGTCACGCCATGGAACTCGGTGGTGATGCCGTTTGCGAGCAGCTGGCGGTCCACGTCGAGCAGCGCACCCGCATACGGAAAACTGACGCCCGGGCGCGGCATGACGGCGCGCTCGAATGCATCGCCATGGATATCGACGATGCCGGGCAGCACCAGCAGGTCGCCCGCGTCAAGCCATAAGCCGGATGCAGGCGCATGCTGGGCGACAGTGCCATCGCGCCAGCCAAGCGTAGCCGGCCCCAGGCCCGCCGCACCAAGCACGCGGCGCCCCGTGATGCCGCTCAGCTGCGGCGCTTGGGTAGGAATGATCGTATGCATGGACATGCACGTTAGCGCGGACAAATGACAAACAGATGTCTAGACCAATGCGCGCGGCCTCGGTGCGCCTCAGTCGCTGTCCGACACCGTCAGCTGCACCCAGTCCCCGGCAAAGCGCGTCACGCTGTACTGCACTGGAACGCCATCGATATCGACATTGAGCGCCTCCACCTGCAGCACCGGCCGCGTCTTGGGCTGGTTCAGGAGCCGTGCCACCGGGGCGCTCGGCATCGCGGCGGTAATGCGCGACCACTTGCGCGTGTAGTCAGCGATGCCGAACTGCGCGAGCGCACGCGACACCGACTGCTGCGCGCGCAGCGCCTCCTCGATGCCAGGAAAGCGCTTCGGATCGAAATAATGCTCGGCAACGTCGATGGTGCGCGCCTCTGCCCGCCCGAGCATCTGCACGTGCAGCACCGGCGCCGTGCGCGCCAGGCCCAGGTGGCGTGCGATCTCCGGCGCGCGCAGTTCCTGGCAGCCGATGATCTCGGTATGCCCGCGCATGCCCTGCGCGGCCAGGTTCTGCGAAAAGCGCGTGCGCCGCCCGATCGCGTAGTCGATCGCATGCTCCTGCACGAAGGTGCCGCGGCCCTGCTCGATGCGCACCAGTCCGCTCAGCTCCAGTTCACCCATGGCGCGCCGGATGGTGTGCCGGTTCACGGCAAAGCGTGTCGCCAGCTCCGGCTCCGGCGGCAGCTGCTCGCCGGGCTGGTACAGCTTGTTGCGGATGTCATCCGCCAGCGCCTCGCCGATCTGGCGCCACACGGCCACGCCGGAACCCCGTTCTACTTCCCGATCAGACATCCTGCCCTCTTGTCATCAAGCGTTCATTGGTGCCATGCGATTGTGCCCGAGTTATGCCGGCATGGCAGGGAGCCAGACTAATGCCGGGCAGCGTCATGAAACGTTCATCTGCCTGTGGTCTAGTAGCGGCGTGTTCACGTTGTGACATCTAAACGTATAGACGTATAGGGGTGATGATGCAAAGCGAAACCGCCGGTCCGGCAATGACCGATGCGATCCCGGCCCGCGCTGCGTGGCTGCGGGTATTGGCGATGGCGCCAACCGAGGCGCTCGATGCCGCCTATGCCCGGCTGGGCCAGGCAGCGGCCCTGCCCGCGTGGCGCCTGCTGCGCAAGCCTGAATCCGGCATGGCGATGGTGCGCGCGCGTGCCGGCGGCACCGGAGCGCAGTTCAACCTCGGCGAAATCACGGTCACGCGCTGCGCGGTCGTGCTGGAAGACGGCGATGCCGGCACAGTAGGCGTGGCCTATGTGCAGGGCCGCAGCACGCAACACGCGCAGCAGGCGGCGATGCTGGACGCGCTGCTGCAGCGGCCGGCCTGGCACCAGCGCGTGCACGACGCCGTGCTGGCGCCATTGGCCGATGCCCATGCCGCTCGGGCGGCGCAGCAGGCAGCTACCGCCGCGCAAACGCGCGTGGAGTTCTTCACCATGGTCCGGGGAGAGGACTGACATGATTTCCACCAGGACATCCGCCACCCCGATGCCTTCCGCCGCCACTTCGCTGGTGCCGGGCTTCGACAACCCGGTCGACGACGCCCAGCAGGTTTTCCGCGCCACGCTGCATGCCTTTGCCCATCCCGGACAAGTCCAGTCCCTGCCGGCGACCACCGGCCTGCCCGACGGCCTGTCGCCGGCGCTTGGCGCGCTGCTGCTGACGCTGGCTGATCCCTACACCCCGGTGTGGCTGCCGGCGGGCGTACCCGCCGCCGCGCGCGCTTTCCTGCGCTTCCATTGCGGCTGCCCGCTGACCGACGACCTGCGCGCCGCCACCTTTGTATGCGTGCCCGCCGGCCACGCCATGCCGGCGCTGGCCGACTGCGCGCAGGGCGAGCCCGCGTTCCCGGACCGTTCGGCCACGTTGCTGGTGGAAGTCGCGTCGCTCGGCGACGGCGACACCTTCACGCTGCGCGGCCCCGGTATCGAACACACGCAAACGCTGCGCGTGACCGGCCTGGAGGCCGACTTCCGCGGCGCCTGGCGCGCCAACAACGACCGCTTTCCGCTGGGTGTCGACCTGCTGCTCGCCAGCGGCGACCGGTTCTGCGCGCTGACGCGCACCACGCAGATGGAGGCCTGACATGTATGTAGCCGTCAAAGGTGGCGAACGCGCCATCCTGAATTCCTACCAGATGCTCGACGCCTATCGCCGCGGCGACACGGCACTGCCCGAGCTGACGCTGGCGCAGATCCGCGAGCAGATGCCGCTGGCGGTGTCGCGCGTGATGGCCGAGGGCTCGCTGTACGACCCGCACCTGGCCGCGCTGGCGCTGAAGCAGGCCGCAGGTGACCAGATCGAGGCGGTGTTCCTGCTGCGCGCGTACCGGACTACGCTGGCGCGCTTTGGCTATACCGTGCCGGTCGATACCGGCGCGATGCGCCTGCAGCGCCGGATTTCGTCGACGTTCAAGGACGTCCCCGGCGGGCAGGTACTCGGGCCGACCTACGACTACACGCAGCGCCTGCTGGACTTTTCGCTCGAATCCGGCCGCGATCCCGCACCGCTGCCGCCTTCGGCCGAGCCGCTGCCCGCCAGCATGCCGCGCGTGACCGGCCTGCTGGAGGCGGAACAACTGGTCGAAGCCGACGAGATCCCTGCCGGCGACCCCGCCCCGCCCGACCTGACGCGCGAACCGCTGACCTTTCCGGCCAGCCGCGCCGCGCGCCTGCAGAACCTGGCGCGCGCCGATGAAGGCTTCCTGCTGTCGATGGGTTATTCGACGCAGCGCGGCTATGGCAACTCGCATCCGTTTGCGGCGGAGATCCGCTTTGGCAGCGCCGAGGTCGAGCTGTTCGTCGAGGAACTCGGCTTCGCCGTGACGATCGGCGAAATCGAGCTGACCGAATGCCAGATGGTCAGCCAGTTCACCGGCAACGCCGACGAAGCGCCGCGCTTCACGCGTGGCTACGGCCTGGTGTTTGGCTACAACGAGCGCAAGGCGATGTCGATGGCGCTGACCGACCGCGCCATGCGCGCCGCCGAACTCGGCGAGGCCGGCGACGCCCCGGCCAACGATATCGAGTTCATGCTGTACCACAGCGACAATGTCGAGGCCTCCGGCTTCGTGCAGCACCTGAAGCTGCCGCACTACGTCGACTTCCAGGCCAACCTGGAACTGCTGCGTCGCCTGCGCGGCGAACAGGAAGGCACGAATGCCGCCGCCGCGCCGGCCGATTCGCAATCCATGCAACCCATGCAACCCGCATCGCATCTGCAGCCCCAGCCGCAAGAGGAGACGCTGGCATGACCGCCGCGAACGCATCCGCCGCCACGGGCATCGCCCGCGACGAGCACTACAACTTCGGTTACCTCGACGAATCGACCAAGCGCATGCTGCGCCGCGCCCTGCTCAAGGCCGTGGCGATCCCCGGCTACCAGGTCCCTTTCGGCAGCCGCGAAATGCCGCTGCCCTACGGCTGGGGCACGGGCGGCATCCAGGTCACCGCCGCCATCATCGGCAAGCCCGACATGCTCAAGGTGATCGACCAGGGTTCCGACGACACCACCAACGCCATCAATATCCGCCGCTTCTTCGGCCGCGTGACCGGCGTGCAGACCACCGAGCGCACCGCCGAGGCGACCATCATCCAGACCCGCCACCGCATTCCGGAAACCCCGCTGCGCGCGGGCCAGACCATGGTGTTCCAGGTGCCGATCCCCGAGCCGCTGCGCTGGCTGGAACCGAGCGAGACCGAGACCCGCACCATGCATGCGCTGTCCGAGTACGGCGCGATGCACGTGAAGCTCTATGAAGACATCGCCCATCACGGGCATATCGCCACCACCTACGACTATCCCGTGATCGTCAACCAGCGCTACATGATGCGGCCCTCGCCGATTCCCAAGTTCGACAACCCCAAGCTCGACCGCAGCCCCGCGCTGATGCTGTTTGGCGCAGGGCGCGAGAAGCGCGTCTATGCCGTGCCGCCGTACACCTCGGTAAAGAGCCTGGATTTCGCCGACCATCCGTTCACGGTCGAGAAGTGGACGAGCTGCTGCGCGCAATGCGGCGCCACCGACAGCTACCTGGACGAGATCATCACCGACGATGCGGGCACGCGCATGTTCGTCTGCTCGGACACCGAGTACTGCGCCGACCGCCAGGCCGGGCAAGCGGTCAAGCACGCCGCGGGAGGTGCACGATGAGCACGACCCCGCTGCTGTCGGTGCGCAACCTGACGCGCACCTGGGACGGCCTGCATGGCTGCCATGACGTCAGCTTCGACCTCTATCCCGGCGAAGTGCTGTGCGTGGTCGGCGAATCCGCCTCGGGCAAGAGCACGCTGCTGCAGGCCTTGTCGATGCAGGCGCCGCCGCAGCGCGGCAGCGTCAGCTACGACATGCGCGAGTCCGGCCTGACCGACCTGGCCACGCTGTCGAGCGCACGCATGCGGCTGCTGGCACGCACCGACTGGGGCTTCGTGCGCCAGCATGCCCGCGACGGCCTGCGCATGCAGGTCAGCGCGGGCGCCAATATCGCCGAGCGCCTGATGGCGGTGGGCGAGCGCCACTACGGCAACCTGCGCGAAGTCGCCGGCAGCTGGCTGGAAAAAATGGAGATCGACCTGGCCCGCCTCGACGATGTCCCCGGCACGTTCTCCGGCGGCATGCAGCAGCGCCTGCAGATCGCGCGCAACCTGGTCACGCATCCACGGCTGGTGTTCATGGACGAGCCCACCGCGTCGCTCGATGTCTCGGTGCAGGCGCGCCTGCTCGATCTGCTGCGCCGGCTGGTCTCCGATCTCGGCCTGGCCGCCGTGCTGGTCACGCACGACCTCGCCGTCGCGCGCCTGCTGGCGCACCGCACGCTGGTGATGCAGGGCGGCCGCGTGGTCGAGCAAGGCCTGACCGACCAGATCCTCGACGACCCGCAGCACCCCTACACGCAGCTGCTGGTCTCTTCCATCCTGCAAGGCTGACGACAATGCAAGCAGACAATGCACAGAAGCTGAAGAAGCTGGTTGAGGTGCGCGGCCTCGGCAAGATGTTTACGCTGCACAACCAGGGCGGCATCCGCCTGCCGGTGCTGAACGCGATCGATTTCGACGCCGCGCGCGGCGAATGCCTGGTGCTGTCGGGCCCTTCCGGCACCGGCAAGAGCACGCTGCTGCGCTGCCTCTATGGCAATTACCTGGCCACCGAAGGCAGCATCCGCCTGCGCGACACCAGCGCCGACGGCGAGCCGTGGGTCGAACTGAACAGCGCCCCCGAACAGCGCGTGCTGAAGCTGCGCCGCGACGTGATCGGCTATGTCAGCCAGTTCCTGCGCGCGATCCCGCGCGTGTCGGCGCTGGACGTGGTGGCCGATCCGCTGCAGCAGCGCGGCACCAGCCATGAAGAAGCGCGCGAGCGCGCCGAGGTGCTGCTGGAACGGCTCAACCTGCCGCGCCGGCTGTGGGAACTGCCACCGGCAACGTTCTCCGGCGGCGAGCAGCAGCGCGTCAACATCGCCCGCGGCCTGATCGGCGGGCACCCGATCCTGCTGCTCGACGAGCCGACCGCCTCGCTCGATGCCGACAACCGCGCGGTCGTGGTCGAGCTGATCCGCGAAGCACTGGCCGACGGCCGCGCGCTGATCGGCATCTTCCACGACGAGGCGGTACGCGATGCCGTGGCGACGCGCCTGCTGCCGCTGCAGCCCGCCACTGCCCTCGCCCCCAACTGCCAGTAACTGTCCAGAACAACGGAGCCGGACATGACCGCAACCTACCTGACGCACGCCACCCTGGTACTGCCCGACCGTGTGCTGCACGACAGCGCGCTGCTGATCGAGGACGGCCATATCGCCGCCATCGAACCATCTGCCGCGCCTGCAAACGCCCACGTGATCGGCCTGCGCGGCCACACCGTGATGCCCGGGCTGATCGACGTGCATTGCGATGCCATCGAGAAAGAGGTGGAACCGCGTGCCAACGTGCTGTTCCCGCTGGATTTCGCCGTGGCACAGGTCGACCGCCGCAACGCCGCGGCTGGCATCACCACGCCGTACCATGCGCTCTCCTTTGCCGGCAACCACTTCGGCGTGCGCAACGTCGACACCGCCGCCACGCTGGTGCGCACCGTGGCCGCGTTCCGCAGCCATAGCCTGGTCGACAACCGCGTCCACTGCCGCTATGAAGTGACCGATGCCAGCGCCGTGCCGGTACTGGAAAAGCTGATGGCCGAGGGTGTGGTCGACCTGCTGTCGGTGATGGACCACTCGCCGGGCCAGGGCCAGTTCAAGACGCTGGACGCCTACCTCGCCTACATGATCGGCAACCACGGCATGACCCGCGAGGAAGCCGCCGACGCCGCCGACAAGAAAGCTGCCGCGCTGGACGGCGCGCATGAACGCGTCAACCGGCTGGTGGCACAGGCGCACCGTCTCGGCATCCCCACGGCCAGCCATGACGACGATTCGCCGCAGCGCATCGCCGCCATGCAGGCGCTGGGCGTGCGCATGAGCGAGTTCCCGATCAACCTGGAGACCGCGCAAGCCGCGTGCGCACAGGCACTGCCGACCATCCTGGGCGCACCCAACGTGCTGCGCGGCAAGAGCCAGAGCGGCTCGATGCGCGCCATCGACGCCATCCACGCCGGCGTCGGCACCATCCTGTGCTCGGACTACCAGCCGTCAACGCTGATTGCAGCGGCCTATGCCGCCGCCCGGCAGGCCGAACTGCCGCTGAATGAAGCGCTCGCGCTGGTGACGGCAAACCCCGCGGAAGCCTGCCTGCTGCGCGACCGGGGCCGGCTGGCGCCGGGCCTGCGCGCCGACGTGATCGCCGTAGCCAGCGTGGCCGGCCAGCCAATGGTCACCCATACGTGGTCGGCGGGGCGGATGGTGTTTGCGGCGGGGTACCGCGGCGGCCCGCCCGAGCCGACGGCCATGTCCCGGCGGCAAGCAATGCACGCGCTGGCCTGAATCGGGTTCATTACGCGCCACCACGCATCAGGCTCTTGGGCGTAGATGTCATAGAAGGGATTGCCAACGGCTACTGGCGCCGCGGACGCTGATATTTCGCCTCTGCCGCAGGAAATGCAGGACGCCCTTAAGGCAACCCATCCGCCGGCAACACGCTTAACCCCGACGCGCTGGTCGACATGGTCCTGCGCTGGCTCCTGAGTACGCCGTTCTCGTCGAACTCAAGCAGCACCATCGACGACTTGATGGACCCGCCGGCAAACAACGGCCCGATGAAGGGGATAAAACTCTCGGGATGCGGCCGGGAGCTAGCAAAGGAATAGACCAGGATGGTCGAGCCGTTGCTGAGCGTCGTCTGCGAGGTCGGCTTGCCCAGCTGCGCGGTCACGTCGTCGAGCGTGGAGAAGTCGAGCAGGAAGTTCTCCAGGTGCTCCTGCCGGACGTCGACGCCCGTCGAAACGCAGGCAGCCAGCATCGTGCTGGCCGCGATCAGGGCGTAAACGCGCTTCATGCCGTCACCGCCATACCGTTGTGCGTGGCGGGGAGCGTATGCAGGGCCGTGGTGCCAGCGTAGCCCCGCATTGCGTCCGGCATGCCCATTATCAAAGCATAGACGCTCCCGCCGGCGTTGGTTTGCGTCTTCAGCAAGGCGCAGCCTGATCCGGTTTGCCCCGGCGATGCAGGTGCCTCCGGGGCCATTCCGGATCCGCTTCCTGTCGTACACTAGGCACTGCCGCCGCACTGAACCGTGCGATTCCATGTTCGTAGTGCCCGCCTTGACTCTGCTCAAGCCCTTATCTGCCGAGCGCTAGCAAACTGTCGTCCATGACTTTTCCTACCTCGCCATCCGGCACGCCCCGTGCCGGCAACGCTGGCCAATCCAGCGCCTCGCCCAGGTCCCATCGCCCCCTGCCCTTGCCGCGCGGGCGTCTTTCTTGGATCACCGGCATCGTCAGCTGGATCGTGCTGATTGCCAGCACCCTGTTCTGGTGCCTGTTGCTGTTCCCGCTGGCGCTGCTGAAGCTGGTGCTGCCGTTCGCCGCGGTCCGCCGGCGCATCGATCCGGTGCTCAACGGCATTGCCACGGGGTGGATCTCCTGGAATACCGGCTGGTTCGCGCGCATCCAGCAGGCGCCGTGGGATGTCCAGGGCAACACCGGGCTGCGCTACGCGGACTGGTACCTGGTCAACTGCAACCACCAGTCTTGGGCCGATATCTTTGTGCTGCAGCGCGCGCTGAACCGCCGCATCCCTCTGCTGAAGTTCTTCCTGAAGCAGCAGCTGATCTATGTGCCGGTGATCGGGCTGGCGTGGTGGGCGCTGGACTTTCCGTTCATGAAGCGCCATGGCAAGACAGAACTGCGCCGCAATCCGGCGCTGCGGCGCCAGGACCAGGAAACGGCGCGGCGCGCGTGCGAGAAATTCTCGCTGGTGCCCACCAGCGTGATGGTGTTTGCCGAGGGCACGCGCTTCAGCGCGGCCAAGCGCGCCGCGCAGGCGTCGCCGTATCGTCACCTGCTCAAGCCCAAGGCGGGTGGACTGGCGGTGGCGCTGAATGCGATGGGAACGCGCTTTCGCTCGATGATCGACGTGACCATCGCCTATCCCGACGGCATACCGAGCTTCTGGGACCTGGCATGCGGCCGCGCCGGCATGGTGGTGGTGCGCATGCACCAGCTGGAGGTGCCACCGGCGTTCTGCGAGGCCGACTACACCACCGACAAGGCGTTCCGCACGGAATTCCACCACTGGCTGGCGCATCAGTGGCAGTCCAAGGACGACGAGATCGAGGCCCTGACGACCCGGCGCGACGACTGACCGCGCGCGCATCAACCGGCCGCCGCCCTCCGCCGCCCCTCTTACCCCGGCAGCCGCTCCACCGCCCGCTTGCCCTGGCTGACCGCCGCCGTCACCGACGGGCTGCCGGCATTGTCGCTGTTGGCAATGCTGATGTTGCCAACCCCGGCCAGATTCGGCCAGGCCGCGTCGGCCGCCACGTTCTCGCCGGCCACGCTGTCCGGCATATAGCTGTAGCCGTGCGCCCAGCGGTTCACCGTGATGCCGCGGATCACTTTGCTGGCGCTGAAGCCGGCCTGCCCCAGCATCCCGTCCAGCTGCGCGCGGATGTCGCGCTCCAGCGCCTCGAAGGGCGTCCCGAGCAGGAAGGCCCGGCCGGCTCGGAAGCGGTCGCGCGCGCGCATGCCGCTGTCGGGCACGGTAGGCACATAAAGCATGTGCAGCACCGCCGGGTCGGACGGGCGAGATCCCGCGGGCGGCTCCAGCCACAGGTCGGTGTATGTCATGGCTGGCGCGTGAATGCGCCGCGCGCGCAGCGCGGCGAAGGCCTGCCAGTTATCGAGCGCCACCTTGGTGTAGACCAGCGGAGCCTTGGCCTCGTCGCGCAGGACCGCCTTCTGTGCCGCCGGCAGCGACGGCAGCAGGTACGGGATCATCATGTTGTAGCCGGCCAGCACCACGTGGCGCGCTTCGACACGGTGCAGGTTGCCGCGCCAGCCGTAGGTCACGCGAGTGATGTTGCCATCGGGCTCGACCGCGATCGCGGTGCTGTTCAGCCGCAGCCGCACCGGCGCGCCGTCGCGGTCCAGCCGGCTGTAGTCGAACGCGGCGGCGGCCACGTCGGCGGGGGTGGCAATCGACGCCACGCCGGGAACCAGGCTGTGCACCAGCAGCCGCGCCAGCGAGGCATTCCCGTCCGGGAACCACAGGCGCGAGGCCGGAGACTTGCCCAGCCGGGGGTTCGGCGCCGGCGCTGGCATGTTGGCGCCGACGGGCAGCCCGATCGCGATCGCATCGGCCACCGATATGCCGTCGGCATCGAGCGCATAGGCATCGTTGCTGCGGCTGCGCAGGAAGCGCAGCGCCGGCAGGCCGAGGCCGGCCTTGTCGCGCAGGAAGGCGGCGTAGCGCATGGTGCGCAGTGCAGCGGCGCGTGCGGCGCCGTCGAGCCCGGGCAGGTAGTCGGTGGCGCCGGCCGCCAGTCGGGCCAGCGCGGCGCGGTCCGCCGCGGGTAGCGGCGCCTGCTCGAGAAAGCGCTGCAGGCCCGCGGCGTCGGGACCCTGCGCGCGCAGGCCATTGCGCGCATCGGCCAGCTCGCCGAACGGATCGCCGCCGATCCACTGGTCGCGGCCGAAATGCTCGGCATCGAAAAACACGGCACGGCCCATGCCCTGCGCGGCATAAGGGTCGGACGGCGGCGCGGCCGGCGCACGCGCGGGATCGAGGCCGATGCCGGCCAGCAGCTCGCGCATGGCGGTGTCGCTGGCCGCGCCGGGCGGCATCTCGGCGCTGCCCCCATAGGTGACCAGCCGCTGGCCGCGGACGGTGAATTCGTTGCGCTTGGCGTGGCCGCCGAAGTCGTCGTGGTTGTCGAGGATCAGGATGCGCCGGGCGGCGCCGAAACGGCGCCGGTAGAACCACGCCGCCGACAGTCCGCTCAGCCCGCCGCCGACCACGACCAGGTCAAAGGCCTCGCGCGCCAGCACCACGGGATATTTGGCACCCTCGCGCGCCAGGCCGTGGGCCAGCGTATAAGTGCCGGCATGGTTGCCGCGCAGCCCGGTCAGGGCCGGCGGATAGCCGGCGCTTGCCGCCCCGACCTGCTGCGCGTGCAGCCATTGCGCCGGTGTCAGCCCGGCGGCAATGGTCAGCGCCGTGCCGTTGAGGAAGTCTCTGCGCGTGATCGTCATCGGATGCTCATCGAAATGCGGTGCGTGCCGGGGCGCTTCGTCTCAGGGCTGTGTCGCCAGGGCCTTGCGCCGCGCGGCCACGTCGGCTTCGGTCACCGGGCCGGCACGGTTGCCCCAGCCGCGCCGGATGAAAGTCAGCACGCTGGCCAGTTCCTGGTCGTCCAGCGTCCAGCCGTAGCCGGGCATGTGGTAGTCGGTGGCGGCGGTGCCGACGCGCGCGGTCACGGCGCCATCGAGCAGCAGGTTGACCAGCGACGCCGGATCGGGATCGGCCACGGTCGGGTTGCCTGCCAGCGGCGGAAACACGCGCGCGAAGCCCCTGCCATCTGCGCCATGGCACGGCATGCAGAACACCGCATACTGGCGTGCGCCCGGCAGGTCGAAGCGGCCCTGGTGCAGTTGCCGCGCGGTGGCCGGATCGGGGCGGAACGGCTTGTCCTCGCCGCGCGCGCCGGGCAGCGACTTGAGGTAGGCCGCCACGGCATCGAGGTCGCCCTGACTCATGTATTGCGTGGCGGTGGAAATGACAGTGGACATTGGTCCGAACGAGGTCGCGTGCCCGTTGCGCCCGGTGCGCAGGAACTCGGCAATGTCTGTGCGCGACCATGCGCCGAGGCCGGTGACCTGGTCGCCGGTCAGGTTGGTCGCCGACCAGCCTTCCACGCTGGCGCCGGACAGGAAGTGGCGGCTGCGCTCGTCCAGGCCTTTCTCGGCAAACAACCGGCCGCGCGGTGTGTGGCAGGCACCGCAGTGGGCCACCGCCTGCACCAGGTAGGCGCCCCGGTTCCAAGCGTCGCCGCGCGCGGGCTCGATGCGAACCGGGTCATCATCGAGAAACAGCAGGTTCCACACCGATAGCAGCGAGCGCATGCCGTACGGAAAGCGCAGCTGCGGCGCCGGGTTGCGCTGCGCCACCGGCACGACCTCCGCGCGCAGGTAGGCATACAGCGCGGTCACATCGTCGGCACGCATGCGGGCGTAGGAGGGGTACGGCATGGCCGGATAGAGGCGCCTGCCGTCGCGCGCCACGCCCTGGCGCAGCGCGCGGTCAAACTCGGCCAGCGTATAGGCGCCGATTCCGTTGGCGGCGTCGGGGGTGATATTGGTCGAGTGGAGGGTGCCGACGGCGGTGCGGATCAGCAACCCGCCGGCAAACGGCTTGCCGCCTTCGGCGGTATGGCATGCGGCGCAGTTGCCGATGCGCGCGAGATAGCGGCCGCGTTCGACCTGCTGCGCCTCGGGGGTGCCCGCGGCCAGCGCCGGACGGAGCGGGCCGGCAACCAGCAGCGCCAGGGAAAGCCACAGCCAGGGCAGCCAGGGCAGCCGTCGCACCGGCAGCAAAGCGGCGGCGCGACGCCGCCCGGTCGGGCAAGACATGGGGTCGATCAGCTTGTTGTTGTGATGGGAATGTAACGCGACGCCGCTGCTCAGGCTATCGTCATGGCCGGCACGGCGCCTGCCGCCGCCGACGCGCTCGACACGGCCCAGTTGGCGGCCAGCACCAGGCAGGCCACCAGCCCGGCGGCCACGGCCACGCCGGTCAGGATCAGCGGCACGGGGCGCAGGTTCTCCAGGTCGCGCTGGTGTTCCTGGCCCTTGCGCAGGCCAAGGAAGCCCCACAGCACGGTCCGCAGCAGCCTCAACGGGTTCATTGTCTCTCCTTGCACGAAAAGCCTTTGGCGACGACAAGCGATTATGGCGGCCACCCGCCAGGCATAACAGCATCAGATACCCGGAAAATTTACGTATCAGTTGCCGGGCCCGGGCGATAATGCCACGACACACCCCGCCCCGGACAGCGCCCCATGAAACGGTACGAAGCCCTCGCCGAAACCCTGGCCGCCGATATCCGCAACGGCAGCCTGCCGCCCGGCACCCGCCTGCCATCGATCCGCAAGACCGTGGCGCAATACGGCGTCAGCCCTTCCACCGCGTTTCAGGCCTACTACCGGCTGGAAGAGCGCGGCCTCGTGCGCGCGCGCGAGCGTTCGGGCTACTACGTCGCCGGGGCGGCGCGGCGCGACCTGCCGCAGCCGCAGGCCCGGCCGTCGCGGCAGGCCTCGACCCAGGTCGACATTTCCAAGCTGGTGTTCGCGGTGCTGGAGGGCGCGCGCGACCGCAAGCTGGTGCAGTTCGGCTCGGCGTTCCCGTCGCCCGAACTGTTCCCGTGGGAGCGGCTGGGCAAGTCGCTGGCGCGGGCCGGCCGTGCGCTCGATCCGTGGCATTCGGTCAACGACCTGCCGCCCGGCAACGCGGCGCTGCGGCGGCAGATTGCACTGCGCTACCTCGGCGCGGGCGCGCCGCAGCCGGCCGAGGACCTGGTCGTCACCAACGGCGCGCTGGAGGCGCTGAACCTGTGCCTGATGGCCGTGACCCAGCCGGGCGATGTGGTTGCGATCGAATCGCCGGGCTTCTACGCCGCGCTGCAGGCGCTGGAACGGCTGCGCCTCAAGGCACTGGAGATCCCGGTCGATCCGGCCGAGGGCATCGACCTGGGCGCGCTCGACAACGCGCTGTCGCGCCACCCGGTCAAGGCCTGCTGGTTCATGACGCAGTTCCAGAATCCGCTCGGCGCCAGCATGTCGGAAGACAAGAAGAAGGCGCTGGTGGCGCTGCTCGCACGCCATCAGGTGCCGCTGATCGAGGACGATGTCTATGGCGAGCTTTATTTCGGCAACCGCTGCCCGCTGCCGGCCAAGGCCTTCGATACGCAGGGGCTGGTAATGCACTGCAGTTCGTTCTCGAAGACGCTGTCGCCGGGCTTCCGCATCGGCTGGGTGGCGCCGGGCCGCTTCGGCGAGGCGATCCAGCGGCTCAAGCTGATGACCACGCTGTCGGCCGGCGTGCCCACCCAGGTGGCGCTGGCCGAGTACCTGCAGCACGGCGGCTACGACAAGCACCTGCGCCGCCTGCGCCATGTGCTGGAAATGCAGCAGGGCCAGATGCTCGACGCCATCGGACGGCATTTCCCCGAGGGCGTGCGCGTATCGCGGCCGGATGGCGGATATTTCCTGTGGGTCGAGTTCGCGCCCGGATTCGATGCGCTGGCGCTGCACCATGCCGCGCTGGAGGCCGGCATCGGACTGGCGCCGGGGCCGATCTTCTCGGCGCGGCAGGGCTACCGCAACTGCATCCGGCTCAACTATGGGCATTTGTGGAACGACGAAGCGGAGGCGGCAATCGCCACGCTTGGGCAGCTGATCGCGCAACAGTCCGCCTGAACGCTGTCAGCGCGTGTCGCGGTGGCGGCGCAGCGCCCATTCGAGCGTCTCGAACGCGGCCTGCACGGCGAGCGCCAGCAGCGCGGCCGGAATCGCGCCGGCAAGCAGCAGCGTGGTGTCGTTGAGCGCCAGCCCGGTGGCGATACGCTCGCCAAAGCCGCCGGCGCCGACGAAGGCCGCGATCGTGGCCGTACCCACGCTGATGATGGCGGCGGTCTTGACGCCGGCCAGCAGCACCGGCAGCGCCAGCGGCAGTTCCACGTAGCGCAGGACCTGGCCGCCACGCAGCCCGAGCGCGCGGGCCGCGTCGCGCATGCCCGGCGGCACCTGCTCCAGCCCGGTGGCGGTGTTGCGCACGATTGGCAGCAGCGCATACATGAACAGCGCGACCAGCGCGGGCCACACGCCGATGCGGCCCAGCAACGGGATCAGCATCGCCAGCAAGGCCAGCGACGGCACGGTCTGCAGCACACTGACGGCGCCCAGCACCACTTGCCCGGTGCGCCGGCGGCGCGCGGCCAGGATGCCCAGCGGCACGCCGGCCAGCGTGGCAGCGCCGACCGCCCCGGCCACCAGGCCGACGTGGCGCCGCGCCAGCCGGTTGGTGTCGGGACCAAGCAGCGCGCCGAGCAGGCGGCGATCGCTGCTGCCCGCCGCCGCGGCTGCGGACGCCGGCGCCGCGCCCGGTTCCGTGCCGGGGTTCGAGCCACGCGCCAGAAACTCTCGCGCGACGACATCGAACGGCTTGCGGTCGATCTCCGCCGCGGCGTTCATCGCTACCATGTCAGCCGCGCTGATGCGGCCCGACAAGCGCTGCAGCGCCTGCCACGCCTGCGGGAAGCGCTGCGGCACGTCCAGCCGGTACACCACCACCGCGTCATAGCGCGGGAAATAGCGCCGGTCATCCTCCAGCACGCGCAGCCGGTACTTGAGGATCTTGGCGTCGGTCGAATAAATGTCGATCGCATCCACCTGCCCCGCTGCCAGCGCCTCATAGGCAACGCCGTGGTCCAGCCCGACCGGCTGCTGCGGCAGGCGATAGCGGCTGGCAAGACCGGGCCAGCCGTCCGCCCGGCCGAGGAATTCGTGCGACAGGCCCAGCCGCAGCCGCGGCTGCGCGGCCAGGTCGCTGAGCCGACGCAGGTTGGGCGGGCGGGTGTCGGAGACGGCCAGTGCGTAAGTGTTTTCGAAGCCGAGCGGGATCGCGGCACCCAATCCCAGCGGGGCCAGCGCCCGCTGGATGGCGTCCAGTCCGGCGCCAGGCGGCAACTTCAGGATCTCCGCGGCGAGCGTGCCGGTGTAGTCGGGATAGAGGTCGATGCTGCCGGCCTTGAGCGCCTCGAACACGATCGCGGTATTGCCCAGCCCTTGCTGGTGCTGCGCGGTGCCGCGCGGGCCGGCGGCCTGCGTCAGCAGTTCGCCAAGGATGTAGGACTCGGTAAAGCGCTTGGAGCCGACGCGCAAGGGGTCGGCGGCCTGCGCGGGTTCCGCCCCGACAAGTGCTGCAGCAAGCATCCATAGGACCACGCGCCACAGCGTGGGTTTTTCATGGATCTGCCGATTGCCACTGAGGCCACTGAGCCAGGCCAACACATCCGTCCTTTTGGTAGGGCCGGTGTGCGCCCGGCATCTCTACATCATAGCGGTGGCATAGCCTTATCCCGAAATAGTATTTGCCATTTGCATGATGAACACGTCAGAATCCAGATTACACATACATCGCCAACGCCAATGGAAATCCGGCAACTGGAAGCTTTCGCCGCCGTCGTGACCACCGGCAGCGTTACCGCCGCGGGCCGCCTGCTCGGCCGCTCGCAGCCGGCCATCACGCGCCTGATCCAGGAGCTGGAGGCCGAACTCGGCTTTGCGCTGTTCACCCGCAGCGGCCCGCGCGTCAGTCCGACGGAACAGGGCTTCCTGCTCTACGACGAGGTCGAGCAGACGCTGGCTGGCATGCAGCAGATCCGCAACCGGGCTGCGGCGCTGGCGCGCGGCGACGGCCGGCCACTGCGCATCGCGGCCACCCCGGCACTGGCCGCCGGCCTGCTGCCGCCCGCGCTGGCGCTGGCCTTCGAACGCGGCCTGTGCGCGCCGGAACGGGTGGCCGTGCAAGGCGTATCGCCGGAACAGGTCGTGCATGCCGTGCTGACCGGCGCCGCAGACATCGGGCTGAACAGCCTGCCGCTGGAACACCGCGGCGTGAACGTGCACTGGATCGGCCAGTCGGCATGCGTGGCGGCGGTGCGCGGCGACGATCCGCTCGCGGCCCAGGCAGCGATTTCATTGCAGGATTGCCGCGCGCGCCGCATCGTCACCATGCAGAACCCCTACCGGCTACGCCGCCGTGTGGACCGGGCGCTGGCCAGTGCGGGCGTGCCCGCGGCCGGGGTGATCGACACCAACACCTCGATCAACGCGCTGACTTTGGTCCGCGCCGGCCTTGGCATTGCGCTGCTGGAGCCCGTGACCGCGCGCGGGCTGCCGCTGGCCGACATCGCGGTGCGCCCGATCGACGCGGATATCCCGTTCTATTTCGGCGTCATCACGCCGCAGGCGCGCCCGGCCAGCACCGCGGTGCTGGCGCTGGTTCAGGCGGTGGCCGATGCCGCCGCGGCGCTGCTGCCCGACCTGCTGATGCGCGACCCGGCCGAGCACGGCGCGCTGCTGCAATCGCTGTACGGCGACACCGGCGCCGGCACCGACATGTTTTCACCGGACACCGATCTTCCCAGCCATGACTGACCGCACCACTCCCACCCCCGCCGGCCTGCCCGGACTCGAGGCACGCCTGCGCCAGGACTTGTCCTGGCTGGACCTGCCCGCCAGGCCGTGGACCATGCCGCGTACCCACGATGGCCATGAAGTGCTCGATGTCGCCGTGATCGGCGGCGGCATGGCCGGCCTGGCGGCCAGCGCCACGCTGGCGCACCTTGGCATCCGCGTGCGCGCCTTTGACCACGCGCCGGCTGGTTTCGAAGGCCCATGGGCCACCACGGCGCGCATGGAAACCCTGCGTTCGCCCAAGCAGCTGACCGGCCCCGCGCTGGGCCTGCCGGCGCTGACCTTCCGCGCCTGGTTCGAGGCGCAGTTCGGCGAGGCCGCCTGGCAGGCGCTGGACAAGATTCCGCGCCTGCAATGGATGGACTACCTGCGCTGGTATCGACAGGTACTGGACCTCGATATCCGCAACGAGCACCGTGTCGAACAGATCGTGCCGCGCGCCGATGGCCTGGTGTCACTGTCGATGCAGTCCTCCGAAGGCCCGCTGACTGTCCTCGCGCGCCGTGTGGTACTGGCGACGGGGCGTGACGGCCTCGGCGGCGCCTACGTGCCGCCGCTGGCGGGGGCGCTGCCGCGCCACCTGTGGGCGCACTCGTCCGACGAGATGGATTACGCCACGCTGCGCGGCAAGCGCGTGGGCGTGGTCGGCGCCGGCGCGTCGGCGATGGACAGCGCCGCCACCGCGCTCGAAGCCGGCGCGGCCAGCGTCGAGCTGCTGGTGCGGCGCCAGGACATCCCGCGCGTCAACAAGAGCAAGGGCGCCGGCAACCCGGGGCTGACCCACGGCCACTATGGCCTCCCGGATGCCTGGAAATGGCGGCTGCGAAATTACATCAACACCGAGCAGGTGCCGCCGCCGCGCGGCAGCACGCTACGGGTGTCGCGCCACGCCAATGCGCATTTCAATCTGGGCGCGGCGCTGGAATCGGTCGAAGTGTGTGGCGATGTGCTGCACATCGGGACGCCGCGCGGCACGTACGAACTCGATTTCCTGATCTTCTCGACGGGCTTCCGCATCGACCTGGAAACCCGGGCGGAATTTGCCGCCTTTGCCCCGCATATCCGCTACTGGCGCGACCGCTATGTGCCGCCGGCAGGCCTGGAAGACCGCGAGCTGTCCGACTCGCCAGACCTGGGCGAAGCGTTTGAATTCCAGGAAAAGACCCAGGGCGCGTGCCCGGGCCTGTCGCGCATCCACTGCTTCTGCTACCCGGCGGCGCTGTCCCACGGCACCATTTCCGGCGATATCCCGGCGATCAGCGACGGCGCGCGCCGGCTCGGCCAGGGCATCGCCGCGCTGCTGTACCAGGAAGACGTCGAACTGCACTACGCCGCGCTGCAGGCCTTTGCCGAGCCGGAAGTCTTCGGCGACGAATGGACCCCGGCGCTGCCGCCGGCACATCGCACCGCGCATGCCTGACCGTAAACCTTTGAACCGATACCCGAACCAAGAGAGTCCGATGACACAGACCTCCGCCCCCGCGGTCGACCTGATCGACCAGCTCACCGGCCTGGCGCCCGGCAGCGCCACGCATGCGCTGCGCCACCAGCGCAACAAGGTCGTGGCCGCCACCCAGGGCAGCCATGACGCCCTGTTCGACCCGGCCTTGCCCGGCCTGTCGCTCGAAGAACGCTTGCTGGTCGCGCTGTACGCGGCGCGCCTGACGCCGTCCGCAGCGCTGGCGGCGCACTACCGCGCGCGGCTGGAACAACTGGGCGCCGCTGCAGCGCACGTGCGCGCCGCAGCCGAAGGCGAGCCTCAGGACATCACCGAGCCGCGCCTGCGCGCAATGCTGGTATTCACCCGCACACTGATCGAAAAGCCTGTCGAAGGCGACAAGGCCGCGTTGCAGGCGCTGCCCGCAGCGGGACTGAGCACACCCGCCGTGGTCACGCTGGCGCAGCTGATTGCCTTCCTGTCGTACCAGGTTCGGCTGGTAGCCGGCCTGGACGCCTTGAAAGCATTGAACGACACCGCAGGAGCCCAGGCATGAGCGAGATCATCCAATCCCACGGCTTTACCAACGAAGTGCTGGACTGGAAGGCCTGGCTCGATATCGTCGAACTGGACCAGGCCACGCCCGAGCAAATCGCCGTGCTCGAGGAAAGCCATCCCAAGGCCAAGGTGCAGGACTATTACCGCTTCCTGGTGCACCAGCCCGAGATCCTGCGCCAGCGCTCCACCGCCTTCAACGCCATCATGTACGCGCCCGGCGGCATGCCGCGCGCCGAGCGCGAGCTGGCGACCACGGTAGTGTCGCGCATCAATGGCTGCGTGTATTGCGCGTCGGTGCATGCGCAGCGCTTCGAGCAGCTGGCCAAGCGCAATGACGTGATCAGGGAAGTGTTCGAGGACCCGCGCACCGCCGGCACTACCGAGCGGGAAAAGGCGATTGCGCAGTTTTCGATCGCGCTGACGGAGCGGCCGGCGGAGGTGACCGCGGCACAGCTCAAGCCGCTGCGCGATGCGGGGGTGACGGATGCGGAGATCCTCGACCTGATCCACTCGGTCGCGATCTTCGCGTGGGCGAACCGGTTGATGTTGAATCTTGGGGAGCCGGTGTTTCCGGATCAGCCTAAGGGCTGAGGCGCTGGCGCCTTGTCGCCGGCATCGTAATGCACCGCCAGCCACACCGTAGGCTGCGCCGCATCGGTCCACGCCACGCGATGCCGGCAATGCGCGGGCAGATGCAGCCATTCCCCCGGCTGCATCACCCGCAATGCCGACTCGCCTTCCACTTCCAGCGCAGCACTGCCGCTGACCAGCAGCACCCACTCGGCTTCCGCGCTGTCATACCAGAACCCTGCCGGGCTGGCCTGCCCGTTGGAGACAATCCGCTCGATCTTCAGGCCAGGCCGCGTCAGCAGCGGCTGGAACACTTCTTCCGCCTGGTTCACCGGCACATCGGCCAGCAGGCTTCCATGCTCGAGCGCCATCACCGTCTCCGCAGGTTACGTTGACTCAGTCCGCCGGCCCCGGCGCCAGTACGTCGCGCGCGCCGTTGCGGCCCATCGGCGATACCAACCCGGCGACTTCCATCTGCTCGATCAGGCGCGCGGCGCGGTTGTAGCCGATGCGCAGCTGGCGCTGCACTGCCGAGATCGAGGCACGCCGGCTGGTCAGCACGAAGGACGCGGCTTCATCGTACAGCGGGTCGGCTTCGCCATCGCCGCCGCCTTCGCCAAACAGGTCCGTGCTGCCAGCCTCGGCCGGGTCGCCGGCCAGGATGGCTTCGTCGTAATCCGGCTCGCCGAACTGCTTCCAGTGCTCCACCACACGATGCACTTCCTCGTCGGCGACGAAGGCGCCATGCACGCGCTGCGGGTAGCCGGTGCCCGGCGGCAGGAACAGCATGTCGCCCTGGCCGAGCAGGCTCTCGGCGCCCATCTGGTCGAGGATGGTGCGCGAATCGATCTTGGACGAAACCTGGAACGCGACACGCGTCGGGATATTGGCCTTGATCAGCCCGGTGATCACGTCGACCGACGGGCGCTGCGTCGCCAGGATCAGGTGGATGCCGGCGGCGCGGGCCTTCTGGGCCAGGCGCGCGATCAGTTCTTCGATCTTCTTGCCGGCGACCATCATCAGGTCGGCCAGCTCGTCGATCACCACCACGATCATCGGCAGCCGCGACAGCGGCTCCGGCGCATCCGGCGTCAGCGAGAACGGGTTGGGCACCTTGCGTTCGGCAGCCTCGGCGGCGCGGATCTTCTGGTTGTAGCCGGCCAGGTTGCGCACGCCCAGCGCCGACATCAGCTTGTAGCGCTTTTCCATCTCGCCGACGCACCAGTTGAGCGCGTGCGCGGCCTGCTTCATGTCGGTGACCACCGGCGACAGCAGGTGCGGGATGCCCTCATAGACCGAGAGCTCGAGCATCTTGGGGTCGATCATGATCAGGCGCACATCTTCCGGCGTGGCCTTGTACAGCATCGACAAGATCATTGCGTTGACCGCGACTGACTTGCCCGAGCCGGTGGTGCCTGCCACCAGCAGGTGCGGCGCGCGCGCCAGGTCGGTGACCACCGGGTTGCCGGTGATGTCCTTGCCCATCGCCAGCACCAGGCGCGAATGGTGCGCCTGGAACGAGGCGGCCTGCACGATCTCGGACAGCCGGATCATCTGCCGGCGCGCATTGGGCAGCTCCAGGCCCATGCAGGTCTTGCCCGGGATGGTCTCGACCACACGGATCGAGGTCACGCCGAGCGCGCGGGCCAGGTCCTTCATCAGGCCCACGACTTGTGCGCCGCGCACGCCCATGGCGGGCTCTACCTCAAAACGCGTGATGACCGGGCCGGCATCGGCGCCGACCACGGCGACGGGCACCTTGAACTCGGCCAGGCGCTGCGCGATCAGTTCACCAGTTTCACGAAGGCGCGCTTCCGACACCTGTTCGGCGCTGTCGAGCTGGTTTTCCAGCAGGTCGGCGGGCGGCAGGCGGTAGTCGACCGGCGGGCGCGGCGCGGGCGGTTCGGGAACCGGTGCGGGTGCGGGAGCGGGCTGGCTCATGGCCAGCGGCACCGTGCGGCCGACCACCGCCGGCAGCACGATGCGGGGCTTGGCCACGGGCGCGGCGATCACGGGCGGAGCCGGCTCGGATGCGACGGTTGCTTCCGCAGGTCCTGCTGCCGCCTCGAACGCGGCGGCCGCCACTTCTTCCTCTGGCTCGATGGCCTCGGTTGGCTCGACTGTTTCAACTGCCTCAACTGCCTCAACTGCCTCAACTACTTCAGCGGCTTCAGCGGCTTCAGCGGCTTCAATGGCTTCAATGGCTTCAATGGCTTCAACGGCCTCGACGACCTCCGCCTCGGCAGCAAGTTCGCCTGCGTCCATATCGGCAACGGCTTCGCCGACCAGGCCGTTGCCGTCCATCAGCGCTTCCGTGCCGCGGTCAGCGGCAGCTTCGGCCGAAACCGGAGCAGCCCCGCTCCCCTCCTCCATCGCCGAGATAGCGACAGCCTGTGCCACGGCACCGGCATCGTGAATGTCGTCAGACGGCAATGTCCCGACTGGCTGGATTTCCGGCTGTATTTCGTCTGCCTGGACCAGGCCGACTGCCTCGGCCTTCGGCGCAGCATCGATCTCCGCCACAACAGCCGTGGCGTCGGCAACGTCGGCCACCGCTTCGGCGACTTCCTGGGCGGGCGCGGGCAGCGTGCCGGCCTTGCCCGCCAGGGCCTGCAATTCCGCCAACAGCTCCAGTGCTTCCTGCCGGATCGCTGTCAGCGTGGCGGCATCGGTGTCGGCAATGTCCTTGTCGATGGCTGGCAGCGCAGCCGACTCCTCCGGCGCGGCAGCCGGCGCCGCGGCGTCGGGCTCGATCACGACCGCGTCAGCTGCGACATCCACGCTGGCCTCGGCCACCGCCGTATCCGGCACCGCCGGCTCGGCGACGGCAATCGCCGGCCCGACCGCTGCCTGCACAACGCTGGCCGCGGCGGCAGGCGTGAGGGCCGCCGACTGCGCCGCTGTCGCAGTTGCCACCGCCTTGGCCTGCGACTCCGGCAATGTCGTGATTGACGAGCGCACCAGTGGCTGCGGTTGTCGGAACGGACTGCTGACCACGGTCGCGCGCGGGGCTTGCGCAGAACGTGCGGCCGCCGGTGCCGGCGAGGGTGCCGGCGCTGCAGCCGCTGCCGGCTTGCGCGGCACCGGAACCGGCGCCGGTGCGGGCCTTGGCACCGGCACCGCTTGCACAACGGCCTGGGCCGCGCCCATCGCGGCGGAGGTTCCCGCGGCGCGCACGGTCTTGCCCGCCGCCGGCGCATCGGCAGCATGCAGCCAGAGCTCGCCCGGCTGCGGCGGCGATTCACGGGTACGCCGCGGCGGCTGCCACGCGGGCTGGCGCCGCGCCGAAACCGCTTCGAAACTGCGGTGGCGCTGGGGCGGCGCGCTCCAGTTGCCCTGAGCGGCGGTGGCGGCCTCGCGGCGCTCGGCGTCGCGCGGCACCTGCGGCGTGAAGGTATTGGCGAACGGGTTGGTGAAGGCAGGCGCCTGCTCGTCCGCCGGGGCATCAGCGGCCGCCGCGCGGCGCGGCTTGCGCGCGAACAGGCCGCGCCAGGTTTCGCCGAACACCATCGGTGCCGCCAGCGCCAGCACGCCCAGCATCAGCAGCAAGGCACCGGTCCAGCCGAACAGGTTGCCGAACATGCCGGCGAGCGCGCGGCCGGCGGAACCGCCCGCGGTGGACTCCGGATCGGCGCCGCCGGTCAGCGCCTCCAGGGAGGCGCTGGCACACAGCACTGCCAGCGTACCGAGCCAGGTACGCAGCGAACCCGGCCCGGCCAGCCGGCGATCACCGGCAAGCCAGCGCCCGGCCATCCGCCAGACCAGCGGCAGCACCCAGAAAGTCGAGAATCCGAACCAGCCCAAACCCATTATCGACATGCCATGTTCAAAACTACGGGCAGCGATTGTAGCGGGTATGGCAGCGGGTCATTGAACCGGAAAGCGCAAATATTCGTAACGCAGCGCGCTGCACCGGTTTTTATCGCTCGTTTCGCTGCTTCATGGCGACAAATCAGCAACGGCGGTCGGCATGCTCGCCCCACCGCTGGCCGGCACGCCGACGCCGCGCTACCATGCCCGGATGCGCTCGCCGCGCCCTCCCCTGCCATGCCGATCCGTTACGCTACCCTGCGCATCCTCGTTGTCGAAGACCACCCGTTCCAGCGGCTCGCGGCCGAGGGACTGCTGCGGCAATTGGGCGTGCAGACCGTGGTTTCGGCGGAGAGCGGCATGCAGGCCGCGGCACTGCTTGGGCGCCAGCCGTTCGACGCCGTGCTGTGCGACATCGAGATGCCCGGCGGCAATGGCCCGGAACTGATCGCCGAACTGCATCGCCGCGGCGCACACGCGTATGCCGCGGCGCCGCCGGTCTGGGTCTGGGTTACCGCGCTGGCCGAAGACATCCTGGAATCGAACCGGAGCCTGGCGCATGCCGCGGGCATTGCGCACGTGCATGCGTTGCGCAAGCCGCTGTCGCGCGATGCCGTGGAAGAGGTACTGGCCGCCGCGCTGGCGCCCGGCCCGAAAGACGACGCACAGATGCCCGCCGGCTTGCCCGACGATGCCGAGCTGACCGCCGCGGCGCGCTACGGTGATGGGCTGCTGGTGATGCTGCAGCCGCAGCACGATCTTGCCAGCGGCCGCCTGGCCGGTGCCGAAGCGCTGGTGCGCTGGCGCCATCCGGTCCACGGACTGCTGCGGCCCGATGCCTTTATCCCGCGACTGGAAGCGCTGGACGCCGCCCACCTGGTGTTTGAATTCGTCGTGCGCCAGTGCCTGGCGGCACAGCGGCAACTGCAAGCCGCAGGCATCGACATCACGCTGGGCATCAACGCCTCGGCGCAAACCCTGTGCCGGCCAGACGTGCTGGAACGGCTGGATACGCTGGTGTCGGCCAGCGGCGTGCCGCCGCGTGCATTGACGGTGGAACTGACCGAAGGCTATCCCGTGCCCGACACGGTGGCGCTGTCGGTCGCGCTGAACCGGCTACGGCTGAAGGGCTACGGCGTGGCAATCGACGATTTCGGCATCGGCATCGCCACGCTCAAGCTGCTGGCGGACCTGCCCTTTACCCAGCTCAAGCTGGACCGCTATTTCGTCGCGCAGATCGACGGCCACGGCCAGCGCGAAGCCATTTGCCGCCACATGATCGCGATGGCGCGCGACCTGGGGCTGGAATGCGTGGCCGAAGGGGTGGAAACGGAAGCGCAGCGGGCCGCGCTGCGCGCGCTGCGTTGCCCGCTCGGCCAGGGCTACCTGTGGTCGGCGCCCAAGCCCATTGACGCCTTTATCGCCGAGGCGATCGAGCGCGCGCCGCGCCCCGGCTAGCGCGGCCTGGCGCGGGCTATTGCCCCGCGCGGAACGGATACTTGGCGAAGATCTGCCCCACGACCTTGTCGATGCGCTGCTGCGCATTGGCCTTGTCGCCGGTATCCACGCTGCCCACCGCCACGCCTTCCCACACCAGCTTCTTTTCGCGGGCATCGACCAGGTCGATATTGAGCGTGCCTTCGGTATAGGTATAGACATCGTTGTAGAAGCCATAGCCGGGCCACGGCGCATAGAGGCCGCCGCGATAGCCGTAATAGCCCATCATCGGCGCCGGCGCCGGGCTGACCTGAACCTTTTCCTGCAGCCGGGCATTGAAGTTGACCAGCAGGTCCGGCGACTGCTGCGCGTAGCGGTAGCCGCGCGCTGTCATCTCGCGCTGCACCGCGCCCTTCAGGTACTGGGTGGTCAGGCTCTCGTACCCCTGTCGGTCGGTGCCCGGATGCTCGACGAAGCCGAAACTGCGGTAGGCGCCGAAGTTGGTCGAGCGGTTGTAGTCGGTCTTGATGTCAGGCGCGCTGGCGCAGCCTGCAACGGTCAGCGCCACCGCGACCAGCGGAAAGGACAGCCGGAAGGATTTCACGATACGTCTCCAGAGGCCACGGTCATGCTTCCGCGGCGCCTGCCCCACAGGGAGCTAGTTGAGCTTCCCGCTGATGCCGCCCACGCTGAGCCGGCCAGCGCCCAGCAGAGCCACGGCCAGTGCTGCGCCGAGGTACATGCCCTGAAGCTCCAGCGCCCAGCCGCCGGTATCGGCCAGCATGCCGAACTGCTTGCTGTGCACCAGGAACATCGCGAACAGCATGTTGGCGGCGACGACGACCGCCGCCAGCCGGCTCCACAACCCGATGATCAGCAGGATCGGCGCCAGCAGCTCGCCAATATAGACACCATAGGCGACCCAGGCCGGCAATCCCGCATCGGCGACCACCTTCGACACGAAACCGATGCCGGATGCGCCGGTCACCTTGGCGATGCCGTGCATCAGAATCAGCACGCCAAGCACGATGCGCAGCAACGCCTTGCCCAAATCCTGGGAACCCTGAGAGCCACCCATGGCCATTCTCCTTGCCGAGTTGTACGGGAACGGTCCGGCTTCCATGCGCCTTTACCCTCACGCGCTGGCTGCCGCCCCTGTACCTTAGTGCGAGCCGGCGTGAAGGTAAAGCCGCAATTGTCAGACTTACCTGCGCTGCGCCGATGACCCAAGGCCATAGTCCGGGTGCCGCATCCGCGCTCTTGCCGATCGCGCCAGACGTACCCGGCAAGTCGGTGGCGCTAGACCACCCTGTGCATGGCCGGCTGCCTCGCTTCGACCATGCCGGCCTTGCGCGCGCACTCGGGCAGGATTTCGCCCAGGAAATCGAGGAAGCGCCGGGTCGCCGGCGTGACGCCCTTGCGCGACGGGAAGACCGCATGCAGCGTGCCGACCGGCATCTCATATTGGGGCAGCAGCAGTTCAAGCTGGCCGCTGTCGATGGCGTCGCGGCAGTACATGCGCGGCAGCATGGCCACGCCCACGCCGGCGATCGCGGCCTCGCGCAGCAGCGCGAATTCATCGGTGACCAGGCGCGGGTCGTAGGCGATCTGGATGGTCTCGCCGGGCTTGCAGCGCAGCGTCCAGACGTGCTTGCCGTCATGCGGGTGCTGGCCCACGCCGGGCATGCCGTCGAGCGCCTGCGGCGTGCGCGGCCGGCCGATGCTGTCGAGCAGCCCGGGACTCGCCACCAGCATCAGCTGGCTCTCGCCGAAGGTGCGCACGGCCAGGCTTGAGTCCTCCATCACCTCGCGTACTCGCAGCGCGAGGTCGAAGCCTTCCGCGATCACGTCGACACGCCGGTTGGTGGCCTCCAGCTCGATCCGCACCGCGGGGTTGGCCCGCATGAAATGCCCGATGGCCGGCGCCAGCAGGATCTGTGCAATCGCCACCGGGCAGCTCACGCGCAGTGTGCCGCCGGGCTGCTCGCGCGCCTGCTCGATCACTTGGCGCGCGGCTTCGGCTTCATTGAGCATGGCGCGGCAACGTTCGTAGAACGACTCGCCGAGCGGCGTCACGCGCACCTGCCGCGTGGTCCGCCGCAGCAGCTGCACACCCAGGTCGCGCTCCAGCTGGGCGATGCGCCGGCTCAGGCGCGACTTGGGCACGCCGGTGGCGCGGCTGGCGGCCGAGAAGCTGCCGTGTTCCACCACCTGCGCGAACAGGGACAAGTCGTTGAGGTCTTGCATGACGGTTTGGCGTGGCGTTGCATCGATAGAACAATCATTTGCATTTTGCCTCACTACCGATACCAATGGCCAGCCAGTATCTTTCCTCCATCGCAACCGCCCCTTCGTGGAGATAGACATGAACATCCTGCAGATCGATTCCAGCGTCCTCGGCGACAACTCCGTTTCCCGCAACCTGACCGCCAGCGTGGTGGCCGACCTGGTCGCAGCCAACCCGGAGGCCAAGGTCACCGTGCGCGACCTGGACCAGGATGCGCCGGCGCACCTGTCGGGCAACCTGCTCCCGGTGCTGGGCGGTCCCAAGGATGGCCTGAGCGCCGTGCAGCAAGCCGAGCTGGAGCGCACCGAGCAGTTGCTGGCCGAATTCCTCGCCGCCGACGTGCTGGTGCTGGGCGTGCCTCAGTACAACTTCGGCATCCCGAGCCAGCTCAAGGCCTGGTTCGACCGCATCGCACAGGCTGGCCGCACCTTCAAGTACACCGAGAACGGCCCGGTCGGCCTGGCAGGCGGCAAGCGCGTGATCGTGGTGTCGTCGCGCGGCGGCGTGCGCCAGGATGCGAATGCGCTGGACCTGCACGAAGTCACTGTCGACGTGGTGCTGCGCTTCCTCGGCATCACCGACATCACTTACGTGCGTGCCCACGGCCTGGCCATGGGTCCGGAGTTCCGCGAAGCCGGGCTGGCCAGCGCCCGTACCGAAGTCGCGGCGCTGAACGACGCCACCCGGCTGGCTGCCTGAATGGCTTGCCGCAATGGCTGACTGAAGCCAGCGGGCCGCGGCGCACCGTGTAGGACGGCGCCTGCTCGCCCCGGCAACGGATCGGGTCTATGATGGTTCGGGGCGCTACGGCGCCCCGCGTGCCATTGGCGGCACTGGCGCAGCCAGCAAGGACGCGCCGGCCGGCCGCCTGCAGTCATCGATCGATCCATCCCCGGGAGCCCGCATGACTTCAGCCCTGTTGCCCGCCGCCGCCCTCCATCCCCCGCACGAACCTGCCCTCCTTTCGCAGTATCGCCACGTCCGCGCCAGCACCGAGACGCTGGTAGCCGACCTGTCCGATGCCGATGCCACCGTGCAGTCGATGGACGACGCCAGCCCGGCAAAATGGCACCTGGCGCACACCACCTGGTTCTTCGAGGAATTCGTGCTGGCCGCGCGCCTCCCCGACTATGAGCCGGTGGACCCGGACTACCGCTACCTGTTCAACTCCTATTACGAGGCAGTCGGCCCGCGCCATCCACGCCCGCAGCGCGGTCTGCTGACGCGCCCGTCGCTGGACGAGGTGCTGGCGTACCGCGAGGCCGTGGACGAGTCGATGATGGCGCTGCTCGGCAGCGCCCAGACCGACGCCGAGGCCGCGCTGATCACGCTCGGCCTGCAGCACGAGCAGCAGCACCAGGAACTCCTGCTGACCGACATCCTGCACCTGTTCGCGCAGAATCCGCTGCGGCCGGCCTTCGCGCCGGAGCTGCCCGAGCCGGTGATCGCGGACCCGCGCCCGGCGCCCGACTGGATCGGCTTCGACGGCGGCGTGGTCGAGATCGGCCATCGCGGCGAGAGCTTTGCCTTCGACTGCGAGGGGCCGTGCCACAAGGTTTACCTGCAGCCGTTCACGCTGTGCTCGCACCCGGTCACCAACCGCCAGTGGTTCGAGTTCATCGATGACGGCGGCTACCAGACCGCCGGCCTGTGGCTGTCCGACGGCTGGCGCTGGGCCTGCGAGCAAGGCATCCAGGCGCCGCTGTACTGGGAAGCGCGCGAAGGCACGTGGTGGCAGATGACGCTGCGCGGCATGCATCCGGTCGATCCGGACAGCCCGGTCACCCATATCAGCTTCTACGAGGCCGAAGCCTTTGCACGCTGGGCCGAGCGGAGGCTGCCGACCGAGGCGGAATGGGAGCACGCCGCGCGCAGCCTGCCGGCGACCGGGAATTTTGCCGAAGGCCGCGCGCTGCGGCCGCTGCCGGACCGGCAGAACACCTCGGGCGTGCTGCGCCAGATGTTCGGCGATGTCTGGGAATGGACCGGCAGCGCCTTCCTTCCTTATCCCGGCTTCCGCCCGAACCCCGGCGCACTCGGCGAGTACAACGGCAAGTTCATGAGCAGCCAGATGGTGCTGCGCGGCGGGTCGTGCGTCACGCCCGAATCGCATATCCGGGCAACCTACCGCAACTTCTTCTACCCGCACCAGCGCTGGCAGTTCACGGGCGTGCGGCTGGCGGACGACGTCTAGGCGCTGCCCTGCGTTCTAGCGCGGTGTCAGCGCGGTGTCAGCGCGGCGCCAGCCAGCGCCACGCCAGCCATGCCAGCAAGACCCACAGCAGCACGATGACCACGGCGGCCGCGCGATTGCGCGGCCGTTGCGCATGGGTGGCCTGCCAGGCCTCGGCGCGGCCGCGGCATTCCTCGGTGACCACGGGCGGAATCATCCGCAAAGCGAGCCAGATGCCCAGCGGCACGAGCACGACATCGTCGAGGTAGCCCAGCACCGGGATGAAATCGGGAATCAGGTCGATCGGGCTAAAGGCATAGCCGACCACCAGCACCGCCAGCAGCCGCGCGCCCCGCGGCGTGCCGGGGTGGCGGCTGCAGAACCACAGTGTCAGCAAGCTGGCCTTGAGCCGCCGTGCCCACTGGCGCAGGCGGCCCGGCGCGGCCGGGGCTGGCGCAGCATCCATGCCGGGGCGCTCCTTACCAGCCCTTGGTCTGCGGCGCGGCCGGGGCGTTGGCGGGACGCTGGCCGCCCGGCGTTCCGGTGGGCGCCTTCAGCGGCGGCGCCGGCACGATCGGCGTCTGCGGATAGAGCTTCTGCCAGCGCGACTTCAGGCCATTGGCGATCTCGGCCTGGTTGTAGCGCTCGGCAAAGTCGATCACGGTCATGCCCTGCTGGTTCTTCAGGCGCATGTCGGCGCCTTCGTCCAGCAGCAGCTTGACGGTCTCGATATGCCCCGCGCGCGCGGCCATCATCAGCGGCGTGGTGCCGTTGGGCGACTCCGCGTCGATATACGCGGCATGGTCGACCAGGTACTTGACCACGTTGTCATGGCCATTGGTGGCGGCATAGTGCAGCGGGGTCCAGCCGGTCTTGTTGATCTCGGCTTCCATCTCGTCGACCATCAGCTTGACCATATCGAGCTGGCCCTGCAGCGCCGCCATCATCAGCGGGGTCTCCCCGGCGGGGTTGGCCTTGTCGAAGTCGATGTCCTTGGCGCGGATCAGCACCGTTGCCGCCTTGAGCGACTTCTCGCGCAGCGCCAGCACCAGCACCGGGTTGCCGCGGCTGTCGGCGATATTGGGATCGACGCCCTTGGCCAGCAGCTTCTTGACGGTATTGGCGTCGTCGAACTCGACCGCCTTGCGCATGTCATCGGCGGGCGCGGCCTGCGCCAGCGTGGCCGCGGCCAGCACCACTGCGCCGGCGGCGCGGCGGAAAAACTTCAGGTCAAACATGAGCATTCCTGTCGATATGCCTGAATAGGTTGAAGAAATTCTCCGTCGTCTCCTCAGCCACCTGCGCCACCGGCACCCCTCTCAGTTGCGCAATGAACTCGCCTACGTGGCGCACCCAGGCCGGCTCGTTGGTCTTGCCGCGGTACGGCACGGGCGCCAGGTAGGGTGAATCGGTCTCGATCAGCATGCGGTCGAGCGGCACCTTGCGCGCGGTCTCCTGCAAATCGGCGGCGCTCTTGAAGGTGACGATGCCGGAAAACGAGATATGGAAGCCCTGGTCCAGCGCCTGCCGGGCGACGTCCCAGGTCTCGGTAAAGCAATGCATCACGCCGCCGGCTTCGCCCGCGTTCTCCTCACGCATGAGGCGCAGCGTATCGTCTGCGGACGAGCGGGTATGGATGATCAGCGGCTTGCCGGTCTGGCGCGCCGCGCGGATATGGTTGCGGAAGCGTTCGCGCTGCCATTCCATGTCGGCGATGCTGCGGCCGTTGAGTCGGTAGTAGTCCAGCCCGGTCTCGCCGGTGCCGACCACGCGCGGGTGCGCCGACAACTCAACCAGACGCTCGACGGATGGGTCTTCCCCCTCTTCATAGTCGGGATGCACGCCGACCGAGGCATACAGGTTGGGATGCTGCTCGGCCAGCGCCAGCACGCGCGGGAAGTCCTCCAGCGTCACCGAGATGCACAGCGCATGCGTGACCTGGTTGGCGCGCATGTTTTCCAGCAGTTCGGGCAGGCGCGCGGCCAGCTCGGGGAAATCGATATGGCAGTGGGAATCAACAAACATGGGAAATCTCTTGTCCTCGGCACTGATCTTCGGCCGTTCAGGCCTGCTGCCCGTCATCCACGCGGAGGCCGAGGATGATCAGGTCGCGCTCGACGCCGTCCAGCACCGCCACGCGCGGCAGGTCGCCCCAGCGGGTAAAGCCCATCGCGGCGAACAGGCCCAGGCTGGGAGCGTTGTGGCCAAAGATGAAGCCGAGCAGCGTATTCACGCCGACCGCGGGCGCGTGGTCGATGGCCTGCTGCAGCAGGTAGCGGCCCAGCCCCTGGCCGCGGCGTTCTGCGTCCAGGTAGATCGAGACCTCGGCGGTGCCGCCATAGGCCGGGCGGCCGTAGAAATCGGAAAAGCTCATCCAGCCAGCCATGCGGCCGTCGGCATCCTCGCACACCCAGAGCGGGCGGCGCCCGGGCTGGTGGGCGTCGAACCACGCCTGGCGCGAGGCCACGGTAACGGGTTCGGTATCGGCGGTGACCATGCGCGAGGGCACGGTGCTGTTATAGATCGCGACGATGCCCGGCAGATCGCGGGGCTCGGCAATACGCAGCGAAAAACGGGAAGAATTCATTAACAATCAATGGATTGCGAAACTGTTTTCGCACTTCATAAGGTTTGTGTGGGGCGCCCGGACTCCAGCAGCTTGCCCAGGATTTCCTCCACCGCGCGGCGCAGGTTGCGCCCGTTGTCGTCGTCGGGCAAGTGTACGCCGACGCCGGGGGTCTTCATCGGCGTGCCCGCCGGAGTGATCCAGGCCACCTGGCCCGCGATCTGGTATTTCTGCGGCCGGTCCAGCAGCGACAGCACCAGGAACACCTGCTCGCCCAGCCGGAATGGCCTGTTCGACGGCACGAAAATGCCCCCGCGTGCGAGGAACGGCATATAGGCCGCGTACAGACCGGCCTGGTCCTTGATCGACAACGACAGCACATTGGGACGCGATGCCGCCCCGCTGCCGGTCGGAGCGCCCAGCGGGGCGGTCGGTGGCGCCCCGGTCGCTGCAGTGTTCATGGTTGACCCCCCTGAATGACGATGCTGCTTGTTGTTATGGCTTTGTGCTGCAATGGCGCTGCCTTATCGGAACAGCTGCCGGTACTCCAGGAATACTGCCTCCATCACCAGCCTTGCCGCCAGCGGATGGTTCTCGCTGCGGCGATGCGCGGTCAGCCGCGCGGCATAGGCCTGCAGCCGGTGCGCGTCGGTAGCACCGGCGCAGCGCGCCAGCGCGGCGCGCTCCTTGGGGAAGTAGCGCGGCGCGGTGCCGCCGGCGACATCCAGCCGCAGCTTCAGCAGATCGTACGTCCAGCGCTGCAGGATGCCAAGCACGGCGGGCACCGGCAGCTTCTGCAGTTGTTCGGCGGCGGCAGAGGCGTCGAACGCGGCGCCCGCCCCCAGCTGACTGACCAGCAGGCGTTGCAGCGGCTGCTCCTCGGCCTCGGCCGCGTGCAGCGCGGTCAGCGGCGACCCGCCCGACTGCGCCAGCTGGGCCTCCGCATCGGCAACCCCCTGGCCTTGCAGCCACGCGAGCGCGGCCTCCGGCGCCGGGCGTTGCATGGAGAACTGGCGGCAGCGCGACAGGATGGTCGGCAGGATACGGTCGAGCCGGTCGGTCACCAGCAGGAATACGGTCGACGGCGGCGGTTCCTCCAGCGTCTTCAGCAGCGCGTTGGCGCCCTCGGTCTGCAGCGCATCGAGCGGATACACGACCACCACACGCAGGCCCGCGCGGTGCGTGCCGACGCCCACCGCATCGATCAGCGCACGCACCTGCTCCATGCGGATGATCTTGCTCGGCGCCTTTTTCTTGCCGCCTTCATCGGTATCGGGCTCGGCCGAGGCATCCAGCGCCTCGGGGCGCACGACAGTGAAATCGGGGTGGTTTCCCTGGCTGAACCAGTGGCACGCCGAACACTGGCCGCAGGGCTGGCCGTCGGGACGCGGTGCCTCGCACAGCAGCCCTTGCGCGAAATGCAGGGCCAGGTCGCGCTTGCCGATGCCTTGCTGGCCATGGATCAGCAATGCATGCGGGAGCCGTTCGCGCAGGATGCCGAGACGTTGCCAGTCTTCCTTCTGCCAGGGATAGAGCATGTGAATCAGTGGGTTAGCCGCGATCTTTGACGTGTTGGCTTAGAAAATCGGGTTATGGCAGCGCGGGGGCTTCGTCATCATCATCCGCATATAGTGCTGCCAGATCGATTAAAGGGTTGCGATGATTTGCCCAAGTTCCTCGCGGATCGCCTCGATGCTGCGCGTGGCGTCGATCACGCGGAAGCGCCCCGGCGCCGCGGCAGCACGGCGCAAGTACTCATCGCGGGTGCGCTGGAAGAACGCGCGCGATTCCGCCTCGAACTTGTCCGGTTCACGCGCCCCGGCCAGCCGCTCGCTGGCGGTTTCCAGCGGCACGTCGAACAGCAGCGTCAGGTCCGGCTGCAGGCCGTCCTGCACCCAGTCTTCCAGGACTTCGAGCCGCTGCCTCGGCAGGCCCCGGCCCCCGCCCTGGTAGGCGAAGGTGGCATCGGTAAACCGGTCCGAGATGACCCATTCGCCGCGCGCCAGTGCGGGCGCGATGACCTCGGCGATATGCTCGCGCCGCGCCGCGAACATCAGCAGCGCCTCGGTCTCGAGGTGCATTTTCCGGTGCAGCAGCAGCTGGCGCAGGTCTTCGCCCAGCGGCGTGCCGCCCGGCTCGCGGGTGGTGACCACGGCGGGAATGCCGGGGCGCGCGCGCAGCCGCCCCGCCACCCATTCGATATGGGTGCTCTTGCCGGCGCCGTCGATGCCTTCGAAGGTGATGAATTTTCCGCGCATGGAATGCCTATTTGCCGCGCTGGTACTTGTCGACCGCGCGGTTGTGTTCGGGTAGCGAGTTGGAGAAATGGCTGCTGCCGTCGCCGCGGGCGACGAAGTACAGCGCATCGGACGGTGCCGGCGCGGTGGCCGCCGCCAGCGAGGCCAGGCCCGGCAGCGCGATCGGCGTGGGCGGCAGGCCGGTGCGGGTGTATGTATTGTACGGGGTGTCAGCCTGCAGGTCGCGCTTGCGCAGGTCGCCGTCGAAGGTCTGGCCCAGGCCGTAGATCACGGTCGGGTCGGTCTGCAGCATCATGTTCTTGCGCAGGCGGTTGATAAACACCGCGGCGATCATCGGGCGCTCCGTGGCCTGCCCGGTTTCTTTCTCCACGATCGATGCCATCACCAGCGCTTCGTACGCGGACTTGTACGGCAGGTCGGGCGCGCGCGCGTTCCAGGCTTCATTGAGGCGGCGCTGCATGGCGCGATAGGCGTGCTTGTACAGGTCGATATCGCTGCTGCCGCGCGCAAACAGGTAGGTGTCCGGGAAGAACAGTCCCTCGGGCGAAGTCTCGGCGGCGCCGATCGCCTTCATCAGCTCCGCGTCGGACATGTCGCGCGTATCGTGGCGCAGCGCCGGGCTGGCATCGACCGCCGCGCGCATCTTGCGGAATTCCCAGCCCTCGATCACGGTGACCACGTAGTGCGTGACCTCGCCGCGCACCAGCTTGCCCATCACCGACAGCGGCGTGGCGCCGGTCTCGAATTCATAGCCGCCGGCCTTCAGGTCGGACCCGTGGCCAGTCAGGCGCACCAGCAACGCGAACAGCCGCGGGTCCATGCCGACGCCGCCGCGCTGGATCTGGCGGCCGACGCTGGCCACGCCGGAATTGGGCTTGATCACCACTTCGACGACCGGCGAACGGTTCAGCGCCAGCGGGTGATTGGCCCACCACGCAAAGCCGCCGGCGGCCGCCAGCGCAAGTACCAGGACCGCCAGGCCCAGGCGAAGGAAAAAACGTTTCATGTATCAGGATCGGGGGTGAGACTGCGGCGCCCCGGCCGAAAATCTCGTAGCCCCATATAATAACCGGCAGCCTCGCACCTACCATGCGCGGCGGCTCCTGCGCCTCTTGCGCACCCCGGCCGCGCGCGCCGCCAACGGTGCCTATGCAACCCGACACAACCCGACACGACCCGATTCGTCCCGACGATCGCCACGATTTCGCAATGCCAGTGATGAATGCCCAAGCCCCGGAACTCGCCGCCAGCCTTGAATCCTTGCAGTCCGGCGGAATCGTCTGTGCCCCCGCCGGGCTCGGACTGATCCGCGTGGCTGGCGACGATGCCGCCAGCTTCCTGCACACCCAACTCACCAATGCGGTCGAGGACCTGGAGCCGGGCACCGCGCGCCTGGCCGGCTACTGCTCGCCCAAGGGGCGCCTGCTCGCCTCCTTCCTGATGTGGCGCGATGCCGCAGGCATCGTGCTGCAGCTGTCCGCCGATATCCAGGCCGCGGTGCAGAAGCGGCTGTCGATGTTCGTGCTGCGCTCCAAGGCCAGGCTGGCCGATATCACGCCCGCCAGCGCGATCGTCGGCGTCGCCGGTGCCGGTGGCGCCGCCGCATTGGCCGCCGCGGACCTGCCGGCGCCGGAAGCGCCCTTTGCCGTGGCCGAGGCCAACGGCATCAGCGTGATCCGCCTGCCGGACGCCGCCGGCCAGCCGCGCTGGCAACTGGTGCTGCCCGCCGAGCGCGCCGACGCCGTGCGCGCGGCGCTGGCCGGCAAGCTGCAGGACGCGCCGCCGACGCTGTGGGACTGGCTGGAAGTGCAGTCCGGCCTGCCCCGCATCGTCGCCGCGACGCAGGAGCAGTTCGTGCCGCAGATGATCAATTTCGAGCTGGTCGGCGGCGTGAATTTCCGCAAGGGCTGCTACCCGGGCCAGGAAATCGTGGCGCGCAGCCAGTACCGCGGCACGCTCAAGCGCCGCATGTGGCTGGTGCAGGGCGATGGCGAGGTGCCTGTGCCCGCGGCGGAGGTCTACCGACCGGAAGACCCCGGCCAGCCGTGCGGCATGATCGTCAATGCCGCGCCCGCGCCGCAGGGCGGCTGGGCCGGGCTGGCCGAGCTGAAGATCGACGCCGCCGGCAGCGCGCTGCGGCTGGGCAGCGCCGAAGGCGCGCCGCTGGCGACCGCCACCTTGCCCTACGACGTGCCGCTGGGCGAAGCTGCCCAGGCGGCGGGCTGATTTTTCAGAAGCGGAACCTGCCATGAGCGACCACCTGTTCGTCTATTTCCGCGTGCCAGAGGCTGTTGCCGCCGAAGCGCTGCCGCTCTGGCACCGCTGGATGGAGACGGTTGCCGAGGCGACCGGAATTGGTGGTACGCTGATGCGCAGGCCCGAGACCCGAGCCGGCGTGCAGACCTGGATGGAATGCTACGCCGACGTGCCGCCCGCCTTCGATGTCACGCTGGCCGGCCTGTGGCGCCAGAGCGGGCTGGACCAGTGGGTGGACGGCGAGCGGCAGGCCGAACACTTTATCGACCTGGACGTGCTGTAGCGTCCCGGAACTGCCGAAACGCGAAGTACGCCGGAATCACCGCCCCCAGCGCCCCCGGCGGCAAAGGAAGTCGAACGATGTGCCTGATCCTGGTTGCCTGGCAATCCCACCCGGACTATGCCCTGGTCGTCGCCGGCAACCGCGATGAATTCTATGTCCGCCCCGCGGCGGCCGTGCACTGGTGGCAGGATGCGCCGCACGTGCTGGCCGGACGCGACCTGGCGGACGTCATCGGCGAGCCCGGCACCTGGATGGGCGTCAACGCCGACGGACGCTTTGCCGCGCTGACCAATTACCGGGCCCCGTCCGAGAAGCGCACCGACGCCCGCTCGCGCGGCGAGCTGGTGGCCGGCTTCCTGCGCGGCCATGACGCGCCGTCCGATTATCTCGACGGGCTGGCCGGCCAGGACGGCTGCTACAACGGCTTCAACCTGCTAGCCTGCGACCTGCGCGAACTCTGGTGGTACAGCAACCGCTCGGCCACGCGCCAGCCGCAGAAGCTGCGGCCGGGCCTGTACGGGTTGTCCAATGCGCTGCTCGACACCCCCTGGCCCAAGGTGCGCAGCCGCGTAGGCGCGCTCGCCGAGGTGCTGGCGGCCGACAGCGGGCGGGCCGATGCCAGTGCCGAACCGTACCTGCAAATGCTGGCCGACGAGCGGCAGGCTGCGGATTTCGAGCTGCCCTCCACCGGCGTCGCACCGGAGTGGGAGAAATTGCTGTCGTCGGCGTTTATCCGCTCGCAGTCATACGGCACCCGCGCGAGCACGGTGCTGCGCGTGCGGCACGACGGCCGCTTCGACCTGAGCGAGCGCAGCTTCGATGCCACCGGCCGCATCGGCGAGGTCTCATACCACGGCAAGCTGAACCTGCCGCGCGATACCCGCATCATGCAGGCACCGCGGTAATGGTGGCAGCGGGCGCTCAGCCCGCCAGCCGCTTGCGCATCTCGATATGCGGGATGCCGGCTTCTTCGAACTCCTCCCCCGACTGGGCAAACCCGGCGCGCACATAGAACGGCGCGGCATGGGTCTGAGCATTGAGCACCACTTCCGGGTAGCCGAGCTGCGCGGCCTTTTCCATCAGCGCCTGCAGCACCTGCGCGCCGACACCGGTGCCGCGCGCCCCTTTCAGCACCGCCATGCGGCCGATATGGCCATCGGGCAGCAGCCGGCCCGTGGCCACCGGCGTGCCATCCTCGGCCAGCGCCAGCGCGTGCCAGCTGGGCTCGTCCCATTCATCCCATTCGAGTTCCACCGGCACGTTCTGCTCTTCGACGAACACGGTGTAGCGGATCGCACGGGCACGTTCGCGCGCTTCGGACCAGGGGCAGATCAGGACGGTGACTGGCATGTGGTTGGTGGTTGAGGTCTGGCTTGAGTATCAACAATCCCGGACGGGCGCCCATGATACGCCAGCCCCGGGCAAGCGGCGAAGCACCAAAGTGGAGCATTGGCAACGGGAAACGCACCATACTAGGGTTTGCCCGGGGTCGGCATCGTTCCGGCAAATTTGTATGATGACCTTATTACCCAATAACCCGGGGAATCCGCATGTTCCAGAAAGTCCCTGCCCGCGCCCTGACCGACAACGTCGCCGAACAACTGCTGGACAAGATCCAGAACGGAGCCTTTGCCCGCGGCGACAAGCTGCCCACCGAGGCAGTGCTGTCCGAAGAGTTCGGCGTCAGCCGCACCGTGGTGCGCGAGGCGATTTCCCGGCTGAAGTACGAAGGCGTGGTCGAGTCGCGCCAGGGTAGCGGCGTGTTCGTGACGCTGCAGGCCGGCATCCGGCCGCTGCGCATCGACTACACCGACACCGGCACGCTGGAAGCTGTGCTGCAGATCGTCGAGCTGCGCCGCGCGATCGAGGCCGAAGTGGCCGCGCAGGCCGCCCGCCGCCGCACCGATGCGTCGATGGCCGCCATCGATGCCGCGCTGGCGCGCATCGACGAGGAAGTCGGGCAAGGCGGCGACGGCGTGGCCGCGGACGTGGCCTTCCATCGCGCCATCGCCGGCGCCACCGGCAACCCCTACTTCCTGAAGACGCTGGAATTCCTCAGCCAGTACCTGGAAACGGCCACCCGCGTGACCCGGACCAACGAGGCGCGCCGCGCCGACTTCTCGCGCCAGGTGCGCGAGGAACACCAGGCCATCGTCGCGGCGATCCGCGCCGGCGACCCGCTGGCCGCGCGCAATGCCGCGCAGAACCACATGTACAACGCCGCCCGCCGGCTGGCCCAGCTGGGCGCCGACGAGGATGCCGATGGTAGCGGCGCCGCCGGCGATGAAGCCGCCGGCACGCGGGGCGCGTCGAACTGACGCCGTCCGCACCCTTCAAGCCTTTCCCGTATCAGATTCAGGAGTCCTTCTATGTCCAGGAATATCGGCGTCATCGGCCTTGGTGCCATGGGCTTTGGTGTCGCGCAGTCGCTGCTGCGTGCCGGTTTCAACGTGCACGCCTGCGACCTGCGCCCCGAAGTGCTGCAGCGCTTTGCCGATGCAGGCGGCGTGCCGTGCGCGTCGCCCGCCGAACTGGGCAGCCGCTGCGACGTGGTGCTGACGCTGGTCGTCAATGCGCAGCAGACCGAGGCCGTGCTGTTCGGCGCCAACGGCGCCGTGGCCGGAATGCAGCCGGGCAAGCTGGTGATCGCCAGCGCCACGGTGCCGCCGGGCTTTGCCCAGACCCTGGGCCGCCGCCTCGCTGAAAAAGGCCTGCTGATGCTGGACGCGCCGGTCTCCGGCGGGGCCGCGCGCGCCGCCAGCGGCGAAATGACCATGATGACGTCGGGCCCCGCCGAAGCCTACGCACTGGCCGAGGACGTGCTGGCCGCCATCGCCGGCAAGGTATACCGCCTGGGCGCCGCCCACGGGGCGGGCTCCAAGGTCAAGATCATCAACCAGCTGCTGGCCGGCGTGCATATCGCCGCCGCGGCCGAGGCGATGGCGCTCGGCATGCGCGAAGGCGTGGACCCGGAAGCGCTCTATGACGTGATCACGCACAGCGCGGGCAACTCGTGGATGTTCGAGAACCGCGTGCCCCATATCCTGAAGGGCGACTACACCCCGCTGTCGGCGGTCGATATCTTCGTCAAGGACCTCGGCATGGTGCTCGACACCGCGCGCACCAGCAAATTCCCGCTGCCGCTGTCGGCCGCCGCACACCAGATGTTCATGATGGCTTCCACCGCCGGCCATGGCGGCGAAGACGATTCGGCCGTGATCAAGATCTTCCCGGGCATCGAACTGCCGGGCAAGGCCGAATAAGGGGCACAGACGATGACCGCGCTCCTGGGCTGTATCGCCGACGACTTTACCGGCGCCACCGACCTCGCCAACACGCTGGTGCGCAATGGCATGCGCACCGTGCAGACCATCGGCGTGCCTGAATCCGTGGCCGATATCGGCGCGGCCGATGCACTGGTGGTCGCGCTGAAGTCGCGCACCATTCCCGCCGCCGAAGCCGTGGCGCAGTCGCTGGCCGCGCTGGAATGGCTGCGCGCGCAGGGCTGCCGCCAGTTCGTGTTCAAGTACTGCTCGACCTTCGATTCGACCGATGCCGGCAATATCGGCCCGGTCGCCGAAGCACTGCTGGCCGCGCTGGACAGCGATTTCACCATCGCCTGCCCCGCCTTCCCCGAGAACGGCCGCACTATCTTCCGCGGCCACCTGTTCGTGGGCGATGCGCTGCTGAATGAATCCGGCATGGAGCACCATCCGCTGACGCCGATGACCGATGCAAGCCTGGTGCGCGTGCTGCAGCGCCAGAGCCAAAGCAAGGTCGGCCTGCTGCGCTACGACGCCGTGGCGCGCGGCGCGCAGGCCACGGCCGAGCGCATCGCGGCGCTGCGCCACGACGGCGTGCGGCTGGCGATCGCCGATGCGGTATCTGACGCCGACCTGTTCACGCTGGGCGAAGCCTGCGCCGGCCTGCCTTTGATCACCGGCGGCTCCGGCATCGCGCTTGGCCTGCCCGGGAATTTCCGCCGCGCCGGCCTGCTGCCGCAGCGCGGCGATGCCGACGCGGTTCCCGCCATCGATGGCCCGGGCGTGGTGCTGGCCGGTAGCGCCTCGCGCGCGACCAACGGGCAAGTGGCCCGCTGGCTGGAGCAAGGCCGCCCGGCGCTGCGCATCGACCCGCTCGCGCTGGCGCGCGGCGAAGCCGTGGCCGACGCCGCGCTGGACTTTGCCGCGTCGCATGACGAGCCGGTGCTGATCTACGCCACCTCCAGCCCCGACGAAGTCAAGGCCGTGCAGGCAGAGCTGGGCATCGAGCGTGCCGGCCACCTGGTCGAGCAATGCCTGGCCACGGTTGCCGCCGGGCTGCTCGCACGTGGCACGCGCCGCTTTGTGGTCGCCGGCGGCGAAACCTCCGGCGCCGTCGTTCAGGCGCTGGGCGTGCGCGCGCTGCGCATCGGCGCGCAGATCGCTCCCGGCGTGCCGGCCACGGTCACGCTGGGCGCCACGCCGCTGGCACTGGCGCTCAAGTCTGGCAATTTCGGCGGCCCCGACTTCTTCGACGAAGCGCTGCGGCAGCTGGGAGGTCAATGATGTCCACGGAAAGCCAGCTGCGCGAAGAGATCTGCCGCATCGGCGCCAGCCTCTACCAGCGCGGCTATACAGTCGGCTCGGCCGGCAATATCAGCGCGCGGCTGGACGACGGCTGGCTGATCACACCGACCGACGCCTGCCTGGGCATGATGGATCCCGCCGCGGTCGCCAAGGTAGCGACGGACGGCACCTGGGTGTCGGGCGACAAGCCGTCCAAGACGCTCACGCTCCATCGCGCGATCTACGACAACAACCCCGGGGCGCACGCCGTGGTGCACACGCACTCGACGCACCTCGTGGCCCTGACGCTGGCCGGTGTCTGGCAACCGGACGACGTACTGCCGCCGCTCACGCCGTACTACGTGATGAAGGTCGGCCATATCCCGCTGATTCCCTATCACCGGCCCGGCGATCCCGCGGTCGCCGCGCGCGTGGCTACGCTGGCCGCGCAGGTGCGCGGCGTCCTGCTGGAGCGCCTCGGTCCGGTGGTGTGGGAGTCCAGCGTCTCGCGCGCCGCGTTCGCGCTGGAAGAACTGGAGGAGACCGCCAAGCTATGGATGATGATGAAGGACACACCGGGCTTCGCCGCCCGCGCGGCGCTGCCCGAGGGCGCACTGGCTGAGTTGCGCGACGCCTTCCAGGCGCGCTGGTAGCACAGACACCCGTTTTTTCCTGACCACGGCCATACGGATCTGACCGGCGCGGTTGCCTTGCGGCCACCGTGCGGGGCACGCGCATGCCTGCGCATCGCGTGGCCGCAACCCATTACTAGACCAGACTCACCCTACCCGGAGACCACCGATGCCATCCAACCAACCGGCGGCCAGCGTGCCCGCCTTCGACAGCCTGGGCGGCAACGCCCGGCTCGATACCGACACCCAGATCGAGAAACGCGCCTATAACAAGGTGTTCTGGCGCATCATGCCGTTCCTGATGCTGTGCTACGTGGTCGCCTACCTCGACCGCGTCAACGTGGGTTTCGCCAAGCTGCAGATGGGCCAGGACCTGGCCTTTTCCGAGACCGTGTTCGGCCTGGGCGCCGGCCTGTTCTTCATCGGCTACTTCCTGTTCGAAGTGCCCAGCAACCTGCTGATGCACAAGATCGGCGCGCGCATCTGGATCGCGCGCATCATGATCACCTGGGGCATCATCTCGGCGCTGTTTGTGTTCGTGCAGACGCCGACCCAGTTCTACGTGATGCGCTTCCTGCTCGGCCTGGCCGAGGCGGGCTTCTATCCCGGCGTGATCCTGTACCTGACCTACTGGTACCCGGCCAACCGCCGCGCCAAGATGATCGCGCTGTTCATGTCGGGCATCCCGGTCGCCGGCATGTTCGGCAACCCGCTGTCGGGCTGGATCATGGATGCCTTCAATGGCACGCATGGCATGAGCGGCTGGCAATGGATGTTCCTGCTGGAAGCCCTGCCCGCGCTGGTGATCGGCGTAGTGACGATCTTCGTTCTGCGCGACGGCATCGACAAGGCACCGTGGCTCAGCGCCGATGAAAAGCGCGTGCTCAAGCGCAATGTTGAAGAAGACCAGCAGAAGGCCGGCGCCGCCGCCGGTCAGGCCCACGGCCACTCGCTGGGCGCTGTGTTCAGCGACCGCCGCGTGTGGTGGATGTGCCTGATCTACTTCTGCTTCGTCACCGGCCAGTATGCGCTGACCTTCTGGATGCCCACGCTGGTCAAGGCCAGCGGCGTCACCGGCAACCTGAAGATCGGCCTGCTGTCGGCAATCCCGTTCATCTGCGCCATCATCGTCATGAACATCCTCGGCCACAGCGCCGATGCGCGCCAGGAACGCCGCTGGCACCTGATCGTGCCGGCGCTGATGGGTGCGGCGGGCTTTGCCATTGCCGCCTCGTTCACCAACAATACGACCGTGTCCATCGCCGCGCTGTCGCTGGCCGCCGCCGGGGTGCTGACCTGCGCGCCGCTGTTCTGGTCGCTGCCCACCGCATTCCTGTCCGGCATTGCCGCCGCCTCCGGCATCGCCGTCGTGAACTCGGTCGGCAACCTGGCGGGTTTCGTGTCGCCGTACATGGTCGGCGCGCTCAAGGACCTGACGCACAGCACACAGCTGCCGATGTACGTGCTGTCCGCGATCCTGGTGGTCGGCGCCGTGCTGGTGTGGCTGACGCCGGCTAAACTGGTCAACCGCTGAAATCCGGCCGGTCCGGTCGCGCTGACCGCGACCGGACCGGCTTCGTCCTACGCCCTGGAGTTCCCATGCCGCGCTTCGCCGCAAATCTCTCGATGATGTACAACGAGCACGCTTTCCTGGATCGCTTCGCCGCTGCCGCGGCGGACGGCTTCCAGGCGGTGGAGTACCTGTTCCCGTACGAGCACCCCGCCGCCGAGCTGCGCGCGCGCCTGGACGCGAACGGTCTCACGCAGGCGCTGTTCAATGCCCCGCCGGGTGATTGGGCCGCCGGCGAGCGTGGCCTGGCATCGCTGCCGGGGCGCGAGTCGGAATTCCGCGACGCCGTGGGCCGCGCGCTGGAATACGCCGGCGTGATCGGCAATGACCGCGTGCACGTGATGGCAGGCCTGGTGCCGGCCGATGCCGACCGCGCGCGCTACCGTGCCACCTACCTGGAAAACGTCGCGTTCGCCGCGAAGGCGGCCGCCGCGCAAGGCGTGACCATCGTGCTGGAGCCAATCAACACGCGCGACATGCCGGGCTATTTCCTGAACCGCCAGGACGACGCGCAGGCGATCTGCAAGGAAGTCGGCGCGGCCAACCTGAAGGTGCAGTTCGACTGCTACCACTGCCAGATCGTCGAGGGCGATATCGCCATGAAGCTCAGGCGAGACATGCCCGGCATCGGCCATATCCAGATCGCCGGCGTGCCCGAGCGCCATGAGCCGGACCTGGGCGAGCTGAACTATCCGTACCTGTTCGACCTGATCGACACGCTCGGCTATCAGGGCTGGATCGGCTGCGAATACCGCCCGCGCGCCGGCACGTCCGAAGGGCTGGGCTGGCTCAAGCCCTACCTCGGCCGCTGATCCAACAACCATTACCGATCTCTTGCCATGAACGTACTGATTACCGGCGGCGCCGGCTTCCTCGGCCTGCAACTCGCCCGGCTGCTGCTGCAACGCGGCGCCCTGAACCTGGACGGCCAGGCCGTCGCCTTCGACCGCCTGACGCTGCTCGACGTGGTCGCGCCGCAAGGTCTTGACGATGCGCGCGTGCGCGTGGTGACCGGAGACTTGTCCGATCCTGCGGTACTGCGCCAGGCCATCGACAAGGACACCGGCGCGGTGTTCCACCTCGCCGCCGTGGTCAGCGGCCAGGCCGAGGCGGATTTCGAGCTGGGCATGCGCGTCAACCTCGACGCCTCGCGCGCGCTGCTCGAAACCTGCCGCGAGCTGGGCCACAAGCCGCGGGTGCTGTTCACCAGCTCGGTCGCGGTCTATGGCGGCGAGCTGCCGCCGGTGGTGCAGGACGACACCGCGCTGAACCCGCAATCGTCGTACGGCGTGCAGAAGGCGATCGGCGAACTGCTGCTGTCGGACTACAGCCGCCGCGGCTTCGTCGACGGCCGCGTGCTGCGCCTGCCGACTATCAGCGTGCGCCCGGGCAAGCCCAATGCGGCGGCCTCGTCGTTCGCCAGCGGCATCATCCGCGAGCCGCTGGCGGGCGTGACGGCCAACTGCCCGGTGGCGCCGGAAACGAAGCTGTGGCTGCTGTCGCCGCGCGCGGCGGTGGCGGCGCTGGTCAACGGCATCGAACTGGCCGGCGAACGGCTGGGCAACCGACGCGTGGTCAACCTGCCGGGGCTGTCGGTAACGGCGGCGGGCATGGTCGATGCGCTACGCCGCGTGGCCGGCGATGCGGTGGCGGATCGCGTGACGTGGGAACGCGAAGGGCGCGTCGAGAAGATCGTCGGCACGTGGCCGGCGGCGTGGAATGCCGAGCGGGCGCTGTCGCTGGGGTTCGAGAGCGATGCCAGCTTTGATGCGGTGATCCGGGCTTATATGGAGGATGCGGGGGTGGGGAAGTAAGCTGGCGCCGCGGCAAACTGGTCGTACGCAAAGACGCGGGAGCTTGCCATCACCCCCTGCAATCGCTCCCCTCTCGCGCGAAGTGGGAGAGGGGAGCAAACAAGCGGGATATGAAGCCTCGTCGGGGCGGGCTACCCCGCCGGCTTCACCACCTCATACCCCTCGATAATCTCCCGCACCACCCCCGGGATCGCCGCCGACTTCTGCGTCGCCGGATCCGCGCACACATAGACGATCTCACCGGTGATCAGGTGCTCGTCGCCCCGGTACATCTCCACCCGGAACAACATGCTGGACCGGCCCAGCCGCGCCATGCGCCCGCGCAGTTCCAGCTCATCGTCAAAGCGTGCCGACGCGTGATACTCCAGCGTGGACTTGACCACGAAGATATCGACGCCGTGCGCGTGCAGTACATCCTCCGGATAGCGGATTCCCAGCGCGCGCCAGTACTCGGTCACGCAGATATCGCAATACGTCAGGTAGTGCGCATTGAAGACGATCGACTGCGGATCGACTTCGGACCAGCGCACGCGCAGCGGGATGGTATGGCGGAACGCCTCTTTGGCCATTGACGTGGTCTCCTTGGTTGTTTGTCGGCGCGATGCAAAGCATCAGGCCGCCGTCCCGCCGGCACAGGGCCGGCAGGCGCGGCGGCCTGGTTGAATGCGTCTGGCGCTGGCTTACTGCGGCTTGGCCAGGCCCAGCTTCTCGATGATCGCCTTTTCCTTCTTGACGGTTTCGGCGGCGAACTGCGAGTACTGCTGGCTGTTCATGTAGAACGGCTCCATGTCGAACTTGGCCAGCGATTCGCGGTAGTTGGGCATTTCCATCGCCTTCTTGAAGGCGTCATGCAGCTTCTGCACGATCTTCGGATCGGTGCCCTTGGGCGCGACCAGGCCGAACGGCGAGGTCTGCACGATGCCCATGCCCAGTTCCTTCAGCGTCGGCACATTGGGGAAGCGCGCCGAGCGCTTTTCGCCCCAGGTCGACAGCAGGCGCAGCTTGCCCTGCTCCACGTACGGCGCCCAGGCTGGCGTGTCCGCCACCGACATCACGTGGCCGCCCAGCAGCGCCTGCATCGACTCGGCATTGCCCTTGTACGGGATGTGCGAGAACTGCACGCCCTGCTTCAGCGCCAGCTCTTCCATGGTCAGGTGCAGCGTGGTCATGCTGCCCGGCGAGCCGTAGGTCAGCTTGCCGGGATTGGCCTTGGCGTAGGCGACGTACTCCTGCATGGTCTTGATCGGCGAATCGGCCGGCACCACCAGGCCGAACGAATAGCCGGCCAGGTTGATGATGTAGCTCAGGTCCTTGACCGGGTCCCAGTTGATCTTGGTGGTGTACGGCAGGCGATAGACCGGCATGGCGACCTGCGCCAGCGTGTAGCCGTCGGGCGCGGTGGCCTGCATCATCTGCGCGGGCAGCACGCCGCCAGCGCCGGGCTTGTTCTCGACGATCACCGGCTGGCCCAGGATCTTGGAAGCGTTCTCGGCCAGGACGCGGAACGGGATGTCGGTGGAGCCGCCGGCGGTATAGCCGATCACCAGGCGGATCGGGCGCTGCGGGAACTTGTCTGCCTGCGCCTGGGCAGGCATGGCGGCCAGGCCGATGGCTGCGGTGGCGGCGGCGAGGCCCGCGCGGGCGATAAATTGGCGGCGTTGCATTTGACTAGGTCTCCTTGTGCTGCAAGTCACTGCTGGAAAGGTCGGTGCTGCGTGTTGTCAGGATAGGCCGAACGCGGCTCGCAGCGCGGCGACGGCATCGGCATGTGCCTGCGCCACCGCCGGCACGAACCGGCCCAGCTTGAAGAAATCATGGATCATGCCGGGGTAGTCCGCCAGCGTGGCCGGCACGCCGGCGGCGCGCAGCTTGGCGGCGTAGGCGACGCCTTCGTCATGCAGCGGGTCGTAGCCCGCCACGGTGATCCAGGCCGGGCACACATTGCGCACGTCGGCACCGCTGCCACCGCCGTCCAGCGGGGCGAAGCGCCAGTCGTCGCGGCTGGCTTCCTGGTCCAGGTACTGCGCGAAGAACCAGCGGATCATCTCGGCGGTCAGCAGATAGCCCTCGGCCAGCGCGCGATGCGATGGCGTGTCCTGGCGCGCGCAGGTGCCGGGATACAGCAGCATCTGCAGCACCGGCGCGAGCCCCGCGTTGCGCGCCTCCACGGCGCTGGCAGCGGCCAGCGTGCCGCCGGCGCTATCGCCGCCCAGCGCGATGCGGGCCGGGTCGGCACCCAGCCGCCCGGCCTCGGCAAAGATCCAGTGCAGCGCGTCGAATGCGTCGTTGGCGGCGGTTGGAAAGCGCCATTGCGGCCCGAGGCGGTAATCCACCGACAACACCATGCAATCGGCCTGCCCGCACAGCAGCCGGCACAATGCATCGTGCGAATTGACGCTGCCGACCGTAAAGCCGCCGCCGTGGAAGTACACCAGCAGCGGCAACGGCTCGGCCCAGCTGGCCTCGCGCGGCGTGTACAGCCGCGCCGGGATGGCATGGCCGTCACGCGCGGGCACGTGCAGGTCTTCGGTCGCGTGCACGGCGAGCGGGCTGATGTCGAGGATCGGCGCGCTCTTCTCGTAGGCGATCCTGGCGTCCTCCGGGTCCAGGGCATGGATCGGCGGCCGCTTGGCACGGGCGATCAGTTCCAGCAGCTGTGCCACCTGCGGGTCGAGCGGAGCCGACGGCAGGCCGGGCGTTTGGTTGACGGAGGATGGTACGGCGGACATGAAAAATCAGTTAAACCTGCGCTTCGGCTGCAATGGCGAGCGTCTCGTGGACGCTGCCCGCATCGGTGGAAGTTCGAATAGTGAACGATCGTTCGATTTCAGTATGATGCCAGATGTTTCTGAGACGACGCAGTACGAGATAACCCCGACAGCCCCATGTCAGCCTGCCACGCGGCCAGTTTTTGCGCGATGATCGGCTGACGCGCGGCGCGGGGGCTCCGACAACCCATTGAAACCGAAGGCGGCGCGCCTGGCCAGTGCCTTATCCGGACCCCGGTTCGCGGCAGATCCCTGCAGGAGACAAGCAAATATGGCGTTCATCTACTATCTGACCCACATCCACCTGGATTTCGGCGCGGTAAGCCTGCTCAAGTCGGAATGCGAGCGCATCGGCATCCGCCGTCCGCTGCTGGTCACCGACAAGGGCGTGGTTGCCGCCGGCGTGGCGCAGCGCGCCATCGACGCCATGCAGGGCCTGCCGGTCGCGGTATTCGACGAGACCCCGTCGAACCCGACCGAGGCGATGGTGCGCAAGGCCGCGGAGCAATACCGCGAAGCCAACTGCGACGGGCTGGTAGCCGTTGGCGGCGGATCGTCGATCGACCTGGCCAAGGGCATCGCCATCCTCGCCACGCATCCGGGCGAGCTGACCACCTATGCCACCATCGAAGGCGGCAGCGGCAAGATCACCGACCAGGCCGCGCCGCTGATCGCCGTGCCGACCACCTCGGGCACCGGCAGCGAAGTGGCGCGCGGCGCGATCATCATCCTGGACGACGGGCGCAAGCTGGGCTTCCATTCATGGCACCTGCTGCCCAAGTCGGCCATCTGCGATCCGGAGCTGACGCTGGGCCTGCCTGCCGGATTGACCGCGGCCACCGGCATGGACGCGATCGCGCACTGCATCGAGACTTACCTGGCGCCTGCCTTCAACCCGCCCGCCGACGGCATCGCGCTGGACGGCCTGGAGCGCGGCTGGACCCATATCGAGCGCGCCACCCGCGACGGCCAGGACCGCGATGCGCGGCTGAACATGATGAGCGCATCGATGCAGGGCGCGATGGCCTTCCAGAAGGGGCTGGGCTGCGTGCATTCGCTGTCGCACCCGCTGGGCGGGCTGAAGATCGACGGCCGCACCGGCCTGCATCACGGCACGCTCAACGCGGTGGTGATGCCGGCGGTGCTGCGCTTCAACGCCGACGCGCCCACCGTCGTGCGCGACGACCGCTATGCGCGCCTGCGCCGCGCCATGCATCTGCCCGACGGCGCCGATATCGCGCAGGCCGTGCACGACATGACGGCACGCCTGGGCCTGCCCACCGGCCTGCGCCAGATGGGCGTCACGGAGGACATGTTCGACAAGGTCATCGCCGGCGCGCTGGCCGACCATTGCCACAAGACCAACCCGAAAGAGGCCAGCGCGGCAGATTATCGGCGTATGCTTGAGCAATCCATGTAGTGCATAGCAGCAATGTGGCCCGCCGGCACCGCGGCGGGTGCGCTCTCAAACCAGGAGACGACATGACCGGCGAGCACCTGCAGGTAGTCCATGGCGACATCACCCGGATGGAAGTCGATGCCATCGTCAACGCAGCCAACAGCGGGCTGCTGGGCGGCGGCGGCGTCGACGGCGCCATCCACGGGGCCGGCGGCCCCGCCATCATGGAGGCCTGCCGCGCGATCCGCGACGCGCAGGGCGGCTGCCCCACCGGCGAGGCGGTCATCACCACGGGCGGGCGCCTGCCCGCGCCGTACGTGATCCACGCGGTTGGCCCGGTCTGGCATGGCGGCGGCCAGGGCGAGGACGAACAGCTCGCCAACGCCTACCGCAACAGCATCCGCGTGGCCGCGCAGCATCACCTGCGCACGCTCGCCTTCCCCAACATCAGCACGGGCATCTACGCCTTTCCGCGCGAGCGCGCGGCGGATATCGCCATCGCCGCGGTGCGCGAAGCGCTGGCGGCAGCGCCCGAGATCGAACAGGTGACCTTCGTCTGCTTCGACGACGAGAACTACCGGCTGTACCGCGAGCGCCTGGCCTGACGCTTGCGGCGGGCGTGCGGCGGGGCCTGCGCCAGAACCCGGGGCGCAGGCCCGTCTCCTTTCCGATCTTGTTGTGTCACCGCATGGCGGTACTAACCCGCTGGCAATGCGCTGCGGATCAGCAGATTGACATGCTCCGGCTGCTCGTGGATGACCCAGTGGGTACCGTCCGGGATGCGCTCCAGGCGCAAGTCCGTGACAAAGTCCTCCAGGCCATTGAGCAGCGATTTCGGCAAGGCGCGGTCACGTTCGCCCCAGATCACCAGCGTCGGCACGCGGACAACGAACCTGGCCGGATCTAGCTGCGACAGATCCGGCCCCGCCTCGCCGTCCCCCGGCGGCCGCATCGGCGAGGCGCGGTAGAAATTGACGCCGCCGGTCAGCGGATGCACGCCCTCTTCGCCAGGCTGCGACCACGCGGCATGGTAGCGTTCGCGTGTCTCCGGCGTGTACCATGCGGCCGGCTTGCCGTCGGCCTCGGCCAGCATGCGGTCCAGCAGCGCAAAGTCGTTGGCGGCCAATGCCTTTTCCGAACCGGACTTGCGCAGCCAGTTCATGTAGGCGGAGGCGGCCTGCTGCTCCGGATCGGTGGCCAGCGCGCGCGCGAACAGGTACGGGTGCGGCGAGTTGATGATGACGAGCTGGCGCACGAGTTGAGGGAACTGGATCGCCAGGTTCCAGCAGATCGCGCCGCCCCAGTCGTGCGCCACCACGATGGCCTGGTCATAGCCCAGCGCACCGATGAACTGCACCAGGTCTTCCACGATATGGCGCGGCCGGTAGGACTCCACGTCGCCCGGTTTGCTCGAAAGGTTGTAGCCGCGCAGGTCGGGCGCGACGGCGAAGTGCGTGTGCCCGAACTCGGCCAGCTGGGCTTCCCATTCGTACCAGAACTCGGGAAATCCGTGCACGAACAGCATCAGCGGCTTGCCGCGCTCGCCTGCGCTGGCGTAGTGCAGCCGGGTGCCGTTGGACAGGCTGGCGTATTGCAGGTGCCGGATCACGGCGGGGGCGGCCATGGTGGTCTCCATGTGCGTGGCTCCTCGTTGGTGGCTCTGGCGTGTCAGCCGCGCAGCGCGGCCACGAGGCCCGCGCGGACTTCGGGCTTGTCGGCAAAGGGATCGCCGGGGTTGCGCGGCCCGACGATGTCCTCGAAGCGCTGGCGCACCGGCGCCAGTGCCTGCGGATGCGAATAAATATAGAAGCTATCGGCGCGGATGGCATCGAAGGTTTTGTGCGCGACCTCGGCAGCAGTCACCTTGCCGGAGCCGACGGCCTTGTCGGACAGCGCCTGCGACACCAGCTGCGAGCGCGTCGGCGGCGCCTGGTTGGCCAGCTCCGCGGGCCGGTTGCGCTGCGACTGGCTGATGCCGGTGGGCACGAAGTACGGGCACAGTACCGAGCAGCGCACCTGCTCCGTGACCAGGCCGAGGTCCTGGTACAGCGATTCCGACAGTGACACCACCGCGTGCTTGGACACGTTGTACACGCCCATCGCAGGCGGGTTGAGCAAGCCCGCCATCGACGCGGTGTTGACGATATGGCCCTGGTACGACGGGTCCTTTTCCGCGGCGGCCAGCATCAGCGGCGTGAAAATGCGCACGCCGTGGATCACGCCGTAGAGATTGACGCCGAGCACCCATTCCCAGTCCTGCAGCGAGTTTTCCCAGAGCAGTCCGCCGGCGCCCACGCCGGCATTGTTGAACAGCAGGTTGACCTGCCCGAACGCCTCCATCGCCGCGTCGGCCAGCGCCTGCACCTGCTCGGCGCGCGACACGTCGGTGCGCAGCCCGATCACCGGCACGTTGCGCGCCTTGAATTCGGCCACGGTCGCGTCCAGGGCGTCTTCCTGCACGTCGGCCAGCACCAGCTTCATGCCGAGATCCGCCCCGATGCGGGCGAATTCCTTGCCGAACCCCGAAGCACCGCCGGTGATGACGGCTACCTTGTTGGAAAAATCCTTCATGTCGTCTGTCCTGTCGCGTGAAATCAATTGGAGGAATTGCCGCGCGCAGCGGCGCAGCGCCGGTTCAGGCGGCGCGCTGCACCTGGTAGCCCTGCCGCGGGAAATGCACGTTGAGCGCGCCCGCGCGCGGGTCCTGCCGGCGCAGCGTGACGCGGTGCGGGCCCAGCGCCAGCAGCACGCCGGCCACGGGGTCGCGCGCGTAGTCGCTGGGCGTGACCGTGACGGGGTCGCCCGGCTGCAGGCCTTCGCCCTCGCGCACGCCTTCTTCGAGCGCAACCGGATCCGCGCTGCGCGCCATGCCGATGGCCAGCTCGCCATCGATCACGCGCGGACGCCCGTGGCCGAAGGTATTCATGCGCGCATACCAGGCCTGCAGCCTGGGATAGGCCTCCAGCATCTGCGCCAGCGCGCCGGCGCGCCGGATAAACCAGAGGTTGTGGTACAGCGAGAAGTCCGCCACCGACAGCAATGGTCCGGCGACATGCTCCACGCCCGCGGCGAACTGCGCTTCGACCCTGCCAAAGGTCTCGTGCAGCTGCGCGGTGGCCTCGGGCAGCGGCATGCGCAGCGCATTGGTATCGCCGCGCATGGCCTTGCGGTCGGAGACAAAGGCCTGGATCTGCGCTGGCGACAGATGGCCCAGCATGCTGGCGACGCCGGCCGGCTGAAACACGTAGGTCGCCGCAGCGGTAAACAGCGCGCTGTCGAACCAGGCCGCCATCACTCGCGCCGCCGCGGCCTGCGCGGGTGGATACAGCGGCGGTGACGGCGCCAGCATGTCGATGACTTCGCAGATCAGTGCCGTGTCGCAGTAAATGTCGGCGCCGACCTGCATCACCGGCGTGCGACGGTAGCCGCCGGTCAGCGCCAGCAGATCTGGCTTGGGCAGGATGGCGGGAATTTCCACCGCCTGCCACGCCAGGCCTTTGGCGCCCAGCAGCAGCCGTACTTTTTCCGAGAACGGCGAGGTTGCGTACTGGTGAAGGATGATGTCTGCCATGCGTGCCACCTCACGGTTGTGGATCGACTGCAGGGATGGCCGCCATGCGGCGGCCGCATTGCAACGCTTTGCGGCGGCCGCTCAGTCCAGCAGGTCCGGCTGTTCCTTGACGATGCGCGCATACAGCGGCTGGAACTGGAACCAGCCCGCCTGCGCGGTGCCGACGATCGAATACGCCTGCCGTGCGGCAGCGTCGGCAATCACCTTCAGCGGCGCCTGCGTGCGCGCGGCGGCCGCTTCGGCCAGCAGCTGCACCTGGCAGGAACGTTCCATGGTGATGAACCACCACGCCGCTTCATCCACGGTCTTGCCGACCGTCAGCAGGCCGTGGTTCTGCAGGATCGCGGCCTTGTTCTGCCCGAGCGCGTTGGCGATGCGCTGGCCCTCGTCCAGCTCCACCACCACGCCGCCGAAATCGTCATAGACCGCGTGGTCGTTGTAGAACGCGCACACGTCCTGCGTCAGCGCGTCGAGCGGGCGGCCCAGCGTCGACCAGGCGCGGCCATAGGTGCTGTGCGAGTGCGCGGCAGCGACCGCGTCGGGACGGGTCTGATGCACGCGCGAATGGATCGCAAAGGCCGCGGCATTGACCGGGTAGTCGCCCTCCACCACGTCGCCGTGGTGGTCGCAGCGGATCAGGTTGGAGACATTGACCTGGCTGAAATGCACGCCGAACGGATTGACCCAGAACGTGTCGGGAAACTCGGGATCGCGCGCGGTGATATGTCCGGCCACGCCCTCGTCGAAACCGAATTTCGAGAACAGACGGAAGGCGGCGGCCAGGCGCTGCTTGCGATGCAGGCGCTCCTCGCCTACGGTGGCGAACTGCGGCGGCCGCGGCAGGTTGCGGTAGCGGGCCTTGACCTCTTCAGGCAAGCCGGCGCCGATATCGTCGCTTGTGCCTTGCCGGACTTGCGGAACTTGCGGGGCATTCATGGGTGTCTCCTCCTCTTGTCTTGCCTGCGTTGTCCTGCGCGGCACGCCCCGTGGGAACGCAGCGTGCCGGTGCTGCGCTCAGACCAGCTTGACCAGCTGCTTGCCGAAGTTCTTGCCCTTGAGCAGGCCCATGAAGGCTTCAGGCGCGCTCGCCAGGCCTTCGGCAATGCTCTCGCGGAACTTCAGTTTGCCCTGCGCGACCGCCGTGCCCAGCTCCTTCAGCGCCTGCGGCCACACGTCCATGTGCTCTGAGACGATAAAGCCCTCGATGGTCAGGCGCGAGATCAGGATCAGCTGCGGGTTCTTCAGCGGCAGCGGCTGGCCGTCATAGCCGGCGATCATGCCGCACATGGCGATGCGGCCGAAGGCATTCATGCGCGACAGCACGGCGTCGAAGATCTCGCCGCCGACGTTCTCGAAATAGCCGTCGATGCCGTCGGGCGTGGCCTCCTTGAGCATGGTGTAGAGCTCTTTCGGGTCTTTCGCCGCCTTGTAGTCGATACAGGCGTCGAAGCCCAGCTCATTGACCACGTAGTCGCACTTGTCCTTGCCGCCGGCAAAGCCGACCGCGCGGCAGCCGGCCAGCCTGGCCAGCTGTCCCACCACGCTGCCGACCGCGCCCGACGCGGCGCTGACCGCAATGGTCTTGCCCGCCTTGGGCTGGATGATCTTGTTCAGGCCATACCACGCGGTCACGCCCGGCATGCCGACCGCGCCCAGGTAGGCCGACAGCGGGATATGCGTGGTATCGACCGGCTGCAGGCCGGTGCCGTCGCTGACGCCCATTTCCTGCCAGCCGAACATGCCGACCACCTTGTCGCCCGGCTTGAACTTGCTGTTCTTGCTTTCCACCACTTCGCCGACGGTGCCGCCGATCATCACCTCATTGAGCGGCTGCGGCGCGGCATACGACTTGCTGTCGTTCATGCGGCCGCGCATGTAGGGATCGAGCGACAGGTAATGGTTGCGCACCAGCACCTGGCCGTCGGCAATCTGCGGCACTGGCACTTCTTCCAGCCGGAAATTGGCCGGCGTCACCGCGCCCTCGGGACGCGAGGCCAGGACGATGCGCTTGAACGTGTTGGACATGGTGGGGTTCCTTCCAATGGGAGATGGAAACTGCGTGGAAAGTGCTATGCGGGGCGCGAGCCGCCCCGCCTGCCCTGGTGCCGGCGTTCAGCCGTCGGCGCCGGTATCGGTTTCGCCCGGGCGCTGCGGCGGCATGCGCCGGATGTACTTGAACGTGCCCGAGCCGCGCGCCACGGTCTTGCCGTCGGCATCGACGATCTCGGCCTCGCAGAACACCATGGTAGTGGTGCGGTGCACGGTGGTGCCGCGCGCGGTCAGGTGGCCGCGGCCCGGCGCCATGAAGCTGCTCTTCATCTCGATGGTGACCACGCCGCGGCCATCTGCGTCGCTGCTGCGGCCGGCCACCGCCATGGCCACGTCGAGCAGCGTCATGATCACGCCGCCGTGGGCCATGTCCCAGCTGTTCTGGTGGCGCTTTTCGACCGGCAGCGCGATCTCGCTGCGCCCGCCTTCCGCGAGGCTGCAGGTCACGCCGAGATCAGAAAGGAACGGGATATGGCTCAGGGAGCCGGTGTACTGGTTCATGGCAATGCGAGTGGAAGTGGGGGTTGGAGAGGCGCCGGCGGCAGCTTTCCCGCCGGCGCCGATCCCGCATTATTGCCGCAAACGCCGGCTGTCGCTCACGCCGCGCTCAGACGCGCTCAGACGCGCTCAGACCGCGCTGACGCCGCCGTCGACCGCCAGGATCTGCCCGGTGATGTGCTTGCCGGCATCGCTGGCAAACAGCAGCGCAGCGCCCTTGAGGTCTTCGTCGTCGCCCAGGCGGTGCAGCGGCACGCCGGCGCACATCGCGTCGACGCCCATGCGCTCGAGCGAGCCCTTGGTCATCTTCGACGGGAAGAAGCCCGGCGCCAGCGCGTTGACGGTGATGTTGTGCTCGCCCCACTCGCCCGCCAGCGTGCGGGTGAAGTTGACCACCGCGCCCTTCGAGGTGTTGTAGGCGATGGTCTCCATCGACCCCGGCGGATTGCCGGCCAGGCCCGCGATCGACGCCACGTTGATGATGCGGCCGTAGCGGCGCGGGATCATCGACAGCTTGCCGATGCGCTGGCTCAGCAGGAACAGGCCGCGGATATTCAGGTTCATCACCTTGTCCCACGCTTCCACCGGATGGTCTTCGGCCGGCGCGCCCCAGGTGGCGCCGGCGTTGTTGACGAGGATGTCGACGTGGCCAAGCTTTGCGATCGCTTCGTCGGCGAGCCGCGCGATCTCGGACTCCTGCGAGCCGTCGGCGGCGATCCAGTCGGCCTCGATGCCGAGGCCCTTCAGGTGTTCCTGCGCCGCGCGCAGCTCGTCGGCCTTGCGGGCCGACAGCACGATACGCGCGCCCTGCTCGCCCAGTGCTTCGGCGATCTGCAGGCCAAGGCCGCGCGAGCCGCCGGTAATCAGCGCGGTCTTGCCCTTCAGGTCAAACAGTTGCTGGATGGTGCGCATGTTGTCTCTTCCTTGGTTGTCTTTGAATGATGTAGTACGCGGTCAGAACCAGCGCTCAGAACCAGGCGTCCTGCATGTCCAGCGTGGTGCGGTCGAGCGATGCCAGCAAGTCGAGCTGGGGGCCGACCCTGGGCAGCTCGAAGCGGAAGAAGTACGCCGCCGCCGCCAGCTTGCCGCGATAGAAGTCCTGGTCCTCCTTGCCGCTCGCCTGCGCCAGCGCGGCTTGCGCCAGCAGTGCCTGCTCCAGCCAGATCCACGCGACCACCACGTGCCCGAAGGCTTCGAGGTAGACCGAGGCGTTGGCCAGCGTCACGTTGGCATCGCCGGCACTCCACAGCGTCTGGGTCACTTCGGCAAGGCGCTTCGTTGCGGCGCCGAGCGCGCGCGCCTGCTGGGCCAGTTCGGCGTTGTCCGCGGCCAGCGCGCGGGCGATGGTGTCCTGCACGCGCTCGCCCAGCAGCCTGAACGCGGCGCCATCCTTCATCACCACCTTGCGGCCCAGCAGGTCCAGCCCCTGGATGCCATGCGTGCCTTCGTGGATCGGGTTCAGGCGGTTGTCGCGGTAGAACTGCTCGACGTTGTATTCGCGGGTGTAGCCGTAGCCGCCGTGCACCTGGATCGCCAGGTTGTTGGCTTCCAGGCACCATTGCGACGGCCAGCTCTTGGCGATCGGGGTCAGGATGTCGAGCAGCAGCGCCAGGCGCGCATGCGCCTCCTGGTCGCCGGCGGCGGCAGCGGCTTCTTCCTCGTCCACCAGCCGCGCGCAGTACAGGTTCAGCGCCAGGCCGCCCTCGACATAGCTCTTCTGCGCCAGCAGCATGCGGCGGATATCGGCGTGCTCGACCAGCTTCACCTGCGGGCTGGCCGCATCCTTCCCGCCGGGGCCGACGGGGCGGCCTTGCGGACGGTTGCGCGCGTAGTCCAGCGCATGCAGGTAGCCGGTATAACCGAGCATCACCGCACCCAGGCCCACGCCGATGCGCGCCTCATTCATCATGTGGAACATGCAGGCCAGGCCCTTGTGCGGCTCGCCCACCAGGTAGCCGATGGCACCGGCCTTGCCGCCCGGCTTGTACTTCATGCCTTCACCGAAATTCAGCAGGCAGTTGGTGGTGCCGCGGTAGCCCATCTTGTGGTTCAGGCCGGCCAGCACCACGTCGTTGTGCTCGCCGAGCGAGCCATCCTCGTTGACCAGGTACTTGGGCACGATAAACAGCGAGATGCCCTTCACGCCCGGGATCAGCTTGCCGTCCGGGCCGGGGATCTTGGCCAGCACAAGGTGGACGATGTTGTCCGACAGCTCGTGCTCGCCGGCGGAAATCCACATCTTGTTGCCGCGCAGCCGGTATTGCGCGCCCAGCGGCGATTCGCCCTCATACTCGGCGCGCGTCGTGATATCCGACAGCGACGAGCCGGCCTGCGGCTCCGACAGGCACATGGTGCCGAAGAAGCGCCCTTCCATCTCCGGCTTGACGAAGGTCTCGACCTGCGCCGGCGTGCCGTGCGTCAGCAGCAGGTTGGCGTTGCCGATGGTCAGGAACGGGTAGGAGCTGGTGCCGACGTTGGCGCCCTTGAAGTAGGCGAAGCCGGCTTTCTCGACTACCACCGGCAGCTGCATGCCGCCCAGTTCGTAGTCCTGTCCGGCAGCCATCAGGCCGGCCTCGCAGAAAGCCTTCAGCGCGGTGCTGACCTCGGGGATGATGCTGACGGTCTCGCCGTCGAATTCGGGTTCGTGCTGGTCGTTCTTTTTGTTGTGCGGCGCGAACAGGTCGGTGGCGATCTTCTCGCAGGTATCCAGCGCGGCATCGAAGGTCTCGCGCGAGTGGTCGGCGTAGCGCGGAATGCGGGTCAGTTCATCGACCTTGAGCCATTCGTACAGAATGAAGTTCAGGTCGCGGCGGGAAAGGATCATCGACATGGTGTCTCCAGGCGGAGCGCTGCATGGGCGCTCGCGAATTCATGTAGCTTTCTTGCCCGAACCGCCGGAACCCTGGAATACACCCCGTGGGTGCTCCCTCTCCCGCTTGCGGGAGAGGGTTGGGGTGAGGGCCGGGCGGTACTACGAAGTCCGGGCCGGCGGCATGCCACCGCCTGCCCTCACCCCTGCCCCTCTCCCGCGAGCGAGAGAGGGGAGCAAACCGGCAGCGCGCCGGCGTCGCTGGCGATTACAGGACTTCGAACAACCCCGCTGCGCCCTGCCCGCCACCGATGCACATGGTCACCACCACGTACTTCACGCCGCGGCGCTTGCCTTCGATCAGCGCATGGCCGACCAGGCGCGCGCCCGACACGCCGTACGGATGGCCCACCGCGATGGCGCCGCCGTTGACGTTGAGGCGGTCCATCGGGATGCCCAGCTTGTCGGCGCAGTACAGCACCTGCACCGCGAAGGCTTCGTTCAGCTCCCACAGGCCGATGTCCTCGACCTTCAGGCCGGCCTTCTTCAGCAGCTTGGGCACCGCGAACACGGGGCCGATGCCCATCTCGTCCGGCTCGCAACCCGCCACGGCAAACCCGCGGAACACGCCCAGCGGCTGCAGGCCGCGGGCCTCGGCCACGCGCGCATTCATCACCACGGCCGCCGAGGCGCCGTCCGAGAACTGCGAGGCATTGCCGGCGGTGATCACGCCGCCCGGCACCGCGCTGCGGATCTTGGCCACGCCTTCCAGCGTGGTGTCGGCGCGGATGCCTTCGTCGCGGTCGATGGTGACTTCCTTCGTCACCAGCTGGCCGGTGGACTTGTCGGCGACGCCGGCAAGCACCGTCATCGGCACGATCTCGTCCTTGAACTTGCCGGCTTCCTGCGCGGCGGCGGCGCGTTGCTGGCTGCGCACGCCGTATTCGTCCTGGCGATCCTTCGAGACGTTGTAGCGCTTGGCCACGTTCTCGGCGGTCTGCAGCATGTTCCAGTAGATTTCCGGCTTGTTCTTGACCAGCCAGCTTTCCTGGACCATGTGGCGGTTCATTTCCTGCTGCACGCAGGAGATGCTTTCCACGCCGCCGGCGACAAAGATGTCGCCCTCATCGGCGATCACCCGCTGTGCGGCCATGGCGATGGTCTGCAGGCCCGACGAGCAGAAGCGGTTGACGGTGGCACCGGGCACGGTGACCGGGCAACCGGCGCGCAGCGCGATCTGGCGCGCGATATTGGCACCGGTGGCGCCTTCCGGGTTGGCGCAGCCCATCAGCACGTCTTCCACTTCCGCCGCGTCGATCTTGGCGCGGGCGATGGCGTGCTGCACGGCGTGGCCACCCAGCGTGGCACCGTGGGTCATGTTGAAGGCGCCCTTCCAGCTCTTGGCCAGGCCGGTCCGTGCGGTGGATACGATGACTGCTTCGTTCATGTGTTGCTCCTCGGAATCTTGTGTCGTTCAGTTCGGTGGTTTTGGTTCAGCCCTGGCCCTTGAGCACATCCGCGGACATCACGCGCGCGACGCCGGCGGCGCCGAGGTCCTGCCATGCCCTGGCCAGCGACCCCTGCAGGTCGATGGCGCGGCACGCATCCTCGATCACCGCGGCCTCGAAGCCCGCGGCGCGCGCATCGAGCGCGCTCCAGGCCACGCAGTAGTCCGTCGCCAGCCCGGCGCAGAACACGCGCTTCACGCCATGCTCGCGCAGGTAGCCTGCCAGCCCGGTGCGCGTGGTGCGGTCCGCTTCAAGGAAGGCGGAGTAGCTGTCCACGTCGGCATGGTGGCCCTTGCGGATCACCAGCCGGGCGTGCGGCACGTGCAGGCCCGCATGCAGCGCGGCGCCGGGGGTGTCCTGCACGCAGTGCACCGGCCACAACACCTGCTCGCCATACGGCAGCGTGAGCATCTGGAACGGCTGCGTGCCGGCATGGTTGGCCGCGAATGAAACGTGCGCGGCCGGATGCCAGTCCTGCGTCACCACCACATGCCCGAACGCGCGCGCCAGCCGGTTGATGACGGGCACCACCTCATCCCCGTTGGGCACGGCAAGCGCGCCGCCCGGCATGAAGTCGTTCTGCACGTCGATCACCAGCAGGCAATCGTCCGGTCCGATGGTGGTGTTCATGGCCGCTCCTGGCTGAACCCTCGTGGCGTCTTAGCCGTTAACGTTAGCCATTGAAGCCCTTGCCTTCGTCCGCCAGCTTCTGCAGCAGCGGCGCGACCTGCCAGGCTTCGCCGTGGTAGCCCTTGGCGTAGCGCTTCATGGCCAGCGCCACGTTGTACAGGCCGACCTGGTCCGCATACAGCATCGGGCCACCGCGGAACAGCGGGAAGCCGTAGCCGGTCAGGTACACCATGTCGATATCCGAGGCCTTTGAAGCAATGCCCTCTTCCAGGATCTTGGCGCCTTCGTTGACCAGCGCGAACACCAGGCGCTCGACGATCTCTTCGTCCGAGATCTTGCGGCGCGTGATGCCCAGGTCCTTGGAGTGCTGCACGATCATGTCGTTGACCTGCTGGTTCGGGTACGGCTTGCGGTCGCCCGCCTTGTAGTCGTACCAGCCCGCGCCGGTCTTCTGGCCGTAACGGCCCATCTCGCACAGCAGGTCGGCGGTCTTGGAGTACTGGATCTCAGGCTTGTCCACCGCGCGGCGCTTGCGGATGGCCCAGCCGATGTCGTTGCCGGCCAGGTCGCCCATGCGGAACGGGCCCATGGCAAAGCCGAACTTTTCGATGGCCTTGTCGACCTGTTCCGGCAGCGCGCCTTCGTCCAGCAGGTAGCCGGCCTGGCGGCTGTACTGCTCGATCATGCGGTTGCCGATAAAGCCGTCGCACACGCCCGACACCACCGCGGTCTTCTTGATCTTCTTGCCGATCTGCATGACCGTGGCCAGCACGTCCTTGCCGGTCTTCTCGCCGCGCACCACTTCCAGCAGCTTCATCACGTTGGCCGGGCTGAAGAAGTGCATGCCGACCACGTCCTGCGGACGTTTGGTGAACGAGGCGATCTTGTTCACGTCAAGCGTGGAGGTATTCGAAGCCAGGATGGCGCCCTGCTTCATCACTTCGTCCAGCTTCTTGAAGACGATTTCCTTGACGCCCATTTCTTCGAACACGGCCTCGATGACCATGTCGGCATCCTTGATGTCGTCATAGGACAGCGTGGTGCTCAGCAGGCCCATGCGCTGCTCGACCTTCTCTTGCGTGAGCTTGCCCTTCTTGGCGCTGTTCTCGTAGTTCTTGCGGATGATGCCGACGCCGCGGTCCAGCGCTTCCTGCTTGGTTTCCAGGATGGTGACCGGGATGCCCGCGTTCAGGAAGTTCATGCTGATGCCGCCGCCCATCGTGCCGGCGCCGATCACGGCAACCTTCTCGATCTTGCGCACGGGGGTGCCTTCGGGCACGTCGGGAATCTTGCTGGCGGCACGCTCGCCAAAGAAGGCGTGGCGCAGCGCGCGCGATTCCGGCGTGGTCACGAGGTACAGGAAGCCCTCGCGCTCTTCCTTCAGGCCTTGCTCGAACGGCTTGAGCGAGCCGGCCACCGCTTCCAGGCACTTCAGCGGCGCAGGGAAGTTCTTGGCCATCGCGGCCACGGTGTTGCGGGCAAAGCCGAGGTAGCCTTCCGCGTTCTCGTGGCGCACCTTCAGGTCGCGCACCTTCGGGTGCGGGCCGCTGGCGGCGCCGACGTTCTGCGCGAACTTGACCGCCGCGGGCAGCACGTCGCCCTCGACGATTTCATCGAACAGCTTGGTGCCGGCGAACTTCTCGGATAGCACCGGGGTGCCGGACACGATCATGTTGGCGGCGGCCTCGAGGCCGATCACACGCGGCAGGCGCTGCGTGCCGCCGGCGCCGGGAAGCAGGCCCAGCTTCACTTCCGGCAGCGCGATCTGCGCGCCCTTGGAGGCCACGCGGTAGTTACAGCCCAGCGCCAGTTCCAGGCCGCCACCCATGGCCACCGAATGCACGGCGGCAACCACCGGCTTGGACGAGGCTTCCAGCACGCGGATCACCGAGTGCAGCGTCGGCTCCTGCATGGCCTTGGGGGTATTGAATTCACGGATATCGGCGCCGCCCGAGAATGCCTTGCCGGCGCCGGTGATGACGATCGCCTTGACGGCGGCATCGTCCAGCGCACGGGTCATGCCTTCGACGATGCCAAGACGGGTGCTGTGACCCAGGCCGTTGACAGGGGGATTGTCGAGCGTGATGACGGCTACGCCGTCCTGAACCTGATACTGCGCTGTCATGCTGGTTCCTTTTGCTAAAGGTTGTCTCGGGATTCGAATTCTCGAATTATTGTTTTGCTGCCAGGTGCGAGGGCGCGGTTGGCACAGGGTAAACCCGCCGCGATTCCCGCTTGCCACAAGCCTTCAGGGGCTTGGGCGAAACAAGCATACACAAAATAGCACGGTCGTTCAATTTTAATTTCGGGGGTTTTGGGGTGGCATGCGTGGGGTGAATTTGGGCTTTTATTGCGGTGCATGGAAGGTCTGAGCTGAGGATGGCGTCATCCGTTCGCTGATGGCGCATCGGGCACATCTTGAGGGAGTTGGGTTTAAGGTCAGTATGGGCGTTAAATTCGGGCTGAGGCGGTTGAGTTGCATCGGAACTGGGGTGGTCTTGGCGTCGCTGTTGGTGACATGCTGTCGGCCGTTGAAGCTTTGTTGTCGCCATTGATGACATGCTGTCGGCTTGTGAACCGCCCGGTTCCGCGGACCTGGGCGGAACCAGGCGGCTCAACGGCCGACAGCATGTCACCAAGCAAGCCCCAAAAAACAAAAACGGCCCGCCTCCCGCCAATCGCGAGAGCCGGGCCGCAATCCCAAAAAGCTTAGAACTTGAAGTTAGCCGTCACCATCCCAAACCGCCCAGCCCCCAGCGCACCGTAGTGGTTGTGCGCCTTGGTGTAATAGGTCTTGTCAAACAGATTCTGCACATTCAACTGCAACGACAGGCTCTTGTTGACGCGGTAAGCCGCCATCAGGTCAAACCGCCAGTACGACGGCACATACAGCGAGTTGGCCGGATTGGCATAGACCTTGTCGACATAGTACGCACCACCGCCAACCGTCAGCGCCGGCAGCACCTGATAGGTAGTCCACAGACTGAAGCTGTTCTTCGGTGTATTCGGGAACTGGTTCCCATTGTTGGCCGCATTGGTAGCCTGCGGGCCATTATCGATCAGCTCGCTGTTCAGATACGTATAGCCACCAAACAACCCCCACTTGTCAGTCAGGTTGCCGGCAAACCCCAACTCGAAGCCTTTCACGCGCTGCTTGCCAGCATTGACCGTCGTGTTGGCATCAACCGCCACACGCGCATTGTTCTTCTCGATCTGGAAGATCGCACCAGTCAGTGACAGGCGCTTGTCCAGCAGGTCCCACTTGGTGCCGATTTCCACCGAGCGCGCGGTTTCCGGCTCCAGGTTGCGCTGTGCCGCCGTGATGTTGTCGGCGCCATCGCCGTTGGTCGAACCCGGCGGCGTCGACGACGTGCCGTACGACACGTAGATGCTGCCGAAGTCGACCGGCTTGTAGACCACGCCCGCCTGGTAGTTAAAGAAATTCGACTTGTTGCGAATATCGACCTGCGCCACGGCCGCGCCGGTATTCGGGTTGGTATAGGCGTTGGCGAAAGCGTGCGTATCGTAGCTGTCGTAACGAACGCCACCGTTGACCATCCACTGCTTGGTAAGCTCGACCGTATCGAACAGGTAGACCGAGCGCGTGCTGGTGGTGGTGGTGTTGGTGGTGTACGGCATCTTGGTGATGTTGCCGCGCCACGGGTCGTTCGGGTTCGGGTTGGCCAGCGGCGCGCAGTCGAAGCTGGCCACCAGCGATGCGTTGCAGGTGCCGGCGGCGGCCGCGGGATTGGCCGAGACGACGTTGTAAGGCGTGTTGTTGGTATCGTCGCGGCTGAACTCGAAGCCGAACAGCACGCTGTGCTTGAGGCTGCCGGTATCGAACTTGGCGGTCAGGTCGGTCTGGTTGGTCAGCGTCTCGGTGGCCGAGTCGCGGTTCTTGGTGTTGCGCCAGACAAAGCCGCGCGGCACGTTGCCGCGGCTGTCGTCAGGATTGGTGACGATGTAATCGTTGCTGGCGCGGCCCCAGCGCGTGGTATTGCTGAATACCAGGCCGTTGCGGAAGTCATGCTGGACCGTGGCCGTCGCAATATCCGACTGCGTCTTCTGGAAATCGCGACCGGTCAGGCCATAGAAGTTGTTGCGGTCGACGGCAACCGGCTGCGACGGATTGGCCTTGGTCGACTGGCTCGCCGGGCGCGAGTACGGAATGCTGTAGTCCGGCATGCCGTTGCCCTGCAGGTGGTAGTACGACAGCGTGACCTTCGTATCGGACTTCATGCCGAACGTCACCGACGGCGCAAAGCCCCAGGAGTTCTGGTCGACTTCGTCGCGGCCCGGCACGTTGGCGGTATAGCCCAGCGCGTTCAGGCGCACGGCGGTATTGTCGTTGATCACGTAGTTGCCGTCGGCCGTGGCGCGGAAGTAAGAGTCCGTGCCCACGCCGATCGAACCCTGCGCGAAGTTCTCCGCCTGCGGCAGCTTCGACACGATATTGATCATGCCGCCCGCCGAGCCCTTGCCGCCAAAAGCAGAGCTCGGGCCCTTGATAACCTCGATGTTCTCGATGTTGAAGGTATCGCGGGTCTGCGAAGCGGTGTCGCGCACGCCGTCGACATAGATGCTCGACATCGAGTCAAAACCGCGGATGAAAGGACGGTCGCCGATCGGGTTGCCGCCTTCGCCGGCGCCGAAGGTGATGCCCGGCGTGGTGCGCAGCGCATCCTGCAGCGAGTTCGAACCCGATTGCTGGATCACCTCGGCCGGCACCACGGTCACGGACTTGGGCGTATCGAGCAGCGGCGCGGTGAACTTGGGTGACTGCGCCTCTTCCACCTTGTAGCCGTCCTCGCGCTTGCCGGTCACGGTGACCCGCTCCAGCGTCACCGGCGCGGCCTTGCCGGTGGTGGTGGCGGCAGGCTGGCTCTCCTGCGCCGATGCGCCCTGCATGGCAAACGCGGCGACGGCACCTGCCAGCGCAGCGGCGAGCGGGGTCAATTCAAACGACTTCTGGTTTCCTTTCACGGTCTTGCCTTCCCTGTGTTGTCTTGTAGTTCTTGACGCGAACAAGCGTGGTCATGAAGACAAGCCCAAGGAAGCGCAACCACCGTCACCCGTGAATCAAGTCATCCATCCCCGGCGGGCGATTATATGGATGCCGGAATCGAAGTACAAATGCGAATCATTCCCAATTCAGAATTAAGACAAATTTACAACAGTGTTACAAAGAGACTTGTCAACGACAGGAAAGTTGAGTACTCAACTTTATCGAGAGGATCGAAGCGGCTTGGGGTGTCGAAGGCGCAGCTTTCCCCTGAGCGGCAATGAGAACATGAAGTCGCGCCGACGCTACATGGGCTGCAGCGCCGGCGGAACGCTCAAACCTCCAGCCACTCCTTCCGGATCTGCGAGTTCGCCTTGAGCTCGCCGGGCGTGCCCTCGAACACGATATGCCCGTGTCCCATGACATAGACCCGCTGTGAGATATCCAGCGCAATCGCCAGCTTCTGCTCGATCAGCAGTACAGAGACGCCCCGCTCTTTCAGCGTCTTCAGGTAGTCCCCCACCAGCGCCACGATCATCGGCGCCAGCCCTTCGGTGGGCTCGTCGATCAGCACCAGGTCCGGATCGCCCATCAGCGTGCGGCACAGCGTCAGCATCTGCTGCTCGCCGCCGGACAACACGCCCGCCGCGGTGTTCTCGCGTTCCCTGAGCCGGGGGAACATGTTGAACATGTCCTCCACGGACCAGCGAGGCTTTGGCTGCCGCGGATTGCGCTTCTCGCCCAGCAGCAGGTTCTGCCGCACCGTCAGCGTCGGGAAAATGTCCCGGTTCTCCGGCACATAGCCGATGCCGAGGTGCGCGATCTCGAACGTGCGCCGTCCCAGGATCTCCTCGCCGCGGAACTTCACCGAGCCCTCGGCCTTGACCATGCCGAGGATGGCCTTGGCCATGGTCGAGCGCCCGACACCATTGCGCCCCAGCAGCGCGACGATCTCGCCTTCGCCGATATGCGCATCGACGCCATGCAGGATATGGCTCTTGCCGTAGTAGGCATGCAGGCCCGTGACTTCCAGCATCCGCTTGCCCATCAGTGCGCTCCCTCGGTGGCGTCTTCGTCCAGCGTGGTCCCCAGGTAGGCTTCCTTGACCTTGCGGTTGTTGCGGATCGCCTGCGGGGTATCGGTGGCAATCACTTCGCCGTAGACCAGCACCGAAATGCGGTCGGCCAGACCGAACACCACGCTCATGTCGTGCTCCACCATCACCAGCGTCTTGCCGACGGTGACCTTGCGGATCAGCTCGACCGCATGGTCGGACTCGGAGCGGCTCATGCCCGCGGTAGGCTCGTCCAGCAGAATCACCTCGGCCCCGCCGGCGATGGTGATGCCGATCTCCAGTGCGCGCTGCTCGGCGTAGGTCAGCAGGCCCGCCTGCGTATTGCGCCGGTGCTGCATGCCGATCAGTTCCAGTACCTCATCGGCCCGCTCGCGCGCATCGCGCAAACCCGTCAGCCGGTGCCAGAACGAATACTTGTAGCCGAGCGACCACAGCACCGCGCAGCGCAGATTCTCGAACACCGACAGCCGATGGAAGATATTGGTGATCTGGAAGCTGCGCGACAGCCCCATGCGGTTGATCACGAACGGCTGCAGCCCGCCGATCTCCTGCCCGTTCAGGCGCACCGTACCGCTGGTGGGCGCAAAGCGGCCCGAGATCAGGTTGAAGGTGGTGGACTTGCCCGCTCCGTTGGGACCGATCAGCGCGTGGCGCTCGCCCTTCGGGATGCTCAGGTTCACACCGCGGATGATCTCCGTCTGGCCGAACTTCTTGCGTACCTCGGTCAGTTCCAGTGCCGCCGTCATGCCGTGCCTCCCGCGATCTCCGCCTGCACCTTGTCCCATTCCGCGCGCGATGCGCGCACCGTCAGCCGCCATGCGGCCAGCCCCGCGGCCCACAGCAGCGCCGCCACCGCCCATGGCGTCCAGGTCGCGGCATCGAAGCCGACGCCGAACAGCTTCATGGCCGTGCCATTGGCGCTGTCGACCTGCACCTTGTAGACCAGCTCGACCGTCACGATCACCGCCAGCAGCAGCACCACGCCGGCCGCGCCGGCCCTGGCGTAGGACGGCAGCATGCGGCGCAGCTTGCCCTTCGCCGCCAGCGGCAACTGCATCAGCAGCAGGCTGGCCAGGCCGCCCGGCACGAACATCACCATCAGCACGAAGAACAGGCCCAGGTACAGCAGCCACGCCTTGGTCAGGTCCGACAGCGCCACCGCGAACAGCACGAACACCACCGCGCCGATGATCGGCCCGAAGAACACGCCCGCGCCGCCGATGAACACCGCCAGCAGCACGCCGCCGGAGCGCACCGCGCTGACGTTCTCGGCCGAGACGATCTCGAAGTTGATCGCCGCGAGCGCACCGGAAATCCCCGCGAAGAACGCCGACAGCACCAGCACCAGGTAGCGCACGCGCTGGGTGTTGTAGCCGATGAACTCGACCCGCTCGGGGTTGTCGCGCACCGCGTTGGCGATGCGGCCCAGCGGCGTCTGCGTCCACGCGTACATGGCCACCATCGACACCAGGCACCACACCGCGATCAGGTAGTAGACCTGGCGCCCGGGCCCGAAGGTGAGGCCCAGGAACGGGTCGCCGACCACGCGGTTGGTGGAGATGCCGCCCTCGCCGCCGAAGAACTCGGGGAACATCAGCGAGCTGGCGAACACCATCTCGCCGATGCCCATGGTGATCATGGCAAAGGTGGTGCCGGCCTTCTTGGTGGTGACATAGCCGAAGATCACACCGAAGAACGCGCCGGCCAGCCCGCCCACCAGCGGCAGCATCGACACCGGCAGCCATACCGTGCCGGCGCCAACCATGTTCAGCACGTGCACCGCAATGAAGGCGCCCAGCCCGGAATACACCGCATGGCCGAACGACAGCATGCCGGTCTGCCCGAGCAGCATGTTGTACGACAGCGCAAAGATGATCATGATGCCCATCTGCGACATCAGCGTGATGGCGAAGCCCCCGGTAAACACCAGCGGCAGCACCAGCATGATGAGAATCGTCAGGCTCCAGATAACCCAGCGCGCCAGGTTCAGCGGTCGGTAGCGCAGGGTGCGGCCGGTCGACACCGGCTCGCGCGGTTGTTGCATCGCTTGCTCCATGGCCTCAGCTCTCCCGGGTTCCCATCAGTCCACGCGGGCGGAAGATCAGCATCACCACCAGCAACAGGTATGGCAGCACCGGCGCCACCTGGGCCACCGTGAGCTTCCACAAGGCATAGAACGGCGTGGCTTCGCTGACTGCCATGCCAAGGCTGCGCAGCAGCCCGGCGAGCGATGCGTCGATCGTGACCGCGAAGGTCTGCAGCACGCCAATCAGGATCGACGCGATGAAGGCCCCCACCAGCGACCCCATGCCACCGACCACCGCCACCACGAATACGATCGACCCGACCGCCGCCGCCATCGACGGCTCGGTGACAAAGGCATTGCCGCCGATCACGCCGGCCAGCCCCGCCAGCGCGGCGCCGCCGCCAAACACCATCATGAACACGCGCGGCACATTGTGGCCCAGCGCCTCGACCATTTCCGGATGGGTCAGCGCGGCCTGGATCACCAGGCCGATGCGGGTACGCGTCAGTACCAGGTAGATCGCCACCAGCATGCCCAGCGACACCAGCATCATGAAGGCGCGGTATTTGGGAAAAGTCGAGGTGAACACCTGGAACAGCGGCCCTTCCAGCTCGGCCGGGATGCGGTATGGCACCGCTGCCAGCCCCCACACCAGCTTGACGCCCTCTTCGATCAGGTAGGCCAGGCCGAAGGTGAACAGCAGCTCGGCCACGTGGCCGTATTTGTGCACGGTGCGCAGGCCGAAGCGCTCCACCAGCGCGCCCGCGCCCGCGACCAGCAGCGGCGCGAAGATCAGCGCCGGCCAGAAGCCGACCTTGCTGGCGATGGTGTAGGCGAAATACGCGCCCAGCATATAGAAGCTGGCGTGCGCGAAATTGAGCACGCCCATCATGCTGAAGATCAGGGTCAGGCCCGACGACAGCATGAACAGCAGCAGCCCGTAGCTGATGCCGTTGAGCAGGGAGATGACGAAAAATTCCACAGCGTGTCCTTCAAGCTGTTGCCGCCGCAGTGGCCGCAGTCACGTTTGGCCGGCGTCCGTCCGGCTGGATGGGGGTGAGCGTCCCCCTCCGCAGGGCGCATGGCGCCCCGGACGCTACCGCTATCGATCCAGAAAGACCGAGAGTATGCAGGATCGGGCCGCCACCACACTGTCACGCTCGCTGTCACGCCTTGTCACGCCGCGTGTCATCGTGGCCGGCCCGCCATGGACAGGATCAGCCCGGCCGCTTCATCTGGCAGGAGGTGGGCTGCGCGGACACGTACTGGTCCATCTGCGCGTTGGTCTTCCAGCCGTACCCGGTGTTCTCCTGGTCGTACTTGATCTCCTTGCCGTCGATCTTGGTCCAGGTAGCCACCACCAGCGGCTGCTGGGCCTGGTGGTCGGTATTGCGCATCTCGACCAGGCCGTTCATGCTCTCGACCTTGATGCCTTCCAGCGCCTTGGCCACCTTGACCGGGTCGGTCGAGTTGGCATCCTTGAACGCCTTGGACAGCATGGCGATGCCGGTGTAGGACGCCATCACGTAGAAGTCATCGTTGTACTTCTTCTTGAAGCCCTCGATGACGTCGGAGCCCTTGAACCCCTTGTTGTTGGGGTTGTAGTAGCCCACGTACTTGACGTGCTCGGCACCGGCCGCGCCCATGGCGGTCGGCACGCCAGTGGTGCCGGCGTAGTAGGTGTAGTAGTTGGTGGTCAGGCCGGCGTCCTTGCCCGCCTTGATCAGCAGCGCCAGGTCGCTGCCCCAGTTGCCGGTGATCACGGTATCCGCGCCCGAGGCCTTGATCTTGGCCGCATACGGCGCAAAGTCCTTCACCTGCGCCAGCGGGTGCAGGTCTTCACCCACGATCTGGATGTCCGGGCGCTTGCGCTTCAGGTAGTCCTTGGCCGCCTTGGCGACCTGGTGCCCGAACGAGTAATTCTGGTTGATCAGGTAAACCTTCTTGACGCCGGGATCCTTGGCCAGGAAGGTGGTCAGCGCCTCCATCTTCATGTCCGAGTTGGCGTCGAGCCGGAAATGCCAGTAGTTGCACTTGGCATTGGTCATGTCCGGGTCCACCGCGGCGTAGTTCAGGTAGATGATTTCCTTGCCGGGGTTGCGCTCGTTGTGCTTGGCCACCGCATCCTGCAGCGCCAGCCCGACCGACGAGCCATTACCCTGCACGATATAGCGGATATTCTGGTCGATCGCCTGCTTCAAAATGGTCAGGCTTTCCTGCGGCGAGAGCTTGTTGTCGAAGCCCACCACCTCGAACTTGTGCGCGCCGGCCCAGCCCTTCTGGTTGGCCACGTCGGCCACGAACTGCCAGCTCTTGAGCTGGTTCTGCCCAACGGGGGCCATCAGCCCCGAAAGCGGATCGATGAAGGCGATCTTCACCGTATCCGCGAGTGCCGAACCCGAAACCAGCGCAGAACCCATTGCGGCGAACATGGCCACGCCAGCCACCAGCGGACGCATCTTGGTCATACTGTCTCCTTCACTCTTGTCGTTGGCTTGTCATTGATTGCGGCCGGCGGCGTGGCGCCCTCCTGTTCGCGCCATGCAGCCGGACCCCGGCAGCGCCGTGCCGCAAGCAGGCACGGCGCACCGGCTGCTGCCCTGCCCGCCTCAGGCGGCAGGCAGCTTGTAGTCCTTGAACTGTTCGCGCAGCTTGAGCTTCTGCATCTTGCCGGTGGCAGTCAGCGGAATCTCGGTGACAAAGGCCACATCGTCCGGGATCCACCACTTGGCGACCTTGCCCTCGAAGAACTGCAGCAGTTCCTCGCGCGTGACCTCTGCGCCGGGCTTCTTCACCACCACCAGCAGCGGACGCTCGTCCCACTTGGGGTGGTAGGCCGAGATGCAGGCCGCCATATGCACCGCGGGGTGCGCGGCGGCGACGTTCTCGATGTCGATCGACGAAATCCATTCGCCGCCGGACTTGATCACGTCCTTGCTGCGGTCCGTGATCTGCATGAAGCCGTCTTCATCGATGGTGGCGACGTCGCCGGTCGGGAACCAGCCGTCGACCAGCGGGTTGCTGCCGTTGCGGTAGTACTGGTCGATGATCCATGGCCCGCGCACCATCAGGTCGCCGAAGGCCTTGCCGTCCCACGGCAGTTCCTTGCCTTCGCCGTCGACGATCTTCATGTCGACGCCGAAAATCACGCGGCCCTGCTTCTCCTGGATCTTGTGGCGGTCGGCATCGGACAGGTCCTCATGCTTGGCCAGCAACTTGCACGAGGTGCCCAGCGGCGACATCTCGGTCATGCCCCAGGCGTGGATGACATCCACGTCCAGCGCCTCGAGCGCGCGGATCATGGCCGGCGGCGCGGCCGACCCGCCAATCACGGTGCGGCGGAAGGTGGAGAACTTCAGGTTGTTCGACTGCACGTATTGCAGCAGGCCGAGCCACACCGTCGGCACGCCGGCGGAGAAGGTCACCTTCTCCTGCTCGAACAGCTCATAGAGCGAGGCTCCGTCAAGCTTGGCGCCCGGGAACACCAGCTTGGCGCCGACCAGCGGCACCGAGTACGGCAGGCCCCAGGCGTTGACGTGGAACATCGGCACCACAGGCAGGATCACGTCGCGTGCCGAGCAGCCGAGCGCGTCGGGCAGCGCCGACGCGTACGAGTGCAGCACGGTGGAGCGGTGTGAATACAGCGCGCCCTTGGGATTGCCGGTGGTGCCCGAGGTGTAGCACAGGCTCGACGCGAGGTTCTCGTCGAACTGCGGCCATTCGTAATTGCCGTCCTGCGCTTCGACCAGTTCCTCGTAGCACAGCAGCGGCACCTTGGACTCGGCCGGCATGTGGGCGCGATCGGTCATCGCGACCCAGCCTTTCACATTGGGGCAATGCGGCGCGACGCCCTCTACCAGGGGCAGGAAGGTCAGGTCGAAAAAGACGTAGCTGTCTTCGGCGTGGTTGACGATATAGGCGATCTGCTCGGGGAACAGGCGCGGGTTGATGGTATGGCAGACGGCGCCCATGCCCGATACGCCGTAGTAGACCTCGAGGTGGCGGTAGCCGTTCCACGCCAGCGTGCCGACGCGCTCGCCCTGCTGCACGCCCAGCGCGCCGAGCGCCTGCGCCACCTTGCGGGCGCGCAGTTCGCAATCGCGGTAGGTATAGCGGTGCAGGTCGCCCTCGGTGCGGCGCGAAACGATTTCCGTAGACCCGTAATAACGGGCGGCGTGCTTGATGATGGAGGAAATGAGCAGCGGCGCACTCATCATTTGACCCATCAATGCCATGAAACTGCCTCCTGAAGTCTGGTGGATTCGTCTAAAAAACGAACAACCGTACTATTTTTTGGCGGTTGTCCGTGTGCCTCGAAACAGCGTTACTGCGATTCTGTTGTGCACTGCCGTACCGCTGTGGTGAAGCCGTGAGGTGAAGCCGTGGTCAAGCCGTGGTCATCGGGGCCGCAATTCTGCGAAATCCATGCACCGGATTCATGTGCGCACTGAAGGAGGGAAATAACTGCGCGGTGCCTGGCGGTCTCACCAGATGTGAGCCGTTGAGGACGTACAATACTGCGTGGCATGTTGCACCTCAACATGTCGTTTTCCCTAGCCATCCACGCATTCCCGTGCCCTCGTCATGCGGCGTCGCCCCGCCCCGGAAGCGGCCCTGCGCGCCGCGCCCGACCCGCGGATTGCACTTGCCGCGCGCCCTCTTTCGCGATGCCAGACACGACCCAGCCCAACGCCCTGCACGTCTCCGATAACGACTCCGATCCCAACGGTGACGCGGCGCTCGCCGTACCCTTCTCCACCACACCCGGCTTCTCCATGCTTGGCGAGAAATTCTTTACGCGCCTGCGGCCAACGCCGTTGCCATCGCCCTACCTGGTCGGCGTGGCGCCGGCCGCCGCGGCGCTGCTCGGCTGGGATGCCGGCGCCGGTGCCGCGCCAGGCTTTGTCGAGACCTTTGTCGGCAACCAGGTGCCCCGCTGGGCCGACCCGATTGCCACCGTCTATTCCGGACACCAGTTCGGCATCTGGGCCGGGCAGCTCGGCGACGGCCGCGCGATCCGGCTGGCGCAGGCCGACACGGCTGCCGGCCCCTGGGAAATCCAGCTCAAGGGCGCCGGGCTGACGCCCTACTCGCGCATGGCCGATGGCCGCGCGGTGCTGCGCTCGTCGATCCGCGAGTACCTGTGTTCGGAAGCGATGGCCGCGCTGGGCGTGCCGACCACGCGCGCACTCAGCATCGTCGGCTCGGACGCGCCGGTGCGGCGCGAAACCATCGAGACCTCGGCGGTGGTCACGCGCCTGGCGCCGACCTTTGTCCGCTTCGGCCATTTCGAGCATTTCGCCGCGCATGACGACGTGGCCTCGCTGCGCCAACTGGCGGACTTCGTCATCGACAACTTCATGCCGGCCTGCCGCGACGATGCACAGCCCTACCAGGCGCTGCTGCGCGAAGTCTCGCTGCGCACCGCCGACCTGGTCGCGCACTGGCAGGCCATCGGTTTCTGCCATGGCGTGATGAACACCGACAATATGTCGATCCTGGGCCTGACCATCGACTATGGCCCGTTCGGCTTCCTCGATGCATTCGACGCCAACCATATCTGCAACCACTCCGATACGCAGGGCCGCTACGCCTACAGCCAGCAACCGCAAGTCGCGTTCTGGAACCTGCACTGCCTGGCGCAGGCGCTGCTGCCGCTGTGGCTGCCGCGGGAAGACGCCGACAAGGAAGCCGCCCGCGATGCCGCCATCGAGGCGGCGCGCGCAGCCATCGACCCGTTCCGCGACCGCTATGCCGCCGCCTTCTTCCGCCACTACCGCGCCAAGCTGGGCCTGCGCCCGCCGGCCGGCGGCGACGGGGTTGCGAACGACAAGGCCGACGAACCGCTGCTGACCAGCCTGTTCCAGCTGCTGCACGGGCAGCGTGTCGACTACACCCTGTTCTGGCGCAAGCTGTGCGGCATCTCGTCGCAGGATGCCTCGCGCGATGCGCCGGTGCGCGACCTGTTCCTGGACCGCGCCGCCTTCGACGCCTGGGCCGCCGACTACCGCGCGCGGCTGCGTGCGGAGCAATCGGACGACGCCGCGCGCGAACTGGAAATGCGGGCGGTGAACCCCAAATACGTGCTGCGCAACCACCTTGCCGAAACCGCGATCCGGCGCGCGCGCGAAAAGGATTTCAGCGAGGTCGAGCGCCTGCTGGCGGTGCTGTCGAGCCCATTCGACGAGCAGCCCGAGGCGGAGCACTACGCTGCGCTGCCGCCCGACTGGGCAGCCGGGCTTGAAGTCAGCTGCTCGTCATGACCGGATTGCGCATGCGCCGGAGCCTGCACGCCGGCGCAGTACGGTGTAAGGTTCGCGCCAGTGCCCCGACCAACGAAGGTTCCGGGGCCATGACCCCGGGCAAGACCGCGAGGAAACGACAATGACCACCACCAAGACCGACGCCGAGTGGCGTGAACAGCTCTCCGACATCGAATATCGCGTGACGCGCGAAGCCGCGACCGAGCGGCCCTTCACCGGCCGCTACTGGGACCACTGGGAACGCGGCATCTACAACTGCGTCGGCTGCGGCACGCCGCTGTTCGAGTCCGCCACGAAATTTGACGCCGGCTGCGGCTGGCCCAGCTATTTCCGCCCCATCAATGGCGAGGTAATTGCCGAACACGCCGACCACACCCACGGCATGGTGCGGGTGGAAGTCCGCTGCAAGGAATGCGGCAGCCACCTGGGCCATGTGTTCGAGGACGGACCGGCCCCGACCGGCCTGCGCTATTGCATCAACTCGGCTGCGTTAAAATTCGATGATCGCGACCCGGCGCAGCGTGAGGCGGATCATGCCCACGATGCCGGCAGCGGCAACGAACCCCGGCGCGATCCGCAGCGCTGACAAGCCCCGGCCATCGCGCCGGCAACAACCTGGTACCGCATGAAATTCCTGTTCGACCTGTTCCCGGTCATCCTGTTTTTCGCCGCCTTCAAGCTGGCCGACATCTACACCGCCACCGCCGTGGCCATTGCCGCCACGGTGGTGCAGATCGGCTGGGTCTGGTTCCGCCACCGCAAGGTCGAGCCGATGCAGTGGGTCAGCCTGCTGATCATCGCGGTCTTTGGCGGCGCCACGCTGGTGCTGCACAACGAAACCTTCATCAAGTGGAAGCCGACCGTGCTCTACTGGATGTTCGCCGTGGCGCTGCTGGGCTCGGTAATGGTCTGGCGCAAGAACCTGATCCGCGCGATGATGGAAAAGCAGGTCACGCTGCCCGATCCGGTGTGGACGCGCCTGAATGCCGCCTGGGCCGGTTTCTTCGCCGTCATGGGCGTGCTGAATCTCTACGTGGCCTACCAGTTTTCCACGGACGTCTGGGTCAACTTCAAGCTGTTCGGCAGCATGGGGCTGATGCTGGCGTTCATCGTCGCGCAGAGCGTCTGGCTGTCGCGTCATATGCCTGAGAACAGCCAGGACTGACGCTCCCGGCCGTCTTATCTCCGAGAAGGAAACTACCGATGGCAGCCAATCCCGCCACGATCGAGGCGCTGCTGCGTGAAGCGCTCGCCCCCAGCCACCTCGCCGTGCGCGACGACAGCGCACTGCATGCCGGACACGCCGGCGCCGCATCCGGCGGTGGACATTACGACGTGACAATCGTCAGCGAGCGCTTTGCAGGTCACAGCCGGGTTGCGCGACACCGCATGGTGTATGATGCGCTGCGCAGTCTGTTCCCCACGCAGATCCACGCCCTGGCCGTGACTGCGTACACCGACCAAGAGTACCAATCGCGCGCCCAGGAGCGCGCTTCTTCCAGCAACTCTCAGACCTGATTCCATGAAGACCACCGTCCTCTCGTTCAGCCTGGCGGCTGTGCTTGCAGCTGGCAGCCTGCCGGCCATCGCCCAGAATGCCGCCGTCGTGAATGGCAAGGCCATTCCGTCGACAAAGCTGGACAAGTTGATCGCCGGCACCGGCCAGCCCGACAACCCGGAGCTGCGCAAGCGTGGCCGCGACATGCTGATCGACCGCGAACTGCTCGTGCAGGAAGCCAACAAGCGCGGTATCACCCAGCGCGACGACGTGCAGGAGCAACTGGAACAGGCACGCCTGAACGTGCTGGCCGGCGCGGTGTTCGAGGACTACGTCAAGACCCACGGCGCCAGCGACGCCGAGCTGCGCAAGCAGTACGACAAGATCAAGTCGCAATTCGGCAACGGCAAGGAATACCATGCCCGCCATATCCTGGTGGAGAAGGAAGCCGACGCCAAGGCGATCATTGCCAGGATCAAGGGCGGCGCCAAGTTCGAGGAACAGGCCAAGGCCGCGTCGAAGGACCCGGGCTCGGCCGCCAACGGTGGCGACCTGGACTGGGCCAACAGCAGCAGCTACGTGCCGGAATTCTCGGCGGCCATGACCGGCCTGAAGAAGGGCCAGATGACCGATACGCCGGTCAAGACCCAGTTCGGCTGGCACATCATCGAGCTGGTGGACGTGCGCGAAGCCAAGATCCCGTCGTTCGAAGAGGTCAAGCCGCAGCTGATGCAGATGCTGATGGGCGACCAGAACTGGCAACGCGAGCAGTTCCAGGCCATGATGAAGTCGCTGAAGGACAAGGCGAAAATCCAGTAATCACGGACCGGTCGCCCCCACCGGTTCTGCAAGGTTGAACGATGCAGCGTGTGGAGACGACCGCCCCCTACTGGCAACTGTGGCATCTCACGTCCCGGGGCATGTGCTATTGCGCGTTGGCCTGGGCGTCTTTGGACGGCGCCGCTCCAGGCTGGCGCCAGCTCCATTCCTACCTTCCCCTGCGTGACCGTTATGCGCCTGAGAAGATCCTGCATGCCGTGGTGGCGTACAAGGAGGCTCGGGGTGAGATCAGGCCGCCTCCTGGATTTGAGGCGGGGCGGATGCTCACTTATGCATATGCGTCGTGGAGTTCGCGGTTGATAGCGCCGGATTTGGGATGAATCGGCTTTCGTAGATTGTCTGGCCCTCGCAGCTGATGAGATGTTGTTGGCCGTTGAACCGCCTGGTTCCGCCCTCCTGGGCGGGTCACTTTTTGGCCGAGCGGTGTGTGTCAAGGTAGTTGTCGCGTCCGCCGTTATGCTGCTTTCCGGTGCTCCTTAGCTTCCAGCTCAGCTCGCTCGGGGTTCAGGTAGACCACTGGCTCCAGCTTCCAATTCCGGATCCCTCGCGACCAGCGCTGCGGATGTCGGGTGCGGGCTGCCAGATATAGCATCGTGCGTCGCGCCAGTAAGGGCGGCGCTTCCCCGCGGTGCCGCTGGTTCGGCGTGACGTACTTCAGGCCGCTGTGGCGATGCTCCTCGTTGTACCAGCACACAAACCGGTGCACCCAGTCGCGCGCCTGCTGCAGCGTATTGAAGGGCCGATCCGGCCACAGCGGGCAGTACTTGGCC
>NZ_AUFE01000029.1 GCF_000426345.1 Cupriavidus phytohabitans | reverse complement strand
GAACCACGGCACGCTGCCCGCTCAACGTCTTGACGTTACTGAACTGCTCAAGCAGCTCTGCCAGCTCCACTTCAATCGCCTCCTGGATGACCCGTCGGGCCCCGCGCCTGATCAGCTCCTCGAGCCCAAGCCCGATTTCCGATAGACCGACTGCTTCTTTCCCTTTATCCTTGCTCATGGTGGACCTTTCTTGTGCTGGTTTCCGATCTCGACAATCAGATTCTCAGCGGAAAGCTCCACCGCCCTCTACTCCGCGCCTCAAATTCCCCGCCTGTACACCAGTTTCGACTTTAGCTCGCGCCGCCGGCGCTACCCCTCAAACTGCGTCGGTTACTATCACATACAAGGCGGCAGCTGGGAATATTCCCCCTGCTTTGGGTGGGAAGACCGTTATTCTCCTCGGTACTTTCAGTTCTGGTGCCGCTACGTGGGCAATCGATACAGCCAACTCGACTTTGGCGGCCCAGTATCTGCCTAAGATCTAACTTAGTTACCGTGTTACGAGGAGAAAGCGCCTCCGGGCGCTTTTTCTTTGCCCGGCGCCCAAGCTATCATGCGCCTTTCCCCAAACCAGGCGCCTCAATGCCGCCGTCCCGGACAACTCTCCCGTCGGCTGCCCTCATCGCAGCAATCGTCTTCCCGCTGCTAGTCTCCCGGCATACGCTCCCACTCGCGACGTTCTACGGCGAATGGACCGCCGCATTCTGCGCGCTCGCCCTGGTCTCGTTCCTGGCGCTTCGCACGCCCGCCACACCAGCGGCAACCACGACGAATCCACTGCCGTGGGTAGCCTTGCTGTTCCTCTGGCTCGCCGCCGTCGGCCTGACACGCACCGCGCTCGGCCACGTTGATATCACCGGCAGCGCCACCCTCACTGTCCTGACCCTGTTGCTCGGAGCAGCCGTGACATGCGCCGCGTGGTCGTACCGCCGCGATCAAGCATCCGAGACCGAGACGCTCAACGCCGGCGACACCCTTGCCATCGCCTTCCTGATCGCCGGCCTGCTCGGCACCGTCACGCAGTGGGTCCAGCTCTTCCATCTCGAGCGCAGCGCCTTCGGTCTCGTTTCCACCTACTTCTACGACGACAACCGCCGCCTCTGGGGCAACCTGAACCAGCCCAACCACCAGGCCACCGTGCACGGTCTCGCGCTGGTCGCATCAGTCTGGCTGGCATCGCGCGGCAGGCTGCGCTTCCCGATGTGGCTGGCCGCCGTGGCATTGCTGGAAAGCGGTGTCGTGCTATCCGGATCGCGCACTGGCGTGCTGCATGTCGGGCTGGCCGCTGTCTACGCGCTGGTGGCAGCATGGCTGGCACGCGGCACGCCGCGCGAGGCGGATCCAATGCGGCGCACGACCGGACTGCTGGTGGCCGCGGTCGCCATGATCGTGATGCTGCTGGTGCTGCAGCCAGCGATCCGCGCCGCTGGCCAGTTGCTTGACTGGCGCCTGTTCGACACCATCGCGCAGCTGGAAGCCGAAGACCAGATGTCCGCCCGTGGCGCGCTCTGGGCGCATGCGCTGGCGATGTTCCGCGCGCATCCATGGCTCGGCGTCGGCTGGGGCGAGTTCGGGTGGGCGCAGTTCATGCAGCTGCCTCAGGTCGGCGTGAAGGTGGAGATGTCCCTGCACGCCCATAACGCAGTGCTCGATCTGCTGGCCAAGACCGGGATCGCCGGCATGCTCGGCGCCGCGCTGATTCTCGCGGCATGGATGTGGCGCGTGGTGCGGGCGCGGCTCTGGCAGGCTGAAAATGGGGAACGTCGCGAGACCGTGCTGATGTTGGCATGGCTGGCGATGCTGTGCGCGCATTCCATGCTCGAATATCCGCTGCACTACCTGTACTTCTTCCTGCCGTTCTGTTTCCTCCTGGGCTGGCTGGAGCCTGCCGCCGTCGGACCATGGCGTGTCCCGGCCGGCGTGGCAAAGGGCCTGAGCGTGGCATTCGTGGCGCTTGCCGTCGCGATCCTGGCAACCATGTGGCAAGACTACCGCCGCGCCGAAGCACGCGAATACGCCGCGAGCGAAACCCGCAACACCTTGCCGATGCCGCGCTTCTGGTTCCGCCAGCATGCGCAGGCCGATGCCGCAGGGCTGGCCGTCATCACGCCACAGAACGCAGCCGAACTGCTGCCCGCGCATATCGCCGCCGTGCACTTGCTGCCGACCCCCACGATGATCGCGCGCACGGCGTGGCTGCTGGCGCTGACAGGCGATGCCGCGCAGGGCCGGCTGTGGATGGAACGGCTGCGCTGGTACTACCTCGGCGATGAAGCGACACAGTACGCCGAGATCGCCAAGGCATGCCGCGAGTTGTCCGAGGGCGAACGCCCGCAGGCGTTCTGCGCCTGGGTCATCGACCGCTCGCGCCGGCTCTCGGCGTGGGGACGCAACTGACCTAGTAGTAGGGCACGTAGTAGGCCGGCGGGGGCGGCGCATAGTAGTACCGCGGTGCCGGCGCGGGAGCTGCGGCGACCCGTCCCGGTACCGGCACGCGGTTGCCGCTGGCGTACATGCACTGCACATAGGCGGCGTCGTATTGCCGCTGCGTGCCATAACCCGCGTACTGCGCGTTGCCCGCGCCTACCGCGGCGCCTGTCAGCAGGCCCAGGCCAGCGCCAACCGCCGCGCCCGATCCGCCATCGAACGCCGCACCAGCCGCCGCACCCAGCGCGGTGCCTACCACAGCACTGCCTACGGCCGCGTTGTTGGCGGCCTGCGAGGAACTCACGCCGCCGACCTGGCCGAAGGCGAACTGGCGGCAGTTGTAGTCGTCGGCGCGGAACTGGTCGAAGCTCTTGCCGGTGCCCGGCAACGCCATCACGCTCGGGCCCGAAGGCAACACGACGCAGGCGCCGAGGGTCAGGGTGGCCACGGCGAGCGTGGCGCGGGTCAGGACTCGCATGCTTTGCTCCACGCTGTCAATAGTTGGCCGGCGGCTGGGCCGGCACGCGTTGCCAGCCGCCCGGGCAGGATTGCACGTAGGGGTAGTAGCCTTCCGGCTGGTTGCAGTGATACCACCAGCCCTGGTCCTGCGGCACTGCCCGCTCGGGCCCCGGCGCCGGCACTGGCCCGTTGGGTCCCTGCTCGATGTATTGAGGTGGCTCGACCGGCACGGTGGCGGCCGGAGCCGGGTAGTAATACGGGGCAGGGTAGGCAGGGTAGTAATACGGGTAGCCGCCGAACACGATGCTGGGGCCGAAATAGAAGCCCACGCCGACACGCGTCTTGATCATGCCGCCGCGTGTGTCCGCGTCATGCCAACCTGCATTGTGGATATCGGCCCGCCCGGCAAGGGCGGCGCCGCTCGCAGCCGTGGCCGCCAGTGTCAGTGCCAGCTGGCAGAGCTTGCGCCCGTTCATGGTATTCACCTTTCCCCCGCGTGGCCGCAAGGCTCGCCGCGGGCAGAGGCAGCCGGCCGCGAAATGCGCCGGCCCGCAATCGTATTGAATACCAAATTGTCGTGCGCAGGCGCCATGGCGGTGCATGTGGAAATGCGGCGTTACCTTTATTACCGAGGAACGACAGACCGGCAAGACGCCGTGGCCTGGCGCGACACAACAAGTCCGTCGTCCCCGGATGCGCCAATGCGCGCCGGCCTATTCGGCAAACAGGTCCGGACCAAACACCTCGTAATGAATGCGCGCTTCATGGACACCAAGATTCTTCAGTGCATCATGCTGCATTCGCATGAAGGGAATCGGGCCGCAGATGTAGTAATCGGCGTCGGGCAGCAGAATCGATTTTTCGATCAGCTTGACGTCGACCAGCCCCGCGTAATCGTAGTCGCGCCCTTGCACGTCCTCCGGCAGGGGCTGGTCATAGAAAACGATGAGCTCGAAGTTCTCATAGGTCTTCGCCGCCTCGCGCAGCTTGTCTCGCATGGCATGCACTGCACTATTGCGCGCGCCATGGGTGAAAACGACTTTCCGCGGCGGCGCTTGCAGTGCGGTCTTGAGCATGCTGATCATGGGCGTCAGCCCCACGCCGCCGCTGATCAGCACAATGGGCGTCCTGGCGTTGACGTCGATATGGAAACTCCCATACGGCGTGGCCAGCTTTACCTCATCGCCGACATTGACGTGATCGTGCAGCAGGTTGGAAACATAGCCAGGAGGCTCGGTGCCGCCGCCTTCCCGCTTGACCGAAATCCGATAGCTGCGCCCGTTCGGCATGTCGGACAGGCTGTATTGGCGGATCTGCTGCAGGCCTAGTGCGGGCACATTGACTGCAACGCTGGTGTATTGGCCGGGCTTGAAGTTCGCCACCGGCTGGCCGTCGGCCGGTTCAAGGACGAAGGAGGTGATCACGCCGCTCTCCGGGCGCTTCTCGCGCACGACAAAGGATCGCCACCCGGTCCAGCCACCGGCCTGCTCGGCCGAACCTTCGTAAAGCGCGCTCTCCATGCCCATCAGCACATCGGCGAGGTTGCCATAGGCTTGCGCCCACGCGGAGATGATTTCCTCGGTCGCTGCGCTGCCCAGGACTTCCTTGATGGCCGCCAGCAAATGCTCGCCGACGATCGGATACTGCTCCGGTTTGACGCCCAGGCTCGCGTGCTTGTTGGCAATGTTGTTCAGCACGGCCATCAGGCTGCCCGGGTCTTCGATATTCTCCGCATATGCGTAGACCGCCCGCGCCAGTGCCTGCTGCTGCTCGCCCCGTTCCTGATGCGCCATGTTGAACACATTCTTCAGTTCGGGATGCGCTTCGAACATGCGCTTATAGAAGCACTTGATAATGTCGTAGCCGTGTTGCGCCAGTACCGGCGCGGTGGCTTTCACGATGTCCTTCGTCTTCTGTGTCAGCATTGCCTCTCTCCTTTGGCAAGGTGATGGGAGCCAGGCGATGACATTGTGCCCATACGGGCGCGATGCGCGTTTCCCGGCTGCCCAGAGCAATGTCTAGTCTAGGTGCCGTGATTGCCGTTTGGTGCGTGCCGTTCCTCGGGCGGTGCAGCGAGGCCGATCACTGCCCTGCGGCCGCCACCCAGTCGCCCGACTTGCCGCCGTGCTTCTCCAGCAGCTTCACATTCCCGATCACCATGCCCCGGTCCACCGCCTTGCACATCACAAGCATGGTTACGGGCGTTGGTATAAATGGTTTGCAAATCAAGGCGTTACGGAGATCGACTTCTTCGATCTTGACCAGATTCGTTGGTCAAATTGGACAGCGTTTGGACAAGGCTTGGACAACAATCGTACTGACCAAACGCGCCATCCATAAGTTTACGCGATGGTTTTGTAATTTGCGATAGCTGTTTGTCGGCCAGATCGCCCACCGCCATCAATCACTAATGTCCCCCATTTGGGCGCGGACCTGTCCGCAATGGTCATGGCCGTGACCAGCAATGCAGACCAGTCGAACAAGCATGGCGACTGGTGCCGATTGCTGTCGTCCGCTTCCATATGTCCCCAATGGTTGTCACAGTAATACGACCGTAGGCCAGTTCACGCCCTCGTCATTGGAGACCGCCCATGTCACGTCCCGGTAGGAAACGAAGGACCGACGAATTGCTACAGCGTTCAGGCGAGATCAAACGGATTCGTGCCAGTCTGAGTGTTCGTGCCGACAAACCTCGGTCATTGCCGCCAGAACGGGTGACCATGCTCACTATGGACATCGAGGGTGAATTCACAGAAGCGATAGCAGGAACTTCGCAGTTTTCCATCATGGTCTATGTCAATGCGAACCCGGTCGTCGGTCAGCGGGAAGGGCCATCGATTGGGGCAATCATTGCTATCAAGCCGGTTCTACAGGCCGTTATCGACCTATCCCCAAGTGAATTTCAGTCTCTGCTAACGATGGCATCTACCGGAATGCTTCGGTCATGTTATCTTGTCATCACAAAACCTCGTTACCGCTCGGCCTTGATTGTCACCGCCGACTTCAATTCGAAGACGGCGGACGAGCTTGACGAATAGCTGATGCCCGTCGATGTACCGGTTGGCCAAATACCAGCATTTCAACGGTCGTCACTGCTACGGTTGATGATCCATCATCGCGGCAGCCATAGGGCAATGGTCACAGTCAAAGCAGGACATTCGCAGTGCGGGGCTGTAAACCATTGTCAGCGTGGGCCGTTTGTGTATGTCCCAATGGTCGTCACAGTCGCGTGACCGTTGGACCGGCAACCGTTGGTCGGCACTGGTCCAGTCTGAACCAATGTCACAATTGGTCGCGACAGTCGCTTCCACTGGCGGACAATCATCACCATTACGGAGATCGCATTTGACGGACAAAGACAGCCAGAAGAATGGTTTCGCCGCATTGCTGCTGGACTATGGTTCCAATCCGGTGATTGGTGGACTGGTTGGCTTACTGGTCGGCGACGCTGTTGGTGTCCCGTATGAATTCAATGCGCCAGAGGACCTACCGGACCGCCACCAGATCGATATGGTGCCACCCATTGGTTTTGGACGGTCCCATGCGGGCGTACCACCGGGTACATGGTCCGACGATGGTGCACAAGCCCTCTGCCTGCTTGCCAGCCTGATGGACTGCGGAAGACTTTCACTAACCGACTTCGCGGACCGGCTGCTGCAATGGCTGGACGATGGCTATATGGCGGTGGACGGTCATGTCTTTGACGTTGGCATCCAGACCGCTGAGGCATTGGGCTATCTGCGCGATGGGGTGTCGCCGCATGAATCTGGTGGTGAATCCGAAAGGGACAACGGGAACGGAAGCTTGATGCGTGTACTGCCGCTTGCCTTGTGGCATGCCGCTGGCGACGAAGCACTGGTCAGGGATGCACACCTACAGTCCCTGCCAACGCACGCCCACCCCCGGTCACTGGTTGCCTGTGCGTTCTACTGTCTGGTGGCAAGGGGCTACTTGTGCAAGCTTCCCGATCCGTGGTCATGGGCAGACAGCCGTCTGGATGAGATTTACCAAGACTGGCCGGGTGAGCGAGAACGGAAGGCGTTTTTGCGTGAACTGGATGTCCTGCGCAGCTTCCCGAAGATCGACCATCCGCGTGGGTCCGGCTACGTTGTGGACACAATCTGGTCTGCCCGCAAGGCACTGGAAGAAGAATCGTTCCAGGATGTGGTCAGGACCGCCATCATGCTGGGCCACGACACGGACACGACTGCGTCTGTGGTAGCGGGAATCGCAGGCATCAAGTTCGGTCTCTCCGGTATCCCGATTCGATGGCTGGAACAGCTACGCGGCTTTGACATTGCCGAACCGTTGTTTGCTGGGACTGTGAAGGCCCAGTGATCACTGGGTCAGCCCTGCCTTGACCTCCTGTCAGAAAATGCTGCGACAATACGTCACATTGAAGGGCTGAACAAGTTCCGCCGAAAACAGTGAGGTTACGGTGTTCTATCTGATCATCTGCTATTTGCTGGTCCTATGCGCCGCTTGCGGTGCAGGCGTGGGCGCTATGTTTCTAGGCGCATTACCCCACGACTACGAACCGCTGCGCGTTGCGCTTACCTGCTGCGCTACGGCATGCATCGGAGGGTGCTTGTATTGCGTGCGGGCGGTATACCTGAATCGTTGCGTAAGAAAAAGTTGGGATACAGACTGGCACACGTGGTATTTCCTTCGCCCTGTTGCCAGCTTTATCTGCGGCGGTGCCAGCTTTCTCTTTCTTAAGGCCGGTTTACTGGTACTCGAATCGAATACAAAGGATAATGCAAGCGAAATCGGATTCTATGCCCTCGCATTTGTTGCCGGACTGAATGTCGACAAGTTTGTAGCAAAAATCGAAGGAGTTGCTCACGCAGTTTGGGGGATCGAAAAGTCACGTTCCGCATCAACCGTCACTGAAAACAAAAATGGCGAAAGTTCATATAATTAACGTTTCACCGGGGGACTGTACGCTCATAGAGCATAACTCTGGTCGAGTGACGGGCATTGATATTTGTTGTGGCAACCTTGATGTGCGCCAGAGGGCGGCTGAATTAGAAACCCGCGCCACCGGCCTGCTTGGAGGTCTTTTTAATGCCAGCAACGGCGGCGGAAATTTTCGAATGTGTGAACGTCCATCGAACCCCATTAACTACATGCGTACATTTGGGATCGGGCAGTTATGGCGCTTCATCATTACCCACCCCGATATGGACCATATGGACGGGCTGGAAAAACTGAAGCGCGAAGTAGGGTTCCACAACTTCTGGGATACCGGAGCGCGCCGTCAGAAACCTGACTTTGATAATTTTTTTCGGTACAGTGAGGCGGACTGGCAAGTCTACGATGATTTGATCAATGGCCGCATCACTGATGTCACGGTGTTGAAAAAGATCGCGGGCGATAGATTCCCGTATGCAAGCAAAGAAGATGCTGAAGGCAAGGCAGCAGATGCCCTTTATATCTTGGCCCCGTCCAACGAGCTTCTCAGCGATCCAAATGAGAATGACGACATAAACGAATCCTCTTACGTGCTGCAATACAATAGCACCGCCGGAAATATGGTATTTCCGGGCGATGCCCACGATGCTTCGTGGAACTATGTCATGCAGACAAATGCCGATCTCCGTCAGAATTGCTCGTTTCTCTTGGCACCCCACCACGGACGACATTCAGATCGGTCTTATGACTTCCTCGATTTTCTGAGGCCAAAACTAACCGTGCTAGGTTGTTCGCCAAGTAAATACATTGATTATAACCAGTGGTATCGACGCGACCTCGAAATAATCACAAGCAATCAGGCCGGAAACATCGTCCTAGAGACTGATGGCGATCACTATGATGTTTATGTCGAAAACGATGATTTTTCATTAAGCCGGGGTGGGAATATCTTTGTGCGAAATGCGCAAGGCTACAGCTTCTACAAGCGCATTCAACGGTGAGTCCATTCTTCCGTTAGTCCTTCCATGCTGATCTCAGGAAAAAAGCGGCTCACAAGTTTCCTTGTGGGCCGCCTCATGTGCCAAACTGGATAACGTGTGAATTCAGGCTACCCGCACCTTGTTATTCGGGAGTTGCAGCGATGTGCCTTCCTGCTGGATCGGTTGTTGGATGGCGAGACGCGGTAGCGAACGGACGATCTTCATCGTTTCTAGGCTGACCGTGACCACCCGCTGGAACAGTTCCAGCGGGTAACGCGGGTTGCCCATTGTTTCCACAGCCCAATCGTTGGCGTCATTCAATATGCCGCTGTCTTTTTCGGTCCTCACCTGCTGGCGATCTATTACCCAATCCAGCGCCGGTTTGCCGTTCACGACGTAGTCATATGCTTCCAGCGGGATGCCGGTCAGGGTGATCTTGTCGTTGTAGTGCAGCGTGGTCAGGTCCTTGTCTTTGCCTTTCTTGCCGTATCGCATCTTCTCGACGCAGTAGTCGGCATCAGCTAGCAGCAGCCCGCCGCCGACGATGCTAAGCGGGTACTTCTCTACCGTTTCGTAGTTCAGGTGCAGGTCTGCCAGCTTGCGTCCAGCCTCGGAGAATGCCCAGAAGTCGCCGGGGGCATTCACACAAGGAATGCGCGGAAGTTCCTTGCTGAGGTTATCGGCATAACGTTCGAGATAGTCCGGCGAGTGCAGCAAGCCATAGACGTAATAGAACACATCTTCTTTGCTGATTTTTTCGGTCGGATAGGCTGCGTGAAAATGGGCCAATCCATCGTCAGTAAGGGCATCGCGGCGTGTTCTTCCATCCTTGGCCGGCGATGCAAACAAGCCGGCCTGCGGGTCCGCTTCACCGGCTTCCGGCTCATCGTACAGATACAGCGGAAAACATTGAGCACCGCCATCAGGTTGCAGGCACGCAACTGTATCTATCATCAATGCTATTTGACCATCATCGGTCGCCCAGTTGCCTTTGACCATGATCGCCCGATTCGCGACCTTCGCGCTCGGGAATATACGTGGCATCTGGTAGACCCTTTCATTGAAGCGGCGGTTGTAGTAAAGCCACTGCTTTGTGAATGGGCGGTACAAGCTCGGCGTCATGCTGTTCTGTTCAAAATCAAAACGCCGACCTCTGGCGAGTTCCTGTTTTAGATTTACAGCCCAACTGATCTGAGTGGAATCAGTGTTGACAAACTCATCGACCTCGCTTTCTCGTGCCTTCTTGTCCAACCCAGGAAAAGACTTATTAAAGCGGTCCAGTTCGCTGTTGTAGAAGTCAATCATTCTCTTCATATTGGCCGCCACGGCGCTTGCAGAGGCGTTGTAGCACCACGCATCGCGGCTCGTTGCAACGCCACGAGAATAGCTTTCGAAAAGAGTCTGATTTGCCCTGCCATCCTTGCCGCCCAGCACAATATATTCGCCAAAACGATCATCGCGCTGGTGAAGCCAGTCGCCATGCTGGTCAGGGTTGATGGCCTGCCAGCCACCATGTTGCGTAATCCCATCAATGCTGGCAAAAGTGCCGATCTTTTCCAGCTTCTGCTCCCGGCTCAGGTAGTCACCGATGTCGTGAAAGAATATTTGGCCGTGTCGATCGGCGTTGGGATTCTTTACCAACACAGAGATTGCAATCGGAGCACGGCTGCCGCTGCCGAAAATCTTGCCGCCCTCTTTGCGCGACAATGCTCCCGATGTGCGCTGGTTGCCGCGCAAATGGAATACGTAGATGCTGGAAAATTCATCTGCCAAACACTTTCGCAGACCGTCAGAAGAGGTGGAATCAAGAAATCCCGCATTGGTGACAAATCCGATCACTCCGCTGTTGCCGATTCTGTCGCTGGCCCAGCGAATGGCGCGGATGTAGCTGTCATACAGCGCATTTTTATTGGTGGCGGTAGAGCGTGTGGCGTAAGTGCCACGAATTCGACTGTCAAGATGTGGATACACTACATTCTGGTTATTGTCGTTGACGCTCTCTTGACCCGCCGAGTATGGCGGATTGCCAATGATCACTCGAATATCCAACTTCTTCTGGCGCCGGCGGCGGGCGCTGTTGTTCGCCAGCAAAGCATCCACCATGTCTTCCTTCTCGTACAACTGGAAGGTATCCGCAAGGCAAATGCCCTCAAATGGCTGATACTTGCCGCCGACAATGCCGTGGTACACCGCCTCAATGTTGATGGCGGCGATGTAGTAGGCCAGCAGCACGATCTCATTGGCATGGATTTCGTGCTTGTACTTGTGCGGTAGTTCTTCAGGCTTGATCAGTCCACTTTGTAGCAGTCGGGTCACGAACGTGCCCGTACCTACGAACGGGTCGATGATGTGCACCCCCTTGCTGCCAAGCGTCTGACCAAACTCGGCTTGCAGGATGTGGGCGACACTGTGGATGACGAAGTCCACCAGTTCGACCGGCGTGTAGACGATGCCCAACCGTTCGGTCATCTTTGGGAAGGCATTGCGGAAGAATTTGTCGTACAACTCAACGACGATCTTCTGCTTGCCTGCCGCGTTGTCGATACCTTCGGCACGCAGCTTCACACTGGCGTAGAACTTTTCCAGCGTGTCGGCTTCCTTGTCCAGCCGGTGTTCATGGAGTACGTCCAGCACGTTCTGCATGGCAAGGGACATCGGATTGTGCTGGGCGAAGCTGTAGTCTTGGAACAGCGCATCAAACACCGGCTTGGTGATGAGATGCTGCGCCAGCATCTCTACGATTTCACCATCCGTGATGCTGCCGTTCAGGTCATCGCGCAGTTCATGGGCGAAGGCATGGAAGGCCTCCCGTTCCTTGGCATTGGCCGGGTTCTCGATGATTCCGGTGATGCGGTCGATGTGGGTGCGGGCGATCTTGGCGATGTCGTTGGCCCAATCTTCCCAATGGTGCCGGTTGCCGACCTTCTGGACCAGCTTGGCGTAGATGGCCTTCTCGATCTCACCGATCTCGAACTGCATTTCGTGCTGTTGCTGCTGTTCCTGCTTAGGACGCCGTTTCGTCTTCTCGCCAATGTTGAACTCATCGCGCCCGACGTCCTTATTCTTGGTGCCCTTCGTCTTTTCCTGCTTCTTCTGGATTTTGTCCGTGATGGCGATGACTTCCATCTTGCTGGTGTCCTTGCCAATCAGGTCCAGTTTGTTCACCATTGCGTCGAAGCGGTCATCGTGCGAACGCAGCGCCTGCAAGACCTGCCACACGACGGCATAGGTCTTGTTGTCGTTCAGGGCTTCATGCGGTTCGACGCCAGCCGGAATCACCACTGGCAACACCACATACCCGCGCTTCTTGCCGGGCGCAATGCGCATGACCCGACCGACGGACTGCACTACGTCCACCTGCGAATTGCGGGGCGTCAGGAACAGCACGGCATCCAGTGCCGGAACGTCAACTCCTTCCGATAGGCAGCGAACGTTGCTGAGAATACGGCAGGTGTTCTCGGGTGTCTCGGATTTCAGCCATGCCAGCTTCGCTTCCTTCTCACTGGCATTCATGCCGCCGTCCACGTGTTCAGCTTCGCACCGAAGCCGGGCAGCTTGTTCGAATTCCTCTGTTGCCTCGCTTTCCTGATACGCCTCGACTACAGCTTGGAACATCCCGGCGATCTGCTTCGAACTGACCTTATGCGTCTTGGCCCCTTTCGAAACCTCGATGACTTGACAGAAGGCCACGGCGCGTTTCATGGCGGCGTCGTCGCCTACCAAGTCGCCGGTCAGGTCCTGCTTCGAAAGCGCCTTCCAGCAGCCGACGATTCGGGCTGCATCGTCAACCTTCAACTGGTTGTTGTCGTCACGTAGCAGGTCTTGCAGGCGGCGGCTGACGTGCGCTTCCTCGACTGCCAGCACGATCACCTTGTAATCGACCAGCAATTCGCGCTTGACGGCTTCGGAGAAGGTGATGACGAACAGTTCTTCACCGTATAGCGCCTTGTCGTCCATCGAGCAGAGCGCGACGTTGTCACGTTCAGCCGTGGCCTTGGCCGAATCGCCATAGATGCGGGGCGTTGCGGTCATGTACAGGCGCTTGGCAGAGCGGATGTAGTCGGCATCGTGGACCCGGACGAAGGTGCTTTCGTCATCGTCGCCAAACGTGGCACCGGTCGTGCGGTGGGCTTCATCGCAGACGACCAGGTCGAAGTCCGCCAGCCGGAATTCCTTTTGGGCGCGACTGATTACGTCGATGGAGTGGTAGGTCGAGAAGACGACACTCATGTGCGACGCGTCATGCCGCTTCGCCATCTCCGCCGCCAGCCGGGCCGCGTCGGTTGTGGCCGGATACCGCAGTTCATGGACGAAGGTTTGAACAGCGTCGTCCTCCTTCTTGCGCTTCTTGCCCACGTCGCTGTCAGAACAGACGGCAAAGCTGTGCAGTGGTGTCTCGCTTTCCTGTGTCCACTCGGTCAAGGTCTGCGACAGCAGGGAAAGGCTTGGGACAAGGAACAAGACCCGCTTGCCAGCACCAGCCAGCGATTCCGCGATCTTCAAGCTGGTAAAGGTCTTCCCGGTTCCACAAGCCATGATCAGCTTGCCCCGGTCGGCATTTGCCAGACCGTGAACGGCTGCGTTCAGCGCATTGGTCTGGTGGTCCCGCAGTCGCTTCTTTGCCTTGATTACAGGCGCGGCCTTTGGCTTGTACCGCGACCAGTCGATCTGACTCTCTTCGAGGGCCGTTAGGTCGATCTTGCTGACAGGAGGCTGCTGGTCATAGAGGGCGTCTTCGGCGTGGTCACTCCAATGATTCGTCGTGGCGACGATTATTCGACGCGAGAAGGGCTTCTTGCCGGACGCCGTAAAGAAGCTGTCGATGTCGCCTTTCTGGACCTTATAGTCCGGTGCGTACAGCTTGCACTGGATGGCGTGGTATTCACCGGTGCCCTGTGTTTTCGCCACGAGGTCGATACCGGCGTCTCGCTTGTCCAGGCCCTGCAAGTCCGCCCATTCCGCATAAGTCCACACATCGCTGTACAGGTCGCGGTACGTGGCTTCGTTGCGCAGGTAGCAGACGATCAACTCTTCGAAGTAGGTTCCCTTCTCGCGTTCGGTGACTGCGGCGGTACGGAAGGTGTCCAGAAGCTGTTCGAGGGCCGTCATTCTTGTGTGCGGAAACATTTGGCAAGGTTCAGCATTATGCCTGCCCACTGCAACGTTTCGGACACACTTTCGGGGAATCGCCCCCACGAGTCGAGCAAGATTGCCGCTACTCGCTGTTACCAATCGACCGTTTCCTGACAGGGGACGAACGCTGCCAATAAGACTGTTGGAAAAATAGGGTTGACCGTTTCTAACGGCGGATGATATTCTGACGCCCTTTTCCAACACTTGGCGGGGCACGATGGCGATCTTCGGGTACGGCAGGGTGAGCACCAAGGACCAGACAACCGAGAACCAGCGGCTCGAAATCGAAGCGGCTGGCTTCAAGGTGGACTACTGGTTCACCGATGAAGGTATTAGCGGCAAGGCCCATGCAACCCAACGCCCACAGTTCGTCGCCATGTTGGACAAGATTCGGGACAACGAGACGCTCGTTGTCTCACGTCTCGATAGGCTTGGCCGCGATGCCGAAGACGTGTTACGGACAGTGCGGACCTTGGCCGAACGCAAGATCGAAGTCATCGTCCTTCAGCTTGGGAAAATGGACCTTGGGTCATCTGCTGGAAAACTGATGGTCACAATGTTGGCGGCAGTGGCGTCGATGGAAAGGGACATGTTGGTGGAACGGACCCAATCAGGTCTGGCACGTGCGCGGGCTGAAGGCAAAACCCTTGGCCGACCATCCAAGACCACGCCAGCGCAACGTGAAGAGATGAAGATCAAGTATGCGGCGGGTGAGACGGTCAGTGCCTTGGCACGCGACTACGGCATCTCGCGGGCCAGCGTGTTGGCAGTGGTGAATACGTAGAGCGTACCGGCAAGCCGGGCATCCTGCGCAATACCGCCAGGACCCGATGTTCACGGCCCACGTTGTCGCGTTTGCGGCAGGCTTACACAGCAACACGCCCGGCTTCGATATAAGGGGACAATCCTTACCCCATTACGCGGTCTTCGACCCACAAGACCTCGCGGCAGAGTACGGCGCGAATTTTTCCGCAGCCAATAGCTTTGGCAAGATTGTCCTTAGTGATGCAGTATTTTTCAACGTAGCGGATTGCCTTAATTGGCTTCCCGAGATATTCCACATCTTCGTCAGTGAGGCCAAACTCCCTCGCCTCACTCACCGGATCGACTAAGACGGCCATTCGCTGACGGGTTTCGGCAAGGATTTCACCCCTTAGCTGCGTGATGCGCATTTTTACATATAGCGCCTTTGCCGAAGGGTGGTCCCAGTTGCTGTCAGACAGCGCCTTGGTCCACAGGCCCTGCTTGACGATTGAATTACTCAATTCGATGGCGACAAATTCATAAAGCAACTCATCCGTTGGGCTAGGTGTGGAACTTTGCTCTCGCAAGAAGTTGAAGATGTCCATGGGCTTCCGAAAAAATGTAAATGCCCACTAACATCTTGTAGTGGGTGTATGCCGAAAGGGTCACTTTGCCGCTTCGCATTTAACTTGGTTGCCGCTTTGGTAGCAACGAATTGCGACCGTGTCGCCCTTATGTCGGTAGTTTTGAAGATAGACGGTCTTGCTATCCGGCTGGCTATCCCGGTAGCTGCTTGTGGTAGGGGACGGGCTGGCGGCGACGGATTCAGCGGACGGCGATTCGTCTTTACCTGTGATCGCTCCAAGAATCCCGAGTGCAACTGCGGCAAGGAAGCTGTATTTAAACCATGGCCCGACCGATTTGGCGTCCGAGGCAAATCCCCGCGTGAGTGACAAGATCACGATGAACATTATGCCGACAACAATCAGGAACTTGACCATCTCAGGAATCCTCTAGGTTGGCCAGCCTGTTCATGTTAGGAAGGTTGCCTTTTTAATGACATCCTCCAAATGGACGGCCCCCGCACGGATAACAATGAATGGTGTTGCCACAACCTATTAAGATGAGGTCATGACGACCGGTAGTGGGTCGAGATGTCACAACGAGGATGACTGGGTGCTGGATTGATCATATATCGTCGGACGAGTAAATCAGAAGGCGCCAGATTCAAATCAGCGATCAACCAAAGTGAGAACGCTATGCCACTGTCCGATCCCGAAAGGCTTGCTCAGTTCGTCCGGTCCCTCCCAGACTTTGTGGTCTCAGAGAACATGGACTGCAACTACAACCACATTGGCGCGACCGTTGCGGATGCTGTCCTTCAAGCCAACAATAACTACAAACGCAATGTGAAGCCGCGTGTGAACCGAATCTTGGCCGAATACCCTGAAGTGCGGACGACCAGCGCGGTTCTTGCGCTGCTGGCAGTCACCGACGCAATGGGGTTCCTTGATTGGCACGGCAGAAACCGTGCCGATCGCTTCTTGCACGTGCTTCGCTTGTTTGCCGCTGAGAACGTTGAAACTGAGGCGGACCTACGTGACTGGCTCTCTGTCGCCGTCAACCTGCAAAACCTCCGATCCATCAATGGCATCGGACCGAAGACGGTGGACTACTTCAAAATCTTGGTCGGGGCATCGACCAGTGCCATTGACAGGCATCTTCGCAATTTCCTTCGGCTGGCTGGCTTGACTAGCGGAAACTACGAGGCAGACCAAGCTGTGATTAACGCTGCCGCTGACATCCTCGGCATCGACCGCGCTCACTTCGATCACAGCATCTGGCAGTACATGAGCAAGCGTGCGGCGACATCAAGCTTCGGCGATTGCAATCGCGAGATGTGTTGGCGCGGTGATACACCGCAAAGAATCCAGCCATAAAAAGCGCAGCCCGTCAATCAAATATTGACGCTATCGGCAACGATCTGTATAATGCTATTTCTTGTTCGGTGAGCATCCGCTTGCCAGACATGCAAGGTCCTAAGAAGACCACTCCCCTGAGCGAATTTCGGTGTTTGTTGGCCGAATACTCGCAACGCGGCACCGTTCTTGGTGCGCGTCTATATGAATCCTTGGCGGTTCCCGAACTTGGCTGATGTCGTGCTTGCACGACCATCGAACGGCGTTTTGCCGTCCCTTGAAGCCCTGTGCGGAAGCCTAATTAGTTCCGCCAGCACCCCGCAGTTCTCGGTGTTCGCACGCAATCCGCGCAGCCTATGCGCCTTGCGGGTGAACGTTCGTCCGTTCGGGGTGCTGATGTATAGGCGCGGCAAGTCCGCGAAATTCTCAATGTCTTTTCAACAGAAATCGAATGTAATTTTCTCTCAGTCCCTGCAAGACGTCTTCGGCCAAGTGGGCGTGCCGCTTCCGCTGCGTGCGCTTGTATCGAGCAAACTGATCGGCGAGGTGCAATGATGTCGGCTCTCCTCGCACCCCAAAAGCCTGAAGTCCTGCCGGTAAATTTCGACGGCATCCCGGCCAGCATCAAGAATCATCCGCATTGGGTTCTGTGGCGTTACGAGCTAACAGAGAAAAACAAGTGGACGAAGCCGTTGTTCCAAATCAACGGTGGATACGCCAAGCCCGATGATCCGGCAACGTGGGCGACTTTCGACCAGGTGCGTGCCGCCTATGAAGCTGGCGAGTTCGATGGCATCGGTATCAATCTTCGGGGTGATCTGGTAGGCGTTGACCTTGACCACGTTATCGACGCATCCGGCGAACTGACGCCGCTGGCGACTGAGATCGTTGCGCAGTTCCAAGGGGCATACGTGGAAAAGTCGCCGGGTGGCGACGGCCTCCACATTCTGACCTGTGGCACGTTTGGCCGCTTCGGCAAGGGCACCCTGCACAAGAACTTTGAATGCTACGGTGAAGGTAGCAGTCGTTACTTTACGGTCACGGGCCATGAACTCAGCGACGGGGCCGACATCACGCACCAGCCGAAAGCCCTCGAATGGCTGTACCAAACACATTTCCATAAATCGACGGCGGCAGACGTGGACGTGGCGCAGAAGACCGACAGCGGCGTCGCGAAAATGCTGGACGATGCCATCATTCTGGCAAAAGCGGCGCAGGCCGGTAGCGGTGATCGGTTCCGAAAGTTGTTCGATGACGGCGATTTTTCCGACTACCAAAGCCAGTCTGAAGCGGAATTGGCGCTTGCGAACATGCTGGCCCGCTTCACTCAGGACAGTGGGCAGTTGGATCGTCTGTTTCAGGTATCGGCGCTATTCCGACCTGAGAAATGGGGCAAATCGCATTCCAGTGATGGCAAGACCTATGGGCAGATGACCATCGAGAAGGCCCTGTCCGGTCGCAATGCCGGAACGGGTGCCCAGACCGCACACGAAGTCTCGACGGACAGTTCGCGCAAATATGAATTCGTCCGTGCTACGGACTTCATGGCCGAAACCACCACAACCGAGTGGCTGATCGATGGCGTCTTGGAACAGAGCACGACGTGCATGTTGTTCGGTGCATCCGGCAGCGGGAAAAGCTTCGTCGCTATGGATTGGGCTTGTTGCGTGGCGACCGGCACCGACTGGCATGGTCAAGAAGTGGAACCCGTTCCGGTCTTCTATATTATCGGCGAAGGACTCAACGGCTTCCGTCGCAGATTGAAGGTCTGGGAGAAGACCAACGGCGTCTCTTTAGAAGGTAAGCCCTTTCATCTGTTGAAGCACCCTGTCCCGCTTTCTGACCAAGATAGTGCTCGCGATCTTTCGAAAACAATCACTGGGCTGGTCTCGGCTGACAAGCCGTGCATGATCATCATCGACACGTTAGCCCGTAGCTTCGGCAATGGGGACGAGAACAGCAACACCGACGTGAATCGCCTGATGAGCAATATTGATACGCATCTGCGCATCCCGCTCAATGCGTCGGTCGTGCTGGTTCACCACTCCGGGAACAGCGATAAAGATAGAGCACGGGGTGCTTCGGCCTTGAAAGCTGCTATGGACCACGAATACCGCGTGGATAAGCGCGCTAGCGGTCTTCGTGTTCTGCAATGCACCAAGATGAAGGATGGTCCCGAGGACTTCGAATTTCACTTTGAGGTCGAGGGCATGTCTTTAGGCGGCGGTGAGAGCGCCGGTGCTTTGGTTCCTCTCGATGTGCAGACGAACAAGAAAGCCACTGGTGAGAAGCTGACAAAACCTGCGATTGCGTGTCTTCGCGTGCTGAAAGACATTACCGACGTCAACGGTGTTCCGCCTGACTCCGAATTGCTGACGGCTGAGGGCATGTTCGGTCCCGACCTCGTGGTTCACGTAGATAAGTGGAAAACTGCTGCCATCGACGCAGGTATCAGTACGGGTACCGCTGATTCGCAGCGCAAGGCGTTCACCCGTGCAGTTGACCAACTGTTGCGTGCAAATCGCGTTGGCAAGCACGGCAACAACTACTGGCCTAAAAGATAGGACTTCGCGGACAAGCGGACAAACATGAATGACCAGCTTGTCCACAAGGACGAAACCAGTGACCAATTGCGGACAGACACGGACACACCCCTATAGGGGTGTCCAGCTGTCCAAAGGTCGGGTTCGAAAAAGAGACCGGATAGAAACTGATTTTTCTCTTTTTTGTGGCTATTGGAGATGAGAGGGTACGCCGTGTCCGTCCGGTCCGCAGGTAGCAAGTCAACGTGTTCGCGAAGCGCACGACCGCAGGTCGGGAGATATGTGACCGACTGGTCCCAAATGGGTATAGGTCAGGCGAACTGGTTCTCGATTGGTTCGATATACGGCTTGACACCACCCTAATCGAACTATTAATATGCGAACCATCCTAAACAGACCGATGAGGTGGTTATGTACGTCAGAGCGTACCTTCGTGCATCCACCAAAGATCAGGACGCGAATCGTGCGCGGTCAGACCTGATTGAGTTCGCCAAGGAACGGGGACTACAGATCGCGTCGTTCTACATGGAGAACGAGTCCGGGGCTTCGCTTCACCGACCTGAGTTGTTCCGTCTGCTTGCCGATTGCCACGAAGGGGACCTACTTTTATGCGAGCAGGTGGATCGGTTGTCGAGACTTAACAACGATGACTGGCAACGGTTGAAGGGCGAACTGCAATCGCGCCGGGTCCGGGTGGTTGCCCTTGACCTGCCAACTTCATGGATGATGACGACCAACGCGGACGACATCACAGGGCGGATGATGGACGCTCTCAACGCCATGATGCTTGATGTCCTCGCCGCAATCGCCCGCAAGGACTACGAGGACCGGCGTCGCAGGCAGAAGCAGGGGATCGAGAAGCTGAAGGCCGAAGGCGGCTACAAGGGTCGCAAGCCGGATGTCCAGCGGAACGCCGCCATCATGAACATGCTGCGCCGGGGCGATAGCTGGAACACCATCATCGCGGCCACTGGCTGTTCCCGGTCCACGCTGTCGCGGCTGGCGCAGCAGATCAAAGAAGAAGAATTCAACGACCTGACCGGTATTGGACCCGATGGCGTCCCATGCGCACTGATCGATTGGCCAGATCGTCGCAAGTCGCGTCGGGCATGAAGATCAGCCATCAGGCCGTCATGCGGGTACGTCAATCGGCAACCGCGCAAGCGGCGGCTGTCTCATAAGCCCGCTTCGCTAACCCGACACTTCGTCTATGAAGGCGATGATCTTGGCGCGTTGTTTCTTGTTCAGGCGATGAAACTTCAGAAGCAGATCGGCTTCGTCATCATCGACTGAGTGAAGGTAGGCGACCGGCACGCCTAGTACGGCGGCAATCCGCTCGACCAACGGTGCGTCGGGTACACGCTTTCCTTGCTCATAGCGATTCATCCGTGCGCTAGCCGACATCGGATCAAGTCCGGCCTCGATGCCGAGACGTTCCTGAGATAGTCCGGTGCGTAGGCGTGCTGCTTTGAGTCGTCGAGCAAATACCGACATGCGTGCCTTCAAGTGGCTGAAGACAAGAATCGTCGGGTTTTGGCTCGCCCCGAATACTACCGATTTGGTAGTATTCGGGCGCGTCTATGAAGAAGAAGCACAACATTGAGGGGGAATCTACATGCAGAACACCCAAAACCAGCCAATCTGGAATCCATCGACCGTCGCCGGTCTCAGCGTTATGTTTACCCCGGCCTTCGGTTCATACCTCAACGCATCGAACTGGAATTCTCTAGGGCAGCCAGAACGGGCATCCGCTTCGAAGGCTTGGTTTTATGTCAGCTTGCTCATCTTGGCTGCGATGGCTGCTGCGGTTTTCCTTGCAGCCAAGGCTGGTGGTGACACCGATACCGTTCGCGGGTTCATCAACATCGGTGGGCTGATCTACTTCTTTATCTGGTACGTGGCCTCGGGTCGCAAGCAGGTCAGCTATGTGAAGGACGGCTTCGGGAAGACCTACGCGAAGAAGTCGCTGGTGAAGCCGGTACTGGCGGGTCTTGCCTTGGCGGTCCTCTATGCCGTCGTCGTCTTCGGTCTGCTGATCGCGACCAATGGACTCAATGACGAAGACGGTCAGATTGCCGATGAGGGTTCATCCCGCAGTCCATCGGCCCTACTCGCAGGTGTGTTCGGTGGGGCTGCCAAGCTGGACTGCGCGTCGAAGGATGTGAAGGAAATCATCACAGACAACTACGCCGAACAGCTTGCGGACACCGGCGTCCCCGATCTGGCAATGGCAATCGCTCGCGAACGCATCAAGTTCCGTGTCGAGATGATCACCGAGACATTGCGAAACGACCAGTCGCATAACGTCCAGTGTTCCGGCAAGCTGGTGGTCGAATTCCCCAAGGAAGACTTGGTGAAAGCGGCACAGGTCAAGGAAGCGAAGATCGCTGAAGCGTCCATCCGTGGTTTCCGGATGCCCACCGATCCGATGTTCAGCACCACGCTGACCTATCTGGTGTCCAGCCCGGCTGACAAGGAGGAGAAGCAGAACGGCCCGATTGTGAAGATGACGACGCGGGCCGGTGTGAAGGCGGGTGAAGGCGATTTTGGACCGTATATCGTGGCATACACGATGCTGGCCTATGCCGCACCTGACCTCACTGCCTCGTCCAAAAATGACCGTCCGTGGGACAAGGACTGGAAGACTGCTGCGGTCGAGGAATGCGGCCAGCACCTGAACGGACACCTGTGCGGCTGCAAGATGGACCAGTTCGAGAAGCTGGTGTCGCAAGAAGACATGCAGCGGATCGGTTTCTCCATCCAGTCCAATCCGTTGCTGGCGGGGAAGTACCCCAACTTCATCGCCGTGTCCGAAAGCCTGAACAAGCAATGCCCGCTGCCACAGGGCGTCGCCAGTGTTCCTGCACCGGCTGGCAGTGCTGCGCCTTCAGCGGTAGAGGAACCTGCAAAACCACTTGGACAAGCTGAGGCATCGCCGTCCCCGGTGACACAGGCTGCGCAAACCGCACAACCTGCCATCGTCGCGTCGTTCGATTGCACCAAGGCATCGTCCAAGATCGAGAAGCTGGTTTGCTCTGCACCCGAGACTGGCGACGCAGATCGCCGCCTTGCGTCCTCGTACCGCACTGCACTGGCGAAATCGACCGATGCCGCAACACTGAAACAGCAGCAGCGGGATTGGCTGAAGGAACGAAATGCCTGTGAGGACGCCGCCTGTCTTCTGAAGGTAACGGATTCCCGCATCCAAGCCCTGTCCGCGATGTAAGGCACCCACCTAAGATCACGCAGCAACCGCCGTTCATCGGCGGTTTTTTCATCATTAGATTACTGACGACCAAGGAAGCCTATGAAATTCCGACATCTGATTCTGGCACTGCTGATCGTTTCGCCTCTGGCTCACGCCACGTCTTTTGACTGCAAGAAAGCATCAACCTTCGCGGAAAAGACCATCTGTGCCAGTTCACTGCTTGGGAAACTGGACGACGCACTGACGGAGAACTACAGCGCCATGCTGGCGACCGACTTGGGCGATGGCGGGGCGTCCTTGAAGAAGGAACAGCGGGCATGGATCAGTCAGCGTAACAAATGCACCACTGAACAGTGCCTGATCGATCTGTACCGGAAGCGCGTGGATGATGTCTGCGAAGCGCCAGTGGTCAGCGGGATGCATGCGGCGTGCGTCCAGTCCAGCGACATCAAAGCGGGTCCGACGACGCTTGCAACCCAAGGCGGTTCCCAACCAGCTACCGCACAGGCCAAGGACAATCCGGTCATCGAGTCTTGGATGAAGTCATGCATGCCGTTTGCTGCACCGGCAGACCTTGACGGTCAGATTCGTGCGGGCAACGTGGCGTTCCGAGGCGTCAAGGTGTCCGCCGTGGATACCGCTGACGCCGGGGCTTCCAGCCTTGTGTCTGTACGGCTGGACGTTCCGGCTGCCGACTTCAAGGCAAAGAACCCTGACTTGGCGAAGACCGTCAAGTTTCCCAAGAGCAAGACATGTCCAGCGGGTGTACAGCGGTCGATGACCGGTGCCAAGGGCGCGACCATCGAGTGCAACTGCTTCACTGGCGGCGACTGATACCCGCCAGCCGGGATGGCGCCGTAGTGCATGTCATCCCGGTATTGCGCGAAAAAACCAACACATCCAAGAACCGGAGAGCCTATTTGACGAAGACCTTCACCGAAGCTGAGATCACCATCGCCGCCCTTGAAGCCCACATCCTCGACAGCGGCTTAGTTCCCTACAAGGTCCAGCCGGACGGTATTTGGCTACGGACTGAGAATGGTATCAGCTACGGCATATCGCTGATCCCCGACAGGAAGTTCATCCGCATTGGCACTTACCTGCCATTGACGCAGCAGGCGTCCATCGACCAGAAGCGGGAACTGGCGCGGCGGCTGAACGAGGAAGTGTTCCTGCCGGTGTTCACTGTGGATCAAGATGAAGACTTGACCGTCGCCTACGCGCTTCCGTTCACGCACGGACTGATCGCCGGGAACTTCATCTCGGTGGTCAATCGGTTCGGGTCCCTGTTGGAATATGTGGTCCAGAACTTCAACGAGGGCGGATTGATTCACTTCGGCAACCCGTCAGAAGCCTCTGGCACCCCTGCAAGCGGGGAACTGTTGCATTGATTTGTGTTGAAACTGACTTTTATCTAATGGCGCGAAAATTATTGCCGCATATTCGTTGTAGTGGCATCGACCAAATGGCTTACTTCTCCAAATCTGTTGTGCGATGAGTACCTCCCCACCAAAGAAGGGTGCAGCCATCTTGGTGCACACGCTTATAAAGGAAGCTCCACGGTCGAAGAGCCGAAGAACAACTCAGGGGAAAAGGTCATGGTTAATAGCAGAACAGGTAGTGAACCCAAGCACCGTATGGTCGGCGGGATCAAGAAAGTATTGAGAATCGTTCCCTTTTTGGCGTTGCCGATATTGGCTGCATGTGGTGGCGGAGACGACGATGAGCCGTGCCGCAAGATGGAGGGCGGGGTTTTTGTGCCATGCACACCGGCACCGAATCCATCCCCGAAGGTTCCAGAGGGAATTTGGGGGGGCGCAACCAACACCGGTCTTGCTGTATCCACATTGGTACTGGAAAACGGCCGCTATTTCTCTATCTACACATCTGGTGGGGCGTTCGCAGGTCTTGTGGAGGGTATTCTGACTGCGTCAGGCGGCAAATTCTCCGATCCCGCTGCTGTCAATTTCTCGGCTTCTGCGTCGCCAATGGCCGCGACCGTAAACGGTTCTTTCACTGAAAAGCAATCAATGTCTGGAACCGTGCAAAGCGGTACGCAGACGGTGACATTCAATGGCAACTACAATTCGCTCTACGACACGCCCGTAACCCTCGCTGACGCCCAAGGTACGTGGACGGGTGGCCTTGCGGGGTCCAGCAACCCTGTAACGGTGACTGTCGGGGCGAGTGGTTCATTTACCGGGGGAGATGGGGTTTGCAATTTCGCCGGCACATTGACTCCTCGCTCTACAGGCAAGCACGTGCTCGACGGCACAGTCACGTTCCAGAACTCTTCTTGTGCGTTGGGGTCGGGGACCAGCGTCAATTTTGAGGCTGTTCCGTCTGGAAATCAGGTTGTGGCCGCCGGTGTTACATCGCAGCGGAACGGCGCCTTCGTTTTCATCGGCAACAAGAATTAATCAGGCCCTAATCGCTTGGTCTGGCCGGGGAGGAGGGCAACCTCCTCCCTTTGTTTTTCTGCGAACCGCAGGCCAGCCAACGCCACGCACTGAACAGCGATGTGGATGTTGTTTAATTCTGTCGTAAGAAAAATCCACGCCACCCTAGAATTGACGTGGAAGTCCTTGCTACCGCCCACAGGCCACCCCGGCACCGTGGGCATTTTTTTGTCCGCCGGAAACACCGCCCTTCGGACGGAATGACCGTGCCGAAGAAGGCGATCTACGCTGAGTCACTTCATCGATTCGCCATCACGATTTGCCCCAATAGGTGAACGCACGCCGGTGCCCGTAGACTGGCTTCAAGTCGGAACGACCGTAGCCAAAGGCGGTCACCCATACCGGGCCGCAACCCCACTTCTGCATCGTTCCGACACCCCACCCATCAACCCGTTTTGGCGGGTTTTTTGTTTGTACTTCCGAATGTCGAGCGGCTCAGAATGCATGCGCCACCAGTCGAAGGAAACCAGTGCACCGATGTCCTTCAGTCATGAATGCCGGTCCGGTCAACCGATCTTCTTCGCCAAATCGGCAGCAGATGGGTGGTAGTACCGCTTCAGCATGGTTAGGCTGCGGTGCCCGGATACTGCCGCCAGTTCGATGAGGTTCGGCAGCTTCGTCGCCAGCCGGGTGATGGCCGTGTGACGAAGGTCATGCCAGTGCAGGTCATCCAGTCCGGCCCGCTTGCACGCGCGTTTGAACGCTTTATGGTGCGCTGGTGCATTGATCGGGAATACGCTTCCATCGATGCAACGCGGGAGGTCGTGTAACAGGTCCACCGCTTTCCGGGACAGAGGCACAGTCCGTGCTGTGCCGTTCTTGGTCATCGGCAAGAACGCGGTCTGGGCTTCAAGGTTGATGTTCGACCAGCGCAGGGCAAGTAGCTCACCACGTCGCATTGCCGTTTCCAAACTCAGGATAGCCATTGGTCGAAGCCACGGATTCCGGCGTGCAGTTGGTGCCAGCGCCACCAGCAATCGAAATTCTTCCTCCGCCGTCAGTACCCTGTCTCGTCCCTGCGGCGTCGGAGGTTTGCGAACAGATGCGACCGGGTTTGTGATGTTGATACCCCATTCGCGCCGGGCGTGGTTGATGATGGCGGACAGGTAAGCCAGTTCGCGAATCACAGTCCCCGGCTGTACTTGCTTCAGCCGTTCGTCCCGATACGCTGCGATTGCCATCGGCGTCAATGCAGCCATGCTCAATTTGGCAAGTTTCGTGCGGCACATCGCACGTAGCCTGATGGTGTCTTCAGTGCCGCCACGCATCGAAGGGCAGACCTCTGCAATGTAGCGTTCGAGGACATGCCCAAGCGTGGTCGATTCAGCCTCACTGAGGCTGACATAGCTGCCCCGGTCCATCCCTGTTTCCACGGACCTCGCCCACCGTTCGGCGTCTTGCCGCAACGCAAAAGTCTTTACTTCAGGCGGAAATCCATTGCGCGTTACCCGCGCCTGCCATCGGTTTCCTCGTTGCCTTATCGATGCCATCTCCTGTCTCCACTTGGACAGAATTTGGACAAGATCGATTTTTCGTCACTCCGTGGCAGCCGCTGCGGTCAGGCAATTGGCACAGTCGGTGAGTAGGGCAGACAACGATCTGGCGTCAAATTAAGGCTTATAAAACAATCACTTAATGTCGCCCGCCACCCAGTCGCCCGACTTGCCGCCGTGCTTCTCCAGCAGCTTCACATTCCCGATCACCATGCCCCGGTCCACCGCCTTGCACATGTCGTAGATCGTCAGCAGCGCCACCTGCACGCCGGTCAGCGCTTCCATCTCGACGCCGGTCTGGCCGCGGGTCTCGGTGCGGACGGTGCAGGCGACGGTGGCGTTGGCCTCGTCGAGCGCAAAATCGACCGCGACCTTGGTCAGCCCGATCGGATGGCACAGTGGGATCAGGTCGGCGGTGCGCTTGGTGGCCATGATCGCGGCCACGCGCGCGATGCCGAGCACGTCGCCTTTCTTTGCATTGCCGTCGCGCACCAGTGCGAAGGTGTCGGGCAGCATGGTGATGGTGCCGGTGGCCACGGCCACGCGGTGCGTGCTGGCCTTGTCGCCGACGTCGACCATGTGGGCCTGTCCGGCGGTATCGAAATGGGTGAGCTGGGTCATGGCTGGGCGTTGTGCGGGAGGCCTTTGGCTGGGGTGGAAGCCGTCTGATGGGAACGGCCACCGGAGGCCGCTATCATAGCAACATGCCAAAACAACCATCGCTTCGCAGGTCTGCCGCATCCGGCCGTTGTGCTGCTGTGGATGCCACGCCTGCCGGTTCGGCGTCACATCGTGGCCGCCCCGGGTCGCCATGGCGGCGGTCGCTGGCGGCGCTGCTGGCGCTGAGCATCGCGTCGCCGGCGTGGCCGCAGGCGACGCCGCGAACAGCGGCCGCAGCCCCGGCCTCGGCCGCTGTAGCGCCGGCCAGGCCGGCGGCGTCCACGCGCGCGCCGCAGCCGGTGCCATCGTTGTCCGGCGAGGCCAGCGACCAGGTCTACGACAACCTGAACCGCAGCATCAAGGCCGGGCAGAAGTCGGAGTTCGGCCTGCGCACCAATAACGCGGTGGTGGAAAGCGGCGGGGTGCAGCTGCCTGACCTGGGCGACCCATCCACGGCATCGCTGTCGCCCGACATGGAAAAGCGCCTGGGCGACCGCATCATGCGCGATATCCGCCGCGATCCGCTGTACGTGCCGGATCCGCTGCTGTCGGATTACCTGAACGCGCTCGGCTACCGGCTGGTGCAGGCGGCGCGGCGGCAGAGCATCTCGGGCTCGACCGGAGCCGGCACCTTTGCCACCGGCTTCGACCTGTTCGCGGTGCGCGACCGCAGCATCAATGCCTTCGCGCTGCCGGGCGGCTATATCGGCGTGCATACGGGGCTGCTGGTGCAGTCCGACACCGAGTCGGAACTGGCCTCGGTGCTGGGCCATGAAATCGGCCACGTGATGCAGCGCCATATCGCACGCGGCATCACGTCGCAAGACCAGTCGATGTGGATCGCGCTGGCGTCGATGGTGCTGGCCGGCCTCGCCGCCACGCGCAGCCCCGATGCCGCGGCGGCGCTGGCGATGGGCGGGCAGGGCGCCGCCGTTGCGAACCAGCTCTCGTTCTCGCGCGGCGCGGAGCGCGAGGCCGACCGCGTCGGTTTCCAGATCATGACCGCGGCGGGCTTCGACCCGCAGGGCATGCCCGATTTCTTCGCGCGGCTGCAGCGCGTGTCCGGCATCTCGGAAAGCTCGGTGCCGTCCTATGTGCGCACCCACCCGCTGACTTCCGAGCGGCTGGCCGACATGCAGGACCGCGTGAGCCATGCCAATGCGCGCAAGGTGCCCAATACGCCCGAGTACGAGTTCGCACGGATGCGCGCGCGCGTGATCCAGGAATCGTCGCCGAGCGACCTGCAGGCCTTGCGCAACGCGCTGCGCGCGCAGTTGCCGGGCGCCTCGGCGCTGCGCGCGCCGGCGCTGCACTACGGCCTTGCCTTCACCGAGCAGCGCCTCGGCCGTGCCGCCGCCGCCGAGCAGGAACTGGCCGAGGCGCGGCGGCTGTACGGCACCATCCCCGGCGCCAGCTCGGGCAGCCCCATGCTAGACGTGATGGCGATCCAGCTGGCGCGCACGCAGGGCCGCGTGCCCGAGGCGCTGTCACAGGCCACGGCGTCGATGAAAGCTTTCCCGCTCTCTCATGCGGTATCGGTCGTCTATGCCGAGACCCTGATTGGCTCGGGCCGTTATGACGAAGCGGTGCGCTTCCTGCGCGAACGCACGCGCCAGGAAACCAGCCGCAGCGACTGGTGGGAGATGCTGGCGCGCGCGTACGCCGGCCAGGGCAAGCGGGTACAGCAGCACCAGGCGCTGGCCGAGAAGTACGCGATGGACGGCGCCTACCAGGCCGCGATCGAACAGTTGCAGATCGCCCGCAAGGCCGGAGACGGTGACTTCTATACGCTGTCCGAGGTCGACGCCCGCCTGCACCAGCTGGAACGCCAGTACCGCGAGGACAAGCAGGACAGCAAGGGCATGCCGAACTGAGGCAGCGCCGGTCAGCGCCGGTCGGCGTCAGGCCGCCGGCTGGCGCACAAAGCCGAAGCGCTTCGGCACCTCGCTTTCCGCGATGGGCTCGATCGGCAGGTCGCGGCCGTCGTGGTGGAACAGGCCGAGTTCGGTGCCGCAGGCTTCGCCATGCCAGGTGCTGCTGCCGCTGAAGGTCTCGAGGTCATGGTCGTGCAGCAGCGCTGCCTGCGTGCCATCCACGCCGTCGACCGTCCCTGACAGCACCACGTTGCCATTGTCGTCGGCGTAGCAGGCCTGCAGCGTGAAGGGCTGCCGCGAGGTCGTGCAAAACGCGCGCTGGTGCAGCCGCACGATCCACGGCGCGTACGCCAGCGCCACGAACACCTTCTGCGGCCCGTTCTGGAAGTACCACGCGCCGCGCTCGTCGCACAGGTAGTTGCGTTCGATGAAGGCGACCAGCGCTTCGTTGCGCACCGGCTCGCCGGACAAGCCGTGCTGCTGGGCGTATTCATTGCGCAGGCGCCACTGCCCGCGCCGGTCCAGCGCGAGCCAGCCATAGGCGTTGGGCACGTTGGGCCAGCGCGCCATGGCTTGCCTGACGATGTCGTCCATCTCCTTCTCCTCTGCCGCCCAGGCGGCACGCGCCGCCGGCGGCTTTACATCATGCTGTCGAAAAAGCGCAGGATCCGCGCCGGCAGCCATTCGATGTGGCCGCCGAAGGCTACGCCCCACTGGCTGTCGGGCAGCCACAGATGGCGCCGCCAGCCTTCATCCGGGGTCATGAAGCCGACATGGCCGCCATGCTCCGGCTGTTCCAGCCAGACCTGCGGGCTGACGTCGGCCGGGCCGGGCAGGTGCCGCCCGGGCAGGAAAGGATCGTTGCGCGCATTGAGCACCAGCGTGGGCACGGCGATCGCGCCGAGCACCGGCTTGCTGGCGGCGCGGCGCCAGTAGTCGTCGGTATCGGCATAGCCGTGCAGCGGCGCCGTGACCACGTTGTCGAACGCGTACAGGTCGCGGCTGGCCAGCATCGCCTCGCGGTCGAACAGGCCGGGGAACTGCTGCAGCTTGGCCAGCGACTTGCGCTTGAGGGTCTGCAGGAACATGCGCGTATAGAGCATGTTGAAGCCGGCCGACAGCGCCGCGCCGCCCGCGGCCAGATCCAGCGGCGCCGAGATCGCGGCGGCGGCGTGCACATGGCCGGCACTGTTGCCGTCTTCGCCGAGCAGGCGCAGCAGCGCGTTGCCGCCCAGCGAGATGCCGACCACCAGCAGCTTGCGGCCATGGGCGCAGTGCTGGCGGTGCACGCGCTCCAGCACCCAGCGCAGCTCGGCCGAATCGCCCGAGTGGTAAAAACGCGGGGCCAGGTTGAGCTCGCCGGAGCAGCCACGGAAATGCGGGATCACGCCCTGCCAGCCGCGCGTGCCCAGCGCGTGCATCAGCGCCTGCGCATAGTGGCTGTTTGAATCGCCCTCCAGCCCATGGAACATCACCACCAGCGGCGTGTCCGGCCGCAGCGGGTGGGTGGTCCAGTCGAGGTCGATGAAGTCGCCGTCAGGCGTGTCCCAGCGCTCGCGCCGATAGGCAACGCGCGGCGGGCGGCGCGAAAAGCGCGCGGGGATGATGGTCTGGGCATGGCCGCCGCGCAGCCACCAGGGCATGGCGATGCCGTCGCCGTAGCCGTGGCCATGCTCGGGCGGCGTGGCGGCAACAGGCAAACGATGCGTCAGGAGGTCGGGGCGCTGCGTCATGCCAGCTCGGTAATGCGGTCTAGCGGTCTTGCGTTCTTGCCTTCTCGCAGCCCTGCCCGGTTGCAGCCGGGCCGCGCGGCCCGGCAGGCTCAGTGCAACGCCTGGCCGGGCGCCGCGGCCACCGCGGCTACCTGCACGGCGTTGGCCGGGCTGCAGTGGATATGGGCCAGGCGCCAGCCTTCGTGGTTCTGCATCAGCACATAGGTGGTGTGCACGTACAGGTCGGCTTCGACCCGGTCGCTGCCAAAGCGCAGCGCCTCGGTGACGTCGAAAATCGACACGGCCATCGATGCGTGGCTGCTGGTTTCGATCGCGTCGACCAGCACCGGCTGCTCTTCCAGCAGCTGCGAGAACGCCTGGCGCAGTTGTTCGTGGCCAATCATGCGCTGGCCGTCGGGCAGCACGCAGGTGATCGAATCCTCGTCCAGCCACAGGCGCAGCGCGGCTTCGGCATCGCGCAGCTTGAGCGCCTCGCGGAAGGCTTCGACGATGTCTTCGGCAGAATCGAACAGGCGGGCAAAACGAGGCATGGTGGCAGTGTCAGGGTATCAGGGCCGGTGCAGCAGCTTGCGCAGCTCAACGAAGACCATTTCGGGTTCGATCTCTTTCAGGCAACGCAGGTGGCCCAGCGGGCACTCGCGCTTGAAGCACGGGCTGCACTCCAGCTGCAGCCACATGATACTCGCAGCCTGTGACAGCGGCGGCGTGTGGCGCGGATCGCTCGATCCATAGACCGCCACCTGCGGGCGGTTCAGTGCCGCGGTCACGTGCATCAGGCCGGAATCGTTGCAGACCGCGGCCTCGGACAGCGCCAGCAGGTCGACGGCGTCATCGAGCGAAGTCTGCCCGCACAGGTTGCGCACGAACGGCGCGTCCTTGACGATCTCGGCGGCGATCTCGGCGTCCTTGGCCGAGCCCAGCGTGATCATCTGCGCGTACGGGTAGGAGCGCCGCAGCATCTGCGCCAGCCTGGCGAAGTGGCCGGCAGGCCAGCGCTTGGCGGGGCCGTATTCGGCGCCCGGGCAGAACGCGATCACGCGCGTGTGCGGGGCGATGCCGAAGCGCTCCGCGGTCGCCGCCATGCGCGCCGGGTCGACGCGCAGGCGCGGCTCGGGGATGTTCTCGGGCAGGCGCGCGCCGGGCTTGAGCGCGAGGCGGGCATAGTGCTCGACCATCGGCGGACGGTGGTCGCGCGGCGGGTTGGCATGGCGCACGTTGAGCATGCCGAAGCGCGCTTCGCCACGGTAGCCGATGCGCAGCGGAATGCCTGCCAGCCACGGGATCAGCGCCGACTTGAGCGAATTCGGCAGCACGTAGGCGAGGTCGTAGCCTTCGTTCTTGAGCTGCTGCGCGAACATCAGCCGCGCCGACAGCTGCAGCTTGCCGTGCGCCAGGTCGGACGGGAATACGCGGCCGATCTCGGGCATGCGCGCGAGCACGGGCGCCACCCACTTGGGCGCGAGCGCGTCGATGACCAGGCGCGGATGGCGCGCCTTGAGCAGCGCGAACAGCGGCTGCGCCATCAGGGCGTCGCCGATCCAGTTGGGGGCGATGACGAGGGCTTTCTTCATGGGCGGGGCGCGGGAAGCCGGTTCGCCGGCACGATCGCAGACATGGGCGCCGGCGCAATCGCCGGCAACAGCAACGCCCCGGGGCGCCTGCTGGCGGCCCGGAGCGTCTGGGTCGTGCGAAAACCGGCGGCTCGGGTCAGTGGTGGCCCTTCAGCACGGTGCCCGGCTTGAGCTTGTAGACGGTACCGCAGTACGGGCACTTGGCTTCGCCGGTGTCGGCCACGTCCAGGAACACGCGCGGGTGGTAGTTCCAGGCCGGGGTGTTGGCGGTCGGGCAGTGCAGCGGAATGTCTTCGGCGCCGATTTCGATGATGGTGGCGGTTTGCGTCATGGTGTTGCGGGGATTGAGGCTTGTTGTTCGTCAAAACAAGGCATGCCCCGCGCGCACGGCGGCGGGTGCGGGGCACGAGGGCTGGCGGCCGGTGCTCAGACCAGCGTCAGCCACTTCTTGTACTTTTCGTCGGTGCCGCCCACGGCGGCAAAGAACGCGTCCTGGATCTGCTTGGTCACCGGGCCGCGGCGGCCTTCGCCGATGATGCGGTCATCCAGCTCGCGGATCGGCGTGACTTCGGCGGCGGTGCCGGTGAAGAAGGCTTCGTCGGCGCAGTACATCTCGTCACGGGTGATGCGCTTCTCGCGCACCTCGATGCCCAGGTCGCGCGCGATGGTCAGCGTGGCGTCGCGCGTGATGCCGTCCAGGCACGAGGCCAGGTCCGGGGTGTAGATCACGCCGTTGCGCACGATGAAGACGTTCTCGCCCGAGCCTTCGCTGACGTAGCCTTCGGTGTCGAGCAGCAGCGCTTCGTCGTAGCCCAGGCCGGTCGCTTCCTGGTTGGCGAGGATCGAGTTGATGTAGTAGCCGCTGGCCTTGGCGCGCACCAGCGACACGTTGACGTGGTGGCGGGTGAACGACGAAGTCTTCACGCGGATGCCGCGCTCCATGCCTTCCTCGCCCAGGTAGGCACCCCACGGCCACGCCGCGATCGCAACGTGGATGGTGTTGCCCCTGGCCGACACGCCCAGCTTTTCCGAGCCGATCCACACCAGCGGGCGGATGTAGCAGGATTCCAGGTTGTTGGCGCGTACCACTTCGCGCTGGGCGGCTTCCAGGGTGGCCTCGTCGAACGGCATGGCCATCTGGAAGATCTTGGCGGAGTTGAACAGGCGGCGGGTGTGCTCTTTCAGCCGGAAGATGGCGGTGCCTTCGGGCGTCTTGTAGGCGCGCACGCCCTCGAATACGCCCATGCCGTAGTGCAGCGTATGCGTCAGCACATGGATCTTGGCGTCGCGCCATTCGATCAGCTTGCCGTCCATCCAGATCTTGCCGTCGCGATCCGCCATCGACATGTCTATTCTCCCAGCGCCGTGAAAGTAGCAAAAACGACATTGTAAGCCCGGGGGGCATGGGTGCCAACGCGAGCGGCGGGGGGAGGGCGGGGGAATGCGGGAGAAAAAAGGGGCAGCGGCGGACTAGAATCCTCATTTCCGTGCGTTTGCCGGCTCGCGGGTCGCATCGTCCGCGCCCGTCCCGACGCCAGTCCGTTCCCTCGTGCCTTTGACCACACATTCCGACCCGCATGCCGAACCCGGCCAGCCTGGCTGGGAGCAGGCGCTGGAAGCGCTGCGCGCGCTCGCCAGCGCCGAACCCGCCGCTGCCAGCGAGGGCGGCCGCCGCCTGCTGTGGGCGCTGACGCTGGAACCGGACGGCGCGGTGGCCACCATCGAGCCGCTCGAGCAGGTGCGCGGCGCGCGCGGCTGGGGCAAGCCGAAGCCCGTAGCGCTGGCGCGCGTGGCCGAGGATGACCGGCTCGAGCCGTGGGACGCACGCATCGCGCGCGCGATCCGGCGCGACGCCTCGCACAACCGGCGCTATGTGCTGGATCGCGCGGCGGCCGCCATGGCGCTGGTCGGCCATCCGGGCGTGGTGCTCGCCCACGCGACGTCGCAGACACTGGAGGTGGTCGAGGACGCGCCCGCGCTGGAGGCCGTGCACAGCGCCGGCCGCTTCGTGCTGCGCCTGTACCCGCCATTGCGCGAGGCGCCGGCGATGGAGGCCTTGCTGCCCGCCGCGGCGCGCCAGGAGGCCGAGGCGCTGCGCCAGGTCACGGTGCTGCGCGACGGGCCGCACCGGCTCAAGGTGCTTCGCTTCACCCCGGCGCAGTTCGACGCCGCGCGGCTGATCGGCGACGGGCTGGCGATTCCGGAGGACGGCCAGGCCCAGCTCGACCGCACCCTGCGGGCGCTGGCCGGCCACTTCCAGGTCCATGCCGACCAGGCCGCCGGCACGCGCCCTGTCGAAGCCGAAGCGAGGCTGCGGGCCGAGGTCGCGCCCATCGGCGGCGTGGCCGGGCGCGGCATCACGATGCGGCTGGTGGTCACGCCGCTGGGCCAGCTCGGGCCGAGGCTCGCGCCGGGCGCGGGCAGGGAACGCCTGATGGCCGCGGTACGGGGCGAGACGCTGGTCACGCAGCGCGATCTCGATGCCGAACTGGCCAGCGTGGCCGAGGTCTTCGCCGCGCTGCCGGTGCTGGTCACGCAGTCGCCGCCGGGCGGCGAATATACGTGGACACTGGACGACCCGGAGGACGCGCTGGCCGTGCTGGAAGCGCTGCCTGGCCTGCCCGCGGTGCAGGCCGTGGAATGGCCACGCGGCAAGGAAATCCGCATCGTCGCCGCCGACCTGCCGCAGCTCGGCGTCCATATCGAAAGCCGCGGCGCCTGGTACCGGCTGGCCGGCGAGTTGCGCGTGGCCGAAGGGCTGGTGCTGGAGCTGGGCAAGCTGATCGACTGGACCGGCAGCCACGCCGGCCGCTTCGTGCCGATGGGGCAGGGCGTCTACGTGGCGCTGACGCGGGCACTGCGCGGCCAGCTGCGCGACCTGGCCGCGGTGGCCGAGCGCATCCCCGACGGCATCCGCGTGCCGCAGATGGCCACGCCGTGGCTGGACGACGTGCTCGCCGGCGCGGGCGTCGATCCCGACGCGCATTTCCGCCAGCGCATCGCCCGCCTGCGCGCGGCGCGCGACACGCAGATCACCGTGCCCGCCACGCTGGCGGCGGAACTGCGCCCGTACCAGGAAGCCGGCTACCGCTGGGCCATGACGCTGGCCGCCTCGGGGCTGGGCGCCTGCCTGGCCGACGACATGGGCCTGGGCAAGACCGTGCAGTCACTGGCGGTGCTGGTGGCGCGCGCGGCCGGCGGCGCCGCCCTGGTAATCGCACCCACCTCGGTGTGCGGCAACTGGGCCGCCGAGGCGCGCCGCTTCGCGCCCACGCTCAATGTCCACGTCTATGCCGAGGGGGCAGACACTGTGCGCGACACGCTGCTGGAGCAGGCCGGGCCGCAAGACCTGGTGATCGTCTCGTACACGCTGCTGCAGCAGGCGCGCCAGGATTTCTGCGCGCGCGGCTGGCACACCGTGGTCGCCGACGAGGCGCAGGCGTTCAAGAATGCCATCACGCGGCGCGCGCAGGCGATGTTCGACCTGCGCGCCGATTTCCGCATGGCACTGAGTGGCACCCCGGTGGAAAACCGGCTGGCCGAGCTGTGGTCGGTGATGCGCTTCTGCAACCCGGGTTTGCTGGGCTCGCTGGCGCGCTTCAACGAACATTTCGCCAACCCGATCGAGCGCGGCGGCGTGCGCGAGGCCCGCCAGCGCCTGCGCCGCATGATCGCGCCCTTCGTGCTGCGCCGGACCAAGGCCCAGGTGCTCGACGAACTGCCGCCGCGCACGGAGCTGGTGATACGGGTCGAGCCCGAAGCGGTGGAAGCCGCGCACTACGAAGCGCTGCGCCGGCAAGCGCAGACCCAGGCCGAAGCCGCGCTGGCGCGGGTGGAGGCCGCGCGCAAGGCCACGCAAGGCGCGCCGGCGGGGGCAAAGGCGCGCGCCCTCGCGCAGGCGCAGCAGCAGTCACAGGCGCGCATCCATGTGCTGGCGCAGATCATGCGCCTGCGCCGCGCCGCGTGCGACCCGCGCCTGGCCACGCCGGAAATCGCCAGCCAGCTGGAAGAGGGCGCCAAGCTGCGCGCCTTTGTGGCACTGGCCGGCGAACTGGCCGCCAGTGGCCACAAGACGCTGGTGTTCAGCCAGTTCGTCGATTTCCTGCAGCTGCTGCGCCAGGGCCTGGAGCGCGCCGGGCTGGCGCTGCAGTACCTGGACGGCGCCACGCCGGCGGCAGAGCGCACGCGCCGCGTGGCCGCCTTCCAGGCGGGCGAGGGCGATGTCTTCCTGATCAGCCTGAAGGCCGGCGGCTTCGGCCTGAACCTGACCGCTGCGGACTACGTGATCATCGCCGACCCGTGGTGGAACCCTGCCGCCGAGGACCAGGCCATGGGCCGCGCGCACCGTATCGGCCAGCAGCGCCCGGTGACGGTGTACCGGCTGATCAGCGCCGGCACCATCGAGGAGCGCATCGTCGACCTGCACCGCGACAAGCGCGCGCTGGCCGACGGCTTGCTGGAGGCGGATGACGAACGTGCCGCGGGAACCGGTGCGCCATTGCCGGATATCGACGAACTGGTGGGCCTGCTGCGCCGCTGAGCGCCACGCCATGCGCACCATATGCCGCCACGGCATACCTTCAAGCGAACTGGTTCGTTGGGTTTTGGCAGGATCCTTGCTATCTTGTGGCACTGGCCCGGGGCTCAGACCCCGGCCTTTTTTTGTGCTGCCTTTCCTGACGGTGCCCCCATGCCCATTTCGTCCCGCCTGCCGCGCTTGTCCTTCCGTTCCACCTTCCGCCTGGCCGCAGGCATGGCCGCCCTGTGCGCCGCCGCTGCCGTGAGCGCGCCCGCCCGGGCGCAGGGCGAGTGGCCGACGCAGCCGGTGACGATCCTGATGGGATTCACCGCCGGCTCCGGCGTCGACATGGTGGGCCGCGCGCTGCAGGAATCGCTGCAGAAGTCGCTCAAGACCACGATCATCTATGACTACCGTCCGGGCGCCGGCGGCAACGTCGCCTCCGAAGTGGTGGCGCATGCCAGGCCTGACGGCTACACGCTGCTGCTCGGCACCGCGGCCACGCACGGCATCAATCCGGCGCTGTACAAGAACCTGCCGTTCGACGCCGACACCGATTTCACGCCGGTGGCGCCGCTGGTCGAAGTGTCCAACGTGCTGACTGTCAATCCGGCCGTGATCGACGTGAAGACGGTGAAGGAATTCATCGAGAAGGTGAAGGCCAATCCGGGCAAGTACAACTATGCCTCGACCGGCAACGGGACGGGCACGCACCTGGCCTTCGCCGAATTCAACGCCCGCGCGGGCCTGGACATGACCCACGTACCGTACAAGGGCGGCCCCGATGCGCTGCAGGCCGTGCTCAAGGGCGAGGTCTGCTGCATCTTCAACCAGGTGCAGAGCGTGCTGCCGCAATACCGTGCCGGCAAGGTGCGGCTGCTGGGCGTGACCACCAGCAAGCGCGTGCCGGTGATTCCGGACGTGCCGACCATTGCCGAGAGCGGCGTCGCCGGCTACAACAGCACCATCTGGTTTGGATTCTTCGGGCCCAAGGGCCTGGATCCGAAGATCGCGCGCAAGATCAACGACGCGGTCAAGGTCGCGCTGGAAACGCCGTCGATCCGGCAGAAGCTGGTCGATGCCGGCAATACGCCGCGGATCGAGTCGGTGGAGCAGTTCAAGGCTACCGTCAAGGCGGACCGGCAGAAGTGGGCGGGGGTGGTGAAGACGGTGGGGGCTTCGATCGATTGAGGCTAGGCAAGGGCTTCACTTCGTTGAAGCTCCGGCCCTCTCCCCCGGCCCCTCTCCCGCAGGCGGGAGAGGGGAGCAGACAAGCGGGTGCCTTAAGCCCTAACTCCCAACCGCGTCAGCAAATGCGCCAGCTGCGCCTGCGTCCCGGTAGCAGTCTTGTTGAAAATCGCCTTCAACTGCGTCCTCCCGGTTTCCCGCCGAATCCCGATCTGCTCGCAAGCTTCAGGCAGCCCGATCCCCGTTGACAGCTGCAGCGCCAGGCGCGTCTCCGCCGGCGTCAGCCCATACAAGTCCCGCAGCACAGCGGGCAGCGTCATCGGCACGACTCCCGGCTCATGGATCGCCACCAGCACGCTGGGCCGCTGCCAATCCATCGACAACTGGTGCGCCGGCGGCAAAGGCAACAGGATCACCTGCGCCTGCCGCCCACTGCCATCCACCGCCCGCAGCGCCTGCGCCGGCTGCTTATTGCCCGGATCGCACGCGGCCTTCAATGCTTCAGCAAACGGCCGTGACAGCCGCCATTCTTCAGGCCGCGCGCCCGCCGCAGACGCCGCCGCGCTGGTCTCGATCGACACCGCCGGCAGCAGCCGCCGCACCCACGCCTCCCCGGTACTGTTGGCCAGCAGCGTCTTGCCATCGTCCCGCAACACGATCACCCCGAACGGCAGCCGCTCCAGCAACTGGCTCGATGCATGCGCCAGCGCCGACACCTGGTGCGTACGGTCGCGCAGCGCCATGGCGTGGCGCACATGCGGAATCGCCCAGTCGAGCGCGCGCGCGTCCTCGGGTGAATACTGGTTGCCGCCCAGCGGCCGCTGCAGCGACAGGAACACTTCATAGTGCGGCTTGCGTTCGATCAGGCAAGCCATCACCGACGATTGCTCGAACTGGTGCAGGAACTCGCCGTAGAACGGCGAGTGGCGCATCGCCTGCGAACCAAGCTCGCGCGAATCGATATACCAGTTGCCCACCGACATGCGCTGGGCGAAGGGCAGGGCCGGGTCGATGGTCTCGTAGTATTCGCTATAGGCGGCCACTGCTTCGGGAACGGGATTGACCACCTGGTTCACCAGCACGCGTTCGTGGACCGTATCGCGCACCAGCAGCAGCGCATGCGAGCTGTCGCTGGCCTGGCAAAGCGCGCCCAGGCTGCGGCGCCAGGCATCGGCGTCAAAGATTCCCTCGTACAGCGCGCGGATGGTGTCATGCATCGGCGTGTCGCTCATGGTTTTTCTTCTTTCTTCTTTTTTGTACTTTTGGTACTTTCTTTGCGCGGCTGTGCCAGGGCTGCCGGTGTGTTGCCGGCCGGTGTACCGCGCGAGGGTGTAATTCAGGCCCCTTCCAGCGCCGCGCCCAGGCGCGAAAGCAGGTGGGTGAGCTGGGCCTGGCTGTTGGTGCCGGTCTTGTGGAAGACGGCCTTGAGCTGCGTGCGCGCCGTTTCGTGGCGGATGTTCAGCTGCTGGCTGGCTTCGGGCAGGCCCTGGCCGCCGGCGAGCTGGGTCGCCAGCCGCGTTTCCGCCGGCGTCAGGCCGTACAGGTCGCGCAGCACGGGAGCCAGCAACAGCGGCGCGTTGTCATGCTCGTGCACCACCACCAGCGCCGCCGGCTCCTGCCATTGCGCGGCAAAGGCGTGCGAGGGCGGCAGCGGCAGCACGATCACCTGCGCGCTGGCGCCGCTGCCGTCGGTGGCGCGCGCGGCCTGGGCGGCCACCGCGCGCTGCGGGTCGCAAGCCGCGGCCAGCATTTCGCCGAAGGGCCGCGACAGGGTCCAGTCCGAGACCTTGCCCGCCGGGTCCAGGCGCCGCACCCAGCGTTCGCCGGCGCGATTGCCCAGCAGCACCTGGCGCTGCGGCGAAAACACCAGCAGCGCGAAGTTGAGCCGCTCCACCAGCTGCGACGACAGCCGCGCCAGCACGGTCAGCCCCAGCGTGCGGTCGCGCATGGACATGGCACTGCGCATATGCGGGATGATCCAGTCCATGCCGCGGGTGTCGTCGGTCGAGAACAGCGGCTGCGTGCGCCCGCGCTGCATCGAGAAATAGACTTCGTAGTGCGGCTGGCGCGCGACCAGGCATGCCACGTAGGAGCGCAGGTCGTAGCGGTGGAAGAAATCGCGGTAGAACGGGTGGCGCGCCATGGCGCCTTCGCCCAGCTCGCGCGCGTCGACGTACCACGCGCCCGGCTGAAGCCGCGGTGCGAAGTGCTTGGCCGGATCGATGGCCTGGAAATCCGATTCGTACTCGGTGAACAACTCCACCACCGGATTGACGATTTCATTGACGGTGACCTGGTCGCGTACCGTGTCCCAGACCATCATCGAGGCGTGCGCCGAGCCGGCCATATCGGTCAGGGTGCGCAGGCTCTGCTGCCAGGCACCCGGATCGAGAATGCCCTCGTACAAGCCACGGATCGCTCCGTGCATGTCGGCTTCGTTCATCTGATTACCCCCTGCATTCGCGACAAGATAATGCGCGGCGCCGGCTGTGCGCCCACGCACGCCGGCATGCCTTGTTGTTATCCGCCTGGTGCGATCCTGGCCGTTTGCCTTACCGGCTCTGCTGTCAGCGCGTGTCTGTTTTAGCAGACGTTGCATACATTACCGCACTCGGGGGGGCAGGGGGACGTCCACGTGACCCTTCTTTCGTGGGGCGTGCAGGCCGGTGGGAAATGTCATTGTGTACGTTGATGCACATTGCAAGTCCATTGCCGCCCGGAATGCCAAAGCGTCGACCGCGATCAGGTAAAATCCCCGTTTCCCCGATTTTTCAGCGAAATCTCGCGCCTTTCACCGTCATGACCACTGTCCTGCGTCTTTCCGATCTGATTTCCCAAGGCAAAATCTCCGGCAAGCGGGTGTTCATCCGCGCCGACCTGAACGTGCCGCAGGACGACGCCGGCCATATCACCGAGGACACCCGCATCCGCGCCTCGGTGCCCGCGATCGAGGCCTGCCTGGCCGCCGGCGCCGCGGTGATGGTCACGTCGCACCTGGGCCGCCCGACCGAAGGCGAGTTCAAGCCGGAAGACTCGCTGGCGCCGATCGCCACGCGCCTGTCCGAGCTGCTGGGCAAGCCGGTCAAGCTGGTGCAGAACTGGGTCGACGGCGTCGAGGTCGCGCCCGGCCAGGTGGTGCTGCTGGAAAACTGCCGCGTCAACAAGGGCGAGAAGAAGAACAGCGACGAGCTGGCGCAGAAGATGGCCAAGCTCTGTGACGTCTATGTGAACGACGCCTTCGGCACCGCGCACCGCGCCGAGGCCACCACCCATGGCATCGCCAGGTTCGCCCCGATTGCCTGCGCCGGCCCGCTGCTGGCCGCCGAGATCGACGCGCTGGGCAAGGCGCTGGGCCAGCCGGCCCGGCCGCTGGTGGCGATCGTGGCCGGCTCCAAGGTCTCGACCAAGCTGACCATCCTGAAGTCGCTGGCCGACAAGGTCGACAACCTCGTCGTCGGCGGCGGCATCGCCAACACCTTCATGCTGGCCGCCGGCCTGAAGATCGGCAAGTCGCTGGCGGAAGCCGACCTGGTCGGCGATGCCAAGGCCATCATCGACATCATGGCCGGGCGCGGCGCCTCGGTGCCCATTCCCGTCGACGTGGTCTGCGCCAAGGAATTCAGCGCGACCGCCGCGGCGACCGTCAAGGACGTCAAGGACGTGGCCGACGACGACATGATCCTGGACATCGGTCCCAAGACCGCCGCCCTTCTGGCCGGGCAACTGAAGGCCGCCGGCACCATCGTCTGGAACGGCCCGGTGGGCGTGTTCGAGTTCGACCAGTTCGGCAACGGCACCAGGGTACTGGCCGAGGCCATTGCCGATTCGAAGGCATTCTCGATCGCCGGCGGCGGCGACACGCTGGCCGCCATCGCCAAGTACGGCATCGCCGACCGCGTCGGCTATATCTCCACCGGCGGCGGCGCGTTCCTGGAATTCCTGGAAGGCAAGAAGCTGCCCGCCTTTGAAGTGCTGGAACAACGCGCAGCAGGCTGAAGCATCCGCCGGGCCTGGCGCCATGCCGGGCCACTGTCCTTCACCAAGGAAACCCGCGCATGACCCGTTCCACCAAGATCGTCGCCACCATCGGCCCCGCCTCCAGCTCGCTGGAGATCCTGACGCGCATGATTGCCGGGGGGGTCGACGTGGTGCGGCTGAATTTCTCGCACGGCACCGCGCAGGACCATATCGACCGCGCCCGGCTGGTGCGCGAAGCCGCCCAGGCTTGCGGCCGCGAGGTGGCGATCATGGCCGACCTGCAGGGCCCCAAGATCCGCGTCGGCAAGTTCGAGCACGGCAAGATCACGCTCAAGCCGGGCGATCCCTTTGTCCTCGATTCCGCCTGCCAGCTCGGCAATGAAGAACGCGTTGGCCTGGACTACCAGGACCTGCCGCGCGATGTCGGTCCGGGCGACCTGCTGCTGCTGAACGACGGCCTGATCGTGCTGGTGGTGGACCGCGTGCTCGGCACCGAGATCTTCACCACCGTGCGCATCGGCGGGGACCTGTCCAACAACAAGGGCATCAACCGCCAGGGCGGCGGCCTGTCGGCGCCGGCCTTGACGGCGAAGGACATGGACGACATCAAGACCGCCATGGCCCTGGGCGCGGACTACGTCGCGGTCAGCTTTCCGAAGAACGCCACCGACATGGAAATGGCGCGCCAGCTGGCCGCCGTGGCCGGACAGCCGCATGGCCACAAGGCCCGCATGATCGCCAAGATCGAGCGCGCCGAAGCGATCCACCCGGGCGTGCTGGAAGAGATCCTGCAGGCCTCCGACGGCATCATGGTGGCGCGCGGCGACCTCGCCGTTGAAGTCGGCAATGCCGCCGTGCCGGCGCTGCAGAAGCGCATGATCAAGCTGGCGCGCGAAGCCAACAAGCTCACCATCACCGCGACGCAGATGATGGAAAGCATGATCGTCAACCCGGTGCCGACGCGCGCCGAGGTGTCGGATGTGGCCAACGCCGTGCTGGACGGCACCGACGCGGTGATGCTGTCGGCCGAGACCGCCGCCGGGCGCTATCCGGTCGAGACCGTCGAGGCCATGGCCGCGGTCTGCATCGAGGCCGAGAAGTCCGAGGTGGTGCAGCTCGACACCGACTTCCTGAACCAGACCTTCTCGCGCATCGACCAGTCGGTGGCGATGGGTGCGCTGTTCACCGCCTATCATTTGCAGGTGAAGGCGATTGCCGCGCTGACCGATTCCGGCGCCACCGCACTGTGGATGAGCCGTCACCGCATCCATGTGCCGATCTACGCCATGACGCCCAACCTGGCCTCGCAGCGCAAGATGCAGCTGTACCGCAACGTGGTGCCGCTGCCGCTGCAGTCCAGCGCCGACCGCGACACCGCGCTGGAGCAGGCCGAAGAGCTGCTGCTCGCGCAGGGCGTGGTACAGCGCGGCGATTTCATCGTGCTGACCATCGGCGAACCGATGGGGCAGCCGGGCGGTACCAACACCCTGAAGATCGTCAGGGTGGGGCATTGAGCGCCGACAGAACAAGTAGAGACACCCCATTTTTATTTAGGAGTTAGACATGCCACTCGTTTCGATGCGCCAGCTGCTGGACCACGCAGCCGAGAACAGCTACGGCCTGCCGGCCTTCAACGTGAACAACCTCGAGCAAGTGCAGGCCATCATGCAGGCGGCCGACGAGGTCAACGCTCCGGTGATCATGCAAGCCTCGGCCGGCGCCCGCAAATACGCCGGCGAGCATTTCCTGCGCCACCTGATCGAAGCCGCGGTCGAAGCCTACCCGCACATCCCGGTGGTGATGCACCAGGACCACGGCCAGTCGCCGGCGATCTGCCAGGGCGCGATCGACCTGGGCTTCTCGTCGGTGATGATGGACGGCTCGCTGCGCGAAGACGGCAAGACCCCCGCCGAGTACGACTACAACATCGACGTCACCCGCAAGGTGGTGGAACTGGCCCACGCCGTCGGCGTGACCGTGGAAGGCGAACTGGGCTGCCTGGGCTCGCTGGAAACCGGTGAGGCCGGCGAGGAAGACGGCATCGGCGCCGAAGGCGTGCTGGACCACTCCATGCTGCTGACCGATCCGGAGCAGGCCGCCGACTTCGTCAAGGCCACCCAGCTGGACGCACTGGCCATCGCCATCGGCACCTCGCACGGCGCGTACAAGTTCACCCGCAAGCCCACCGGCGACATCCTGGCGATCAGCCGCATCAAGGAAATCCACGCCCGCATCCCCAACACCCACCTGGTGATGCACGGCTCGTCGTCGGTTCCGCAGGAACTGCTGGAAGAAATCCGCAAGTTCGGCGGCGACATGAAGGAAACCTACGGCGTGCCGGTCGAGGAAATCCAGGAAGCCATCAAGTACGGCGTGCGCAAGATCAACATCGATACCGACATCCGCCTGGCCATGACCGGCGCGATCCGTCGCTTCTTTGTCGAGAACCCGAGCAAGTTCGACCCGCGCGAATACCTGAAGCCGGCCCGCGAAGCCGCCAAGCAAGTGTGCAAGGCGCGCTATATTTCGTTCGGCTGCGAAGGCCAGGCCAGCAAGATCAAGCCGGTCACGCTGGTCGACGTCGCGCAGCAGTACAAGTCGGGCAAGCTGGCGCAGGTCGTGCAGTAAGCAGTGCCCTGGCCCCGCACCGACGGGGCCGACGCTGACGCCTGGGGCTTCGCTACCGCACGAAGCCCCGCATTGTTTTCTCCCCTCTCCCGCTTGCGGGAGAGGGGTCGGGGGAGAGGGCAGGCGGTTGCCCGTGCCACGGTGCCCGTTGATGCGCTCCCCCTCTCCCCCAGCCCTTAGCCCCTCCCTCCCGCGAGCGGGAGAGGGGAGCAAACCGGACGGCGATTTGCCAACTACATCATGTCCAACGCTCTCTACCAGTCCTCCATCAACTCGCTGCCGCTGCTGGGCCACGGCAAGGTGCGCGACAACTACGCCGTCGGCAATGACAAGCTGCTGATCGTCACCACCGACCGCCTGTCGGCGTTCGACGTCATCATGGGCGAGCCGATCCCCGACAAGGGCCGCGTGCTGAACCAGATGGCCGACTTCTGGTTCAAGAAGCTGGCGCATATCGTGCCGAACCATGAGACCGGCATCGCGCCCGAAACCGTGGTGGCGCCGGCGGAAGTGGAACAGGTCAGGGGCCGCGCCGTGGTGGTCAAGCGCCTGAAGCCGATCCTGGTCGAAGCCGTGGTGCGCGGCTATCTCGCCGGCAGCGGCTGGAAGGACTACCAGGCTACCGGCAAGGTATGCGGCATCGCGCTGCCCGCCGGCCTGCAGAACGCGCAGAAGCTGCCCGAGCCGATCTTCACCCCGGCCGCCAAGGCCGAGATGGGCGAGCACGACGAGAACATCTCGTTCGCCGAGGTTGAGGCCCGCATCGGCATCGCGCTGGCGCGCCAGATGCGCGAGATCTCGATCCGCCTGTACAAGGAAGCGGCCGAGTTCGCCGCCACGCGCGGCATCATCATTGCCGACACCAAGTTCGAGTTCGGCCTGGACGACAACGGCGTGCTGACGCTGATGGACGAAGTGCTGACCGCCGACTCGTCGCGCTTCTGGCCGGCCGATTCGTACCAGGTCGGCACCAACCCGCCGTCGTTCGACAAGCAGTTCGTGCGCGACTGGCTGGAAGCCGTGCGCATCGACGGCAAGCCGTGGCCCAAGACCGCCCCGGCGCCGCAGCTGCCGGATGACGTGATCGAGAAGACCGCGGCAAAGTATCGTGAGGCGCTGACGCGCCTGACCGGTGAAGAATTGAAGTAAGGTTTCCACCGGCTTCCCGTAAGCCGACTGTGTTCCCCTCTCCCCGCATGGGGAGAGGGTAGGGTGAGGGGTGGTTTAGCAAGACACCACGCGTCGAGAGGCGCATGGCCCTCTCCCCCGGACCCTCTCCCGCAAGCGGGAGAGGGGAGCAAACAAGCAAGGATCAAACGTGAGCAAGCAAGACAAGCCGCTGGTCGGCGTCGTGATGGGCAGCAGTTCCGACTGGGACGTGATGCAGCACGCGGTGGCCATGCTGAAGGATTTCGGCGTGCCGTTCGAGGCTAAGGTGGTGTCCGCGCACCGCATGGCCGACGACATGTTCCGCTATGCCGAGACCGCGCGCGGCCGCGGCATCCGCGCCATCATCGCCGGTGCCGGCGGTGCCGCGCACCTGCCGGGCATGATTGCCGCCAAGACCATCGTGCCGGTGTTCGGCGTGCCCGTGCCGTCGAAGTACCTGCGCGGCGAGGATTCGCTGCTGTCGATCGTGCAGATGCCCAAGGGCGTGCCGGTCGCCACCTTCGCCATCGGTGAAGCGGGCGCCGCCAATGCCGCGCTGCATGCCATCGCCACGCTGGCGACCACCGACGACGCGCTGGCCGTTGCGCTGGAAGCCTTCCGCGCGAAGCAGACCGAAGCCGCGCGTGCCATGACGCTGCCGCTGTAATGCTGCCGCTGTAATGCCGCCGCTGTAATTCTCCGGACCCACACGGAACCGAGCAATGCCGACCGATATCCATCCCTACCTCTCCGAAGCCCATACGCCGGAATCGCGCGCCGAGTTCGGCGTCGACCGTCCCGACGCGCCCATCCTGCCCGGCGCGTGGCTGGGCATGCTGGGCGGCGGCCAGCTCGGCCGCATGTTCACGCATGCGGCGCAGGCGATGGGCTATCGCGTGTGCGTGCTCGATCCCGACCAGGACAGCCCGGCGGGCGCGGTGGCCGACAAGCATATCTGCGCCCAGTACACCGACGAGGCCGCGCTGGCCGAGATGGCCAAGCTGTGCCCGGCGGTGAGCACCGAGTTCGAGAACGTGCCGTCGCTGTCGCTGGACCGCCTGGAGCAACTGGGTTCGTTTGTCGCGCCGCGCGGCTACTGCGTGTCGATCGCGCAGAACCGCATCGGCGAGAAGAAGTTCTTCGCCGCCTGCGCCGAGCGTACTGGTGTGCCGACGGCCCCGCACTGGGTGATCCAGCACGACGCCGACGTCGACCAGCTGCCCGACCACGTGCTGCCCGGCATCCTCAAGACCGCGCGCATGGGCTACGACGGCAAGGGCCAGGCGCGCGTGAAGACGCGCGACGACGTGCGCGCCGCGTGGAAGGCGATGCAGCACGTGCCATGCGTGCTGGAACAGATGCTGCCGCTGGCCTATGAAGTCTCGGTACTGGCCGCGCGCGCCGCGGACGGCTCCACTGCGACCTGGCCGCTGGCGGAGAACGTGCACCGCGACGGCATCCTGTTCTCGACGGAAATGCCGTCGACCAGCGTCTCGCCGGAGATCGCCGACCGCGCCCGCGCCGCGGCCGCCGCCATCGCGACGGAAATGGGCTATGTCGGCGTGCTGTGCATCGAGTTCTTCGTGCTGACCGACGGCTCGCTGGTCGCCAACGAAATGGCGCCGCGCCCGCACAACTCGGGCCACATCACCATGGATGCATGCGAAACCAGCCAGTTCGAGCAGCAGGTGCGGGCCATGGCCCGCCTGCCGCTGGGCAGCACGCGCCAGCATTCGGCCGGCAAGATGCTGAACCTGCTGGGCGATGTGTGGTTCGAGTTCGGATTGGAACGCACGCCTGCGTGGGACGAGGTGGTGGCGCAACCCGGCGCCAAGCTGCACCTGTACGGCAAGAACGATCCGCGCCCGTCGCGCAAGATGGGGCACGTCAACTGCATCGGCGAGCATGCGGAGGCGGCCGAGGCCGCCTTTACGGCCGCTGCGCAAGCACTGCATATCCCGCTCTGATCCCCGCTCTGATTCCCTCTCTGATTCCCGCTCTGATTCGACGCAAGGAACACGATGTCGCCGCGCATGCCAACGGCTGCTGAACTCGAAGAAGCCGTCCGCCTGCTCGAGGCGGGGCAGCTGGTCGCTTTCCCGACCGAGACGGTCTACGGGCTGGGCGCCGACGCCGAGAATCCCGACGCGGTCGGCCGCATCTTTTCGCTCAAGGGGCGGCCGTCCAACCACCCGGTGATCGTGCACGTGGTCGATGGCGCGGATATCAGCTACTGGACCGACGAGGTCCCTGAGGTCGCGCAGAAGCTGATCGATGCGTTCTGGCCGGGGCCGCTGACGCTGATCCTGAAGCGAGCCTCGCATATCGACGCCGCGGTGGCGGGGGGGCAGGACAGCATCGGGCTGCGGTGCCCGTCGCATCCGGTGGCGCAGGCGCTGCTGGCTCGCTTCAAGCGCGGCCGCGGCGGCATTGCGGCGCCTTCGGCGAACAAGTTCGGCCAGGTGAGTCCGACCACCGCGCAGCATGTGCGCGAAGAGTTCGGCGACGCGGTCTATGTGCTGGAAGGCGATGGGGTCGAGGTCGGGATTGAATCGACCATCGTGGATCTGTCGCGCCTGGACGCCGGGGTCGGGCCGGTCTTGCTGCGTCCCGGCGCCGTCACGGTCGGGATGCTGGCGCAGGTGCTGGGCGAGGCGCCGTTGCCGCCCGATGCCGCAGCACCGCGCGCGTCAGGAACGCTGAAGGCCCATTACGCGCCGCACACGCCCTTGTTGCTGGCGGATGCGCAGGCGGCTGCCGCGCGGCTGGTCGCCCTGCCGGCCGATGCGCGCGTAGCATGGGTAGGACGCGCGCCGCTGGCGGATCAGCGCTGCACGTGGGTGCAGGCGCCGGCCGATGCTGCCGCGTATGCGCAGGAGTTGTATCGGTTGCTGCGCAAGCTCGACAAGCAGGGCTATTCGCAGCTGGTGTTCGAGACCTTGCCTGAGGGTCAGGATTGGGCCGGGGTGCGGGATCGGCTGGAGAGGGCGGCTGCGGCGTTCGGGGGCTGAAGGGGAACCAGGCTGGTCACTGACAACAGGCCCGCGCTTGCCCTCACCCCAACAACCGCAACGCCGTATAAACCGCCATCCCCACCGCAATCATCCCCACCATCCGCCGCGTCAGCAGGTAGAACGCGGTGGCTACCACCCCGGCAACCAGCTTGTAGTTCGACAGCGCCACGGTGAAATGCCCCTGCCACGTCATCAGGTCCGGCAGGATGATCGCCGCCAGTGCCGCTGCGGGCGCATAACGCAGCGCTCGCTGGATGCGGTCAGGCACCGAGACGTGCTCGCCGGCCATCAGGAACAACGCGCGCGTAATCACCGTGATCACGGCCATGCCGACCAGCGCGATCCAGGTCTCGACATGGCTCATGCCCGGTCTCCCGGCGGCGCGTCAGCCGCATTGCCGATCGGCGCAGACTTGCGTCCGCGGATACCCCGCAGCGCAGCCCGCGCCGCCAGGTCATCGCTGGCCATGCCCGCGGCGATTGCACCGACCACTGCCACCACCAGCCCAAGCCGGTACGGCAGATCAAAGCACAACAACGCCAACACCGCCGAAATCACCACAGCCATCAACGTCGACCGCGAATTGATCGTGGCGATCATCACCGGGATCAGCGCCATCGTGCCCGCCAGCCCCAGCCCCCAGCTGTCCGGGAACAGGCTGGCCAGCAAGATGCCGAGGATCGACGACACCTGCCACATCGCGAAGTTGGTCAGCGCCATGCCCCAGAAGTAGCCTTCCTTGCCGGGCTCATAGCCCGGCGTCGAATACTTCTGCAGGAAATAAACAAAATGCAGATCGCCGTTGAAGAACCCCAGCACCGTGCGCCGCGCCAGCGTCAGGTAGCTGAAGTGCGGCTGCATGGCGGCGCTGAAGATGACGAAGCGCAGGTTGACCATGGCCGCGGTCAGCCAGATCGTCCACAGCGGCAGGCCGGCGGCGAACAGCGGCAGCACCGCCAGCTGCGCCGAGCCCGCATAAACCAGCAGCGACATGCCGATGGCTTCGGGCACGGTCAGCACCGATTTGCTCATCGCCACCCCTGTCACCAGCCCCCAGGAAAACACCGCGGGAAGGGAGGGGGCGAAGCGGCGCACGCCGGCCATGAAGCCGTCGCGTTCGGCGGGCGCGAAGCGATGCCAGAGGCGCAACCACACCGGGGGTTGTCGGAAAGTCATGTCAGAGGAAGGGGGCAATGCAGGTCCGGGACCGAGGGCCGGTCCGGGAAGCTGCCGCCGCAGGACGCGGCCGGCACCCTGGCATTATAGGGTCGGATCGCGTCCTGGTAAGCGGGCGCTTAACAAAAGGGCGCGCCGGCGTTGGCGGCAGGCCACGCGGAGTGGTCCGGCGGGCGCAATCCCAACGCGCAATCTCAGGGCGCGCCGCGATACACCCACTGCATCAGCGCATCGTGCGCCTCCCGCGCCTGCGAGGCGTTGGGGTGGTTGATCATGCTCACCAGCACGTAGCGGTTGCCGTCTTCCGCGTCGACATAACCAGCAAGCGCACGCACGTCGGCCAGCGTGCCGGTCTTGAGGTAGCCGCTGCCGGCCGCATTGGCGCCGGTCAGCCGGTTGCGCAGCGTCCCGTCGACGCCCAGCACCGGCAGCGAATCGACCAGCACCGGGCCGACGCTGCTGGCGGCGGCCTGCTGCAGCAGGCGCGCCATGTCGTAAGTGCTGATGCGTTCCTCGCGCGACAGGCCGGAGCCGTTGTCCAGCACCAGCCCGGGCATGTCCAGTCCCTGCTTCGCGAGCCAGCGCCGCACCACGCGGATCGAGCGCTCGGGGCTGGCCGGGCCGCCGCGGTCCAGCTCGGCGCCGATGGTCAGGAACAGCTGGCGCGCCATCACGTTGTTGGAGAACTTGTTGATGTCGCGCACGATGTCGGACAGCGGCAGGCCATAGTGGCGCGCCAGCAGCACCGCGCTGCGCGGCACCTTGCCGCTGCGCAACGCCGGCAAATGGGTAAAGCGCCCGCCTGCGCGCTGCCATTCGGCGACAAAGCCGCCCCAGGTGAACTCCGCGTGCGACAGCGTGGCGATATTGAGCACGTGCTCGCCGCAGTCGCTGGAATAGTCGCCGGCGAACGATGCCAGCACGGTGCCGTCGGACTGCGGCTGCACGCTGGGGGTGGCGCGGCTCTGCCAGTCGCCGCAGCGGGCGTTGGTCAGCGTCAGCTGGTTGTCGAGCTTGAGTTGCGCCAGCTCCGGCGTGACGCTGACCGCGACAGTCTGCGTGACGGGATCCGGCGTCAATGTGAACGACAGCGTCTTGAAGGCGTAGAGCAGCGCATCGGGGCCGACGTTGTAGGCGCGCTGCACTTCGCCGTCGATGGTGCCATTGCCGTCCAGGCCATCGGCAAAGTAGCTGCGATCCAGCACCAGGTCGCCGTTGATGGCGGTGGCACCCCCGGCGCGGGCGCTGGCGACCAGCTTGGCCATCTCCTCCGGCACCAGCTTGGGATCGCCGCGGCCGCGCAGGTAGACATTGCCGTTGACGGTGCCGTCGAAGCCGGGCTGCGCGTCGGCGTAGAGCGCGGTCTGCCAGCGGTACTCCGGTCCCAGCAGTTGCAGGCCGGCGAAGGTCGTGACCAGCTTCATGGTCGAGGCCGGATTCATCGGCTGCAGCGCGTTCCAGCTGGCGCGCGCGCTGGGTGCGCCCAGTTTGACCACGTAGAAGCTCGCGGCCGAAGCCGGCACGCCGGCGCGGCGCAGGGCCGCGGCCACCGGCGCCGGCACGCCGGCCTGCACTAGGCCAGCATCGGCGGACGGCGCGGCTTTTGCCGCTTTGCCGGCAATCTGGTCCTTCTGTGCTTTCGCGCTTTTCTGGACCTTCTGCGCTTTCTGCGCCTTCTGGGATTTCTGTACCTTGGCCGGCGGCTTGGCCAGCGCCGGCGCGATGACAGGCCCACCGGCCATCAGCAAGGCGGCGGCAAGAAGAGGCGACAGGCGGCGCAGCAGCGCGCCGGGCCGCGATGCGGTTCGCGTGGCGGTTGTTCTTGGCATGGCGGCCATGTTAACGCATGGCAAGCGCCTGCCGGATGACAGCGGCCTGGCGTCAGCCCGCGCGCGGCGGCGCCAGCCGGGACAGCAGCGATTTCAGCGTGGCCTGGTCGCTGTCGGACAGCGCGCTGCCCACATGCGCGTCATGTTCGACCACCGCGCGGGTGGCAGCGTCCAGCGTCTTGCGGCCCGATGGCGTCAGCACCAGGCTGTAGGCGCGCCGATCGCCCGCCGCCGGGCGGCGCGCGACCAGGTTCATCTCTTCCAGCGCATCGACCAGCAGCACCGCGCCCGAGCGCGCAATGCCCAGGATGCGCGCCAGCTCGGTCAGCTTCAGGTGCGGATTGCGCGAGATGATCACCAGCGCAGAAAAGCGCGGCGGGGTGATCTGCCATTGCGACAGCGACAGCACGAAATCCTCGTAGATGCGGATCTGCGCGCGGCGGATGGCGTAGCCGATCAGGCTGTCGAGCACGCCATAATCGACATTCGGCACATGCGGATCGAAGCCGCTGTCGGCCACCGCCGGATCCGGCGCAAGCGGCTCGCGCGGTTTGCGCCGCGAGCTGGCGGTGTGGGTGCCGCCAGTCTTGCCTGCCGCGGCGGGTGCGTCGGATGCACCGGATGCGTCGGGGATCATTGCACTAGTTTCCAGTTGCCGTTGTCGATTGTCAGCATAACGCGGCCGCGCTGGTCAAAGCCATAGTGGTCTTGCCCACTGTAGTTGAGCACGCCGTGCGACACCACGATGTCCTTTTCGCTCTCCAGCGCCTGGCGCAGCGCCTGGCGGAAGGCCTGCGTCCCCGGCCTGGCGCTTTTCAGCGCCACCGGCACGATCCGCTCGAGCACCAACCCGGCATCGTAGGCATGCGCGCCGAACTGCGTGCGCGACTCGGCGCCGTATTGCTTCTCGTAGCGGGTGACGTAGTCGAGCCCCGGCTTGCGTACCGGATCGCCGGCTGGCAGCTGCTCCGGCACGATCACCGGGCCCGCCGGCAGGATCGCGCCATTGACCATGCGTCCGCCGATGCGGATCAGGTCCTTGGTGGCGGCCCCGTGGGTCTGGTAGATGGTGCCGCCGTAGCCGCGCTCGCGCAGCGTGGTGTGCGGCAGGGCCGCACCGGTGCCGGCGCCGGCGACCAGGATGGCATCGGGTTTGGCGGCGATCAGCTTGATGGCCTGTGCGGTCACGCTGGTATCGGCGCGGCCATAGCGCTCGGTGGCGATCAGGCGCAGGCCGTTGGCCGTTGCCGCGGCGGTGAAATCCTTCAGCCAGGTTTCGCCGTATGCGTCGGCAAAGCCGATAAAGCCGATGGTCTTGACGCCCATGGTCTTGGCGGTGGCGGCGACGGCATTGGCCATCAGCCGCACCGGCTGCGCCAGGCGGAAGGTCCAGGCGCCCCGGCCGGGCTTGAGCTCGATCGGCGAGAAGGCAAGCTGGACGGTCTGGCTTTCCTCGGCGACCTCGGCAATGGCGATCGACGGCGCGACCGCGGAGGAGCCGAGAATGATGTCGACCTTGTCCTCGGACACGAAGCGGCGCGCGACCTTGGCGCCCTGGGTCGGATCGGAGGCGTCGTCCAGCACGATGTAGCGCACCGCCTCGCCGCCGATCTTCTGCGGCAGGTATGGCATCGAGTTCTTCTGCGGGATGCCGAGCGAAGCGGACGGGCCCGTCGTCGACAGGCTGACGCCGACGGTGATGTCGGCCTGTGCGGCGGTGGCGGTGAAGGCGAGGACGGCGGCCAGCGCAATGTGCGCGGGGCGGGTGAGCCGGGTGAGCCGGGTGAGATTGGGGGGCGCCATGTTGTCTCCTCTTGATGGCTTGTTTCTTGTTGTGGCCTGGCGGATCGCGATGCTATCGCGCGCCCTGCATCGACTGCCGGTCGAACCCGGCCAGCTGCTTGTACCGCAGCGAAATCGCTTCCAGTTCGGCGCGCGGAATCACCTGTTCGACATCGTGGAACCCCTGCGGCGCGCGTTCCTCCGCCAGCTGCATCACCTGCTCCGGCCCGTTCATGCGGTTGCGCAGCACGATGCCCGCAGTGCGCGGCAGGCGCTCGGCCTCGTATTCGCGCAGCGCGTAAGGGGTGTCCTGCGTGCCGAGCAGGCTGTCGAGCAGGTAGCGCGCATCCAGGATGGCCTGCGCGCTGCCGTTCGAGCCGATCGGGTACATCGGGTGCGCGGCATCGCCGAGCAGCGTGACGCGGTCAAAGGTCCAGCGTGGCAGCGGGTCCTTGTCGACCATCGGGAATTCATAAATGGCCTCGGCACCGTCGATCAGCGCGGGGATGTCGATCCAGTCCCACTGCCAGCCGGCAAACTGTGCCCGGAACACCGACTTGTCGACCTGCTTGTTCCAGTCGCTGCGCGGCGGGGTGTCCGGCACGCTGTCGGGCACGCGCAGCTCGGCGATCCAGTTGACCAGCGAGCGGCCCTGCCGGCGCAGCGGCTCGGAGATGGGATAGGCGACGAACTTCTGGTCCTGGTGACCGGCCATGAACATCGAGCGTCCATCGAGGTAGGGCGGCGCCTCGGTGACCGCGCGCCACAGCATGCGGCGCGAGAAGCGCGGTGCATCGCCGCTGGCATAGAAGTGGCGGCGCACCGCGGAGTGGATGCCGTCGGCGCCGACCAGCACGTCGGCGCTGGCTTCCACCTCGGCGCCATCGCTGCGGCGGCGCAGGCCGAAGCGCGCCGGCCCGCGCGCGCCGGTATCGAGCACGGTCTCGAACGCATGCCCTGTGTGGATGGCATCGGCACCCAGCCTCTCGACCACGGTGCGATGCAGCAACATCTGGAACTCGCCGCGATGGATCGAGAACTGCGGCCAGTCATAGCCCGCCGCCAGCCCGCGCGGTTCATGCCAGATGCGCTGGCCCAGCTTGTTGTAGTACGAGAGCGACGAGGTTTCGATCGCGATTTCCGACAGCGCGTCGCGCAGGCCGAGCTCGGACAGGATGCGTACCGCGTGCGGCAGCAGGTTGATGCCCACGCCCAGCGGGCGCAGCGATTCGCTGGCTTCCCAGACTTCGGCGTCGATGCCATGGCGGTGGCAAAGCAGCGCCAGCGTCAGCCCGCCGATGCCGCCGCCGGCGATTGCGATCTTCATGTTGTCTCCCCGCTTGCGGCGCGCAGGTACGCGCCTGGTCGTCGAATTTTGTTATGGAGTATAACAATTCGCGTCCGCTGGGCAAGACGGGGAACACCCCGGAGTGGCCTGTCCGGGGTCAGGAAAAACCCGGCCTCAGCCGGCTGCCACGCCGTCGGGCCTGGCCGCGGCTTGCTTCAGCGACGGCACCGGGAAAACGATGTCGTAAAGCCAGTTGTACACCAGCGCGTAGGCCATGTAGAAGACGGCCACGGCGATATCCATGATCAGCGCGTCGATCAGGCTGATATTCAGGTACCACGCCAGCGCCGGCAAAAACACCACCAGCAGGCCCAGCTCGAACAGGATCGCGTGCAGCACCCGCACCATGACCGATTTGCGGACCTGCCCGGTGATGCGCAGCATGGCCTTGTCGAACAGCAGGTTGTACAGGTAGTTCCAGCCGGTCGCGATCAGCGAGGCGACCGCGCCGATCACGCCCATCTCGTGCAGCTCGTAGCCAAAGGCCCAGCTGGCCAGCGGCGCGAAGATCAGCAGGCCGACAACCTCGAAGCCAACGGCGTGGCGAATCCGGTCCCGGGTGGTGCGCATGGTTTTTCTCCTGCGAGGCAAGAATTCAGACCGGGCCAAGTCTATCTGCTTTGCTGGGATTGCCAAGTTGGATACTATCGTCAGAACCGATAGATCTCGCAGGGGAGCGCCGCATGAGTCTCTCGCTAGACCAACTCCAGGCCTTCGTCGCTGCTGCCGAAGCCGGTTCTTTTTCCGCCGCCGCGCGCCGGCTCGGCAAGGCTCAGTCAGTGGTCAGCGCCGCCGTCTCGAACCTGGAGATCGATGTCGGCAACGCATTGTTCGACCGCACCGGCCGCTATCCCGTGCTGACCCCGGCCGGCGAGCGTCTGCTGGCGGAAGCGCGCGTGATCCTGGAGCGCTGCGAGCATTTCCGCGGCGTCGCCAAGAGCCTGGGAGAGGGTGTGGAGACGCGGCTGGTGCTCGCCGTCGACGAGCTCTACCCGGAAGAAACACTGGGCCAGCTGCTCGAAGCGTTCTCCGGCCGCTTTCCGGCGGTCGAGCTGGAAGTGCTGTTCCCCTTGATGGAAGACGTGAGCCGGCTGGTGCTCGAGGGCGGCGCCGATCTCGGCATCATGTGGCGGCAGGAAGTGCTGCCGCCCGAACTGGGTTTCCATGCGCTGGGCTGGATGCCGATGCAGATCCTGTGCGCGCCCGATCATCCGCTGGCGTCGCAGCGCGTGGACTGGGAAGAGCTGAAGCGCTACCGCCAGCTGATGGTCGCGACACGTACCGACAGCGAGGAGAAGATGCGCCTGCGCGTGGCGGCGGACGTCTGGTGGGTGGAGAGCCAGTGGGTCATCGTCGAGCTGGTCAAGCGCGGGCTCGGCTGGGCGTTCGTGCCGTGGCACGTGGTGGCCAACTCGCCGGCCGCGGCGCAGCTGGTGTCGCCGCCGCTGGCGTTCCAGCAGCAGGACTGGCCGGTAGCGATGGAACTGGTGTGGCACAAGCAGCGGCCGCTGGGCAAGGCCGCCACCTGGCTGCGCGAGCGCATCTGCGCGCAGCCGTTGCCGAACGCGCCCCAGCGCGGCGCCTAGCGCCGGCCGACTGTGATGGCGGGTGCCGCAGGTGTGGCTGGTGCAGCGCCGGCGGGCCTGCTGCCGGTCGCGCCATCCAGCGGCTGCGGATGCCAGTTGCCGCCCAACGCCTTGATCAGCACCACCGCGGCCGTGTACTGGCGTCCGGCGATTGTCAGCGCGGTGCGCTCCGCGGTGTAGGCCGCGGTTTGCGCGGTCAGCACGTCGAGCAGGCCCGCGGTGCCGGCGCGGTAGCGGTTGTTGACCAGCACCAGCGCGTCGCGCGCGGAGCGCAGCGCGTCGTTCTGCACTACCGCTTCCTGTTCCAGCAGCCGCTGTGCGGCGAGGTTGTCCTCCACTTCCTGGAACGCCGACAGCACGGTCTGGCGGTAGTTGGCTACGGTCTGGTCGTAGGCGGCCACGGCCTGCGCCTTGGCCGCGCTGCGCAGTCCGCCATCGAACAGCGTGCCGGCCAGCCCGCCGCCGATCGACCAGATGCGGTCCGGCAGCGACATCCAGCGCGCCAGTGTGCTGGCGGTCAGCCCGCCGCTGGCCGACAGCGACAGCGTCGGGTAGTAGGCGGCCTGCGCCACGCCGATCTGCGCGTTGGCGGACGCCATGCGGCGCTCGGCCGCGCCGATGTCGGGCCGGCGCTCCAGCAGTTCCGACGGCACCGCGGCCGGCACGCGCGGCGGGGCCTTGCGGAAATCGTCCGCGGCCAGCGACAGCGCCGCGGGCGGCTTGCCGACCAGCACGGCGATGGCATGTTCCAGCTGCGCGCGCGTGATCTGGATGTCGATCTGCTGCGCCTGCGCGCTCTTGAGCTGGGTCTCTGACTGCAGCACATCGGAGCGTTGCGCGGTGCCGGCGGCGTACTGGTTCTGCACCAGCTGCAGCGACTTCTGGTAGTCGGCCACGGTGCGGTCGAGCAGCGCCTTCTGCGCATCGGCCACGCGCAGCAGGAAATAGCTCTGCGCCAGCGTCGCCTGCGTCGACAGCAGCGTCGAACCCAGGTCGGCCTGGCTTGCTTGCGCGCTGGCTTCGCTGCTTTCCACCTGGCGGCGCACGCGGCCCCACACGTCGATCTCCCAGGTCGCGCCCAGCGTCAGGCTCTGGCCGTTAAGCGTATTGCCGCTGGCGCCGCGCGCGCGCGACGCACCGGCCTGCGCATCGACGGTCGGGAAGAAGCCGGCGCGGGCCGCCTGCAGCGCGGCCACGGCCTGGCGGTACTGCGCTTCGGCCGCCTTGATGTTCTGGTTGGAGATCTGCACTTCCGACATCAGCGCATCGAGCTGCGGGTCGCCGAAGACCGTCCACCAGTCGGCGCGCGCGACGGCATCCTGCGGCTCCGCGGTCTTCCAGTCGCCGCGCCAGGCATTGGCATCGGTGGTGGTATCGCTGGTGGCATCGCTGGTGGCATTGGCTTCCTTGAAGGCTTCCGACACCGGCGCATCGGGTCGCTTGTAGTCGGGGCCGACCGCGCAGCCGGCCAGCAGCAGCGCGCACGCCAGTGGCAGCGGCAGGGCATGGGTCAGCAAGCGGCTAAACACAGGGCTAAACACGGGGCTAAACACAGTCATGTGGAATCTCTGCAAATTCAGACAGCGGCCGGCTGGTCCGGCGTGCCGCGATCGCCGCGGCGGCGCTGGCGCCAGGCCTTGACCTTCAGGCGCCAGCGATCCAGCGTCAGGTAGACCACCGGCGTGGTGTACAGCGTCAGCAGCTGGCTCACCACCAGGCCGCCGACGATGGAGATGCCCAGCGGCGCGCGCAGCTCGGCACCGTCGCCGCGGCCGATCGCCAGCGGCACCGCGCCCAGCAGCGCGGCCATGGTCGTCATCAGGATCGGGCGGAAGCGCAGCAGGCAGGCGCGGTAGATGGCATCGCGCGGCGACAGTCCTTCGCGGCGCTCGGCGTCGATGGCGAAGTCGATCATCATGATCGCGTTCTTCTTCACGATGCCGATCAGCAGGATCACGCCGATCAGCGCGATGATGCTGAAGTCCGTCTTCGACGCCATCAGTGCCAGCAGCGCGCCCACGCCCGCCGAAGGCAGCGTCGACAGGATCGTCAGCGGGTGCACGTAGCTTTCATAGAGCATGCCCAGCACGATGTAGATCGTGATCAGCGCGGCCAGGATCAGGATCGGCTGGCTCTTGAGCGAATCCTGGAACGCCTTGGCGCCGCCCTGGAAGTTGGCGCGCAGCGTTTCAGGCACGCCGATGCGCGCCATTTCGCGGTTGATCGCCTCGGTTGCCTGCGACAGCGAAGTCCCTTCGGCCAGGTTGAACGAGATCGTCGATGCCGCGAACTGCCCCTGGTGGTTCACGCCCAGCGGCGTGCTGGTCGGCACCACGCGCGCGAACGCGGACAGCGGCACGCGGTTGCCGTTGCCGGTGACGACGTAGATGTCCTTGAGCGCGTTCGGCCCTTGCAGGTATTCCGGGCTCAGCTCCATCACCACGCGGTACTGGTTGAGCGGATGGTAGATGGTCGACACCAGCCGCTGGCCGAAGGCATTGTTCAGCACCGCGTCGACCTGCTGAGCGGTCACGCCCAGGCGCGATGCAGCATCGCGGTCGATGATCACCGAGGTCTGCAGGCCCTTGTCGTTGGTGTCGGTGTCGATGTCCTCCAGCCCCTTCAGGTTGGACAGCGCCGCGCGCACCTTGGGCTCCCACGCGCGCAACACCTCCAGGTCGTCGGACTGCAGCGTGAACTGGTACTGCGAGCTGCTCTGCCGCCCGCCGACGCGGATGTCCTGCACCGATTGCAGGAAGAGCCTTGCCCCCGGTTCCTTGGCCAGCTTGTCGCGCAGCCGCGCAATGACCGCGTCGGCCGATTCCTTGCGCTCCGCCAGCGGCTTGAGCGTGACGAACATCTGCCCGGTATTGCGCTGCGAGCCGCCGGTAAAGCCGGTCACGTTCTCCACGGCCGGGTCCGACTGCACGATCTTGATGAAGCTGTCGAGCTTGCCACGCATGGCCTGGAACGAGGTGGCCTGGTCGGCGCGGATAAAGCCGATCAGCCGGCCCGTGTCCTGCTGCGGGAAAAAGCCCTTGGGCACGATCACGTACAAGTACACATTGAGCGCGATGGTGGCGATCAGCACCAGCCACACCAGCGGGCTTAGCCGCAGCGCGGTGGACAGCGAACGCGCATAGCCATCGTGCAGCCACTGGAATATGCGCTCGGTAGCGCGGAAGAAGCGACCCTGCTTCTCCGGTTCCACCGGCCGCAGCATGCGCGCGCACATCATCGGCGTGGTGGTCAGCGATACCACCAGCGACACCAGGATCGCTACCGACAGCGTGATCGCAAACTCCTGGAACAGGCGCCCGACGATGCCCCCCATCATCAGCAGCGGAATGAACACGGCGATCAGCGACAGGCTCATCGACAGCACCGTAAAGCCCACCTCGCGCGCGCCGCGCAGCGCGGCCGCGAGCGGCTTCATGCCTTCCTCGATATGGCGCGAGATGTTTTCCAGCACCACGATGGCATCGTCGACGACGAAGCCGGTGGCGATCGTCAGCGCCATCAGCGACAGGTTGTTCAGCGAGAACCCGGCCAGGTACATCACCGTAAAGGTGCCGATCAGCGATACCGGCACCGCGACGCTGGGGATCAGCGTCGCGCGCACGTTGCGCAGGAAGATGAACACCACCATGATCACCAGCGCCACCGAGATCATCAGCGTGTGCTCGACCTCGCGCAGCGAGGCGCGGATGGTGGGCGTGCGGTCCATCATCACGTCCATCGAGATCGCCGCCGGGATCATCTTCTGCAGGTTCGGCAGCATCTCGCGCACGCGGTCGACGGTCTCGATGATATTGGCGCCGGGCGAGCGGTTCAGCACCAGCAGCACCGACGGCTTGCCGTTGGCCGAGCCGGCGTTGCGGATGTCCTGCACCGAGTCGACCACGTTGGCCACGTCGCGCAGCCGCACCGGCACTGGGAACGAGTTGGGGCCGCTGGTGGCGCTGGTGCCGCCGGTGGCGCCGCTGGTGATGGTGGTGGTGCCGCTGCTGGTGGTCAGCGTGGTCACGGTGACGCCGTTGACCACCTTGGTGCTGACGCCGCCGCTGGCCGTCGCATTGGCGGTGCTGGCGATCAGCGCGCCCGCCGACGCCGACGAGTACGTGCCCGGCGTGGCGTAGCGGATGATCAGCGGCATGTAGTCTTCCGCCTTCATCATCTGGTCGTTGGCGTAGACCTGCCAGTTGTTGCTGGTGTTCTCCAGCGTGCCGAGCGGCCGGTTGGCGTTGGTCGCGCTGATGGTGTTGCGCACATCCTCCAGCGAGATGCCGTAGTTGTTCAGCGCGGTCGGGTTCAGCTCGACCCGCACCGCCGGCAAGGAGGCGCCGCCGATGGTGACCTGGCCAACGCCTTCCACCTGCGACAGCTTCTGTGCGAGGATGGTCGAGGCCGCATCGTAGAGCTGCCCGCGCGTCATCGTCGGCGACGTCAGCGCGATGATCATGATCGGCGCGTCGGCGGGGTTGACCTTGCGGTAGGTCGGGTTGTTGGGCAGGCTGGTCGGCAGGGTCGCGCGCGAGGCGTTGATCGCCGCCTGCACGTCGCGCGCGGCGCCGTCGATGTTGCGCGACAGGTCGAACTGCAGCGTCACGCGGGTCGAGCCGAGCGAGCTGCTGGAGGTGATTTCGGTCACGCCGGCGATGGTGCCGAGCGCGCGCTCCAGCGGCGTCGCCACGGTGGCGGCCATCGTTTCCGGGCTGGCGCCGGGCAGCGACGCCGATACCGAGATGGTCGGGAAGTCCACCTGCGGCAGCGGCGACACCGGCAGCAGCCGCAGCGCCGCCAGCCCGGCCAGCAGGATGCCGAGCGTGAGCAGCGCGGTCGCGACCGGGCGATGGATGAAGGCAGCCGAAAGATTCATGGTCAGACCGGCTCCTCGCCCGTGCCGCCTTCCTCCGGATCGCCGAAGCGGCGCTTGCGCCAGCCCTTCACGCGCGTCGCCACGCGGTCGAACGCCAGGTAGATCACCGGCGTGGTGAACAGCGTCAGCACCTGGCTGACCAGCAGGCCGCCCACCATGGTCACGCCCAGCGGCTGGCGCAGCTCGCTGCCGATGCCGGAGCCCAGCATCAGCGGCAGCGCCGCCAGCAGTGCCGCCATCGTCGTCATCAGGATCGGGCGGAAGCGCAGCAGGCAGGCCTGGAAGATCGCGTCGCGCGGCGTCATGCCGCCTTCGCGCTCGGCCTCGAGCGCGAAGTCGATCATCATGATCGCGTTCTTCTTGACGATGCCGATCAGCAGGATGATGCCGATAATGGCGATGATGCCCAGGTCCATGCCCGCGACCAGCAGCGCCAGCAGCGCGCCTACGCCCGCCGACGGCAGCGTCGACAGGATGGTGACCGGGTGGATCGTGCTTTCATACAGCACGCCCAGCACGATATACATCGTCACCACCGCGGCCAGGATCAGCCACAGCGTGTTCGACAGCGACGCCCGGAACGCCAGCGCCGCGCCCTGGAAGCTGGTCTGCATCGAGATCGGCAGGCCGAGCTCCTGCTCCACCCTGGTGATCTTGTCGACCGCGGCGCCGAGCGATTCGCCATGCGCCAGGTTGAACGAGATCGTCGCGGCCGGGAATTGCCCCTGGTGGTTGATCACCAGCGGCCCGGTGCGCTCGGTGATGCGCGCGAACGCGCCCAGCGGCACCTGTCCGCCGGACGAGGAGGGCAGGCGCAGTTCGGCCAGCGATTGCGGGCTGGTGCGGAACTCCGGCATGGTCTCCAGCACCACGCGGTACTGGCTCGACTGCGTGAAGATGGTCGACACCAGCCGCTGGCCGAAGGCGCTGTACAGCGCGCTGTCGATCACCGCGGTGGTGATGCCGAAGCGCGCCGCGGCGTCGCGGTCGATATCGACATAGGCGCGCAGGCCGTTGTTCTGCTGGTCGCTGGTGACGTCGCGCAGTTCGGGCTCCTGGCGCAGGCGCTCCACCAGCTTCGGCACCCAAGCAGCCAGTGTCTGGGGATCGGGGTCCTCCACCGTGAACTGGTACTGCGTGCGCGAGACCTTGTCCTCGATGGTCAGGTCCTGCACCGGCTGCGTGAACAGCGACACGCCGCCGAGGCTCTGCACCGATTGCTGCAGGCGCTGCGTGACCACGTCGATCGGATCGCGCTCGCCCTTGGGCTTGAGGTTGATCAGCATGCGCCCGGCGTTGAGCGTGGTGTTGCCGCCATCCACGCCGATGAACGACGACAGGCTCGCCACCGCCGGGTCCTGCATCACCACCTTGGCCACCGCCTCCTGCTTGCGCGCCATGGCGCCGAACGAGGTGGTCTGCGCGGCCTCGGTGATGCCCTGGATCACGCCGGTGTCCTGCACCGGGAAGAAGCCCTTGGGCACCAGCAGGTACAGCAGCACGGTCAGCGCCAGCGTGGCCACCGCCACGACCAGCGTGGCCTTCTGGCGGTCGAGGACCCACTCCAGGCCGCGGCCATAGCGCTCGATCACGTTGTCGAAGAAGCGGCCGGCGGCGCGGTGGAAGCGCGACAGCTTCTCTTCCGGAACATGGTGCAGCAGGCGCGCGCACATCATCGGCGTGAGCGTCAGCGATACCACCGCCGAGATCAGGATCGACACCGCCAGCGTGATCGCGAACTCGCGGAACAGCCGGCCGACCACGTCGCCCATGAACAGCAGCGGGATCAGCACCGCCACCAGCGAGAAGGTCAGCGAGATGATGGTGAAGCCAATCTGCTTCGAGCCCTTGAGCGCCGCCTGCATCGGCGAATCGCCCTTCTCGATGTAGCGCATGATGTTCTCGATCATCACGATCGCATCGTCGACCACGAAGCCGGTGGCAATGGTCAGCGCCATCAGCGTCAGGTTGTTGATCGAGAACCCGGAGAGGTACATCACGCCGAAAGTGCCCACCAGGGACAGCGGCACCGCCACGCCGGGGATGATGGTGGCGGGGATATTGCGCAGGAACAGGAAGATCACCAGCACCACCAGCGCGATCGCCAGCAGCAGTTCGAACTGCACGTCCTCGACCGAGGCGCGGATGGTGGTGGTGCGGTCGGTCAGCAGCTGCACGTGGACCGACGCCGGCAGCGCGTTCTGCAGCTGCGGCAGCAGCGCCTTGATGCGGTCGACCACCTCGATCACGTTGGCGCCGGGCTGGCGCTGGATGTTCAGCACGATCGCGGGCTTGTCGTTGGCCCACGCGGCCAGGCGGCTGTTCTCGGGGCCGTCGACGATCTCGGCCACGTCGGTGATGCGGATCGGGGCGCCGTTCTTGTAGCCGAGGATGATCTGGCGGTATTCGTCGGCGGAGCGCAGCTGGTCGTTGGCGTCGATGGTCGACGCGCGCTGCGGGCCGTCGAAGCTGCCCTTGGCGCCGTTCACGTTGGCGGAGCCGATCGCGGTGCGCAGGTCGTCGATCGACATGCCGAGCGAGGCCAGTGCGGCCGGGTTGGCCTGGATGCGCACCGCGGGGCGCTGCCCGCCGCTGATGGTGACCAGGCCCACGCCCTGGATCTGCGAGATCTTCTGCGCCACGCGCGTATCCACCATGTCCTGCAGCTTGGGCAGGGGCATGGTGTCGGACGTCATGGCGATGGTCATGATTGGCGCGTCGGCCGGGTTGACCTTGCTGTAGACCGGCGGCATCGGCAGGTCGGACGGCAGCAGGTTGCTGCCGGCGTTGATGGCGGCCTGCACTTCCTGCTCGGCCACGTCCAGCGGCAGCGTCAGCTCGAACTGCAGCGTGATCACCGAGGCGCCGCCCGACGAGGACGACGACATCTGCTTCAGCCCCGGCATCTGGCCGAACTGTCGTTCCAGCGGCGCGGTCACCGACGAAGTCATCACGTCGGGGCTGGCGCCGGGGTAGAGCGTGGTCACCTGGATCGTCGGGTAGTCGACTTCCGGCAGCGCCGACAGCGGCAGCAGCCGGTATGCCACCAGCCCGGAGAGCAGGATGGCCAGCATCAGCAGCGCCGTCGCGACCGGGCGCTCGATGAAGAGGCGTGAGGGGTTCATGCGCGGTCCTTACTGCTGCGGCGGCTGGCGGCGCTGGCCTTCGGCAACCGGGGCACTGGCGTCGCCTTCACGATGGCGGCGCTGTTCCCCCGCCACGCCGGATGCACCGCTGGCCGCCGCGCCACTGGCATCGCCGCGCGGCGCGCTGGCACCGCCCCAGCCCGCGCCATCGCGGTTGCGCCGGCCGCGCCCGCGCGGCTGGCTGGCCGGCACCGTCGCCGCGGCACGCGCGGCCGGGTCGACCGCTTCCACTGTCATGCCTTCCTTGAGCCGGTCGGCGCCATCCACCACCACGCGCTGGCCGGGCTCCAGGCCCTTGAGCACGGCATTGCGGCTGCCATCGCCGGGCCCGAGCGTGATCACCTGCACCTTGACCTTGCTGGCGTCGTCCACGGTGTAGACAAAGGTGCCCTGCTGGCCGCGCTGGATCGCCGCCACCGGGATCACGGTGGCATCCCTGAGCGTGTCCACGCGCGTGCGCACGTTGACGAACTGGTTCGGGAACAGCATGCCGTCGGCATTGGGGAAGACCGCCTTGAGCTTGACGGTGCCGGTGGTGGTGTCGATCTGGTTGTCGGTGGTCAGCAGCTCGCCTTCGCCAAGCTGGTTGCGCACCTGGCGATCCCACGCCTGCACCGGCAGCTTTTCGCCGGCGTTGAGCTTCTTCAGCACCGACGGCAGGTTGTCTTCGGGGATGGTGTACATCACGGCGATCGGCTGGATCTGCGTGATCAGCGCGATGCCGTTGGTGTCGCTGGTGTTGACGATATTGCCCGGATCCACCTGGCGCAGGCCGATGCGGCCGGACACCGGCGCCACGATCCGGGTGTAGCCCAGCTGCAGGCGTGCATTGGCGACGTTGCCCTGGTCGGTCTTGACCACGCCTTCGTACTGGCGCACCAGCGCGTCCTGGGTATCGACCTGCTGCTTGGCAATGGAATCCTGCCCCAGCAGGGTGCGGTAGCGCTGCTGGTCCAGCTTCGCGTTCTGCAGCAGCGCCTGGTCGCGCGCCAGCTGGCCCACGGCCTGGTCGAGCGCGGCCTGGAACGGGCGCGGGTCGATCTCGGCCAGCACGTCGCCGGACTTGACCATCTGGCCTTCCTTGAACAGCACCTTCAGCAGCGGGCCGGAAACCTGCGCGCGCACGGTCACGTTCGAGACCGGGGTCACGTTGCCCAGCCCGTTCAGGACCACGTCCATGTCGCGCTGGGCCACGGTGGCGACCACCACCGGCGAGCGCGGCATGCCGGCGCCTCCGCTCGGGCCGCCTGCACCGGGTCTGCTGGCGCCACCCGGGCCGCCTGCGGTGCCTTTGGTGGCATCCCCGCGGTGCGCATACCAGTACCAGCCGCCCCCGGCCAGCAGCAGCACCAGCAGCCCGGCATACAGCCGGCGCCGGTTCCTGCGCGGTGGAGTGCCGCCGGGCGGCAGGGGCGGTCGGGAAGACGGGGACGGGGAAGGGTTAGGTTGGCCTTGTTCGGGGTTGGACATGTCCGCAATCCTGGGTACGGCGCGCCCGGCGCGCCGCGGTGTTCTGCCGGCAAGTGCTGCCGGCAAGTGACGATGCAGCACAGCAGTATGCCGCAACGCAAAGGGCGCCGGCCGGCCGCGGGGGCGGGGCGCCCAAGGGCCGCCGGCGTGCCGGCAAGTGCCGTGCGGCGCGCATGGGCGGCGCCGATGGCAAGTCATGCGGCAAGGATAATGTGCGGGTGCGGACGCCCGTATTTCGGCGCCCGGCGCTTTTATTACAGAGGATTACCAGCGCCCCAGGTGTAACCTCCGGAAACAAAACCGCCCGGCCGATCCGGCATGTGCGCCGCCCGGGCTGACTATCATGTGCCTATGCGAACGAACCAGCCTACCCAGATCCTCGTTGTCGACGACGATCCCGAACTCCGCGACCTGCTGCGCGAGTACCTGACCCAGCAGGGGTTTGCCGTCTCGGTACTGCATGACGGCGACGGCCTGCAGGCGCGCCTGGAGCGCGAACGGCCGGCGCTGATCGTGCTCGACCTGATGATGCCCAAGGTCGACGGCCTGACCGCGCTGCGCAACCTGCGCGCCAAGAACGACGACATCCCGGTGATCCTGCTCACGGCCCGCAGCGACGAGATCGACCGCATCGTCGGCCTGGAGATCGGCGCCGACGACTACCTCGGCAAGCCCTTCTCGCCGCGCGAGCTGCTGGCGCGCATCAACGCCGTGCTGCGCCGCAAGCTGGCCCGCCCCGCCGCGGCGCCCGAGGACCGCGAATCGGTCGCGTTCGGCCCGTTCCGCGTCAATTTCCGCCAGCGCACGCTGATTCGCGCCGGCCAGCCGCTGTCGATCAGCGATACCGAATTCGCGCTGCTCAAGCTGCTGCTGATGCATCCGCTTGAAGTGCTGTCGCGCGAGCGCATCGTCGAGCTGATGTACGGCAGCGCCAGCGGCATCAGCGACCGCGGCATCGACGTGCAGATCTGGCGCCTGCGCCGCCTGCTGGACGAAGACGCGCAGCGCCCGCGCTATATCCAGACCGTGCGCGGCCGCGGCTACACCTTCGTGCCCGACGAAGCGGAAGAGATTCCCGCCGTGCTTTCCGATTAAAGCCAGCGGCGGCCGGCCGTTTTACCGCCTGACGTGCCGCCGCGTGCCACCCGAGCCTGCTTCCCGATGAAGTTGCGACGTATCGACACCCTGTTCGGCCGCATTGCCTTGCTGATCGCGGCCGTGCTCGTGATCAGCCATTTCTCGTGGCTGGCCATCCTGCGCATGGACCGGCGCCAGCAGCAGGTCGACTATTCCGTGGAGCAGATGCTGTTCCAGCTCGACAGCATCGAGCGCGCCCTCGATGCGCGCCCGCCGGCGAAGCTGCCCAGCCTGGTGGAGACCGCCGATACCGCCAGCGCCGATGAGCACGCCACCGCGCCCAAGGGCGGCCGCTCGCGCCGGCTGGTCGAACAGTTCATTTCGCGGCTGCCGCCGGGCACCGAGGTCCGGCTCGAGGACGAGACCACGCCGCGCATCTGGATCAAGCTGCCGAGCCGCGACGACTGGATAGCGATGCCGATTCTCTGGGTTCACAACCCGCCGCCGGACAACCGTCTGGTGCCCGGCGTGATGCTGGTGGTGGGCGTGGCGATCGTGTTTGCACTGCTGATCGCGTGGCAGCTGCAGCGGCCGGTGCGGGACATGGCCAATGCGGCCGAGTTGCTGTCGCGCCAGCGCGCGGTGCCGCCTTTGCGCGAACGCGGGCCGCATGAGTTGCGGCAGTTGATCGAGCGCTTCAACCGCATGGTGGCGGACCTCGCACGCATCGACCAGGAGCGCAATACGATGCTGGCGGGCATCGCGCATGACCTGAAGACGCCGCTGGCGCGGCTGCGGTTGCGCGCGGAGATGCTGTCCGATCCCAAGGCTGCAGCGGGGGTTACCCGCGACGTCGATTCGATGCAGGCGATTGTGGAGCAGTTTCTGAGTTTCGCGCAGACCAGTGAATCGACGGCACGGCCGGTGCCGGTGGACCGGCGGGTCAATGAACTGGCGGCTTCGCTGGCCGAGCAGGAGCGGCAGGTGGTGTTGTCGCTGGGCGCGGGGGACGGGTTCCGGATGATTGCCACGCAGCTGGACCGGATCATCGGGAACCTTGTTGACAATGCTTATGCCTATGGCAAGCCGCCGGTGTGTATCGCCACGACGCGGACGGCTGATGGTTATTTGCTGGTGGTGGAAGACCAGGGGGTGGGGATTCCCGAAGAGGACAAGGAACGGGTTACGTTGCCGTTCGTGCGGCTGGACCCGGCGCGTGGCGGGAATGCGCATTCCGGGCTGGGGCTGGCGATTGTGGATCGGCTGGTGCGGCAGGCTGGGGGCAAGCTCAACCTGGTCAATGCTGACGGGGGTGGGTTCCGGGTCGAGATGGCGTTTGGGGGCGCGGTCTGAGGGGTGGCTTGTGGTGGCTTGCGGTGGCTTGCGCTCGCCGCGGCCAGATGCCCGACCGCGGAAAGCGCGCCGGACGCCGGCGCTGGCAACGCAACCCGCTCAGACCTTCTTCTTGTCCCCGATCCGGCTTTCCTTGCCGGCCAGCAGCTTGGCAATATTCTGCCGATGCCGCGCGATCAGCAGCACGCTGATCGCGAAGATGGCACCAGTCATCACATCCACGCCATTCATCAGCACATAAAAGAACGGCGCGAAGATCGCTGATACCAGCGCCGCCAGCGACGAATAGCGGAAGAAGAACGCAATGATCAGCCAGGTGGCCAGCGTGCCCAGCCCCAGGATCGGGTCGATCGCCAGCAGGATACCGGCCGCCGTGGCCACGCCCTTGCCGCCGGCAAAGCGGTGGTACACCGGGAACAGGTGGCCGAGGAATACCGCCAGCGCCACCATGGCCAGGCCGGTTTCATTCAACCCGTAGGCGGGGCCGAAGCGCGCCGCCAGCCACACCGCCAGCCAGCCCTTCAGCGCATCGCCGATCAGCGTCAGGATCGCGGCCTTCTTGCTGCCGGTGCGCAGCACATTGGTCGCCCCCGGATTGCCCGATCCGTACGAATGCGGGTCCGGCAGCCCCATCAGCTTGCTGACGACAACAGCAAAGGAAATCGAGCCGATCAGGTAGGCGGCGAGGGCGAATAGCAGGTTGGCCATGTGCAGTGGGGTGTTTTCAAGCTGGCGGGATTGTAGCGCGGCGGCGCCTTCACCACGTGCGTGACTTCCCGGATTGGCATGGGTGGCGGCTATGCGCGTGGTGCCAGGTGGCGGCTGCGGCGCCTGGCCGGTGCCTCAGTCAGGCAGTGCGCACTGGACCGGGTGTGCATCCACCAGTCCCGGCAGCAGCTTCGGGTCCAGGCTGACGAGATAACCGCGCCGCCCGCCGTTGATGTAGATGCGCTCCAGCTCCAGCACCGTGGCTTCCACATACACCGGCATGCGCTTGCGCGTGCCGAACGGCGAGGTGCCGCCGACCAGGTAGCCGCTGTGGCGCTGCGCCACTTCCGGCTTGCACGGCTGCACGCTCTTGCGCCCGGTCTGGCGCGCCAGGTTCTTGGTCGAGACCGAGCAGTCGCCGTGCATCAGCACCACCAGCGGCTGCGCGCGATCGTCTTCCATGATCAGGGTCTTGACCACGTCGTGCTGGGGAACGCCGAGCTGGCGCGCCGATTCTCCGGTGCCGCCATGCTCGACGTATTCATAGGGGTGTTCGCCGAAGGCCACGCCTTGCTTGCGCAGGAACTGGGTGGCAGGGGTTTCGGAGACGTGCTTGTTCTTGCTCATGGCGATGGGGTCGCTCGGTGCCGCTCAGCCGCGCGGATGGTGCTGCTGGTGCAGCTCGCGCAGGCGCTCGCGCGCGACGTGGGTGTAGATCTGCGTGGTGGAGATATCGGCGTGGCCGAGCAGCAGCTGCACCACGCGCAGGTCGGCGCCGTGGTTGAGCAGGTGCGTGGCAAAGGCGTGCCGCAGCGTATGCGGCGACAGCGGCGCGTGCACGCCGGCATCGCGCGCGTGGCGCTTGATCAGATGCCAGAACGCCTGCCGCGTCATGCCTTCGCCGCGCTGCGTGACGAACAGCGCGTCGCAGGCGCGCCCTGCCAGCAGCACGGGACGGGCGCTGGCGAGGTAGCGGCGCAGCCAGTCGGCGGCCTGCTGGCCGAACGGGACCAGCCGTTCCTTGTCGCCCTTGCCGCCGACCACGCGCGCCACGCCCTCGTTCAGGCCGATCTCGACGGTCTTCATCTGCGTCAGCTCGGACACGCGCAGGCCGCTGGCGTACATCAGCTCCAGCATGGTGCGGTCGCGCAGGCCCAGCGGCGTGCTGGTGTCGGGCGCTTCCAGCAGCGCGTCGACCTGCGCCTCGGTCAGTGTCTTGGGGTAGCGCGGCGGCTGCTTGGCGGGGCGCAGCAGCAGGCAGGGATCGGCCTCGACCACGTGCTCGCGCAGCGCCCACTGGTAGAAGCGGCGGAACACCGCCAGCCGGCGGTTGGCCGACGACGCGCGCGTCTGCGTATGGCGTGCGTTGAAGTAGGCCGACAGCACGCTGTCGTCCACGCCCGGCAGCTCGCCACGGCCTTCGTGGCGCAGCCAGCGCGCCAGCAGGGTCAGGTCGCGGCGGTAGGCGTCGATGGTGTTCTGCGACAGGCCGTCTTCCAGCCACAGCGCATCGCAGAAGCGCCCGACCAGCGCCGCGTCGGCATCGCTGGGAGCCGTGGCAAGCTCTGGCGGCATGTCCGCCGCTACCGCTCGTGATACCGGGCTCATATCAGCATGGCGCCTTCATGACGCAGCAGCCAGCGTTTGACGTCGAGGTGGAAACCATCTTCGGCATGATGGGAGAAACCGCCGATGCCGCGGGCCGAGACCACGCGATGGCAGGGGATCACGATCGGGAACGGGTTCTGGCCGCAGGCCTGGCCTACCGCACGCGGCATCGCGCCGATGGCCCCGGCAATGGTGCCGTAGGTGGTGGTGGCGCCGCGCGGCACGGTGGCGATGGCCTGCCAGACGCGCTGCTGGAATTCGCTGCCCACCGGTGCGAGGGGCAGGTCGAAGTGCGCGTCGGGGTTGGCGTAATAGGCCTCAAGCTGGGCTTCGAGCCGGGCCACGACCTCTCGCGCCTGCGCATCGGCCGGCGCGAGGGATTCGACGTGCCCGGGCAGGTACACGATGGCCCGGATGCGGGAGCCGTCCGTGCGCACGCCGACCTTGCCGAACGGGGCAGGGAGGATGGCATCGAAAGTGGCTGGCATGGCGGTCTGACTGGGGCGAATGCTGGATTTTAGTGCTTTTTGCATTGGCAAGAAAAAAGGCCGCCTTTGCAGGCGGCCTTTGGTGGCGTGCGATGGCAGCCGGTGCTGCAAGCCGGATTACTGCTCCAGCTTGATGTTCTGCACCTTCACCAGGTTCTTCATCTTGTCGAACTCTTTCTTGATCTCGGCCGCGTGCTGCGCCGGCGTATTGCCCGACGGCTCGGCGCCGGCGGCGCGCAGGCGCTCCTGGAAGCCCTTGTCCTGCAGTGCCTTGACCGCGGCGTCGTTCAGCTTCTTGATGACATCGTCAGGCGTGCCGGCCGGCGCCACCAGGCCATACCAGGCCGGGTCGTTCGGCTCCTTGAGGCCCATTTCGCCGAAGGTCGGCACGTCCGGCAGCGAGTCCACGCGCTTGTTCCAGGCAACCACCAGCGGGCGCAGCTTGCCGGCCTTGATGTAGGGCATCGACGACGGCAGGTTGTCCACCATGATCGGCACCTGGCCGGCCAGCACGTCGTTCAGCGCCGGGCCCGCGCCGCGGTACGGGATATGGACCATGAAGGTCTTGGTCGAGACCTTGAACTGCTCGCCCAGCATGTGGCCGAAGCCGCAGGTGCCCGACGACGCGTACGAATACTTGCCCGGGTTGGCCTTCAGCACGGCCAGGAATGTCTTGTAGTCCTTGGCCGGGAAGTTCGGGTTGACCGCGATCACGTTGGCCACGTTGGCCAGGTTGGTGATGGGCTTGAAGTCCTTGATCGGGTCGTACGACAGCTTGGGGTTGCAGGCCGGGTTCACGGCCATGGTCGACACCGTCGAGATGCCGATGGTGTAGCCGTCCGGCGCCGCCTTGGCGATCGCGTCCGCACCGATCGAGCCGCCCCCGCCCGCGCGGTTTTCCACGACCACCGGCTGGCCCAGGATGCGGCTCATCTGGTCGGCGGCACCGCGGCCGACGATGTCGGTGGTGCCGCCCGGTGCGAACGGAATAATCAGGCGGATCGGCTTGGTCGGATAGCTCTGGGCGTGCGCCGTGGTGGCGGCCGCGACCAGGGCCAGGGTCAGAGCGAGTTTGCCAGCTTGCATGAGATCATGTCTCCCGTCAGATGTCCGGGCAGGGTGCTGCCCGGAAGCAAAGAAACCGTCGCGGTGCCACAGGTGAAGGCACGGCGGCGGCAGCGTAAAAAAGGGCTACCAGAGGGCAGCCTCTGTCAGCCGCCGAGCAGTCCGCGCTTGACGTCCGGGTCGACCGGACGGTCGCCCAGGAACACCCGCAGCACGGCCTGGTAGAAGTCTTCGCCAGGGATCGGACGGCCGCGCGGCGTGCCGTTGATGGCGATGACAGTGCCCGTCTGCGGGGCAAAGTCCAGGTTGATCACGTCGCCCTTGTGCGCGTTGCCGACCTCGCCCAGGGTGCGCTCGAACTGCACCAGCCGCGCGGCCAGGCCCTGCACCTGCGCTTCGCTGTGGTTGTCGCGAATGCCCTGGCGAATGGCGCGGGCAAAGGCAGGCGGCTCGGCCTCGCGCAGCATGCGCAACTGTAGCCGCTTGGCGCCGGGCGTGCCGAGTACCACGGTCGCGTTGCGGGCTTTTTCCTGCAGGTACAGCGCGGCCACGTAGCCCTTGGTCAGGAAGCGCGCCCGCAGTGCGGTGCCGTTGAGCTGCAGCTCCTTGCCGGCCACGCGAGCGGCATCGTCGAAGCGGATCCCTTCCATCTCGACCGCGCGCGCCGGCACGGCGCCGGCAGCAGTGGCGGCGCACAGCATCACCAGCAGGGCGGCCGCGCGCGAGCGCAGGCCGGTGTACAGGCCAGGGCGTGAACGGGAGCGAAAGTGGGTGTCCGGGCCTCGCGGCGCGGAACGGATGCGGGACAACATGGCGGCAGGGCGTACAACTTGGCATGCCATGTTGACCTAAATCTGGAAAAATACCTATCCGTATCTGCCCTAGCCTGCACATTCCTGCGCGCCAGCCGTTATTTCTTCCCCCATGCGGCCGGGATCGTACCCGGATCCCAGGCAGATACCGCGCCGTGCCCTCGCCATTACAACAACGACAATGTCTTCTGCTCTCCTGCTGGTGCCGGACTTCAGCCTGATCCTGATCGGCTGGCTGCTGGTGCGCTATTCGCCCTTCGACCGCGCCTTCTGGGGCGGGGTGGAGCGCCTGGTCTACTTTGTGCTGTTCCCGGCGCTGCTGCTGCAGTCGACCAATGCCGCGGTCTTCGATTTCTCTTCAACCTCGGCGATGCTGGGCCTGGCGCTGCTGGCGCTGGCCGTGGGCATGGCCGGCGGCTACGCCGTCAAATGGGTGCTGAAGCCCGATGCGCTGAGCTTTGCCTCGGGCCTGCAGACGGCCTTTCGCTTCAACTCTTATATCGGCCTGGCGCTGGCGTCGCGCCTGGGCGGCAGCGAGGGGCTGGCGCTGATGGCGGTGATCGTCGGCTGCACTGTGCCGCTGTGCAACGTGGCGGCGGTGTGGGCGCTGGCCAGGCACGGCGAAACCGCGCTGTGGAAGGAGCTGGCGCGCAACCCGCTGATCCTGGCCACTGCCGGCGGGCTCGTGACCAACCTGCTGGGCCTGCACCCGCCCGAGGTGGTGGCGATGACGCTGAACCGGCTTGGCTCGGCGTCGACCGCGCTGGGGCTGATGACGGTTGGCGCCGGGCTGCAGATGAGCGGGGCGACCGGCACGGTCGGACCGGTCGCGTGGTGGACCGGGATCAAGCTGCTGGCGATGCCGTGCGTGGCCTGGCTGGTGGGCCGGCACCTGCCGCTGACCGCGCTGCAGTACCAGGTCGTGGTGCTGTATGCCTCGCTGCCGACCGCGTCGAGCGCCTATATCCTGGCGGTGCGCATGGGCGGCAACGGGCCAATGGTGGCGGCCACGATTTCCGTGATGACGGTGGCGGCCATCGTCACCACGCCGCTGTGGCTGGCGCTGGCCAGCTAGTTCGGTCAGCTGGATTCCGTCACCCGATGCGTGCGGGCTCGCCCTGCGAGAGCGCCCAGTCGATATGCTCTTGCACCAGCGGCGACGCGCCATCGCGCCGCGCCTGCAACGCCTCGCGGATGCGCGCGGCCAGGGCGGCGTCTTCCGCGCGGGTGCTTGAAAGCGCCGCGCGCAGGCTGTTGCCAAGTCCGACGGCCAGGTTGCGCAGCCAGCGCTCATGGCCGATGCGGCGGATCGGGCTGCCCTCCAGGCGCTGGTTGAACTCGTCCTCGGTCCACTGGAACAGCGCCACCATGTCGGGCGCGTCCAGGCCATTGCGCACGTCGAAATCCGGCAAGCTGGCCACGTGCGCAAACTTGTTCCACGGGCAGGCCAGCTGGCAGTCGTCGCAGCCATAGACGCGGTTGCCCATCGGCGCGCGGAACTCGACCGGGATCGGGCCCTTGTGCTCGATGGTCAGGTAGGAGATGCAGCGGCGCGCATCGAGCCGGTAGGGCGCGACGATGGCGCGTGTGGGGCAGATGTCGAGGCAGCGGTGGCAATTGCCGCAGTGGTCCGGTTCGGGCGCATCGGTTGGCAGCGGGATATCGACCAGGATCTCGCCCAGGAAGAACATCGAGCCGCCGTCGCGGTCGAGCAGCAGCGTATGCTTGCCGCGCCAGCCGAGTCCGCCCTGGCTGGCCAGCGCCACTTCCATCACCGGCGCGGAATCGGTAAAGACGCGGTAGCCGAATTTGCCGATTTCAGCCTCGATCCGGCTGGCCAGCTGCTGGAGGCGGCTGCGCAGGACCTTGTGATAGTCGCGGCCGCGCGCATACAGGGACACCACCGCGGTGGCCGGATCGCCCAGCCGCGCCAGTTCGCGCCGGCGCCAGTCGGGCGCGCCCGGCGGGGTCTCGGTGGCGGGGACATAGGGCATGCGCGCCACGATGGCGCGTACCGTGCCCGGCACCAGTTCGGCCGGACGGGCGCGCCGCAAGCCGTGGTTCGCCATATAATCCATGTCGCCGTGGTAACCCTGCTCCAGCCATGCCAGAAGCCCCGGCTCGGCATGGCCAAGATCGACGTCGGCGATGCGCACCGACGCAAAACCCAGCCCGGCGCCCCATGCGCGGATGGACTCCGCAAGCGCCGCCAGCTCCCCCGGGCCGGCCTGGCCGGATTGCCCTGGAGAGTCTGCGGGAACACTGTGCGCGCCTGTTGCGCTGGCCGGCGGCTTGACTGCTGGGTCGATCATCCCTGAATTGTACGCAATGCCCTTGCTCGAAGAACGCACCCTGACGCTGTCCGACGAAGCCGCCACCGCGCGCCTGGGCGCCGCGCTTGCCGCCACGGTGCAGGCCATGCCGCCGCGCACGGTGCATGTGCAGCTCTCCGGCGACCTTGGCGCCGGCAAGACCACGCTGACGCGCGCGGTGCTGCGCGCGCTCGGCCATGCCGGCAAGGTGCGCAGCCCCACTTACACGCTGTGCGAGCCTTACGAAGTCGCCCGCGCCGACGGCTCGCCGCTGACGGTTTACCACTTCGACCTGTACCGCTTCGCCGATCCGGAAGAGTGGGTCGACGCGGGTTTCCGCGACTGTTTTGCCGAACCGGCCTTCAACCTGGTCGAATGGCCGGAGAAGGCGGGCCGCCTGCTGGGGGAACCCGACCTGCATGTGTTGCTCCAATCGGACATGGCGCGGGCGGCGGACAGCGAAAAGCTTGCCGGCGATGCCGGCGAGCGGCGAATCGCGACCTTGCGCGCCTATACTCCCACTGGACTTACCTTGCTGAACGCATGCTGATCAAGCGACTTGCCACCGACCGCCCCGATGGACCCGACGGCCTGCTGCAGGCGCGCCGCAAATGGATGGCGCAGGCGCTGAAGCTGGGCGCGGGTACCGCCGTGCTGACGCTCGCCGGCCCGCAGATCGCGTTCGGTGCCGGCATCGTCGCGGTGCGCGTATGGCCGGCCGAGGACTACACCCGCGTCACCATCGAATCCGACGCGCCGCTGGTCGCGGTGCACCAGATGATTCGCGATCCGGACAGGCTGGTGGTGGACATCGATGGCCTGGACCTGTCGCCCACGCTGCGCGAACTGGTGGCCAAGATCACCCCCAACGATCCGTATATCCAGACCGTGCGCGTCGGCCAGAACCGCCCGCGCGTGGTGCGCATGGTGTTCGACCTGAAGGAGAGCGTGGCGCCGCAGGTGTTCACGCTGCTGCCGATCGGCAACTACCGCAACCGGCTGGTGTTCGACCTGTACCCGGTCAACCCGCCCGACCCGCTGTGGAAACTGGTGCGCGACACCGAGGACAAGCAGCGCCGCTTCGCCACCATGGACCCGGCCCCGGGTCCGGACAGCATCGCCGGCGCCCCGGCCGGTGCCGAGGAAGATGCCATCGGCGCGCTGGTGCGCAGGTTCGACGAGAAGGGCGAAATGCCGGCCACCACCGCGCCGCCGCCGCCGGTGGTCGCCGCCCGGCCCAGGCCGTCCGCGCCGGTGGTGCCGAAGCCCGATGCGCCCGTGGTGCCGCCTGTCGCGCGCGACAACCCGACTGCCGAGCGCCCGTTCAAGATGCGCCGCCTGCTGACGGTGGCCCTCGATCCCGGCCACGGCGGCGAAGACCCCGGCGCGATCGGCGCCGCTGGTTCTCGCGAGAAGGACGTGGTGCTGCAGATCGCGCACCGGTTGCGCGCCAAGATCGACGCCCAGCCCAATATGCGCGCGATGATGACGCGCGATGCGGATTTCTTCGTGCCGCTGAACGTGCGCGTGCAGAAGGCGCGCCGGGTGCAGGCCGACCTGTTCGTGTCGATTCACGCCGATGCCTTCCTGTCGCCGGAAGCCAATGGCGCTTCGGTGTTTGCGCTGTCCGAGCGCGGCGCTTCCAGTACCGCGGCGCGCTGGCTGGCCAACAAGGAAAACGCTTCCGACCTGATCGGCGGCGCCAACATGGGCAACAAGGATGCGCAGGTTGCGCGCGTGCTGCTGGACCTGTCCACCACCGCGCAGATCAACGACAGCCTGCAGGTCGGCAAGTCCGTGCTGGGAGAGATCGGCGGCATCAACCGGCTGCACAAGGCGCACGTGGAACAGGCCGGGTTTGCGGTGCTGAAGGCGCCGGACATCCCGTCGATCCTGATCGAGACCGCGTTTATCAGCAACCCGGCGGAGGAGCGCAAGCTCAACGACAGCGCGCACCAGGAACAGCTGGCGAATGCCATCCTGCGCGGGATCAAGGCGTACTTCGCGAAGAATCCGCCGTTGTCGAAAAATCCGTCGGTCTGACGGTCTGACCATAGCGCCGCCACGGCGCACGCTCAGCGCTCGCCGAATTCCTTCTCGCTGCGTGGCGCATCAGGGCATTGCCGGTCCAGCGATTCGCGGTACTTCACGCAGCCGCGCATAAACTGGGGCCACGCCGGAACCGTCGGGACCTGGTCGCCGGGCTCGGGCAGCAATGCCCACAGATCCGGATGGTGCCAGCACAGGTCGTGACCCGAAGCATCCCGATGGCGGCGTATGCCCGCGCGCAGTACCTTCACTTCTGCGATCAGCCGCTCGCGGCTCATCGTATCGAGGTCGTCGTCCATATCCACTCCTCAACCCCCAAGCGTTGCACGCCATGCAGCGGGCCGGCGCGACGACGGATGGCGCGGATCAGGCGCGCGCCGCCGCGCGGTCCTCCAGCAGCGCATCGCGGTTGGCATAGCGCGACGCAATCACCGAGCAGACGATCAGCTGCAGCTGGTGATAGACCATCAGCGGCAGCACCAGCAGCCCCAGCGCGGGATGTCCGGCAAACAGGATCTTTGCCATCGGAATGCCGTTGGCCAGGCTCTTCTTCGAGCCGCAGAACACCGCGGTGATTTCGTCCTCGACCGAGAAACCCATCCGGCGGGCGGTCAGCGTGGTGAAGCCCAGCACCACGAACAACAGTACTGCGGCAATCAGCATCACCGCGCCGATGGTCTGCCACTGGTACTGGTGCCACAGGCCTTCGGCAGTCGCATCGCAGAACGACGAATAGACGATCAGCACGATCACGCCGCGGTCGATCTTGGTGGTGATCGGCTTCTTCTTCGCCAGCCAGCTGCCGATCAGCGGACGCAGCAGCTGGCCCAGCGCGAACGGCAGCAGCAGCTGCAGCGCCACGCCGGTGAGCGCCTTGCCCAGCGGCATCGAGGCGCCGCTGGCGCTGATCACCAGCCCCATCAGCAGCGGCGTGACCAGCATGCCGATCAGGCCCGAGATGGTGGCATTGAAGATCGCGCCTGACACGTTGCCGCGCGCCATCGAGGTCATGGCCACCGACGACGACACTGTCGACGGCAGCGCGCACAGGAAGAACACGCCCAGCAGCAGATCCGCCGGCAGCGTGTTGTGCAAGGCCAGCATCAGCAGCGCGCCGACCACCGGGAAGACCACGTAGGTGAACGACTGCACGAACACATGCAGGCGCCAGTTCTTGGCGCCCGCCACCAGCTTGTCGCGCGACAGTGCCGCGCCATGCAGGAAAAAGACCAGTGCCACGCCCACGCTGGTGACCACGCCCAGGTGCAGCGGGCCCTTGCCGGCGCCGATTTCCGGGGCCGCCAGCGCGATGGCGATGGCGGTCAGCATGATGAGGACGAAGCCGTCGATCAGGTCATAAAGTTTCTTGAGCTTGGCAAAAAGTCGAGACATGACTGCGGTTGGTTAGGGTTTTGCCTAGTATTGGACGCCAGCCGGGTCTAGAATGCAAATTCATTTATAGAATCTATTTATCCGGTCGTTGCATGAATTACACACTGCGCCAGCTGCGCGTCTTCCTGGCGGTGGCCAGCAGCGGCGGTTTCAGCCGTGCTGCCGACGTGGTGGGGCTGACCCAGCCGGCGGTCAGCCGGGGCGTGGCTGAGCTGGAAGAGGCACTTGGCGTCAAGCTGCTTGACCGCACCACGCGTGAAGTGGTGCTGACCGATGCCGGCCACGCGCTGGTGCCGGCGCTGGAGCGGCTGCTGGGCCAGCTCGACGACACCCTTGAAGAAACGCGCCAGTTAGGCGAGCGCTATCGTGGGCGTGTCGTGATAGCCGGCGCTCCGACCATTTCCGCCCGGCTGATGCCGATGTATGTCGCCGCCTGCGCCGCGCAATACCCCGATATCCGCCTGACCGTGCGCGACAACGTGCAGGCCGACGGCCTCGAGCAGGTCCGCGCCGGCGCCGTCGATTTCGGCGTGCTGATCGATCCGCTGGCGCGCGAAGGGCTGGCGGTGGAGGCGGTGGCGACTGATCCGTTCTGCTTTGTCTGCCGGCGCGACCACCCGCTGGCGCAGTCGGCGACGGTGCCGTGGTCGGCGCTGCACGGCATGCGGCTGGTGCTGCTGGACTTTGCCTCGGGCAGCCGGCCGCTGATCGACCGCATCTTCGGTCGCCATGGCGTGGCGCCGCAGGTGGTGCAGGAACTGGGGCACTCGGCCAGCGTGTTCGGCATGGTCGAGGCCGGCATCGGCGCTTCCGTGCTGCCCTCTTTCTCGCTGCCGCTTCCTGCCGCATCGCCGCTGGTGTGGCGGCCGCTGGTGCCCCGCGAAGAGCGCAGCATTGTCATGGTCCGGCGCGAGGACCGCTCACTCTCGCCGTCCGCGGAGGCGGTGTGGGCGCTGGTGCGGCGCCTGACGCTGCGCGTCGAGGCGCCCGCAATGGGCGCTGCGGCCTGAGTGCCGGAGCTTATTACTTCGGCTGCATCCGGATCGCGCCGTCGAGGCGAATCACTTCGCCGTTAAGCATCGTGTTCTCGATGATCGCGCGTGCCAGCTTGGCGTATTCCGCCGGGCGGCCCAGGCGCGGGGGAAACGGAACCATCTTGCCGAGGGCGTCCTGCACTTCCTGCGGCATGCCAAGCAGCATCGGCGTTTCAAAGATCCCCGGGGCGATGGTCATGCAGCGGACGCCGTCGCGGGACAGGTCGCGGGCGATGGCCAGGGTCATGGCGACCACGCCGCCCTTGGAGGCGGCATAGGCGGCCTGGCCGATCTGGCCATCGAAGGCCGCCACCGAGGCGGTGTTGATGATCACGCCGCGCTCGCCTTCGCTGTCGGGGGTGTTCTGGACCATGGCGGCGGCGGCCAGGCGGATCATGTTGAAGGTGCCGACCAGGTTGATGCGGATGGTCTTGTCGAAGGCATCCAGCGGATGCGGCCCGTTCTTGCCAACCGTCTTGTTGGCGGTGGCGATGCCGGCGCAGTTGATGAGGCCGGACAGGCGGCCCAGGGACTGGGCGGCGGCGACCACGGCCTGGCCGTCGGATTCGGAGGTGACGTCGCAGCGGATGAACTGGCCGTTCAGTTCGGTGGCGAGGGATTGGCCGGTTTGCTCGTTGAGGTCGGCGATGACGACTTTGGCGCCGGCTTCGGCGAGCATGCGGGCGGTGCCGGCGCCCAGGCCGGAGGCGCCGCCGGTGACGATGAAGACGTTGTCTTTGATTTGCATTTGCTGTGTCTCCTTGTTGGAAGTGTTTCCGTTTACGTAAACGTCAATTATTGTACGGGGCGGAGGTTGTTGTGCAAGGGTTTTGGGCCCGTGTGGGCATCTGGTGGCTATTGGATATGCCCGGTTCCGCCCTGAAGGGCGGGTAACTTTTTGTCCGAGCGGTGTGTGTCAAGGTAGTTGTCGCGTCCGCCGTTATGCTGCTTTCCGGTGCTCCTTAGCTTCCAGCTCAGCTCGCTCGGGGTTCAGGTAGACCACTGGCTCCAGCTTCCAATTCCGGATCCCTCGCGACCAGCGCTGCGGATGTCGGGTGCGGGCTGCCTGATATAGCATCGTGCGTCGCGCCAGTAGGGGCGGCGCTTCCCCGCGGTGCCGCTGGTTCGGCGTGACGTACTTCAGGCCGCTGTGGCGATGCTCCTCGTTGTACCAGCACACAAACCGGTGCACCCAGTCGCGCGCCTGCTGCAGCGTATTGAAGGGCCGATCCGGCCACAGCGGGCAGTACTTGGCCGTGCGGAACAGAGCTTCCGCGTAAGCATTGTCATTGCTCACACGCGGACGACTGTATGAGGGCTGCACGCCCAGGTAACCCATCATCGCCAGCATCGTCCCTCCTTTCATGACGCTGCCATTGTCCGAATGCAGCACTAGCGGCCGGCCGGCGGTCTGCTCGCGCAAACAGCCCA
>NZ_AUFE01000028.1 GCF_000426345.1 Cupriavidus phytohabitans | reverse complement strand
CCACCGTCGCCGTCGAGGCAAAGCGCTGACCGAGGTGGCCGCGCAGGTACCACACCACGCCGCCTACGCGCTGCAACTGCGGCACGTACACGTTGAGGTACATCCGGTCGATGCACTCGCTTTCGAGCACGACGTGGTCGCGTAGAACATCGCACACACTGTGTGGTACCGTCATGTCTGGCTCCGGTCGTCCACGGGGTCTTCGGACCCCATTGAGCTTCGAGCTCGTACATCGCTGGGCTTGTCCCAGCCGGCTCGACCGGAGCCACCTTACCCCCTCAGCGCTCCGCAGTCACCCGTACTACTCGTCGGTCTGAGGCAGAGCCTCGTTAGTCAGTTGATCTCGAGGATGACAGCAAGCTGCTTGCGTAGATCGGGGTCGTCGCCGACGGTATGCCCTTCATGTTCAATCCAGGCATGCGCGTAGAAGGGGCGATTCTGCACCCCAACGAGCGCGTGCCCAAGACCCACCGCTATCGGCTCACCAACCTGGGGCTGCAGACGGCACTCTTCTACACGCGCGTCTATTCCCGCATCTTACGGCCCGGCCTTGCATTGGTCAGCCCTCAGGCGCCTGCGGCCTCGCCAGCATCCATTACCAGCAACCGACGCATTCATTACACCGGCGTTTCCCAGAACTGTTGGCGTTTAATGAAGCAAGATGTTTCGACTCCACACTGTACGACCCTTGTCCTGCTAGCATTGCGTGCTTTGCATCTGGTGCATGCAGGCCGCATTCAAGGCCCTAACCAGCTCACCAAGTTCGCTTTTGGGTGTGAGTTCTCGGCGGACTTGTGCACGCTCAATAAGCTGCTTCAATCCGGCGAGACGCCTTACTGCCGAACGTTGATGCTTTACTACCGAAAGACGAAGTGCCTTGAGTGGTCAGGCGCATTGGCTCTGGTGGGTTATCGCTTTGGGTACGATCTTCGCCTGATCGAAATTGCAGCCCATGCCTTCAAGTGCCATGGAGATACGCTCGGGTGCGCGCACATGGTCGAACAACGGCGAGCACGTCGCGGAGATTTCATCTGAGCAGGGCGCACTTGTCGCTTTTGGGGAAACCATTGAAGCATCCTGGCTGGTTGCGGGTCAGGTCTTCTGTCTGGAAAGCGGGGTCCCCGCATCTCCGGCAAGGGTAGCTGAGCTAGCGCGGACCGTCCCCCAGAACGTTAGCAGGCAATTCTGGGGGCCATACTTCATTATTGTCTACGACAAACTCCAGAACAGGTTTGTGGTCCTGGCCGATCCTTGTGGTCAGCATCCAGTGTTCTATCGCCTCGCTGCCGACGGCACCTTGCACGTCGGCAACCGGATTGACGACTTCGCGCAGTTGGGCGGCGCCTGCCGTGAGCCAGATCTCTCTTTTCTGCATCAGTTTCTCGCGCATGGATATGGTGAATCAACGGGAACGGGCTGGAGAGGAGTATCACATCTCCCGCCGGGCCACGCATTGCGTTGGAAGCGCGTTGCAGCTCCGGAACTATTCCGCGCTTGGTCACCTTGGCCCTCACGAAAACCTCGCGATCAAGCAGACTTCGTAGATCTGCTCACCATGGTGCACAGCTCGATGTTGCGAGGCGTGGATGCCATCACTCTCGAGCTCTCTGGTGGACTGGATTCCACCGCACTTGCGGTAGCTTTGCAGCGGGCCAAATTGAATACGCGAACACTGGCCATCACCCATTTCGATCCAACGCGAGCGTCTTCCAACGAAGTCGCGATCGCCCGGCATGTCGCTAGGCACTGCGGCCTAAACCATAGGGCATATCCACTGTTGGCAAAGCTGCCATTCACTTCCATAGATGCCATCCCAGCTGTCGCGCAACCCGCTACAAAGCTTTGCTTTCTTGCGCGCGACCAAGACATGGAGAAAGCGGGCATCCCCGTCGAACGCGGCATATTGTTGAATGGTCACGGGGGCGATTCGCTGTATCTCGCCCCACCACCGTTCTGTGTGGTCGTTGATGCCGCCGCGAGCCTGCACCTGATGCGCGCCGTCTCCGCGCTAAGGGACCTTGCCATTCATTACCGTCTGCCGTTATACAGCGTACTGAAATTCGCATTCGGCGGTGCCTTTGATCATCTCGGTGGTTCACACGCCCAACAAGCTCAAACAGTTATACAGCAAGCGCCAAGGGAGCGACCCGCGACCTTGTACGACGATGTACTGCGTGGCGCGACACTAAGACTAAGGCCGGCCAGGCGATATCAGATCGCAGCGCTGGGGGCCGTCCTTGAGGACGCGCTGGTGCAGCCCTACCCGAAAGGAGGCCGGCCTGTCATGCCCTTTCTTGCTCAACCGATTGTTGAGCATGCAATGCAAATGAATCTCGAGGAAGCCTTCTCCGCCGACCACAATCGGCTCAGTGTGCGGAAGGCTGTGTATCGTGCGTCAGGCTTGGTAACTCTCTGGCGGACAGACAAGGGCGACATCATGCACTCTGCGCTGCAGGGCATCAAAGTGAACAACGCCCACGTCCTTGAGACATGCCTGGAGGGGTGGGCGGCGTCTGCCGGGCTCCTCGACGTTGTCAGCTTGAGCAAGCTCATAAAGCGCGCGGCACTGGGATATCCCGCTGGCTTGATGGAGATTACCCGGATCTATGCCGTGGAAATGTTCGTGCATGGACTTCGTCGAAATGTGTAACAGGGTCATGCGCGATGCAAAGCCATGGCGATGCCAAGCTGGTCCAGAGTCCCACATGACTTTGATACCTGAAGGTGATGACAATGAGGTTTCTTTTGGATTTGTATAAGGACTGGATCTTCGCCTACCGAATCTCGGTCAGAAAATATCCGGCCTTGCCAATCCACTTCTGCGGCGCAACGTTGTTTGTAGCGCTGTGCGCGGCATTGTCAACGCTAGTCCCCTACCTCTTGGGTGAGGCAACCAATGCTCTATCTGTGGAAGCCCCGCATAGCGCTACAGGTTCGCCGGTACTTCTCGCAGCCGCTTATGGACTTGCCTGGACCACCGCTCGCGCGTTCGATTGGCTGAAAGCCATGCTTTCCGCGGCCGTTCTCGCAAGATGTGATGCCGCATTCCATCACGCCATCTTTGCCAGACTCATCAGGGTTGACTACCCGCGCCTGACTGCAGAAGATCCGGGCAGCCTGGTTTCAGTCATCGCACGAAGTCGTGCAGCTTTCAGTGCAATCACGTTTGCTGTGTTCTGGGCAATAGTCCCGACTGTTCTCCAGCTGATACTGTCCAGCGTCGTTCTGTGGCAATTGACCGACGGCGCGTTCGCTCTAGGATTTGCCGTATCCATGTTGCTTCTCTTCGCCGCGACATGGTTCCTCGCGGACAAAAGCAAGAGCGCTCATGAGGAGATCTTCAGCTGTGCCGACCTGCTGTCGAGCCATCTTGTTGAAAAGCTCGGCTTCATGCTCGACATCAAACTCAACAACGCGTACGCGAGAGAGGATGCCGCGTTGCACCGCACGCTTGATGTCTATATCGGCAAATTGACCCACGGAAACACCCGGCTCGCACTTCTGCTTGCGACGCAAGCCATCTGCACCGGCCTTTTGCTCACGCTCTTCACGGTGACGACCGCATATGGCGCCATCCATTCGACATTCCGCGCAGGCGACTTCGTCATGATTGTTGGCTACATCGTGACACTGGCGATACCTTTCACTACCCTTGCGGGATCGCTGTCCGATTTGCGCCGCAACCATCTCGCGTTACGCGAGAGCTTTGGGCTTCTGGAGCTACCAGTCGAGCGCGGAGAATCTAGCCTGCATATGGATCGGACGGCGAACGAAGTCTTTCGCATCGAGCACGCAGTTGTCACACAAGGCCAGAAGCAGATTTTGCGCCGCGTGAACATCACTATCAGGCAGGGCGAGCTTGTCGCGCTCACCGGGCCATCGGGGGCGGGCAAATCGAGCCTGGTCCAATTGATGCTCGGACTCGCCCGCCCCGCAGCTGGCACTGTTTACCTTTTTGGCGCGGACGTCGGCAAGCTGTCCATCAGCGATATCGCTGGCGAAGTCGCTGTCGCGCCTCAGGCGCCGATGATCCTCACCGGCTCACTCAGGACGAATCTGACCTACGGCTGTGACAACCCGCCGTCAGACCACAAGCTGCACGAACTCGTTGCGTTGCTTGAACTGCATGAGATCGCCGCAGACGGAAACGGCGATATCCTGGATCGACCGCTGGGCATTCAAGGCAGGGCCCTGTCAGGTGGGGAACGCCAGCGTGTCGCGCTGGGCCGTGCGCTCGCGCGCCGCCCGGCGGTCATCATTCTGGATGAACCCACATCCTCGCTCGATCCAGAACGCGAGGCGCGAATCTTCGCACGTGTCCGGCAACGGGTACCAACGGTGATAGTGGTTACGCATCGCCATTCGCTGGTCCAGGCGGCAGATCGCGTATATCGCGTCGCGAACGGCAGGGTCCAAGAGCATTCTCTGAGCGTTGCGAACACCACGGGGTGACCAGGCAAGGATCATCAGCTTCTCGCCGGTCATGCAAACGTTGCCGACGGCATGCTCGGCGGGACGACGGCCACGGCGTGCATCGGCGCGATCAACTGCCTTGCGAACTTTGGCGGCTTCGTCTGCCCGTACCTGATGTTCGATTCGCTCGCCCACCCCGGCTATCGAACAATCGTGTGACTTCCAGTGCGTTGCCGTTACCCCACCAGCGCCCGAAACTCCCGCGCCATGGCAGGCACCACCTGACTGGCGCAACGGACAAGATTGAATTGCATGGCCGTGCCGGCGACATCCAACAGGATCGGGTCAATGCTGTAATCGCGCTGATCCAGCCATATCAGCACATCCAGCAAGTGCCAGAGTGTGGTGCTGCCTTCATGCACCGCGCCGGGAAAGACTCGGGATAGCCGATCATCAACTTGCGCATGTTCTGGCGGGACATGCCGACGGCATCGGCGATATCGGTAAGTCCCACCAGATCGGGAACCGCTTCGATCAGCGTAGCGGACGGCATGGCGCGCCGGGCATCGGCAAGGGCGCTCACCATGGCCGCCTTCGCACAATCTGCCTCGCGGAAAAATGAACCTATAATTGAACTCCGGTACGTAACATTTTTCCACTCCTCGATCGAATTGGTCATCCCCCGAAAGCGGTAGAGAGCATGCCAAATATGAAAAAAGGGAGCCTCTCGGCTCCCTTTTTTACGACGAATTTGGACAAACTGCTTGCTTCTTCTTCCTCAATCCCAGCTCAACGCCCCACCCGTCTGATACTCAATAACCCGAGTCTCAAAGAAGTTCCGCTCCTTCTTCAGATCAATCATCTCACTCATCCACGGGAACGGGTTCTCCTCATTCGGGAACAGCTGATCCAACCCAATCTGCTGGCACCGACGATTGCAGATGAAGCGCAGGTAAGACTTGAACATCGGCGCATTCAGCCCCAGCACGCCACGCGGCATGGTGTCCTCAGCATAACGATATTCAAGATCAACAGCCTTCTTGAACAACTCAGTAATCTCAGCCTTAAACTCCGCCGTCCAAAGATGCGGATTCTCCAGCTTGATCTGATTGATCAGGTCAATCCCAAAATTGCAGTGCAGCGACTCATCCCGCAGGATGTACTGATACTGCTCCGCAGCCCCAGTCATCTTGTTCTGCCGCCCCATCGCCAAAATCTGCGTGAAGCCCACATAGAAGAACAGCCCTTCCATGATGCAGGCGAACACGATCAGCGACTTCAGCAGCTTCTGGTCGTTTTCCGGCGTGCCGGTCTTGAACGACGGGTCGGTCAGCGTGTCGATGAACGGGATCAGGAACTCGTCCTTGTCACGGATCGACTGCACTTCGTGGTACGCGTTGAAGATCTCGGCTTCGTTCAGGCCCAGCGATTCGACGATGTACTGGTAGGCGTGCGTGTGGATGGCCTCTTCAAAGGCCTGGCGCAGCAGGTACTGGCGGCATTCCGGCGCGGTGATCTGGCGGTAGGTGCCCAGCACGATGTTGTTGGCGGCCAGCGAGTCGGCGGTGACGAAGAAGCCGAGGTTGCGCTTGATGATGCGGCGCTCGTCTTCGGTCAGGCCGTTGGGGTCTTTCCATGTCGCGATGTCGCGCGACATGTTGATTTCCTGCGGCATCCAGTGGTTGGCGCAGCCGGCCAGGTACTTTTCCCACGCCCACTTGTACTTGAACGGCACGAGCTGGTTGACATCGGTCGAGCCGTTGATGACGCGCTTGTCGGCGGCGTTGACGCGGCGGTTGCTTTGCGCGGCGGCGGCGTTGGGGTTGTTGCCCAGGATGCCGGCTTGCGTGGCGCTCGGCGGCAGGACGCCTTGCTGGTCAGCGGTGGCAGCCGATGCAGCGGGTTGCAGGGCAGGCTGCGGTGCGGCCTGCGGGGTGGCTTGAACGTCGTCGTCCCAGCTCAGCATGATGTTGTTCTCCGTGATTCGGTTTGGGGGGCGCGGTCGTTGGTCAGGTTTGACGCTTCACTTCGTTGCTGCGCCGGCCCTCACCCCCGCCCCTCTCCCGCGAGCGGGAGAGGGGAGCAAACAGGGGGCGGTTTTTTGCTCTCTAGTCTTCTTTTTGCCTTATTGGCAGGCTTCGCACTCTTCGAAGCCAGGGTCGCCCGGTCGCATGGTGCAGACCGCGCCTTCGGCTTCCGGCATGGCCGGAGCGGAAGCAGCGGCGGCTTCCAGTGCCGAGCTGTTGTCGCTACCCGACGACACCGCATTCAGCGAGCCGCGCGACACAGTGGACTTCTCCACGTGCGTGGCAGCCATGGTGCGCAGGTAGTACGTGGTCTTCAGGCCGCGCAGCCAGGCCAGCTTGTAGGTGTCGTCCAGCTTCTTGCCCGAGGCGCCGGCCATGTAGATGTTCAGGGACTGGGCCTGGTCGATCCACTTCTGGCGGCGGCTGGCGGCTTCGACCAGCCAGGTCGGCTCGACTTCGAACGCGGTGGCGTAGATGTCGCGCAGGTCTTGCGGAATGCGGTCGATGCGCGACAGCGAGCCGTCGAAGTACTTCAGGTCGGCGACCATCACTTCGTCCCACAGGCCGCGTTCCTTCAGGTCGCGCACCAGGTAGTCATTGACCACGGTGAACTCGCCCGACAGGTTCGACTTGACGTACAGGTTCTGGAACGTCGGCTCGATGCACGCGGACACGCCGATGATGTTCGAGATCGTGGCGGTCGGCGCGATCGCGATGCAGTTCGAGTTGCGCATGCCGTGCTGCTTGATGCGGGCGCGCAGGCTGTCCCAGTCCATGCTGCTCGACAGGTCCACGTCCAGGTAGCCGCCGCGCTCTTCGGCCAGCAGCTTGAGCGAATCCTGCGGCAGGATGCCGCGGTCCCACAGCGAGCCGGTGTAGGTCTCGTAGCGGCCACGCTCTTCGGCCAGCTCGGTGGAGGCCTGGTAGGCGTAGTAGCACACGGCTTCCATCGAGCTGTCGGCGAACTTCACCGCGGCGTCGCTGGCGTACGGCGTGCGCAGCACGTGCAGGCAGTCCTGGAAGCCCATGATGCCCATGCCGACCGGACGGTGGCGCAGGTTCGAGTTGCGGGCCTTCTCGACAGCGTAGTAATTGATGTCGATGACGTTGTCGAGCATCCGCATGGCGGTGCGGATGGTCTTCTGCAGCTTGGCGTGGTCGAGCACGTACGAGCCATCGGCCTGCTTGGCCAGGTGGGCGACCAGGTTGACCGAGCCCAGGTTGCAGACGGCGATTTCGCTGTCATTGGTGTTCAGCGTGATTTCCGTGCACAGGTTGGAGCTGTGGACGACGCCGACGTGCTGCTGCGGGCTGCGGATGTTGCACGGATCCTTGAAGGTGATCCACGGGTGGCCGGTTTCGAACAGCATGCCCAGCATCTTGCGCCAGAGCTGCATGGCCGGGACCTTCTTGAACAGCTTCAGTTCGCCGCTGGCGGCCTTGGCTTCATAGCCGAGGTAGGCTTGTTCGAACGCCTTGCCGACCTTGTCGTGCAGGTCCGGGCAGGTGGACGGCGAGAACAGCGTCCATTCGCCGTTTTCCATCACGCGCTTCATGAACAGGTCCGGAATCCAGTTGGCCGTGTTCATGTCGTGGGTGCGGCGGCGGTCGTCGCCGGTGTTCTTGCGCAGCTCCAGGAATTCTTCGATGTCCAGGTGCCACGTTTCCAGGTAGGCGCAGACGGCGCCCTTGCGCTTGCCGCCCTGGTTCACGGCCACGGCGGTGTCGTTCACCACCTTCAGGAACGGGACTACGCCCTGGCTCTTGCCGTTGGTGCCCTTGATGTGCGAGCCGAGCGCGCGCACGTTGGTCCAGTCATTGCCCAGGCCGCCGGCGAACTTGGACAGCAGCGCGTTTTCCTTGAGCGCTTCGTAGATGCCTTCCAGGTCGTCCGAGACGGTGGTCAGGTAGCACGACGACAGCTGCGAGCGCTGGGTGCCCGAGTTGAACAGGGTCGGCGTGGACGACATGAAGTCGAACGACGACAGCAGCTGGTAGAACTCGATGGCGCGCGCTTCGCGGTCGGTTTCGTTGAGGGCCAGGCCCATGGCGACGCGCATGAAGAATGCCTGCGGCATCTCGATGCGGGTCTCGTCGATGTGCAGGAAGTAGCGGTCATACAGCGTCTGCAGGCCCAGGTAGTTGAACTGGAAGTCGCGGCCGGCGTCCAGCGCGGCGCCCAGGCGGGCCAGGTCGAAGGTGGCCAGCTTCTCGTCCAGCAGCTCGGCCTTGATGCCGCGCGCGATGAATTTCGGGAAGTACTCGGCGTAACGCGTGGTCATTTCGGCCTGCGTCACTTCGGCGCCCAGGATTTCCTTGCGGATGGTGTGCAGCAGGATACGGGCGGTGACCTGGCTGTAGTCCGGGTCCTTTTCGATCAGGGTACGCGCGGCCAGGATGGCGGAGTCGTACACCTGCGTCATCGGCACGCCTTCGTACAGGTTCTTGAGCGTTTCCTTGAGGATCGGCTCGGCGCTGACGGCCTTGCCCAGGCCGGCGCAGGCGTTGTCGAGCAGGGCGTGCAGCGCGACGATGTCGAGCGGCTTGCTCACGCCGGCGTCGGTCACGTTGATGTTGATGCCGGCTTCCTGCACGCGGGCCACGGCCTCGGCGCTGGCGCTGGCGCGCTCTGCCTTGCGCTTTTCGCGGTAGAGCACGTAGGCGCGGGCCACTTCATGCTCGCCCGAGCGCATTAGCGCCAGTTCCACGTGGTCCTGCACGTCTTCGATATGGATGGCGCCACCGCTCGGGCGGCTGCGCACCAGTGCGCGCACCACGTTGTCGGTCAGCTGCTCGACGATCTCGCGCACGCGCGCGCTGGCGGCGCCCTGCCCGCCGTTCACGGCGAGGAAGGCCTTGGTCATGGCCACGGCAATCTTGGACGGCTCGAACGCCACCACGGCGCCGTTACGACGGATGATCTTGTGATCCGGGTAGTTGGTGGAAGCGGCGCTGGAGGTCTGCTGTGCGTTCGGTGCCTGGTTGGCAACGCCTGCGGCGGCGCTACCCGTGGTGAGTTCGTTCTGGGCCGTTTGCATGTGAAGTCCTGTTCTTAGCCTGGATATAAGAGACAAAAGAGTCCCTGGCGAAATGCGGCGGAAAGAAGAATCCGTTTCGGTGTGACCGCGCACGGACAAACTGCCTCTGCGTGAACATTTCGCCAGGGACTCTTTGTGATTCGCCAGCCTTGCGGAGGTTTCCTGACGGGTTGCACTCACTGCACAACCGCCACCTCAGGGGCCAGCTCCCCGGTTTGACTACTAGATATAGTGGGTGCTGCTGAAAACTGGGCTAAGTATAGTGAAACGAATCCGAATGACCAGTCTTGACAACCGCTATTTCGGGGTCGTTTCCGGGCGAAGCTGGCGGGTGCGGCAGCGCCACATGCCCGGGAGCCTAGTGCACACAAGGGTTTCAGAGAAACCATTCGCAACTGCACATTTCACAAAAATTTTTTTGATTGTTGCGAGCATGCGATAGCCCCTAATCTGCTTGGGGCATGTGCGCCGGAATGGGGCGCACGACTGGGCGCACGACCGCAGGGAATGACGTTACGAACGGATCACGCGCAGGGGTGCCGATAGGGCAACATGCCTTGCGGCACGGCTGCACTGGCGGCGAAGCGGTCCCAGTCGAAATGCGGGCCAGGATCGGTCTTGCGTCCCGGAGCAATGTCGCTGTGGCCGGCGATCGCCCGTACCGGGTAGGCCGCCATCAGGGCCGGCACCAGCGCGGCCACGGTGTCGTATTGGGCGGAGGTGAACGGCAGGTCGTCGCAACCCTCGATCTCGATGCCGATCGAGAAGTCGTTGCAGCGCGTGCGGCCAAAGAAGTCCGACTGGCCGGCATGCCAGGCCCGCTGCGTGCACGGCACGAACTGCACCAGCTCCCCCTGCCTCGTCACCAGGAAGTGCGCGGACACCTGGACCTGGTGGATGGTGGCAAAGAACGGATGCTTGTCCGGGTCGAGCCGGTTCTGGAAGAACGCCTCGATGTCGCCGCTGCCGAACTGGCCGGGCGGCAGGCTGATGTTATGCAGCACCACCAGGTCCACCGGCATACCCGGCGGGCGCTGGTCGAAATTGGGCGACGGCACGCGCCGGGCGGCCGGCACCCAGCCGTCGGCGTCGGGCAGGAAAGCCTGCGCCGACGCGGGCAGGTTGGGCTGACTGGGGGTGGTCATGGCGTGCCCTCGCCCGTGCCGTCGCCGGCGTTCTCGGCCACGCCGCGGTCGGCGGCGTCCATGGCTTCGCGGATGCCCAGCTGCTGGATGCGGTAGCGCAGTTGGCGCAGGTTCAGGCCCAGCAGCGGCGCGGCGGCGGTGCGGTTGAAATTGGTCTGCGCCAGCGCCTGCAGGATCAGCTCGCGCTCGACAGCTTCGAGCCGGGCCGGCAGGTCGATCGGGAAGACGATTCCGCGGCAGGCGCGCTCGGTGGCATCACCGGCGGGCTCGGGCTGGGCGGTGGACGGTGCGGCGGGCTGTGAGGCGGGCTGTGGCGCGGCAGCGGGTTCGGCCACTATCGCGGGCGCGGGCGTCGCCGCGGGCGGCATCGGCGCCCACACTCCCGGTGCGCCCCAGGGGGCGTACTGGGTCGCAGGCAACGGTGACGCCATCGCGGGCGCGGGCGCCGTCAGCCCGGCGCCGGGCGCGCCGGCATCCAGCGAGCCGAGGTCGGCCACCTCGATCTGCTCGCTCTCGGCAAAGGCATAGGCGCGCTCGAGCAGGTTCTCCAGCTCGCGGACGTTGCCGGGGAAGCGGTAGGCGGCCAGCTGTTCCAGCGCGGCCGGCGCCAGGCGCTTGGGATGGGGGTCGCCGTAGCGCACGGCCAGGTGGTCCAGGATGGCGCGCGCCAGCACCGGGATGTCTTCGCCGCGCTCGCGCAGCGTGGGCATGCGCAGCGCCAGCACGTTCAGGCGGTAATACAGGTCCTGGCGGAACTGGCCGGCGGCGACCATCGCGGCCAGGTCCTTGTGGCTGGCGCACATCACGCGCACATCCACGGCATCTTCGCGGCTGGCGCCGATCTTGCGCACGCGGCGCTCCTGCAGCGCGCGCAGCAGCTTGACCTGCATGGCCAGCGGCAGGTCGGCCACCTCGTCGAGCAGCAGCGTGCCGCCGTTGGCCGCGTGGAAAAAACCGCCGCGCTCGCCATCGGCGCCGGTGAAGGCGCCTTTGACGTGGCCGAAGAACTCCGACTCCATCAGCGTCTCGGGGATGGCGCCGCAGTTGACCGCGATAAACGGGTGCGAGGCGCGCGCGCTGATCGCGTGGATGGCGCGCGCGGCGCGCTCCTTGCCACTGCCGGATTCGCCGCTGATGACCACCGGGGCCATGCTGCGCGCCAGCCGCGACAGCGAGCGGCGCACCTCGTGCATGGCGGCGGAATGGCCGGGCAGCAACGCCGCGGCCCGGTCGGCGGCGGCATCCGCGCCGGCGCTGCCGCCGGCATCGGCTTCGGTGCTGTCGCGCTGCTGGCGGCCGAGCGCATTGAGCACCAGGCTGCGCAACTGCTCCAGCGAGACCGGCTTGGCGATGTAGTCGAAGGCGCCGGCCTTGAGCGCCTCGACGGCGTTGTCGGCGCTGCCGTAGGCGGTGATGACCGCCACCGGGATGCGTTCGGGCGCGGCCGACAGCTGCCGCACGATCTCGATGCCCAGGCCGTCTCCCAGCCGCATGTCGGTCAGCACCAGGCTGTAGCGGCCCTGCGCCAGCTTTTGCCGCGCCTCGGCCAGCGAGCCTGCCAGCACCACGTCATGGCCCATGCGCCGGATGGAGATGTCGAGCAGCTCGCGCAGGTCGGCCTCGTCGTCGATGACGAGAATGGGATCGGGCGTTCGGGGTGGCATGGCGGTGGGTGTGGATGGACGGACGCCGTTCATGCGACGGCCGCGTCGGCGGTCTCGATGCGCAGCGTCAGCACGAAGGCCTTGGCCGGCAGTGTATCGCGCGCGGCCGCGGCCAGCACGCCGGTGCGCTCGATCAGCGACGGCACCGAGACCGCGCCGTAGCGCACCTGCGCGTCGTTGGCGCCGCACAGCTCGCGCGCCATGAACAGGCCCAGGCCGGTGCCCTGGGCGTTGCTGGTGAAGAACGGCTCGAACAGGCTGCGCTGGTGCTCGCGCGAGACCTCGGCGCCGTCGTTCCAGACGATCAGCTCGGCATGGTGCTGGTCCAGCGCGTGCGCCAGCAGCCGGATCGAGCCCGGCAGCCGGCTGCAGTAGCGCCAGGCATTGTCGAGCAGGTTGCCCAGCACCTGCTGCAGCTGCGCGGCGTCGAACACCACCGGCTGGGCCACGTCCACGGTCAGGCGGATGGCGTTGGCGTTGATGTCGGCGCGGCCGGCCGGGCGGGTCTCGCCGGCCTGCGGACGGCGCGAACGCATTTCCAGGCGCCAGCGCTCGACGATCTCGGGCAGCGCCTGCGCCAGGTGCACGGTGCTGCGGCCGGTGCGCGGGCGGCGCGACATCTGCAGCACATCGGACACCACCTGGTCGAGCCGGCGCACGTTGTCGTGGATGATGCGCAGCAGGCGCGCATCGATATCGACATCGGCACCGCCGGTGTTGTCTGACCGATCCGTGGCGACAGGCCCCTGCCGCGCGGAGTCGGCCAGCAGCTCGCTGGCCTGGCTGATGGCCGCCAGCGGGTTGCGGATCTGGTGCGCGATGCTGGCCACCAGCCGGCCCATCGCGGCCAGCTTTTCCTGCTGCACCTGTTCGGCGATGCGCTCCCAGCTTTCGATATGGACCAGGACGGTATCGCGCATCTCGCTGCGCAGCAGCGCTTCGTCTTCCTGCGACCAGGCCATGGCCTCGTTCTGCGCGATGGCCAGGCGCAGGCGGGCGGCGGCCTCGGGGGACAGTTCGTTCCAGGCAGCGGTATCGAGATGCGACGGCACGGTGCGCCCGTGCGCCAGCGTCGAGCGCAATCCCGCCAGCCCCGGCAGCACGAAACGCAGCCGCAGCCGGGTGTGCTGCATGGTGCCGTCGGCCAGGGCGGTGCCGGACGCCATCGGCAGCAATTGCAGGATGCGCGGCACGTCGTCCTTGCTGCGCAGCCAGTCGCGCAGCATTTCCATCAGCGGCTGCAGGCGCGGGATGCGGCGCAGGTCGAACAGCACGGTGTCGCCATCGCGGCCCTGCCCCGCCGGCGCACCCAGCCGGCGCGAATAGATGCGCTCATGCGCCTGCACGCCCAACAGCACCACCGCCGCCGGGTTCGCCGCCACCACGGCGCCGTTGGCGCGCACCAGCATCACGCCGTCCTGCATGTCGTTGACCATCAGCCGGTTGACCAGCTGCTGCATCCGCAATTCCTGCTCGCGCGCCAGCGCCAGCCGCTCCTGCGCGAGCTGGCGGTTGGCCAGCATGTACATCAGCAGCGCCGCGATCATGAACACCAGGCCGAACAGGCCCGAGCCCAGCAGCCCGGCATCGGCCTGTCGCAGCAGGATGGTGTGCATGAAGGGGCCGCCCATCACCACCAGCGCGGAGATCGACGCGGCAAACAGCGCGAACGGCAGACTGGTGAGCGCACCGGCTTCGAGCGCGGGCAGCAGGAAGATCATGGCGAGGCCGTCGGCCTGGCCCTGGCTGGCCGGGTGGCCCATGGCGTGGAACACCAGCGCCAGCAGCGCCAGGTCAGCCAGCACCTGCACGCGCACACGCAGGTGGAAATGGCGGCGCCACAGCGTGCCGGCGAGCATCGCCAGCGCAATGCCAAGGTAAGGCACGGCGACCGTCATGGCCGCCGCATGCTCGACACTGGCCAGCCCGAAGGGCAGATCCGGCAGCAACGAATGCGGCAATGGCGGCAATGGCGCCGGCGCGGGCTCGCCGCGCCGCATCAGCGCATAGCCAAGCAGCAGCAGACCCACGGCCACACGGGTCCAGCAGAAATAGCGCAGCAGGCGCCAGTGGAATTCGGGCGGTTCAGGCTGACGCCACAGCTGCGCCAGGCCGCGCCAGGCGTTCAGCCGCTGCCAGCCTGACGGCGCCGGTTCGGTCATGGGCGCGCGCCGCCGCCGTCGGTGTGGCTGGCCTCGTCAGGCAGGTGGCTGCGGCGGCAGTAGTGCAGGCCGCGCCAGGCGATGGCTTCGCCCATCGGCAGGTGTACGCCGCATTGGGCGCACTGGACCATCGGTTCAGCGTCGGCGGGCTGGCCGGCATTGGCGTGGGCGCGCGCGGCGGCTTCGCTGGCTTGCTGCCGCGCGCGTTGCTGTGCCAGCCGCGCTTCGGCGCGGGCGCGCAGCCACCAGAAGACGCCCAGCACCACGGCCAGCAGGATCAGGATACGTGCCATGGTGTCTCAGAAACGGTGCAGGACTACTTCAATCACAAAGCGGCTGCCGACATAGGCCAGCAGCAGGATGCCGAACGAGGCGATCACCCAGCGCAGCGCTACCTTGCCGCGCCAGCCGCGGAAGATGCGCCCGGCCAGGATGCCGCCGAACATGGCCCACGAAATCAGCGCGAACACGGTCTTGTGGTCCATCCGGAAAGCGCGGCCGAACAGTTCTTCGGAGAACAGCAGGCCCGAGCCGATCGTCAGTGTCAGCAGCACGAAGCCGGCGCCGATCAGGCGGAACAGCAGCTTCTCCAGTGTCAGCAGCGGCGGCAGCAGGTCCAGCCAGCGGCCCAGCCACTGGCTGGGTTGCGTGCCATTGGCCTCGGCCGGCCGTGCCGGCACGTGGCGGAAACCGTGCAGCCGGCGCTCGGCCAGCAGCATCAGGAAGGCATGGAACGCCGCCAGCGTGAACAGCCCGTACGCCACGTTGGCGATGATGAAGTGCAGCTTGAACAGCGGCTGCGCCGCGTAGCCCAGGATCTGCGAGCCGGGAAAGGCCAGCGGCATCAGGCTCGCGACCAGCGCCACCGGGATCACGATCAGCCCCAGCCCGGCCAGCGAGAAGAAGAAGCTCTCGATCCAGTAGATGCCCACGCCAAGCCACAGCATGGCCGACAGCGCGAAGGCAAAGCCGAACACCATGCGGTCGGACGGGAAGATGGTTTCGTGCAGCAGCATGCCGTGGCAGGCCAGCGCCGCCAGCATCAGCATGTGCCACCAGGCCGGCCGGCCCTCGCCGTGCGCGCCGCCCGCCGGTGGCAGGGCGCTGCCGGGGCCGCCGGCGACCAGCACGGCCGAGGCCGCGCCGCCGGATTGTCCCGCCTTGGCGGCCGTAGAGGCAACGCCGGCATGGCGCGTGGCCCAGCCGTGCCAGGCCAGGCCGCAATAGAGAAGTGCCGTCAGGGCATACAGTACAATGACCATTTGCGCAGTTTACCTTAGTGCCCACGGACGGTGGCGGCCGGTTGAACCGGTGCTCCAGCCTGCAACTGGCACGGGCCTGCCCCGTTTTCAGACCGAGCCCCTGCTCCGATATCTCCCCCGATTCCTGCCATGCTGGACAATCTCACTCAACGCCTGGCGCGTGTGGTCAAGACCATGCGCGGCGAGGCGCGCCTGACCGAGGCCAACACCGCCGAGATGCTGCGCGAAGTGCGCCTTGCCATGCTCGAAGCCGACGTGGCGCTGCCGGTCGTGCGCGAATTCATCGCCCGCGTCAAGGAAAAGGCGCTGGGCGAGGATGTGATCACCAGCCTCACGCCGGGCCAGGCACTGGTTGGCGTGGTCCAGCGCGAGCTGACCTCGGTCATCGGCGGTGCCGAGGCCGCCGGCGGCAATAACAAGGAAGCCGAGCTGAACCTGAACGTGCAGCCGCCCGCCATCATCCTGATGGCCGGCCTGCAGGGTGCGGGCAAGACCACAACCGTCGGCAAGCTGGCGAAGTGGCTGAAGGAAAACAAGAAGAAGAAGGTGCTGACGGTTTCTTGCGACGTCTACCGCCCCGCCGCTATCGCCCAGCTGAAGACCGTTTCCGAGCAAGTCGGCGCTGACTTCTTCCCGTCGCAGCCGGACCAGAAGCCGGTCGAGATCGCCCGCGCGGCGGTGGACTGGGCGCGCAAGCATTACCACGACGTGCTGATCGTCGATACGGCTGGCCGCCTGGGTATCGACGAGTTGATGATGCAGGAAATCGCCGCCTTGCACGCTGAGCTGAAGCCCGCCGAGACGCTGTTTGTGGTCGACGCCATGCTCGGCCAGGACGCGGTCAACACCGCCAAGGCGTTCAACGACACCCTGCCGCTGACCGGCGTGGTGCTGACCAAGCTGGACGGCGATGCGCGCGGCGGTGCCGCGCTGTCGGTGCGCCATATCACCGGCCGGCCGATCAAGTTCGTCGGCGTCGGCGAAAAGCTGGACGGGCTGGAGCCGTTCTACCCGGACCGCATGGCCCAGCGCATCCTGGGCATGGGCGACATCATGGCGCTGGTCGAGGAAGCCCAGCGCGGCGTCGACATGGACGCGGCCGAGAAGCTGGCCAAGAAGATCAAGAAGACCGGCGATTTCGACCTGGAAGACTTCAAGGCCCAGATCGGCCAGATGAAGAAGATGGGCGGCATGGCCAGCCTGGTCGACAAGCTGCCGGCGCAGTTCGCCCAGCAGGCGCAGGGCGCCAACATGGACCAGGCCGAGAAGCAGGTGGCCCGCATGGAAGGCATCATCAACAGCATGACGCCGGCCGAGCGCGCCAAGCCCGACCTGATCAAGGCCAGCCGCAAGCGCCGCATTGCCGCCGGCGCCGGCGTGCCGGTTCAGGAAGTCAACCGCCTGCTGAACCAGTTCGACCAGATGCAATCCATGATGAAAAAGCTCAAGGGCGGCGGCATGATGAAGATGATGCGCCAGATGGGCGCGATGAAGGGCGGCATGAAGGGCCTCTTCAATCGTTGAGCCCGGGCTGCACTACGATCCGCCTCCCCCGCAAAAGAACAGGAAAGACATCATGATGAGCGCCGTACAGGCCCGCGAACTGTGGGCCAACTCCGAAGAAATCGTCTCGGCCGAGGAAGTCCAGGCATCGCTGGACCGCATGGCCGCCGAGATCACCGCCAAGATGGGCGATGCCTTCCCGCTGGTGCTATCCGTGATGGGCGGCGCGGTGGTGTTCACCGGCATGCTGCTGCCCAAGCTGGCGTTCCCGCTTGAGTTCGACTACATCCACCTCTCGCGCTACAACAACAAGACCGTTGGGGGCGAGATGCAGTGGCGCGTGGCACCGCGCGAGTCGGTCAAGGACCGCGTGGTGCTCGTGCTGGACGACATCCTGGATGAAGGCGAAACCATGGCCGCGATCCGCGAGCGCATCATGGACATGGGCGCCAGGGAATTCCACGCCGCGGTGCTGTGCGAGAAGACGCTGACCAAGCTCAAGCCGATGCATCCGGACTTCTGCGGCTTTGCGGTGCCGGATCGCTATGTGTTTGGGTGCGGGATGGATGCCAAGGGGTATTGGCGGAATCTGGGCGCGATCCGGGCGCTGATTTGATCTTGGGTCGCTGAGGATTTTCTCCCCTCTCCCCTGTACAGACCGGAGAGGGGAGAAGATACATCACGCGTGGTGCGAGCCCAAAATCGGCCACAGCGACGCCAGTAGCAACACCGCCATCCCGACATTGAACGCGCGCAGCACTTTCGGCTGCGCCAGCCAGCGCCGCAGCGCCGAGCCGCACAACGCCCACATCGCCACGCTGGGCAGGTTCACCACCCCGAATATTCCGGCCAGCATTAGCACGTTGAGCCACAGGTTGCCGTGCAACACATAGGTGCTACACGCGCCTACGGCCATCACCCACGCCTTGGGATTGACCCACTGGAACGCCGCCGCGGCCCAGAAGCCCATCGGCCGCGCCACCTGCTGGTCCTGCACGCCGCCGGCCGTGGCGAGCTTCCACGCCAGCCACACCAGATAGATAGTCGCCGCCACGCGCAGCACCTGCCAGGTCCACGGGAAGGCGTGGAAGAGCGAGCCCAGCCCCAACCCTACCAGCGCCACCATCAGCGCAAAGCCAATGCTGACGCCGAGCAGGTGCGGCACCGTGCGCAAGAACCCGAAGTTCACGCCGGAAGCCAGCAGCATCGTGTTATTCGGACCGGGGGTGATAGACGACACCAGCGCAAAGCCGGCGAAGGCGGCAAAGACACCAGTGCCGGCGGCAAGTTGGGATACTTCCATGACTGACTCCAGGGGCGTTCAGGAAATCAGTCTACGGTCAGTTTCCGGTACAGTACCGGTACACTTTTCCACTAAATCGCCGATACAGGATCGGCTCGGCCAATGCTCCACGCTGATGACCGCGCATGGCTTGCCTGGAGAGGTCGGACGGGGGCGGTCAGGCCTCGCTGCGATACGGGCGCTCGCGCAGCCACTTGGTGGCAATCCACTTCTCCCCCGCCGCCACCGGCAGGCCGGCATGCAGCGTGCGCTCGTCCAGCGCGCCGTCGGGCAGCAGGTAGCTGAAGTAGACCGCGTTGCCCTTTACCGGCGCCACTTCCAGCCCCACGCGCGGAAACGCGGTGGCGCCCCCGGCCTCGGGCGTGTTCAGGTAGATCACCAGCGTGGCGATGCGCTGGCCGCCTACGGTCAGCTGGCGTGCCTCGCCCGACCGCTGCGGGTTGAAGAAATCGAAATGCGGCTGGTATTCGCCGCCGGGCTTGTAATTGAGGATCTGCAAGCCTTCGCCGTGTTCGGCCGGCACGCCGGTGACCGCGGCGATGCGCGCCTCGATGCGCTCGATCAGCGCATGCTCGCCCACCTGGAACATGGCGCCCATGCTGGTGCGGGCGTCGATCAGGTTCTCGTCCCCGGTATCGGGGTTGACCACCGGCGAGCGTGCCAGCCGGCCGCGCGACAGCGCCACCAGCGCGTCGCATTCTTCGGCGCTCAGCAATTGCTGGTACAGGCGGATCTGCGGCGAGGCGAGCCGGAACAGGATCGGCACCTGGCGATCGCCGCCGTCGGCCAGATAGGATGCCGCGGTGGTCTTGGCCCGGGGTGCCGCCGTGCGCGCCGGCTCCGGCTTGGCCGGGCCGCGCGCTGCAGTGTCCGCACCGAACGCCGCCGCCACGGCCCGGCGCGCAAAGCTGTCGTCATAGCCCGAACGCAGCATCGACAGCACCAGTGCATCGGCGCCAAAGCCCTGCGCGACATGCCGGGCCAGCCATTGCTCCAGTTCGGGCGAGGATTCGGTATAGCCGCCGGCCTTGCCGCCGGCAACGGATGCTTCGCGGATCATGACGGGTTGGCGACGCGGCGCGGCGAGAAAGGGTTGCGTTCCGGCGGGTCGGACGGCAGCGCACGCGGGGCGCGCGGCGGTGCATTGTCCGGATCGCCGGCGACGGTGACCGAGGCTTCGGAATATTGCCAGCGCTTCCACGCCGCCAGTACGGCGTTGGGATATTCGGGGCGGCCGCGGCTGCCGTTGTAGCGGCCCAGCGCCAGGTACAGGTCGCCCTGCTCGCGGTCGAGGTAGTAGCGCAGGATGGTGCAGCCGTAGCGCAGGTTGCTCTGCAGGTGGAACAGCTTGCGCGGGTCGTTGTCGCCGATGGCGCGGACCCAGAACGGCATCACTTGCATCAGCCCGCGCGCGCCGGCCGAGCTGATCGCGTACTTGCGGAAATTGCTCTCGACCTGGACCAGCCCCAGCACCAGCGCGGGTTCCAGCCCGGCGCGCTTGGCCTCGTAATAGGCGACCTCGATCAGTTCCACGCGCACCTGCGGCTCGGGGATGCGCGTGGCCAGGCGGGAAGACATTTCGCCCAGCCACTTCAGGTAGGCCAGGCGCTCGCCGCCGGAAGCAAAGACCGGCCGCGTGGGCCGGTCGTCGGCAATCGCGGCGGCCAGCGCGCCGCGCACGGAATCTGCCAGATCTTCTTCCTTCTGCGCGCCGGCATGCGCGGCCGCCGCGGCCAGCGCCAGCAGCAGCCCGCCGGCAAAGCGGCGGGCGGCAGGCATTGCGCGTGCGGCGCGCATCGGGCTCAGTTCGCCAGCTGGTTGCGCACGTGGCTGACCACGTCGGCCACGCTGACCGCGGTGGCCTGCGCGTCACGCCGGCCCTGGTATTCGACCTTGCCTTCCTTCAGGCCGCGGTCGCCCACCACCACGCGGTGTGGCACGCCGATCAGTTCCCAGTCGGCGAACATCACGCCCGGGCGCTCGCCGCGGTCGTCGATGATGACGTCGATGCCGGCAGCCAGCAGCTCGGCATGGATGCGGTCGGCCTCTGCCTTGACGGCCTCGGAGCGGTCGTAGCCCACGGGGCAGATCACCACTTCGAACGGCGCGATCGCAGCCGGCCAGATGATGCCGCGCTCGTCGAAGTTCTGCTCGATCGCGGCGCCCAGGATACGGGTGATGCCGATGCCGTAGCAGCCCATCTGCATCGGCTGGGTCTTGCCGTTCTCGTCCAGGAAGGTGGCGTTCATCGATTCCGAGTAACGCGTGCCCAGCATGAACACGTGGCCCACCTCGATGCCGCGGCAGATCTCCAGCGTGCCCTGGCCGTCCGGCGAGGCATCGCCCGCCACCACGTTGCGCAGGTCGGCCACGATCGGCTCGGGCAGGTCGCGGCCCCAGTTGACGCCGGTGTAGTGGTAGTCGCGGTAGTTGGCGCCGCAGACAAAGTCGCTCATGTTGGCGACGGTGCGGTCGGCCACCACCTTGACCGGCTTCTTCATGTCGATCGGGCCCAGGTAGCCCGGGGGCGAGCCGAAGGCGTCGACGATCTCGTTCTCGGTGGCAAAGCGGAACTCGGCCAGCCCCGGCACCTTGGAGGCCTTGACCTCGTTCAGCTCATGGTCGGCGCGGATCAGCAGCAGCCAGATCTGGACGCCGGCTTCGTTTTCCGTGGCCAGCACGATCGACTTGACGTTGGTCTCCAGCGGGAGGTTCAGGAATTCGGCCACCTGCTCGCACTTGACCTTCTCCGGGGTGAAGGTCTTGACCAGGTCTTGCTTGGGCGCGGCGCGCTCCGCCAGCAGCGGCAGCGCCTCGGCGGCCTCCATGTTGGCGGCGTAGGCCGAGGTCGGGCAGTAGACGATGGCGTCCTCGCCGGTATCGGCGATCACGTGGAATTCATGCGAACCCGAACCGCCGATGGCACCGTTGTCAGCCGCCACCGCGCGGAATTCCAGCCCGAAGCGGCTGAAGATGCGCACGTAGGCGTCGTACATGTTCTCGTACGACTTGCGCAGGCCATCGGTGTCGCGGTCGAAGGAATAGGCGTCCTTCATGGTGAACTCGCGGCCGCGCATGATGCCGAAGCGCGGCCGGCGCTCGTCGCGGAACTTGGTCTGGATCTGGTAGAAGTTGAGCGGCAGCTGCTTGTAGCTGCGGATCTCGCTGCGGGCGATGTCGGTCACCACCTCTTCCGAGGTGGGCTGCACGGCGAAGTCGCGCTCGTGGCGGTCCTTCAGGCGCAGCAGTTCGGGGCCCATCTTGTCCCAGCGGCCGGTCTCCTGCCACAGCTCTGCCGGCTGGATCACCGGCATGGACATTTCCACCGCGCCGGCGCGGTTCATTTCCTCGCGCACGATGTTCTCCACCTTGCGGATCACGCGCAGCCCGATCGGCATGTAGGTGTAAATGCCGGCGCCCAGCTTCTTGATCATGCCGGCGCGCATCATCAGTTTGTGCGACACGATTTCCGCGTCGGCGGGCGCTTCCTTGAGGGTGGAAATGAAGAATTGCGAGGCTTTCATCCGTAGCTTTCTCTCGAGGCCGCAACGCCTGCCCGGCCAATTCCGGGAGCGGCGGCACTGATTTGTCGCGCACGCGCCTGAAACTGCCCTTCTGCTCGGGGAAAACCAGCATCCCCCCGCCAGAGCCCGGCTGCGCGCTTCCTTTATAATCAGCGTAATTCTAAAGGATTCGAGGTGCAGTCATGCTCGATCGTGAAGGCTTTCGCCCGAACGTCGGCATCATCCTCCTCAACGCACGCAACGAGGTTTTCTGGGGCAAGCGCATCGGCGAACACTCCTGGCAGTTTCCGCAGGGCGGCATCAAGTACGGCGAGACGCCGGAACAGGCCATGTACCGCGAACTGCATGAGGAAACCGGCTTGCTCCCGGAGCACGTCAGGATCGTTGGTCGCACGCGCGACTGGCTGCGTTACGAGGTGCCGGACAAGTTCATCCGCCGCGAGATCCGCGGCCACTACAGGGGCCAGAAACAAATCTGGTTCCTGCTCCGCATGGCGGGCAGGGACTGCGATATTCACCTGCGGGCAACCGACCATCCGGAGTTCGACGCCTGGCGCTGGAGCCACTACTGGGTGCCGCTGGATGCGGTGATCGAGTTCAAGCGCGATGTCTACCAGATGGCGCTGACGGAGTTGTCGCGCTTCCTGAACCGGCATCCGCGCGTGCCGCTGAGCCCCTATGGCACGCATGCGCATGGCCGCCATGGCGGCGGCCAGCGCGGCATTGCGCCCGCAGTCGCCGGCCAGCCGCCAAGGCCCGCCGATGGCGGCAGCGCGGCTGCGCAAGAGACCGTTTCGCCGGCCGCGCCGGTTACCAACGCACGGAGTACTGATGACTAGTTGCACCGGCCCGGGCCGCCGCGGCGGCCTGACCGCTGCCGGCCTGCTGCTTGCCGCCGCCACGCTGGCGCTGGCGGGCTGCAAGACCACCGGCAAGGAGATGGCGGAAGAAGAAAGTACCTGGCTCAGCCCCTTCGCGCCCAAGACCTTCGAGGAAGCGAAGGCGATGCTGCCGGCGCCGCCGCAGGATGCCAACCTGGTTCCGTTCTCGGTCTCCGGCACCGGAACGCTGTCGTTCGCGGTGGACAGCAAGTCGGTCTCGGTCGGCAAGGACAACGTGGTGCGCTACACCGTGGTCACCACCAGCCAGAGCGGCGCCCGCAACGTGACCTTCGAAGGCATGCGCTGCGACGCATTCGAGCGCAAGCTCTACGCCACGCTGCCCAAGGGCGCCACCGAATGGGTGCCAAACACCAGCAACTACGGCGAGGCCTGGCACCGCATGGAAACCGGCGTGCGCAACGCCTACGCTGCCACGCTGGCCATCGAGTTCTTCTGCCAGGGCCGCACGGTGGCCGGCAAGCCGGAAGACATGGTGCGCGAGCTGCAATCGCGCGCGCCCAGCAGACGCTGAGCCGGGCGGCATCGGGTAAGAAAAAACGGCGGGACTGCCTGGCAGTTCCGCCGTTTTTGCTGGAGCGCTCGGTGGCGCTCTGGTGCCGCTCAGACCAGCACGAGGTTGTCGCGGTGGATCAGCTCGGGCTCGTTCAGGTGGCCCAGCACCGACTCGATCTCCGATGAAGGCTTGCGCGCGATCAGCCGCGCCTCGGCGCTCGAATAGTTGGTGATGCCGCGCGCCACTTCCTTGCCCTGCGGGTCGACGCAAGCGATCACCTCGCCGCGGGCAAATTCGCCCTGCACCTCGACCACGCCGATCGGCAGCAGCGACTTGCCGCCGCCGGTCAGCTTTTCGACCGCGCCGTTGTCGATCACCACGCGCCCGCGCAGTTGCAGGTGGTCGGCCATCCATTGCTTGCGCGCCGTGAGCCGGCCGGTCGGCGCCAGCAGCTGGGTGCCGATGGCCTCGCCCGCGGCCAGCCGCTCAAGCACGTTGGCCTCGCGCCCGGACGCGATGATGGTGTGTGCGCCGGACTTGGCGGCGCGCTTGGCCGCCAGGATCTTGGTCAGCATGCCGCCGCGCCCGATCGAGGTGCCGGCGCCACCCGCCATGGCTTCCAGTTCGGGCGTGCCGGCCATGGCCTCGTCGACGAACTGCGCCGCCGGGTCCTTGCGCGGGTCGGCAGTGTACAGGCCGCGCTGGTCGGTCAGGATCACCAGCGCGTCGCCTTCGATCAGGTTGGTCACCAGCGCGCCGAGCGTGTCGTTGTCGCCGAACTTGATTTCGTCGGTGACCACGGTGTCGTTCTCGTTGATGATCGGCACCACACCCAGTGAAAGCAGCGTCAGCAGCGTGGAACGCGCGTTCAGGTAGCGCTCGCGGTCGGCCAGGTCGGCGTGGGTCAGCAGCACCTGCGCGGTGCGGATGCCGTAGCGCGTGAACTGGCTTTCATAGACCTGCGCCAGGCCCATCTGGCCGACGGCGGCGGCGGCCTGCAGCTCGTGGATTTCCTTCGGCCGGCGCACCCAGCCCAGGCGCTGCATGCCTTCGGCGATGGCGCCGGAGCTGACCAGCATCACTTCCTTGCCCGCCACGCGCAGTTTGGCGATCTGCGATGCCCAGCGGGCGATGGCGTCGTGGTCCAGTCCCTTGCCATCATTGGTGACCAGGCTGGAGCCGACTTTGACGACGATGCGCTTTGCCTGCGCGATGACCGATTGCATGGCGGGAATCCTGTCTCCGGAATTCGTTTCTGACCGTTGGTTTTGTTTATGCCTCGCGCTCGTCCTGGCCGACGTTATGCAGGCGCTCGTCGAGCCGGATGTCCGGTTCTGCCAGCGCCGCCGCCTCTTCGGCCTTGATCGCCGCCAGGTGGTCCTTGATCGCGTAGATCAGCTCGCGGCAGCCTTCGCCGGTCAGTGCCGAGATCTGGAACACGGGCCCCTTCCACTTGTAGCGCTTGAGGAAGTCCTTGACCTTCGCCGCGCGCTCGTCCTCGGGGACCATGTCGAGCTTGTTCAGCACCAGCCAGCGCGGCTTGTCGTGCAAGTCCTCGTCGTACTTCTTCAGTTCGTTGACGATGGCCTTGGCCTCGGCGACCGGATCGACCGCCTCGTCGAACGGCGCCAGGTCGACGATATGCAGTAGCAGGCCCGTGCGCTGCAGGTGGCGCAGGAACTGGTGGCCCAGGCCCGCGCCCTCGGCCGCGCCTTCGATCAGGCCCGGAATGTCGGCGACCACGAACGACTGCTCATGGTCCACGCGCACCACGCCCAGGTTGGGATGCAGCGTGGTGAACGGATAGTCCGCCACCTTGGGCCGCGCGTTGGAAATATGCGAGATAAAAGTCGACTTGCCGGCATTGGGCATGCCCAGCAGGCCGACATCGGCCAGCACCTTCAGCTCGAGCTTGAGCATGCGGCGCTCGCCCGGCTTGCCGTCCACCTGCTGGCGCGGCGCGCGGTTGGTACTGGACTTGAAATGCAGGTTGCCCCAGCCGCCCATGCCGCCTTCGGCCAGGCACACGCGCTGGCCGTGCTCGGTGAGGTCGGCGATGACTTCGCCGGTGTCCATGTCGGTGATCAGCGTGCCGACCGGCATGCGCAGCGTAATGTCGTCGCCGGCCGCGCCGTAGCAGTCGGAACCACGGCCGTTCTCGCCGTTCCTGGCCACGTGCTTCTTGGCGTAGCGGAAGTCGATCAGGGTATTGATATTGCGATCCGCCTGCGCGAACACGCTGCCGCCGCGGCCGCCGTCGCCGCCATCCGGGCCGCCGAAGGGCACAAACTTTTCGCGCCGGAACGAGGCGCTGCCATTGCCGCCGTTGCCGGCGATGGCTTCGATTCGGGCTTCGTCGATGAACTTCATGATGGGTTTTCCGTGATGGATCGGCAGATCGGGGGCCGGCGTAGTTTACTTCGCCAGAAAAGAAAAAGCCCCGCAAGCGTTGCGGGGCCTTTCATCCTGCAAAGGCTGTTATCAGGCCGCCGGGACGACGCTGACTTGCTGCTTCTTGGCAGGGCCCTTGACGGCGAACTGCACGTGGCCGTCAACCAGGGCGAACAGCGTGTGGTCCTTGCCCACGCCGACGTTGTCGCCGGCATGCACGCGGGTACCGCGCTGGCGGATGATGATGCCGCCGGCGTTGATGGCCTGGCCACCAAACACCTTCACGCCCAGACGCTTCGATTCGGAATCACGGCCGTTCCGCGTGGAACCGCCGCCTTTTTTCTGTGCCATGTCTTACTCCTGTCGCTTTACCGGATTACGCTCGATCGATCAGGCAACGATCGCTTCGATGCGCAGTTCGGTGTAATTCTGACGATGGCCCTGACGCTTCTGGTAGTGCTTGCGACGGCGCATCTTGAAGATCTTCACCTTGTCGTGACGACCCTGGGAGATAACGGTAGCCTTGACGGAAGCCCCGCTAACCAGCGGCGTACCAAACTTGATTTGGTCGCCGGCGCCCACTGCGAGCACCTGGTCGAGCGTGATTTCTGCGCCAATGTCTGCCGGTATCTGTTCTACTTTCAGTTTTTCGCCAGCAGCAACCTTGTATTGCTTGCCGCCGGTTTTTACGACCGCGTACATTGTCGAACCTCTCGGATGTGAATAAAACGCCGAGACCGCGCGATGCGGCCCGGTTATCTCCCGCCGGCAAAAGGCCCGCAAACGCGAGTGACTACCGGAGGAAACCGGGAATTGTAAACGAGATCGGGCAAAAGTGCAAAGAAAACAGGCACATAGCCTGCTTGCGGCGCGGCCGGCACAATCGGCAGCGGCTCGCTCAGGTCAGATCGGCGAGAAGGAACCCCGCCAGTGCGGCAAACGCCACCAACCAGGCGGTGCGGCGCAGTTGGCGGCGGGATACGGGCTTGTCCATGTCCGCATTATAGTTGCGCCGGTCACCGGCGCCGCTGCGCGCATACCCTGAGCGCCCGGCGAGAATGCGGGGCATGCGTAGAACGCCGCGTGCTTCGCATATAATCGTCCGGTTTTGCGTAACGGTGATCATCTTGTCCCAGCCTTCCGCCACTGCCTTGCTTGCCCCGGTCGCTGCAGACATGCGCGCGGTTGATGCTGTCATCCGCCAGCGGCTGTCTTCCGAAGTCCCCCTGATCGAACAGATCGGCGAATACATCATCGGTGCCGGCGGCAAGCGCCTGCGCCCGGTGATCCTGCTGCTGACGGCACGAGCGCTGGGCTACGACGGCAACCGGCACCACGAGCTGGCTGCCGTCGTGGAATTCATCCACACCGCCACGCTGCTGCACGACGACGTCGTCGACGAATCCGAGCTGCGCCGCGGCCGCGATACCGCCAACGCAGTGTTCGGCAATGCCGCCAGCGTGCTGGTCGGCGACTTCCTCTACTCGCGCGCGTTCCAGATGATGGTCGATGCCGGCAGCATGCGCATCATGGAGATCCTGTCCAACGCGACCAACGTGATCGCCGAGGGCGAGGTCCTGCAGCTGCTGAACATGCACGACCCGGACGTCACCATCGAGCGCTACCTGCAGGTCATCCGCTACAAGACCGCCAAGCTGTTCGAGGCCGCTGCCCAGCTGGGCGCGGTGCTGGCTGGCGCCGACAAGCAGATGGAAGATGCCGCCGCCGAATACGGCCGCCGCATCGGCACCGCCTTCCAGCTGATCGACGACATGCTGGACTACACCGCCAGCGCCGAGCAGATGGGCAAGAACGCCGGCGACGATCTGCGCGAAGGCAAGCCCACGTTGCCGCTGCTGCACCTGCTGGAGCACGGCACCGCGCAGCAGCGCCAGCTGGCGCGCGATGCCATCGTGCAGGGCGGCACCGAGCACTTCGACGCGGTCTTCGCGGCGATCCACGCCAGCGGCGCGCTCGACGTCACCTTCGAGGCCGCGCGCCAGGAAGCGGAAGCCGCCGAGCGGGCCGCTCGGCAGTTCCCGGATTCCGCGCTGAAGGAAACGCTGATCCAGCTCTGCGAGTTCTCGCTGCAACGGCAGTCGTAAGGATTCCCTGAATCATCCTCTTCCATTTCAGCACAAACGCTGTTATAGTTACCTTCTTTGCTGCTGACGCTTGGCGACGACAGCAAAAACAAATCGGGGTGTAGCTTAGCCTGGTAGAGCGCTACGTTCGGGACGTAGAGGCCGGAGGTTCGAATCCTCTCACCCCGACCAGATTTAAAAAGCCGAATCAACGAAAGTTGATTCGGCTTTTTGTCTTTCTGGCCGGCAGCTCCTTGATGGCTACCCATGCCCCCGCGCAAGTAGGGTTGCGCCCGTGTCGCGCAAACGCCAACACGTCCCGCAGTCGCCTTTACAAAAAGTGACCCCAGCGGCAAACTGGCCCGATCCCAAGACGTGGAACCGTCTCGCCCTGCCCTGGCCGGCGCCACTGTTCCAACCACTGCGCACCTGTCATGACACTCGGTCTTGCCCTGGCCCAGAGCCGGCGTATCGCGCCCGCCCTGCTTGCTCAGCTGGAGCAGGCTGCTCGTGAAAAGCAATCGCAGCTGATCGACGAGATCGTCGGCAGCGGCACCATGAGCGCCCACGACCTGGCGCTGTTCGCCGCGGACAAATACCAGCTGCCGTTGCTGGACCTGAACCAGTACAACCTGGCCAAGGTGCCGCCGGGGCTGGCGGGGAACCGCGAATTCCATGCGCACCGCCTGCTGCCGCTGGGCCGGCGAGAAAACCGGTTGGTGCTGGGGCTGTCCGATCCGTCCAACCAGGCCGGGCTGGACGCGATCAAGGAAAAGTACAAGCTGCCGGTCGAAGCAGTGGTGGTCGAGCACGACAAGCTGATGAAGTACGTGCGCTCCGCCGGCGAGGCGTTGGGCACGCTCAAGAACATCTCGCCGGTGCAGGCCGAGCGCAAGATGATCGAATACGACCCGGTGGCAGCCGCCGGCGCGCAGCGCAACCGCACTGCCGCCGATGCCATCGACGACGCGCCCGTGGTGCGCTTCCTGCAGAAGCTGCTGACCGAAGCCTTCCACCGCGGCGCCTCCGACCTGCATTTCGAGCCGTTCGAGACCTTCTACCGGGTCCGCTTCCGCGTGGACGGCGTGCTGCAGGAGGTGGCAAGGCCGCCGCTGGATATCCGCGACAAGATCGCCACCCGCATCAAGGTGCTGTCCCGGCTGGATATTTCTGAAAAGCGCGTGCCGCAGGATGGCCGCATGAAGCTCCTGATCGCCCTGCCCAAGGATACGAAGGACAGCAAGGACGCGAAGGATTCCAAGGACAAGGACGCCAGGGAAACAGTCGAGAAAGCCGTCGATTTCCGCGTTTCGACGCTGCCGACGCTGTTCGGCGAGAAGATCGTGATGCGGATCCTGGAATCGTCGAGCGACAAGCTCGACATCGACCAGCTCGGCTACGAGCCACAGCAGAAGGCGCTGCTGCTGGACGTGATCAAGCGCCCGTACGGCATGGTGCTGGTGACCGGCCCCACCGGCAGCGGCAAGACGGTCTCGCTGTACACCTTCCTGAACCTGCTGAACCAGGGCGACATCAATATCTCGACCGCCGAGGACCCGGCCGAAATCCAGCTGCCCGGCATCAACCAGGTCAACGTCAACGACAAGGCCGGTCTGACCTTTGCCGCGGCGCTGCGTTCGTTCCTGCGGCAGGATCCGGACGTCATCATGGTCGGCGAAATCCGCGACCTGGAAACCGCCGATATCTCGATCAAGGCCGCGCAGACCGGCCACCTGGTGCTGTCGACGCTGCACACCAATGACGCGCCCACCACGCTGACGCGGCTGATGAACATGGGCGTGGCGCCGTTCAACATCGCCTCCAGCGTGCTGATGATCACCGCACAGAGGCTGGCGCGGCGGCTGTGCACCTGCAAGCGCCCCGGCGATCTGCCGCGCGAGACGCTGCTGGATGCCGGCTTCCGCGAACAGGACCTTGACGGCAGCTGGCAGCCCTACCACCCGGTCGGGTGCGAGCGCTGCAACGGCAGCGGCTACAAGGGCCGCTGCGGCATCTACCAGGTCATGCCGATCACCGAGGCAATGCAGCAGATCATCCTGTCGCACGGCACCGCGCTGCAGATCGCCGAGCAGGCGCGCAAGGACGGCGTGCTATCGTTGCGCGAGGCTGGGCTGCTGAAGGTCAGGCAGGGCGTCACGTCACTCGAAGAGGTGCTGGCGACCACGAATACGTAGCAAGGCAGTCAAGTCACAACGTAAATACAAGACGTACCAGAAGCGTCATTTACACCGGGGGTCAACAACATGGCGACGCGCGCACCAGCGGCGGGTGCCCGGACGGCAACACCGTCGCGGGCGAAATCAGGCAAGGGGCGCAAGGCCCCCACCCAGTACATCTTCGAATGGGAAGGCAAGGACCGCAAAGGCAAGACCTTCACCGGCGAGTTGCGCGCGGAGAGCCAGGCCGAGGTCACCGCCACGCTGCGCAAGCAGGGCCTGACCATCGTCAAGCTCAAGAAGCGCAAGGCCGCGCGCGGGCGCAAGATCACCGAGAAGGACATCGCCTACTTTACCCGGCAGCTGTCGACCATGCTCAAGGCGGGGATTCCGCTGCTGCAGTCGATCGACATCATCGCGCGCGGGCACGCCAACCCCAACTTCACCCAGCTGCTGTCCGAGATCCGCTTCGATATCGAATCGGGCAGCAGCATGGCGGCGGCGTTCCGGCGACAGCCGAAGTACTTCGACACGCTCTACTGCAACCTGATCGATGCCGGCGAACAGGGCGGTATCCTGGACGCGCTGCTGGAGCGCCTGTCGCTCTACATGGAAAAGACCATCGCGCTGAAGGGCCAGATCAAGTCGGCGATGATCTACCCGATCGCGGTGCTGACGGTGGCCTTTGCCGTCACCGTGATCCTGATGCTGTTCGTGATCCCGGCGTTCAAGGGTGTGTTCTCAAGCTTCGGCGCCAACCTGCCCGCGCCGACGCTGCTGGTGATCGCAATTTCAGACTTTTTCGTGCAGTACTGGTACCTGGTCATCGGCGGGCCAGTGGCCGGCATCACGTTCTACCTGCGGGCGCGCAAGAAATCGGAGAAGGTGCAGCGCTGGTCCGACCGCGCGCTGCTGAAGCTGCCGATCTTCGGCAGCCTGTTCCGCAAGGCGGTGATCGCGCGCTGGACGCGCACGCTGGCGACCATGTTCGCCGCCGGCACGCCGCTGGTGGAGTCGATGGAGTCGGTGGCGGGCGCCGCCGGCAACTGGGTCTACTACGACGCCACGCGCGAGATCGAACAGTCGGTTCGCATCGGTACCAGCCTGACCAACGCCATGCAGGCCACGCACGTGTTCGACAACATGGTGCTGCAGATGACACAGATCGGTGAAGAATCCGGCGCGCTCGACAATATGCTGCTGAAGGTGGCCGAGTTCTACGAGCGCGAGGTCGACGACGCCGTGGCCGCCATCTCCAGCCTGATCGAGCCGATCATCATCGTGGTGCTGGGCGTGCTGATCGGCGGTATGGTGGTGGCGATGTACCTGCCGATCTTCAAGCTGGGACAGGTGGTGTAAGCGATGGCGCTGTCGTATTCCGTTTCGCCGTTTCCCGCCGGCAGCGGGCAATTGCTGCAGGCGCTGGCGGCGCTGCCGCCTGCCTTCATGGTGGCGGCAGCGGCCATGCTTGGGCTGGTGGTGGGCAGTTTCCTCAACGTGGTGATCCACCGGCTGCCGCGCATGATGGAGCGCGAGGAAGCCAACTATATCGCCGAGCTGCGCGGCGACCCGCTGCCCTACCCCGCCCGCTACAACCTGATGGTGCCGCGCTCGGCCTGCCCGCACTGCGGCCACTCGATCGCGCCCTGGGAGAACGTGCCGGTGCTGAGCTGGCTGGCGCTGCGCGGGCGCTGCTCGGCCTGCAAGGCGCCGATCAGCGCGCGCTATCCGCTGGTGGAAGTGGCCTGCGGCGTGCTGAGCGCGCTGGTGGCCTGGCGCTTCGGGCCCGGCTGGCAGGCCCTGGCGGCGCTGGCGCTGGTCTGGGCGCTGCTGGCGCTGACCCTGATCGATGCCGATACCCAGTTGCTGCCGGACCAGATCACGCTGCCGCTGCTGTGGCTGGGACTGGTGCTGAACCTGGGCGGGTTGTTCGTGCCGCTGGCCGACGCCGTGATCGGCGCCGCCGCCGGCTACCTGGTGCTGTGGACGGCGTACTGGCTGTTCCGGCTGGTGCGTGGCAAGGAAGGCATGGGTTTCGGCGATTTCAAGCTGATGGCCGCACTCGGGGCGTGGTTTGGCTGGCAGGCGCTGCCGGCGCTGGTGCTGCTGTCTTCGGTGGCCGGCGTGGTGTTCGGGCTGGCCAGCATCGCGCTGCGCCGGCAGGATCGCGAGACGCCCTTCCCCTTCGGCCCCTTTATCGCCCTGGCGGGCGTGGTGGTGCTGGTGTTCGGCTCCGGCGTTCTGCCGCTGACCGTGCTGCCGTGAAGCTGGTATCGTGACGGCAACATCGTCAACTAGCCTTCACGGCATCCCCACATGCTGGAAATCGGACTGACCGGCGGCATCGGCAGCGGCAAGACCCGCGTGGCCGACATGTTCGCCGCGCGCGGCGCCGCGATCATCGATACAGACCTCCTCGCCCACCAGGTCACCGCCCCGGGCGGGCGTGCCATCCCGGCGCTGGTCGAGGCCTTCGGGCCTGAATGCCTGCGCCCTGACGGCGCCATGGACCGCGACGCGATGCGCGCGCTGGTATTCGCCGACCCGGCCGCCAAGGCGCGCCTCGAAGGCATCACCCATCCGCTGATCCGGGCGCTGACCAACGAGCATGCGCAGGCGGTCCGCGATGCCGGCGAGCATCCTTACCTGATCTACGTGGTGCCGCTGCTGGTAGAGTCCGGCTCGTGGCGCGAGCGCGTGGGCCGCGTGCTGGTGGTCGACTGCACCGAAGCCACCCAGGTGGCGCGCGTGATGGCGCGCAACGGCTTCAGCCGCGAGCAGGTGCAGGCAATCATGGCCAGGCAGGCAACGCGGCGCGCGCGGCTGGCATGTGCCGACGACGTCATCGACAACGACGGGCCAGTCGATGCGCTCGTGGCACAGGTGGACCGCCTCGACCGCTATTACCGCGAACTGTCAGCGTCAGGAAAGGTCCATCCTGAAGCCGGCGCATGATGCGCGGGCCCGGCCCGGCGGCACGCGGCGAACGCGCGTCCGACATTGTCCTCGGCCCGGGTCTCGCATAGAATGCGCTGGAACATGCCGGGAAATCGCCGCATACTGCGGGCATTGGACACCGCGGATCACTCCGACACAGTCCACCCAGCCCCTTCCGGCGTTCCCCGGGCCACATTCCGCACCGGGCCTGCTCCTCTTACGGGGCCCGCCCGGCGCCCTGCACGGACATAGCACTTGATTCTGTACGAATATCCATTCAACGAACGCATCAGGACACTCCTGCGGCTGGAGGACCTGTTCGATCGGCTGGAATACTTCCTCGGCCAGGATCATCCCCAGCAGCACCATGTCGCGCTGACCACGCTGTTCGAGATCATCGACGTAGCCGGCCGCGCCGACCTCAAGACCGACCTGATCAAGGAACTGGAACGCCAGCGCCAGGCGCTGGCGCCGCTGCGCGCCAACCCGCAGATCGACCAGGAAGCGCTGGACGGTGTGATTGGCGAAATCGAGCAAGGCATCACCATGCTCAACCAGACCGTGGGCAAGGCCGGGCAGCTGCTGACCGACAACGAGTGGCTGACCAGCATCCGCAGCCGTGCCATCATTCCCGGTGGCACCTGCGAGTTCGACCTGCCGGCCTATTACGCGTGGCAACACCGCCCCGCGGAGGACCGCCGCGCCGATATCCTGAAGTGGGCCCGCCCGCTGGTGTCGCTGCGCATGGGCACCACCATCGTGCTGCGCCTGCTGCGCGAAGCCGGCCAGAGCGGGAAGGTGATCGCCACCGGCGGCAGCTACCAGCAAATGCTGTCCGGGCGCAGCTACCAGCTGATGCAGGTGTGGCTGGATGACTCGCTGCTAGCCTTCATCCCGGAAATGAGCGCGAACAAATACATGCTGTGGGTGCGCTTCACGCAGCAGGACGGCGACCTGCGCCCGCGCTCGGTCGATGCCGATATCCCGTTCCTGCTGAAACTCTGCAATTTCTGAAGCCATGCCTGCTGTCGTCAAATGCCCCACCTGCGGCACCGAGGTGGCCTGGGTGCCGGACAACAAGTTCCGCCCGTTCTGTTCCGAGCGCTGCAAGCAGATCGACCTGGGCGCCTGGGCGTCCGAGAAATACGTGATCGGCGGCAAGCCAGGCGAGACGCCTTCGCCGGACCTGCCCGGCGACGAGGACGACTGACGCAGTCGCCTCCCGCACAGGCCGCTCATTGGCGCCAGGGTCTGTGCCCTAGGCCTCTTCGCCCAGCCATTCGACCACCGGAATGGTGGCCGGCAGCAGCGGCGCGACCGTCACGGGCACCGTCTGCCAGGAAAAGGCCTGGCCTTCGCGGCCGACCGGGTCACCGCGCCAGGCAGTAACCTTGCAGAAATGCAGCCGCACATAGGCGTGCGGGTAGTCGTGCTCGAGCACATGCCAGCGCTCGCACGCGGTGATATCCAGTCCCAGCTCTTCATGCAGTTCGCGGGCGAGCGCTGCCTCGACGGTCTCACCTGGCTCCAGCTTGCCGCCCGGGAACTCCCAATAGCCTTCATACGGCTTGCCCACGGGGCGCTGCGCCAGCAGGAAGCGGCCATCCGGCTGCACCATCACCCCGACGGCGACTTCGGTGACCTTGCGAGGCGGGTTGCCGGCGGTCTCTGCGGGCTTGTCCATGGCCGCGCTCATGCCTTGTCGTTCCCCGGCACGTCGGCAATGTACGGCTGGCCGTGCTTGCCGCCCCAGTCGCGCGCGAACTGCCACGCCACGCGGCCCGAGCGCGAGCCGCGCTCCAGTGCCCACACCAGCGCGTCGCCCCGTGCGGCGGCGATGTCTTCGTCGGTGCAGCCGAAGTGCTTGAGCCAGTGGCCGACGATGGTCAGGTACTCATCCTGCTTGGGCGGGTAGAACGACAGCCACAGCCCGAAGCGCTCGGACAGCGAGATCTTTTCTTCGACCACTTCGCCGGGATGGATCTCGCCGTCGTCGGTGTGGCGGTAGGTTTCGTTGTCCTTCATGTACTCCGGCAGCAGGTGCCGGCGGTTGGACGTGGCGTAGATGAGCACGTTGTCCGACTGCGCCGCGACCGATCCGTCCAGCGCCGACTTCAGCGACTTGTAGCCCGATTCGCCCTCTTCGAACGACAGGTCGTCACAGAAGATGACGAAGCGCTCGGGCCGGGCCGAGACCAGCTCGACGATATCGCCGAGGTCGCCCAGGTCATCCTTGTCGACCTCCACCAGCCGCAGCCCGTCCCTGACGAAGGCATTCAGGCAGGCCTTGATCAGCGACGACTTGCCGGTACCGCGCGCGCCCGTCAGCAGCACGTTGTTGGCCGGCAGCTTGTTCACGAACTGGCGCGTGTTGGCGACGATGGCGTCCTTCTGGCGCTCGATGTTCTTCAGGTCGTCCAGGTGAATCGGCGGCAGCTGGCGCACCGGCTGCAGGTAGCCGATATTGCCGAACAGGCTCTGGCGCTTGCGCCAGCGGAACGCTACCGCCTCCTGCCAGTCCGCGTCGCTCAGTTGCGGCGGCAGCCATTGTTCGAGGCGGGAGAGGAAGTTGTCGAGGCGGGCGGCGAGGTCGGACATGGTGATGGGGTGGTGGCAGTAGAGGTCAGCTTGTTGCCAACTGTTTTTGCTCCCTTTCTCCTCTGTGGGAGGGGATTGGGGAGAGGGGTAGTTTGGCGGTACCACGCTTCCTGATGCGCCGGCCCTCTCCCGCGGCCCCTCTCCCGCAAGCGGGAGAGGGGGCAAAACAGTGGTGCTTACGAACGGTAGTCGGCGTTGATCGACACGTAGTCGTGCGACAGGTCGCAGGTCCACACCGTGGCTTCGGCATTGCCGCGGCCCAGCGCGATGCGTACCGTGATCTCGGCCTGCTGCATCACGCGCTGGCCGTCTTCCTCGCGGTAGTCGGGATTGCGGCCGCCGTCGCGGGCGACCCAGACATCGTCCAGCCACAAGTTGACGCGGCCGACATCGAGGTCGTCGACGCCGGCGTAGCCGACCGCGGCCAGGATGCGGCCGAGGTTGGGGTCCGAGGCGTAGAACGCGGTCTTGACCAGCGGCGAATGCGCAACCGCATAGGCGATCTGGCGGCACTCGGCAACGTCCTTGCCGCCTTCGACGCGGATGGTCATCAATTTGGTCGCGCCTTCGCCGTCGCGCACGATCATCTGCGCCAGCTCTTGCGCCAGGCTCGTCACCGCATCGCGCAGCGCTTCGAAGGCAGGGCCTTCGGCGCGGTCGACCACGGCACCGGACTTGCCCGAGGCGATCAGCACGAACGAATCGTTGGTCGAGGTATCGCCATCGATGGTGATGCTGTTGAACGAGTGATCGGCGGCGTGCGTCACCAGTCCCTGCAGCACCGGCTGCGCCACCGCGGCATCCATGGCGATAAAGCCCAGCATGGTCGCCATGTTCGGGCGGATCATGCCCGCGCCCTTGCTGATGCCCGACAGCGTCACGGTCTTGCCGCCGATCTGCACCGTGCGCGAGGCCACCTTGGGCTGCGTGTCGGTGGTCATGATCGCTTCCGCCGCGGCCAGCCAGTTGTCCCCCCTGGCGTTGGCGACGGCGGCGGGCAGCCCGGCCAGCAGGCGGTCCATCGGCAATTGCTCAAGGATCACGCCGGTCGAGAACGGCAGCACCTGGCCGGCATCGATGCCCAGCTGCGCAGCCAGCGCGTCGCAGGTGGCGCGGGCGTTGGCCAGGCCCTGCTCGCCGGTACCGGCGTTGGCATTGCCGGTGTTGACCACCAGCGCGCGGATGCCCTTGCCCGACTTGCCCGCGGCCGCAAGGTGCTCGCGGCACACCTGCACCGGCGCGGCGCAGAAGCGGTTGCTGGTGAAGACGCCGGCCACGGTGCTGCCTTCGGCGACGCGCACCACCAGCACGTCCTTGCGGTTGGCCTTGCGGATGCCCGCCTCGGCCCAGCCGAGCTCCACGCCGGCGACGGATTTCAGGTTCTCTGCCAGGGGCAGCGGAAGATTGACGGGCATGTAGGACTCCTCGATGTTCCTGCTCGCGACTTGCTTGTCATCAGACGAACATGCCCGCGAGGGGCGGGCATGTTCGATTCCTGTTGCGTCATGCCCCGCTGCGGGACCGACGTCATACCGGGCACCCGGCGCGGCTCAGTTCAGCTGAGCTTGCCGTGGCACTGCTTGAACTTCTTGCCCGAGCCGCACGGGCACGGATCGTTGCGGCCAACCTTGGGCATGCCGGCCAGCGCCAGCTCGGCGGCGGCCATCGCTGCACCGGTGCGCGGCGACGGCGCTTCCTCGACCGGCTCGCGGCCTTCGGCGAACTCGTCGTGCTTGTACTGGACGTTCTCCAGATGCGACAGGCCTTCCTCGATCTGCTCGGAGGCTTGTTCCAGTTCCTCCGGCGACTGGATCTGCACGTTGAAGGTCACGCGCGTGACTTCGCTCTTGATCACGTCCAGCAGGCGCGCGAACAGCTCGAACGACTCGCGCTTGTACTCCTGCTTGGGGTCCTTCTGCGCATAGCCGCGCAGGTGGATGCCCTGGCGCAGGTGGTCCAGCGCGGCCAGGTGCTCGCGCCAGTGCGTGTCGATGCTCTGCAGCATGACCGAGCGCTCGAAGCCGGCGAACGATTCGCGGCCGACCATCGCCACCTTGCCCTCGTAGCGCTCGGTCGCGGCCTTCATGATCAGGTTGAGCAGCTCTTCGTCCTCGATGCTCTGCGCGCCCTCGATGGTCTGCGCCAGCGGCACTTCCAGGCCCCAGTCCTCGCGCAGGCGCGTTTCCAGGCCGGCGATGTCCCACTGCTCTTCCATGGTGTCGGCCGGCACATGGTCGCGGAACAGCTCGATCAGCACGCTCTCGCGCAGGTTGGTGACCATCTCGCCGACGTCGTTGGCCTCGAGCACGTCGTTGCGCAGCTTGTAGATTTCCTTGCGCTGGTCGTTGGCGACGTCATCGTACTGCAGCAGCTGCTTGCGGATATCGAAGTTGCGGCCTTCCACCTTGCGCTGCGCCGACTCGATCGAGCGCGTGACGATGCCGGCCTCGATCGGCTCGCCTTCAGGCATCTTCAGGCGTTCCATGATCGCGCGCACGCGATCGCCGGCGAAGATGCGCAGCAGCTGGTCGTCCAGCGACAGGTAAAAGCGCGATGAACCCGGGTCGCCCTGGCGGCCGGCACGGCCACGCAGCTGGTTGTCGATACGGCGCGATTCATGGCGCTCGGTGCCGACGATATGCAGGCCGCCGGCGGCCTTGACCTGCTCGTGCAGCGACTGCCATTCATCCTTGAGCTGCTGGATGCGCGCGCCCTTGTCGGCGTCGGACAGGTTCGGGTCCGCTTCGATAAAGCCCGACTGCTTCTCCACGTTGCCGCCCAGCACGATGTCGGTACCGCGACCGGCCATGTTGGTGGCGATGGTGATCATCTTGGGACGTCCGGCCTGCGCCACGATCTCGGCTTCACGCGCGTGCTGCTTGGCGTTGAGCACCTGGTGCGGCAGCTGTTCGCGCTCGAGCAGGCCCGACAGGTATTCCGAGGTCTCGATCGAGGTGGTGCCCACCAGCACCGGCTGGCCACGCTCGTAGCAGTCGCGGATATCGCGCACCACGGCGTCGTAGCGCTCCTTGCCGGTCTTGTAGATCTGGTCCTGCTGGTCCTTGCGCTGGGCCGGGCGGTTGGTCGGGATCACCACCACTTCCAGGCCGTAGATTTCCTGGAATTCGTACGCTTCGGTGTCGGCCGTGCCGGTCATGCCAGCCAGCTTGCTGTACATGCGGAAGTAGTTCTGGAAGGTGATGGTCGCCAGCGTCTGGTTTTCCTGCTGGACGGTCACGCCTTCCTTGGCTTCGACGGCCTGGTGCAGGCCATCTGACCAGCGGCGGCCCGTCATCAGGCGGCCGGTGAATTCATCGACGATCACCACTTCGTCGTTCTGCACCACGTAGTGCTGGTCGCGATGGAACAGGCTGTGCGCGCGCAAGGCGGCGTACAGGTGGTGCATCAGCGTGATGTTCTGCGGCGCGTACAGCGACTCGCCTTCACCGATCAGGCCCTGCTGCGACAGGATCACTTCGGCCTTCTCGTGGCCGGCTTCGGTCAGGTAGACCTGGTGGCCCTTCTCGTCGACGTAGTAGTCGCCCGGCTTCTCGACGCCGGTGCCGTCGGCCTTTTCCTCGCCGATCTGGCGCTCGAGCAGCTTGGGGATGCCGTTCATGCGCTGGTACAGGTCGGTCTGGTTCTCGGCCTGGCCCGAGATGATCAGCGGGGTGCGCGCCTCATCGATCAGGATCGAGTCCACTTCATCGACGATGGCGTAGTTCAGCGGCCGCTGCACCCGCTGCGACGGGTCGTAGACCATGTTGTCGCGCAGGTAGTCGAAGCCGAACTCGTTGTTGGTGCCGTAGGTGATGTCGGCGTTGTACGCAGCCTGCTTCTCGTCATGCGCCATCTGCGACAGGTTCACGCCCACCGACAGGCCCAGGTAGTTGTACAGGCGGCCCATCCACTCGGCATCGCGCTGCGCCAGGTAGTCGTTGACCGTCACCACGTGCACGCCGTTGCCGGTAATGGCATTCAGGTACACGGCCAGCGTCGCGGTCAGCGTCTTGCCCTCGCCGGTGCGCATTTCGGCGATCTTGTTGTCGTTCAGCACCATGCCGCCGATCAGCTGCACGTCGAAGTGGCGCATCTTCATGACGCGCTTGCTGGCCTCGCGGCATACGGCGAAAGCCTCGGGCAGCAGCGCTTCGAGCGACTCGCCGCCGGCATGGCGCTGCCGGAAGGTCTCGGTCATGCCACGCAGGTCGTCGTCCGAGAGCTGCTCGAACTTCGGCTCCAGCGCATTGATCTGCGCCACCGTGCGGCGATATTGTTTGATCAGCCGCTCATTGCGGCTGCCGAAGACTTTCTTGAGAAGGCCCGTGATCATCGATTGCTTTCACCTGCGCGGGACCGGGCTGACGCCCCTGGTAAGCGGGCTGCACCGGCGGCCGGGCGAGGAATGGATAGATTGGCGCGAAACGCCGAGTTTATCATGTGCCGGGGTCACGGCCGGAACGCGCCGGCCCTTGCCGTGCAAGGCTGCCGACCAGGCACCGGCCAACGCGGGCCGACCCCGGCCCCCTCTGTCTGCTGCAGTTTGGGGCGGGTGCGGCAGCTTCAATCCGCACCGCCCCGGGCAGCCCCGCCGCCCCTTGCTAGAATGCAGCCATGCGCCGCTTCACCCATCACGCCCTGCAGACTGCTGCCGCCAAGCCGCTCAACGACTGGCTGGCCAAGTCCGGCCCGGTTTCCGGGCTGATGCAGACCGCGCGCCAGCTGTCCGTGCTGGAGGCCGAAGTGCTGTCGCTGCTGCCCCCCGGCATGCGCGCCGGCATCGCCGTGGCCGGCGTCAAGCGGGACGCCGTCGACCCGAACGGCCAGGTGCTGCTGTTGCTGGCGGCACATGGCGCGGCCGCGGCGCGGGTGCGGCAGGTGGTGCCGACGCTGCTGGGACGGCTGCAGCAGCGCGGCTCGCAGATCACCGCGATCCGGGTGCGGGTGCAGCCCGAGGTGCAGCGTCACTCGGACTGGGACGCTGGTCCGGTCGAGCGCAAGCGCACCAGCGGGCAGATGACGCCAACCGGCCTCGCCAGCCTGGACCAGCTCGCGCGCACGCTGCCGGACTCGCCGCTGCGCGATGCGCTCAAGACGCTGCTCTCGCATCACCGCTGAGCGGCCGGCAGAAATTCCGGACAAACAAGAAAGCCGACCCTCGGGTCGGCTTTTCGTTGCGTGGCGGGCAGTGGCGCGGTTCTAGGCAAAAGCCGGCTGCGCCTGCGGCAGGAAGGCGGCGGGCGCTTCCTCGACGCGGTCGAAGGTGACCAGTTCATAGGCCTCCTGGTCCGCCAGCAGCGCGCGCAGCAGCTGGTTGTTCAGGCCGTGGCCCGACTTGTGCGCTACATAGGACCCGATCAGCGGGTGGCCGACCACATACAGGTCGCCGATGGCATCGAGGATCTTGTGGCGCACGAATTCGTCGCCATAGCGCAGTTCCTCGTTGTTCAGCATGCGGTGCTCGTCCAGCACGATAGCGTTGTCCAGGCTGCCGCCGCGCGCCAGGCCCATCTCGCGCAGCGCCTCCACCTCATGGGCAAAGCCGAAGGTGCGGGCCCGGGCGATCTCGCGCACGTAGCTGGTGTCGCCAAAGTCGATCGAGAAGGTCTGGCCAGTCTTGTCGACAGCCGGATGACGGAAGTCGATGGTGAACGCCAGCTTGAAGCCGAAGAACGGCTCCAGCCGCGCGAACTTGTCGCCCTCGCGCACTTCCACCGGTTTCTTGACGCGGATAAAGGTCTTCAGCGCGTTCTGTTCTTCAATGCCGGCCGACTGCAGCAGGAACACGAAGGACGCGGCGCTGCCGTCCATGATCGGGATTTCCTCGGCGTCGACATCGACATAGAGGTTGTCGATGCCGAGGCCGGCACACGCCGACATCAGGTGCTCGACGGTCGAAACACGCGCGCCATCCTTCTGCAGCACCGACGCCAGGCGCGTGTCGCCGATGGCCGAAGCGGCCACGGGAATCTCGACGGCCTCGGGCAGGTCGACGCGGGTAAAGACAATGCCGGTGTCGGCCGCCGCGGGCCGCAGGGTCAACGTGACCTTGCGGCCCGAGTGCAGGCCGATGCCTACCGTCTTCACCAGGGATTTGATCGTGCGCTGTTTGAGCATGACAGCCTCAACTATTATAAAAATCTATCGTGGTGCTTTTTTTGATAAAGCGATTTTACCACCACCCGGAAGGTGGTGCAGCCGGGTTTTGTTTCCGGCTGTTAACACCGCATCAAGATGTTGCGAATTATCCACGTTTACCCGGATGACTGTGTCAGCCGCGCAACGCAGCCAGCACGGCCTCGGCGCTGCTGACGCGGAATTCGCCGGGCGCCTCCACATCGAGCCGGGCCACCACACCATCGTCGATCACCATGGCATAGCGCTTGGAGCGCACGCCCATGCCACGCGCACCGAGGTCCTGGTCCAGGCCCAGCGCACGGGTCCATTCGGCGCTGCCGTCGGCCATCATGCGCACCTTGCCGGCAACCTGCTGTTCGCGGCCCCACGCGCCCATGACGAAGGCGTCGTTGACCGACACGCACCACACTTCATCGACGCCGGCGGCGCGCAGGTCCGCGGCATGTGTCACGAAGCCCGGCACATGCTTGGCCGAGCAGGTCGGCGTGAACGCGCCCGGCAGTCCGAACACCACGATCTTGCGCCCGCGCACCAGGTCGGCGACGCGGAAGGCGTTGGGGCCGAGCGAGCAGCCCTCGCTTTCGGTTTCGATGAATTCCTGCAGGGTGGCGTCCGGGACGCGGGAACCGACGGTAATCATGGGGCGAAGTCTCTGGGTTGTCTGAAGGATAGGACGGATGGCGGCCGGCTGCGCCGCAGCGGCGCGGCAGCGTGCCGGTTCAACGATCCGGACAGCGTTCCGGACAATGTCTCGTACCGCGGGCAACCCCAAGATCATAGGCGCCGCGCCGGCGATGCAAAAGCCGGGTCACATCCGGTCGCATTCGATACACCTTGCTACAAAGACGTCCGCGCGACGCACCTTGTGGGTGCGCCGCGCGGACGGCGAGACATCCCGACCGGGAAGGCGGGAAACCAGTCCGGGGAGGCGGCCAGCGGCACGCCCTGCCCGGCGACGGGATGCGGGTTGTGGCGGACGATGCGCCGTTGCGGCAGGCGGCGCGGCGCCGCCGGCCGGCCTGCCGGGTCACGTCAGTCCATGCAAGGCACGCGCGGATAGGGAGCGCGCGTGCATCGCGACAAGGCGACGCGATCCGTCAGCCGGCCGGTGGAGGCACCGATGCCGCGCCGTCCGGCGCTCAGTCTGCCTGCTTGCGCAGGAAGGCCGGAATATCGTACGTGTCCACACCCTTCTCCTGCAGCGCCGCCACGTGGGCAGACGCCGACTCGCGCGAGCTGCGCCACACCGCCGGCGTCTCCAGGTTGCTGTAGTCCGGCGAGCTGTGCTGCGCGGCGGTGGCGGCCATGTTGGCCATCATCTGCACCGGCATGTTGTCCGTGCCGGTCTTCAGCAGTGTCATCGGCTGCTGCTTCTTGGCCGAGCGGCCCAGGCCGGTCGCGACCACGGTCACGCGCAGCGCATCGCTCATCGAATCGTCGTACACCGTACCGAAAATCACGGTTGCATCTTCCGCGGCATAGCTGCGGATGGTGTTCATGACTTCCTTGGTTTCCGACAGCTTCAGCGAACGGCTGGCGGTGATATTGACCAGCACGCCGCGCGCGCCGGACAGGTCCACGCCTTCCAGCAGCGGGCTGGCAACGGCCTGCTCGGCCGCCAGGCGGGCGCGATCCACGCCCGACACCGTGGCCGTCCCCATCATGGCCTTGCCCTGCTCGCCCATCACCGTCTTCACGTCTTCGAAGTCGACGTTCACCAGGCCGTCAACATTGATGATCTCGGCAATGCCGGCCACCGCGTTGTGCAGCACGTCGTCGGCGCACTGGAAGCATGCGTCCATCTCGGCGTCGTCGCCCATCACTTCGAACAGCTTTTCGTTCAGCACCACGATCAGCGAATCGACGCTCGACTCCAGCTCGCTGGAGCCATGCTCGGCCACCTTGGCGCGGCGCGCGCCTTCGAAGTCGAACGGCTTGCTGACCACGCCCACGGTCAGGATGCCCATTTCCTTGGCAACCTGCGCCACGATCGGCGCAGCACCGGTGCCGGTGCCGCCGCCCATGCCGGCAGTGATGAAGACCATGTGCGCGCCGCGCAGCGCGTCGGCGATCTGCTCGCGGGCCTGATCGGCACAACCGCGGCCGACTTCCGGCTTGGCGCCGGCGCCCAGGCCCGTATTGCCGAGTTGCAGCACGCGCGAAGCGCTGGAACGCTTGAGCGCCTGGGCGTCGGTGTTCATGCAGATGAATTCGACGCCTTGCACGCCGCGGCTGATCATGTGCTGCACGGCATTGCCGCCCGCGCCGCCCACGCCGACCACCTTGATGATGGTGCCGTCCATCACTTCCGTTTCGATCATGTCAAAGTCCATCACTGCCTCCGAGAAGAATCAGTCCCCAGACGATGCAGCCTCCCCGCCGCAACCCCTGGTTTCTGAACAAGAAACCATTAAGAAAAGAACCAATAAACTTCACTCAACGCGCCAACGCATGTCCGGTAGACAAAGCCATTCGCGCGCCGTTGCATCTTCAGCCCGGTAATTTCCGCGTCGATCGGAACATCGATCAGAAATTGCCGACGAACCATTCCTTCATGCGGGTCCACACCTGCTTGACCGACCCGCTCTGCACCGCGACCTTGCGCCCGCGCATCCGTTGCACGCGGCCTTCCAGCAGCAGGCCCATCACCGTCGCATAGCGCGGGCTCTTCACCACCTCGTGCAGGTTGCCGCGATACTCCGGCACGCCCACGCGCACGGGCTTGAGGAAGATGTCCTCGCCCAGCTCGACCATGCCCGGCATCATCGCGGTACCGCCGGTGATGACCACGCCGGACGACAGCAGCTCTTCGTAGCCCGACTCGCGCACCACCTGGTGCACCAGCGAGTACAGCTCTTCGATGCGCGGCTCGATCACCGCGGCCAGCGCCTGGCGGCTGAGCGTGCGCGTGCCGCGATCGCCCACGCCCGGCACCTCGATCATGTCTTCCGGATCGGCGATGGCCTGCTTGGCGATGCCGTACTGGATCTTGATGTCCTCGGCGTCCGGCGTCGGCGTACGCAGCGCCATGGCGATGTCGTTGGTGATCTGGTCGCCGGCGATGGGGATCACGGCCGTATGGCGGATCGCGCCTTCGCTGAAGATGGCGATGTCGGTGGTGCCGCCGCCGATGTCGACCAGCACCACGCCCAGTTCCTTCTCGTCCTCGGTCAGCACCGCCAGGCTCGACGCCAGCGGCTGCAGGATCAGGTCATGCACTTCCAGGCCGCAGCGGCGCACGCACTTGACGATGTTCTGCGCGGCGCTGACGGCGCCGGTGACGATATGCACCTTCACTTCCAGGCGGATGCCGCTCATGCCGATGGGCTCGCGCACGTCTTCCTGGCCGTCGATGATGAATTCCTGCGTCAGGATGTGCAGGATCTGCTGGTCGGTCGGGATATTGACCGCCTTGGCGGTCTCGATCACGCGCGCCACGTCGGTCTGCGTGACCTCCTTGTCCTTGATCGCCACCATGCCGCTGGAGTTGAAGCTGCGGATATGGCTGCCGGCAATGCCGGTAAAGACCTCCGAGATCTTGCAGTCGGCCATCAGCTCAGCCTCTTCCAGTGCTTTCTGGATCGACTGCACGGTGGCCTCGATATTGACCACGACCCCTTTCTTCAGACCCTTGGACTCCGACTGGCCCATCCCGATCACCTCGTAGCTGCCGTCGGGGCGCAGTTCTGCGACCACCGCCGCCACCTTCGAGGTGCCGATATCGAGACCGACCAACAGGTCCTTGTATTCCTTGCTCATCGGGTTTTCTCCGCGTTCTTGCTCTTCAGTCGCGTCGGATTGTTGTTGGAAGTACCGGAAACCGCTGCTGCCGCCTGCGTAGCCCGGGCCGCCTTCGCTGCCCGCTCCGCCTTCTCGGCCCGCACCGCCGCGGCGATCTGCGCCTCGGTCAGGAAGCGGGCGTTGGCGGCACGGATGGCAAAGCCGTTGGGATAACGCAGGTCGGCGTAGTCGATCTGCTTGCCCCACTGCTCGGTGACCTGCGGCCACGCAGCGACGAACCGCCTGACCCGCTTGTCCATTGCAGCGCGGTCTTCATCGTTCTGCTCGCGGCCAAGCTCGACCACCATGCCGTTGGACAGCCTGGCCCGCCAGGCATAGCGGCCCGACAGCGTCACCGCCAGCGGCTCGGTATGCAATGGCTTGAACCACTGGCGCATGACCTCGAGCTTCTCGATCACGTCGCCCTCGCTGTCCGGCGGCCCGTCAAGCGCCAGCAGCTGTGCGTCTTCTTCCGCCTCGGCGGTGTTGGCCACGAAGATCTCGCCGTAGGTATTGAGCAGGCGCCCGCTCTCCGGCGAGCCCCACGTCCCCAGCGCCTCGTGCTCCTCGACCTCCACGGCCAGGCCGTTGGGCCACTCGCGCCGCACGCTGGCGCGCCGCACCCACGGCACCGACTCGAACGCCTGCCGTGCCGCGGTCAGGTCGAGCGTGAAGAAGTTGCCCGACAGCTTGCCCAGCGCGCTGGCACGCACGCTGGGGGCGTTCACGTGGCGCAGCGCGCCGCCGTCCATCGGCGCGATCTCCACGTGGGTGATGGCAAACACCGGCCGCTGCGCCAGCCACAGCAGGCCGGCCGCGAGCGCCATCAACGCCACCACGGCGTACAGCGTGGTGGCGATCAGGTTGAGCAGGCGTGCGTTATGCCACATGGTCCAGGCGGGTTCTCGGTTATTCGGGCTTCCAGTGCTCGTTCGGGTGCAGGTCCAGCGTCGCGGCGGCCACCACCTGCAGCACGAAGTCCTCGTAGCTGATGCCGACCGCGCGCGCCGCCATCGGCACCAGCGAGTGGCCGGTCATGCCTGGCGAGGTATTCATCTCGAGCAGGAAAGGCTTGCCGTCGGCGCGCAGCATCACGTCGGCGCGCGCCCAGCCGCGGCAGCCCAGCACGCGGTAGGACTGCACCGCCAGCGCCTGGACTTCCTTCTCGATTTCGGGGTCCAGCCCTGACGGACACAAGTATTGGGTATCGTCAGTAAAATATTTATTTTGATAGTCGTAGTTGGCTTCGGGCGCGACGATGCGGATCACCGGCAGCGCTTCGGCGGTGTCGCCCTCGCCCACGATCGGGCAGGTCAGCTCGGCGCCGTCGATGAAGGTCTCGGCGATGACGTCGTTGTCCAGCGCCTCGGCTTTCTCGAACGCCTCGCGCATCTGGTCGGCCGCCGTCACCTTGGTCAGGCCGATCGACGAGCCTTCGCGCGCCGGCTTGACGATCAGCGGCAGGCCCAGGTCGGCAACCACCGCGTCGAAATCCGAGTCGGCGTGCAGCATGGCGAAGCGCGGCGTGGGCAGGTCATGGGTGGTCCACAGGCGCTTGGTGGCCTGCTTGTCCATCGCCAGCGCCGACGCCAGCACGCCGCTGCCGGTGTAGGGCACGCCCAGCTGTTCCAGCAGGCCCTGGATGGTGCCGTCTTCGCCGTAGCGGCCGTGCAGCGCGATAAAGACGCGGTCGAATTTGGCCGCGGCAAGCTCGGCTACGCTTTGCAGGCCGGGATCGAAGCCATGCGCGTCGACGCCGCGCGACTGCAGCGCGGCCAGCACGCCGTTGCCCGACATCAGCGAGATCTCGCGCTCGGCGGAACGGCCGCCGAACAGCACGCCGACCTTGCCCAGCGACTTGGGATCGATATTGGGATGGGCGACGAAGCTCATTGCTGGCCTCCCGACTGTTGCGTCTGCTGGTATGACACCAGTTGCCCCGGCACGCCGCCGATCGAGCCGGCGCCCATCGTCACGACCACGTCGCCGGGCCGGACAGCATTCAGGATGGCCTGCGGCATCTCTTCCATCTGCTCCACGAAAACAGGTTCTACCTTGCCGGCCACGCGCAACGCGCGGGTCAGCGCACGGCCGTCGGCGGCCACGATCGGGGTCTCGCCGGCGGCATAGACCTCGGACAGCAGCAGGGCATCGACGGTGCCCAGCACTTTGACGAAGTCCTCAAAGCAATCCCGCGTACGAGTGAATCGGTGCGGCTGGAACGCCAGCACCAGGCGGCGGCCCGGGAACGCGCCGCGCGCCGCGGCCAGCGTGGCAGCCATTTCCACCGGGTGGTGGCCGTAGTCGTCCACCAGCGTGAAGGTGCCGGCACCGTCGGTGGTGGCCACTTCGCCGTAGCGCTGGAAGCGGCGGCCCACGCCGTGGAACTCGCGCAGCGCCTTGACGATGGCGGCGTCCGGCACTTCCAGCTCGGTGGCAATGGCGATCGCCGCCAGCGCGTTCTGCACGTTGTGCATGCCGGGCAGGTTCAGCACGATGTCCAGCGGCGGCTCGGTATGGCCGTTGAGCTGGCGCATCACGGTGAAGTGCATCTGCCCATCGACCGCGCGCGCGTCCACCGCGCGGATCTGCGCGTCTTCGGCAAACCCGTAGCGCACCACCGGCTTGGACACTAGCGGCAGGATCTCGCGCACGTTGGGATCGTCCACGCACAGCACGGCGATGCCGTAGAACGGCAGGCGCTGCGTGAATTCGATGAACGCCTGCTTGAGCCGGGCGAAATCGTGCCCGTAGGTGTCCATGTGGTCGGCATCGATATTGGTGATGACCTCGATGACCGGGAACAGGTTCAGGAACGACGCGTCGGACTCATCCGCCTCGGCCACGATGAAGTCGCCGGTGCCCAGGCGCGCGTTGGCGCCCGCGGAGTTGAGCCGGCCGCCAATGACGAAGGTCGGGTCCAGCCCGCCCTCTGCCAGCACCGATGCCACCAGGCTGGTGGTGGTGGTCTTGCCGTGCGTACCGGCGATGGCCACGCCCTGCTTCAGGCGCATCAGTTCGGCCAGCATCACCGCGCGCGGCACCACCGGGATGCGCTTGCTGCGAGCGGCCAGCACCTCGGGGTTGTCGCCGCTGACCGCGGTCGACACCACCACGGCATTGGCGCCGGTCACGTTGGCCGCGTCATGCCCGTGCATGACCGTTGCGCCCAGCGACGCCAGGCGCCGCGTGGCGGCATTGCTGCCCACGTCGGAACCCGAGACCTTGTAGCCCAGGTTCAGCAGGACCTCGGCGATGCCGCTCATGCCGGCCCCGCCGATGCCCACGAAGTGGATGTTTTTGACGATATGCTTCATTGGATTGCTGCTTCGCTCATTTCAGTCCCTGGCCAGCTGGCTGCACACCTCGGCGACGCGCCGGGTTGCCTCAGGCTTGGCCAGTCCGCGCGCCAGGCGCGCCATGTCTTTCAGCTGCGGCCGGGTCAGGCTGGCGATGGTTTGCGCCAGGCCCTCGGCCGTCAGGTCGTCTTGCTGCACCAGCAGGGCCGCGCCCTGGCTGGACAAAAACTTTGCGTTGGTGGTCTGGTGGTCGTCCACGGCATGCGGGAACGGCACGAACAGCGCCGCCACGCCCGCCGCGGCCACTTCCGACACCGTCATTGCGCCGGCGCGGCAGATCACCAGGTCGGCATCGGCATAGGCACGCGCCATGTCGTCGATGAACGGCAGGGTCTGCGCCGGCACCTGCGCCGCCGCGTAGTTGGCGCGCAGCGTGTCGATCTGTTTGGCACCGGCCTGGTGCGTCACCACCGGACGCTCGCTTTCCGGCAACAGCGCGATCGCCTTCGGCACCACCTCGTTCAGCGCCGCGGCACCCAGGCTGCCGCCCACCACCAGGATGCGCAGCGGACCGGTACGCTGGTCGTAACGGGACTCGGGCGCATCCAGGTGCGCCAGTTCCTCGCGCACCGGGTTGCCGATCCATTCGCCGCCGGGCAGCGTGTCCGGGAACGCGCACAGCACGCGGTCGGCCACCTTGGCCAGCACCTTGTTGGCCAGGCCGGCGATCGAGTTCTGCTCGTGCAGCACCAGGGGGCGGCCCAGCAGCGAGGCCATCATGCCAGCCGGGAAGGTGATATACCCGCCCATGCCCAGCACCACGTTCGGCTTTACCCGGCGCAGCGCGCCGATGCTCTGCCAGAATGCGCGCAGCAGGCTCAGCGGCAGCAGGAACTTGGTCACCAGCCCCTTGCCACGCAGCCCGCCGAACTGGATGAATTCCATCGGGATATCGTGTTTGGGCACCAGCGTGGCTTCCATGCCGGTGCGGTTGCCCAGCCAGACGATGTTCCAGCCCTGCTCGCGCAACGCATGCGCGACCGCCAGCCCCGGGAACACATGTCCCCCGGTGCCGCCGGCCATCACGAGCAGGGTGCGTGGCTGCGTCATACCTTCCCTCCACGCATCAGCACGCGATTTTCATAATCGATACGCAGCAGGATCGCCAACGCCACGCAGTTCATCAGAATCCCCGACCCGCCATAGCTCACCAGCGGCAGCGTCAGCCCCTTGGTCGGCAGCAGGCCCAGGTTCACGCCCATGTTGATGAAGGTCTGCCAGCCGATCCACACACCGATGCCCTTGGCCACCAGGCCGGCAAAGGTGCGGTCGAGCTGCAGCGCGATGCGGCCGATATTGAAGGCGCGCCGCACCAGCCAGTAGAAGAGCACGATCACCACCAGCACGCCGACAAAGCCGAATTCCTCGCCGATCACCGCGAGGATGAAGTCGGTATGCGCCTCGGGCAGGTAATGCAGCTTCTCGATGCTGCCGCCCAGCCCGACTCCAGTCCACTCGCCGCGTCCGAAGGCGATCAGCGAGTGCGTCAGCTGGTAGGCCTTGCCCAGCGCGTTGCTCTCTTCCCACGGGTTCAGGTAGGCAAAGATCCGCTCGCGCCGCCACGGCGACGCCGTGATCAGCAGCGCGAACGCGCCCACTGCCACGCCGACCAGCCCGGCGAACAGCTTGCCGTTGATGCCGCCCAGGAACAGGATGCCCATCGCCACCGCCGCGATCACCAGGAACGCGCCCATGTCGGGCTCGAGCAGCAGCAGCATGCCGACCACCACCACCGCCACGCCCATCGGCAGGAAGCCCTTGGCCACGGTCTGCATCCACTCCTGCTTGCGCACGGTGTAGTTGGCGGCATACAGCACCACCGCCAGCTTCATCAGCTCGGACGGCTGGAAATTCATCACGCCCAGCGGGATCCAGCGGCGCGCCCCGTTCACGCCCTTGCCGACGAACGGCACCAGCACGATCACCAGCAGGATCAGCGCGACGACAAAGAGCTTGGGCGCATAGCGGTCCCATACCTTCACCGGCACCTGGAACGCCACCAGCCCGACCGAGAGCCCGATAAACAGCGCAAACGCATGCCGCATCAGGAAATGGCTTTCGCGGTAGTTGGCGTAGCGCGGCGAATCCGGCAGCGCGATCGAGGCCGAAAAGACCATCACCAGGCCGAGCGCGAGCAGCATGATCGCGACCCACAGCAGCGGCTGGTCGTACTCCATCATGCGCGAGCGCGTGGGCTTGACGCCCGATACCGCGTCACGCAGGCCACCCCAGGCATTGCCGATGGTGGCGCCGATAAACCCGCTGCGCTTGACCTGCGCGTCGCTCATGGCAGGATCCCCCGGGACAGGGCCAGTTCTTCCACCGCGGCGCGGAATACCTCGGCGCGGTGCACGTAGTTGCGGAACATGTCGAGGCTGGCGCAGGCCGGCGACAGCAGCACGACGTCACCGCGTTCGGCCAGTTCCGTGGCCTTGGCCACGGCTTCTTCCAGCGTGGCGGCATCGGCCAGGCTGGCGCCGCTGCCCTGCAACGCATCGCGCAACTCGGCGGCAGCGCGGCCGATCAGCACGACTGCGCGCGCGTATTGCGCCACCGGCGCGGCCAGCGGCGAGAAGTCCTGGCCCTTGCCTTCGCCGCCGGCGATCAGCACCACGCGCTTGTCCAGCCCGGACAGCGCGGCCACGGTTGCGCCGACATTGGTGCCCTTGCTGTCGTCGAAATACTCGACGTCATCGATGGTGGCCACCCACTCCACGCGGTGCGGCTCGCCGCGGTACTCGCGCAGTCCGTGCAGCAAGGCGTTCATCGGCAGGTCGATGGCACGGCACAGCGCCAGCGCCGCCATGGCATTGGTGGCGTTGTGCATGCCGCGGATATGCAGCGCGTCGGCCGGCATCAGGCGCTTGTGGCGCACCGGCACGGCTTCCTCGGAAGCTTCGGCGGCCTTGCGGCGGCGCGGCTTGCCCTCCCCTTCCGCTTCCGAATCGGGTTCGGCCAGCACCAGCCAGGGCATGCCGCCCTCGCGCAGGATGCCGAAGCTGCCCGGCACTTCCGGCAGGTCGATGCCGAAGGTCACCGGCTTGCGGCCCGCCCGCGCCATGTCCAGCGTCAGCTTGTCATTGCGGTTCAGCACCTGCACGCACTCGCTGCCGGCGGGCCCGAAGATGCGCGCCTTGGATGCGGCGTAGGCTTCCATCGAGCCGTGCCAGTCGAGATGGTCCTGGCTCACGTTGAGCACGGTGGCCGCATCCGGGGCCAGCGTATGCGTGGTCTCCAGCTGGAAGCTGGAGAGTTCCAGCACCCACACCTCCGGCAGCGTGGCCGAGGCGATGCATGCCGACAGCTTGTCCAGCGCCGACGGGCTGATATTGCCCGCCACCGCCACGGTCTTGCCGGCGCGCTCGACCAGCCGGCCCGTCAGCGCCGTGGTGGTGGTCTTGCCATTGGTGCCGGTGATCGCGAGCAGCTTCGGCGCGTAGCCGGATTCGGCTTCGAGGTGCCTGAGCGCGCGCACGAACAGCTCGATCTCGCCCCACACCGGAATGCCGCGCGCCTGCGCGGCGGCCAGCAAGGCACCGGTGCCGGCGTCCAGCGGCGACAAGCCGGGGCTGATCGCCACCAGGCCGATATCGTCGAGCAGGCTTTCCGCGAACGGGCCGCCCACGAACTCGGCCGAAGTCAGCTCGGCCTGCAGGAAGACAAGGTTGGCGGGCGCCTCGCGCGTGTCGGCCACGCGCACCGCGCAGCCGTTCAGGCCACACCAGCGCGCCATGGCCAGCCCCGATTCGCCGAGGCCAAGTACCAGCACATGAGGTTTCTGCAGCTCGCCAAACACTTCGATTTCCTGCCTTTGGTTTCCTGTTTCTATTTAGAAAGCGCCGCGGCCATCGCCATCGGCACAACCATTAACGCAGCTTCAGCGTCGACAACCCGATCAGCACCAGCAACATGGTGATGATCCAGAAGCGCACCGTGACCTGCGTTTCCTTCCAGCCGCCCAGCTCGAAATGGTGGTGCAGCGGCGCCATCCGAAACAGCCGCCTGCCCTCGCCAAAACGGCGCTTGGTGATCTTGAACCATGTGACCTGCGCCATCACGGACAGCGTTTCCACCACGAAGATGCCGCCCATCACGAACAGCACGATCTCCTGGCGCACGATCACCGCGATCGTGCCCAGCGCGCCGCCCAGCGCCAGGGCGCCCACGTCGCCCATGAACACCTGTGCCGGGTGCGCGTTGAACCAGAGGAAGGCCAGCCCTGCCCCACCCAGCGCGGAACAGAAGATCAGCAGTTCCCCCGCGCCCGGGATATGCGGGAACAGCAGGTACTTGCTGTAGACCGCGTTGCCCATCACGTAGGCAAACACGCCCAGCCCGCCGCCGACCAGCACCACCGGCATGATCACCAGGCCGTCCAGGCCATCGGTCAGGTTCACGGCGTTGCTCGAGCCCACGATCACCAGGTAGGTCAGCACGATGAAGCCGGCTACGCCCAGCGGGTAGCTGATCTCCTTGAAGAAAGGCACGATCAGGTTGGACTTGTACGGCATGTCGAGCGACAGCCCGCCCTCGACCCAGTTCAGGAACAGCTCCCAGACCCGCACATTGCTGCTTTCGGACACCGAGAACGCCAGGTAGACCGCGGCCACAAGGCCGATCAGCGTCTGCCAGAAAAACTTTTCGCGGCTCGACATGCCGCGCGGGTCCCGATAGACCACCTTGCGGTAGTCGTCGACCCAGCCGATGGCGCCATAGCCGAAGGTGACCAGCATCACCACCCAGATAAAGCGGTTGCCCCAATCGCACCACAGCAGTGTCGAGACGGCGATCGACACCAGCACCAGCACGCCGCCCATGGTCGGCGTGCCGGACTTGACCAGGTGCGTCTGCGGGCCGATGGTGCGCACCGCCTGGCCGACCTTCAGTTCGGTCAGCTTGCGGATCACCCACGGACCAAACGTCAGGCCGATCAGCAGCGCGGTGAGGTTTGCCATCACCGCGCGGAATGTCAGGTAGTTGACGACCCGGAGGAAGCTGTAGTCGTTTTGCAGCCACTGGGCCAGAGCCAATAACATCGTGTTGTCTTCGTTAATGTGCGGAAGTGTCTGCGACCAGCGCAGCGACGATCCGTTCCATGCGCATGAAGCGCGATCCCTTCACCAGCACGGCGCCCGCTTGCGCCACCATGCCCCCGCTGTCTTCCTCCAAGGCCTTTGCCAGGTCTTCCACGCTGCCGAAATGGCGGCCGTTGGCGCCGAACGCGCGCACCGCGTGCACGGCCAGTTCGCCGGCGGCCCACAGCGCGTCGACGCCGCGCGCCTGCGCGTAGGCGCCGATCTCTTCGTGGAACGCCGGCCCCTGGTTGCCGACCTCGCCCATGTCGCCCAGCACCAGCATGCGCGGCGCGGCAAAACCGGCCAGCACGTCGATGGCGGCGCGCATGGAATCGGGGTTGGCGTTGTAGGTGTCGTCGATGACCACCGTGCCGCCCGGCGTGTACTTCACCTGCAGCCGGCCCTTGACCGCCTGGAAGCCGGCCAGCCCCGCCTGGATCGCCGGCACGTGCACGCCCGCGGCCAGCGCGCAGGCGATCGCCGCGAGCGCGTTGCGCACGTTGTGCTCGCCCAGCAGCGCAAGCCTGACTTCAAACGCATGGCCCGGCGCGCGCACCTGCATTACCTGCACGCCGTCGACCAATGCCATGGTGGCGTGCACGTCCGCGCGCTGCGAGGTGCCGAACGACAGCGCCCGGCGCGCACCGGCGGCCTCGCGCCAGACCGGTGCATAGGCACCGCCGCTTTCCTCGTCGAGCGGGAATACCGCCACGCCGTCCGCCGGCAGCGCCGCGATCGCGGCCGCGTGCTCGTGCGCCACGGCTTCCACGCTGACCATGAATTCCTGGTGCTCGCGCTGCGCGTTGGTGATGACCGCCACGGTGGGCTGGGCGATGCCGGCCAGGTAGACGGTCTCGCCCGGATGGTTCATGCCGAGCTCCAGCACTGCCAGCTTGTGCGTGGCGCGCAGGCGCAGCACCGTCAGCGGCAGGCCGATGTCGTTATTCAGGTTGCCACCGGTGGCCAGGCGCTGGTCTTCACCCACCGCCGCAGCGAAGATCGCCGCGATCATTTCCTTGACCGTGGTCTTGCCGTTGCTGCCGGTCACCGCCACCGCGGGCAGCGTGAACCGGCGGCGCCAGCCGGCACCCAGCTCGCCCAGCGCGATGCGGGTGTCGGGGGCGACAATGGCCGGCACGCCAGCATCGACTTCACGGCTCACCAGCACGGCCGCGGCGCCTTTGGCCACCACGTCGGCGATGAAGTCATGCGCATCGAAGCGCTCGCCCTTCAGCGCGACGAACAGGTCGCCGGGCTCGACGGTGCGGCTGTCGGTCTGCACGCGCGAGAACGCAACGGCGCCGTCGCCGGAAACGCGCGCGCCGGCAATCCAGCCGGCGGCGTCCTGCAAGGTGGTCATGGTGGTCTGGCTCATGCCGATACTCCACGGGTGGCTAGCGCCAGGCGGACATGCTCGCGGTCGGAGAACGGGCGCTTGCGCCCCTGGATCTCCTGGGTGGCCTCGTGGCCCTTGCCTGCCACCAGCACCACGTCGGCCGAAGCCGCGTGCCGGATGGCGTAAAGGATGGCGGCGGCGCGGTCCTCGATCTGGCGGCCGCGCGCGCGGTCGGCCATGCCGTCGGCGATCGCGTCCAGGATTTCCTGCGGGTCCTCGCTGCGCGGGTTGTCGCTGGTGAGGATGACCTCGTCGGCCAGGCGTTCGGCCACCGCGCCCATCAGCGGGCGCTTGATCGGGTCGCGATCGCCGCCGCAGCCGAACACGCACCACAGGCGGCCATTACGCGCCCGCGCCACCGGGCGCAGCGCGGCCAGCGTCTGTTCCAGCGCGTCAGGGGTGTGAGCGTAGTCGACCACCGCAAGCGGGCCCAGCCCGGCATCGCCACCGTTGGCGCCGAACAATTCCATGCGGCCCTCGACCGGCGTCAGCGCGCGCAGCGCCGCCAGCGCCGCATTCCATGCCACGCCGTTGGCCAGCGCCGCGCCCAGCACCGCCAGCAGGTTGCTGACGTTGAAGGCGCCGATCATAGGCGTGGCCATCTCGGTGCTGCCGAAGCTGCCGTCGATATGGAAAGCGGTGCCGTTGGGCGTGGCGCGCACGTTGGTGGCGCGCAGCCATTCGCCGCGCGGGCGTCGCACCGTGGCAGCGCCGGGGCCGTCGATGCCGTATTCGATCACGTGCGGCGCGGCGATTGCGGCCGCGTCCGCCACCAGCAGCCGCTGGCCCATGGCGTCGTCGCGGTTGACCACTGCGGTGCGCAGGCCGTCCCACTGGAACAGGCGCTCCTTGGCGGCCTCGTACTCGGTCATCGAGCCGTGGTAGTCGAGGTGGTCCTGCGTCAGGTTGGTGAGTACCGCCACCGTGAAATGCGTGCCGGCCACGCGCTCCTGCTCCAGGCCGTGCGAGGACACTTCCATCGCCACGGCCCGCGCGCCGGCGTCGTGCAGCGCCGCCAGGCTGGCCTGCAGCTGCACCGCGTCGGGCGTGGTGAAGCCGGTCGCCTGCAGTGCGCCGGGGAAGCCTGTGCCGAGCGTGCCGACGGTCGCGCAGGGCGTGCCAGCGGCCTGCAGCACGCGCGCCAGCCACTGGCTGCACGAGGTCTTGCCGTTGGTGCCGGTGATCCCGGTCACGGCCAGGCCGCGCACCGGATTCCCGTGCCAGCCGGCAGCGATCGGGCCGGCCAGCTGATGCAGATTGCTGACCGCCAGATGCGGCACGACGTCGCCAAATGGCCAGTCGAAGCCTTCAGCCTCATAGACGATGGCACCGGCGCCGGCCGCGATGGCCTGCTGGACATAGGGCCGCCCGTCTGTGGCCAGGCGCTCGTTGCCGAGCACGTAGGCAAAGAACACGTCGCCGCGCGCCAGCCGGCGGCTATCGCCCGTCAACTGCGCCGAAGCGGCCACGTTGGTACGCAGCCAGGCCAGCGCGTTGCTGGCCTGGGTGGTCACCTCGAGCGGGAGCAGGGGCTTGGCCGTCATTGGGTCGCGCTCCACGGTTCGCTTTCCGGCACCTTGTCGCTGACCACCAGCTGGCGGATCGGCGAATCGGGCTGGACATTCAGTGCGCGCAGCGTGCCGCCGGTGATGGCGGCGAACGCCGGGCCCGCCACCAGGCCGCCGTAGTGGCTGCCGGCGGTAGGCTCGTCGACGCTGACGGCGACGATGATGCGCGGGTTGGACATCGGCGCCAGGCCGATGAACGAGGCGCGGTACTTGCTGCGGTTATAGCCGCGGCCTTCGTGCTTGTAGGCGGTGCCGGTCTTGCCGCCGACGCGATAGCCCATCACCTGCGCCTCGGGCGCGGTGCCGCCGGGCGCGGTCACGGTTTCCATCATGGCGCGCACGTCGCGCGCCACCTGCGGCGACAGGATGCGCTCGCCGGTGGCCGGACCGTTGGCGCGGAACATGGTGACCGGGATCAGCTCCCCGTCGTGCGCGAAGATGGTGTAGGCATGCGCCATCTGGAACAGCGACACCGACAGGCCGTAGCCGTACGACATGGTGGCCTGCTCGATCGGGCGCCAGCTCTTGAACGGACGCACGCGCCCTGCCACCGCGCCGGGGAAGCCGATCTTGGGCGCCTGGCCCAGGCCGATGCTGGTGTACATATCCCACATCTCCTGCGGCTTCATCAGCATCGCGATCTTGGTCGTGCCGATGTTGGACGATTTCTGGATCACGCCGCTGACGGTGAGGGCGCCGTAGTTGTGGGTATCGCTGATGGTGGCGCCTTCGAACTGGTACTTGCCGGTGGTGGTGATCACCGTCGACGGCGTCACGCGCTTGAGCTGCAACGCCAGCCCCACGGTGATCGGCTTCATCATCGAGCCGGGTTCGAAGGTGTCGGTCAACACGCGGTTGCGCAGCTGCTCGCCGGACAGCCGGGTGCGGTCATTGGGGTTGTAGGTGGGCCAGTTGGCCAGCGCCAGCACCTCGCCGGTCTGGGCGTCGAGCACCACGGCGCTGGCGGCCTTGGCCTTGTGCTTATCCACCACGGCCTTGAGTTCGTTGTAGGCGAGGTACTGGATCTTGGCGTCGATCGACAGCTGGATGTCTTCGCCGTCGCGCGGAGTCTTCAGGATGCCGACATCCTCGACCACGCGGCCGAGGCGGTCCTTGATCACCTGGCGCGCGCCGGGGCGGCCGGCCAGGCCGGTCTCGCGCGCCAGCTCCACGCCTTCCTGCCCGCGGTCTTCCACATTGGTGAAGCCCACGATATGCGCCATCGCCTCCCCTTCCGGGTAGAAGCGCTTGTACTCGCGGGTCTGGTGGATGCCCTCGATCTTGAGCGCGGCGATCTTGTCGGCGACGTCGGGCAGCACCTGGCGCTTCAGGTAGACAAAGCCCTTGTCCTCCGACAGCTTCTTGCCGAGGTCCTTCTCCGACATGCCGAGCAGCCTGGCCAGCTGGCGGATCTTGGCCAGCTCGACCTGGTTGGGCACATCCTCGGGCACCGCCCAGATCGCCTTGACCGGCAGGCTGGTGGCCAGCACCAGGCCATTGCGGTCCAGGATCTTGCCGCGCGTGGCCGGCAGTTCCAGCGTGCGCTGGAAGCGCTTCTTGCCCTCGGCCTCGTAGAACTGGTTGCCCGGGCCCTGGATCCATGCGGCGCGCAGCGCCAGCGCGACAAAAGCCGCGAACATCAGGAACACCACCAGCTTGGAGCGCCACATCGGCAGGCGCAGCCCCAGCACCGGGCTGGCCGAGAACTGGCCGCTGCGCGGGCGCGACGGAGTGCCGTTGCCGTTGCGGCCGGGCGGGTTGGGTCGGGCCATGCTCATTGGCGCGCCTCCGCCTCGCTGGCCGGCGCGGGCTGCGCCGGCGGCAGCACGATGCCCGACAGGTACTGGGTCTTGCCGGGGTTGGCCGGTGCCATCTTCAGCTGCGCGCGCGCGGCATCGGCGATGCGCGCGCTCTTGCCGAGCGAGCTCTGCTGGTACTGCAGGCGCGCCCAGTCGATGTCGAGCTGGCGTTCTTCCGACTGTGCCCGCTCCAGCGCCACGAACAGCGTGCGCGCCTGGTGCTGGGCGCTCACCAGCGAGAGCGCGCACAGGATCAGCGCGGCCAGAAGGAAGAAAGTCAGGCGGTTCATGCGCGCACGCCTCCGCCGGCCGGAGCCAGTTTCTCGGCCACGCGCATCACGGCCGAGCGCGCGCGCGGATTGGCGGCGATCTCTTCGGCGCCGGGCTTGGAGCGTCCGAGCAGGCGCAGCGTGGGCTGCGGCAGGTCGGCCGCGCGCAGCGGCGCGCGGCGCAGGGCCGGGTCGGCATCCTGCTGGGGACGGGCGTGCGCCGCCATGAACCGCTTGACGATGCGGTCCTCCAGCGAATGGAAGCTGATCACCACCAGGCGTCCCCCTACCTGCAACAGGTCATAAGCCGCCTTCAGACCTCTTTCGAGGTCCTCAAGCTCTTGATTGACGTGAATCCGTAGAGCCTGAAAGGTGCGGGTCGCAGGGTCCTGGCCCTTCTCGCGTGTTTTGACGGCTTTCGCCACGAGCGCGGCAAGGTCGGCAGTAGTGGCGATGGGTCCGCCATCGCCGGGTTCGCGCCGGCGAGCAACAATCGCCTTTGCAATCTGTACAGCAAACCGTTCTTCCCCATAGTCTCGTATCACCCTGGCAATGTCCTGCTCATCCGCCTGCGCCAGCCACTGCGCGGCGGTAATGCCGCGCGTGGTGTCCATGCGCATGTCCAGCGGGCCCTCGAAACGAAAGGAAAACCCCCTCGCCGCCTCATCGATCTGGGGCGAGCTGATCCCCAGGTCGAGCAGCACGCCGGCCACGTGGCCGCGCCCGGCCAGGCGCTCTGCCATGTCCGCAAAGCTGGCGTGCTCAATGGAGAAGCGGGCATCCCCGATGGTGCCCGCTTCTGCGATTGCTGCTGGGTCCTTGTCGAACGCGACCAGGGCCCCGTCTGGCCCCAGCCGGGCCAGTACCGCCCGGCTGTGCCCTCCCCTGCCGAAGGTGCCGTCCACGTAGACGCCGTCCGGGCGCCAGATCAGGGCGTCCACGGCCTCGTCCAGCAGCACGGTGCGATGGCGCAGGGCGGGGGTTGCCGGCGTTCCGGTAGGACTCATGACCTCTTCAGAAAGAGAAATTTTTCAATGCTTCGGGCATGCCTTGCGCCATCGCCTGCTGTTCCTTGGCGGCGTAGGTCGCGGCATCCCACACTTCGAAATGACTGCCCATGCCGAGCAGCATGACCTCTTTGTCGAGCATGGCGGCACTGCGCAGCTCCGGTGCGATCAGCACCCGGCCTGCTCCGTCCATTTCCACGTCGGCGGCGTTGCCCAGGAAGATGCGCTTCCACCAGTGCGCATCCATCGGCAGCGCTGCAATGCGCGTGCGGAAGGTTTCCCACTCGGGCCGCGGAAACAGCAGCAGGCAGCCATCCGGGTGCTTGGTCAGCGTCACCCGGCCCTCAGCCTGCTGTTGCAGCGCCTCGCGATGCCTGGACGGAATGGACATCCGCCCCTTGGCATCCAGCGACAGCGCCGATGCTCCCTGAAACACGCTCGCTCCCGGTCCCTGCCTGCTACCGGTGGCCCCTGGCAGCTGGCAATCGCGTGAATCCCTCTGTTTCCGACTGTGACGAAATGATCCCACGGTCGGTTCGCAATTTCACACAAAAATACACTTCCTCACACTATTTCCCACTTTAGAGGAAGCAATTTGGGCGGTCAAGGCTGGTTGCAGAGCAGCAAACGAGATTTTTCGAATCAGAACAATGACTTAGCGCGCACACCTCACGCACCGTGAAAGTGAATCCTTAATGAAATGAAGATGTTAGGGAGGAAAGCAGAGAAACCACCTGAGAACTGCGGGAGGAGAACTGCCGGCGGCGGCGGGAACGACTATCACGCAGCCCGGGGAAAGGATACAACAATCGCCCGCCAGCACTGGAAAATCAAGGGCCGGCGGGCAACCGCGAGCGAGCGGCCATGAGGCCGGGCGCGCTGCCGCCGCGCTTCAGATGCGGTAGGCGGCGGTGGTCATCACGCGAGAAGCGCCGCGCATCAGCGCACGCACCGGCGCGGGCAGCGGGATGCCGCCGGCATCGCGGGCGGCAGCGCCATGGCGGATCTCGTCGTCGCGCATCTGCTCGAGGATAGCGCGCGAGCGGCCGTCCGCTTCAGGCAGGCGGTCCAGGTGGCCGCCGAGATGGTGCTCGACCTGGCGCTCGGTCTCGGCCACGAAGCCAAGGCTGACCTTGTCGCCCGTCCGGCCCGCAACCCAGCCGATCGCGAACGCACCCGCGTACCACAGCGGGTTGAGCAGGCTCGGGCGCGAGCCCAGCTCGCGCAGCCGCTCGGCGCACCAGGCCAGGTGGTCTTCTTCTTCGCGCGCGGCCGCATCCATCTGCGCGCGCACTGTCGCGTTGCGCGCGGTCAGTTTCTGCGCCTGGTACAGGGCCTGGGCGCAAACCTCGCCGACATGGTTGATGCGCATCAGGCCGGCCACGTGGCGCCGCTCTTCGGCGCTCATCTGTTCGGTGTCCGGCGCCAGCTGGTCGGCCGGGTTGGCGCGCGCGGAGCGGGTTGCCCCGGCGATGGCCCGCAGTGCCACGTCGAATTCTTTGATCAGGGTGTCCATGTCGCGCAAGCGGATTGATCTTCTTGCTCCCGAGGTCTTCATGGTGGGGCACACGCGGCAGCGCGACCCGCGGCGACCGCATCGGGATTACCCGCATTGTAGCTTGCCTCTAATTCGCCGCATCCCGCGCCACGCCTTGCATCGATGCGGAGCGCTACTCAGAAACCCTGAGTTGCTAAAACCAGACAAGGGGGTTGCGCCCGAATGGTGAACGAAAAGTTGTTTGTTACAGTACTTCGCAACTTCCAAGGAAGTTTGACGCATGGGGGATGGAGACCAACAGGAGGTTCCCCCGGGCCGTCACCAATAATTCTTACAGTGGAGATCAACGAGCATGAAGAAATCGCTTCTGGCGCTGGCAGCGCTTGGCGCATTTGCCGGGGCGGCGCAGGCCCAATCGAGCGTCACGCTCTACGGTGTGGTGGATGCCAACATCGAGTACGTGAGCAACATGTCGAGCGTCATCCCGTCGTCCGCCAACGGCTTTGCCACCGGCCCGGCCGAAAACCTCTTCCGTATGTCATCCGGCGGCCTGTCCGGCTCGCGCTGGGGCCTGCGCGGCGTGGAAGACCTCGGTAGCGGCCTGAAGGCGCTGTTCGTGCTCGAAAGCGGTTTCGGCCTCGACAATGGCGGTCTGCAGCAAGGCGGCCGCCTGTTCGGCCGCCAGGCTTATGTCGGCCTGGAAAGCGCCCAGGCTGGCCGCTTCACCTTCGGTCGCCAGTACACCTCGCTGTTCGACATGATGGCCAATTTCTCGCCGGCCGGCTATGCCACCCAGTATGAACCGGTGGTGGCGCAACTGGGCCTGAACTTCCGCTCGGACAACACGGCCAAGTACACGGGCAAGTTCGGTCCGGTGACGGCGGTCGCCCACTGGTCGTTCGGCAACGGCGTCGCCGGCGGAGGCGAAGTCCCGGGCCAGTTCCGCCGCGATACCGGCTACGGTGCAGGCGTCTCATGGGCAGCCGGCCCGTTCGGCATCAGCGGCGCCTATGACCAGTACAACCCGACCCTGAACGCCGCCGGCGGCACCGGGGAGGCCAAGAAGGCCGCGGTCGCTGCCAGCTATTCCTTTGGCCCGGCCAAGCTGATGGCCGGCTATCGCTGGGGCATGAGCAAGGCGCCGAACGACAATACGATCCTGAAGGACAATTACTACTGGGTCGGCGGCAACTACCAGGTCACCCCCGCACTGGGCCTGACGCTCGCGTACTACTACGACGACGTCAAGAACTTCAACCCGGCTGCCACCGGCGCCACCAACAACATCAAGAACCCCTGGCAGATCTCGTTTATCGCGGACTACAGCGTGTCCAAGCGCACCGACCTGTACCTGACCACGGCCTTCTCGAAGAACGCCGGCCTGAACTTCGACACCTCGGCGATCAGCTTCGCCAATGGTTACTTCCTGGGTACCGGCGAAGACAAGATGGTCGGCGTCGCCCTGGGCATCCGCCACAAGTTCTGATCGCCAGCCTCACCGGCCGATCGTTCAAAAGGCACCTGCGGGTGCCTTTTTTCATGGGCGTGCGGCGCCTTGCGCTTAGGGCATCACCCCATCGGCGTGCCGATTGCGGCCAACTAGAATGCACATGCCACCGCCCGGCGACACGAGGCGGCTACACCAGGAGACCACGCATGCAACCCATTCGCCGGCGCGCCGTCGCGCTGTTGCTGTCCGGCAGCCTTGCCGCGCTCGCCAGTCCCGCGGCGCTGGCCGCCGATCCGTATCCGTCCAAGCCGGTTCGGCTGGTCGTCCCGTTTGCCGCAGGCGGCACCACCGATATCCTGGCCCGCGCCGTCGCCGCGGAGCTGGCCAAGCTGCCTGGCTGGAACGTGGTGGTGGACAACAAACCCGGCGCGGGCGGCAATATCGGCGCCGATATCGTCGCCAAGGCGGCGCCGGACGGCTATACGCTGCTGATGGGCACGGTCGGCACCCACGGCATCAACCAGTCGCTGTACGGAAAGCTGCCGTTCGACCCCATCAAGGACTTTGCACCCATCACCGAAGTGGCGGCGGTGCCGAACGTCCTGGTAGTCAACCCGGCCTTCGCGCAGCAGAACAAGATCGACAGCGTCAAGGACCTGATCGCTTACGCGCGTGCCAACCCGGGCAAGCTGAACATGGCTTCCAGCGGCAACGGCACCTCGATCCACCTGGCCGGCGAGCTGTTCAAGACCCAGACCAAGACCTTCATGGTCCATTTCCCGTACAAGGGCAGCGGGCCGGCGCTGACCGACCTGACCGGCGGCACCATGCAGGTGATGTTCGACAACCTGCCCTCGTCGATGGCGCTGATCAAGGCCGGCAAGCTCAAGGCGCTGGCCGTGACCAGCGCCAAACCCTCGCCGGCACTGCCGGGCGTGCCGACCATCGCGCAGGCGGCCGGCCTGCCGCAGTACGAGGCCAGCTCCTGGTTCGGCATGCTGGCACCCGCCGGGACACCGCCGGAAATCGTCCACCGCATCCAGCAGGAAGTGGCCAAGGCGCTCGGCGCTCCCGCGGTGCGCGAACGCCTGCAGGCACAGGGTGCCGAACCGGTCGGCAATACGCCGGAGCAGTTCGCGGCGCTGATCCGCGCCGAAACCACCAAATGGGCCAAGGTGGTCAAGGATTCGGGCGCCAAGGTCGATTGACGGCGGTTTGATCGCCGGCAGGGGCGACCGTCCGCATCGCGCATATACTTGAGGTATCAAATGTTGACTGCCGGCCGATCCTGCAGCCGCCGGCGGCGTTCGCCGCACACCCGCGCACCGTTGCACTGAAGATGCCAAACCTGTCCCCTGCCGCCGGCGCCGAGAACGCGCCGGTCGACCTTGAAACCCGTGCCGACCAGACCGAGCACGAAGCCCTGCGGCTGTGGCTGCGGCTGCTGACCTGCACCAACCTGATCGAAGGCGACATCCGCTCGCGGCTTCGGCAGGATTTTGCCTGCACGCTGCCGCGCTTCGACCTGATGGCCCAGCTCGATCGCCACCCCGAAGGGCTCAAGATGGGCGAGCTGTCACGCCGCATGATGGTCACGGGCGGCAATGTCACCGGCATCACGGACCAATTGCAGCAGGAAGGGCTGGTCTCGCGCGAGGCGCTGCCCACCGACCGCCGCGCCTACCTGATCCGCCTGACGCCGGCGGGACGCGCGGCATTCTCGCGCATGGCGCGTGCGCATGAGGATTGGATCGGCCAACTGTTTTCGGGGCTGGCCGAAACCGACCGGCGCGCGCTGTTCCGACTACTCGGCAGGCTCAAGAACGGCCTGATCTCGCCATGAAGACGCTACCCTACCTCACGCTGTGCGGCCTGCTGCCGCTCCTGGCCGCCTGCAGCAGCATGCCGCAACCGCCGCAGATGACCCCGGTGAACGCCACCATCAAGCTTGGCCGCGTGACCGAAAGGACCTTCCTGACTCGGATGGACGTCGCGCAGGCGCCCGCTTATTACGGCAGCGGTACCAGCGTCGGCGTGGGTGCCGCGGGAGGTGGCGGAGGCGGCGGGGTGGGCGTAGGCTTTGCCTTCGACCTGAGCCGGCTGTTCAGTCGCCCGGCGCCGGTGCAGCAGATCGACCTGTTCCAGTACAAGGTGCGGACCATGGACGGCACGCTCGTATCGGCCAATGCGCCGGCGATACCGGGCCTGGAGCCGGGCGCGTGCGTGCGGGTGATCTACCTGGATGGCAGTACGGATCCGAGACTGGCGCCATCGAACGAATGCTGAGCCGCGGAAGCGGCGCTGGAAAGCAAACGGCCTCCGTTGCGGAGGCCGTTGTCGTTTGCGCAGGCGCTGGCGCTCAGGCCGCCTTGCGGCTGTCGCGCAGTTCGCGGCGCAGGATCTTGCCGACGTTGGTCTTGGGCAGCTCGGTGCGGAACTCCACGTACTTCGGCCGCTTGTAGCCGGTCAGCCGCTCCTTGCAGAACTCGATCACGTCCGCCTCGGTCAGCGCCGGGTCCTGCTTGACCACGAACAGCTTGACCACCTCGCCAGAGTGCGTGTCGGGCACGCCCACCGCAGCCACTTCCAGCACGCCCGGGCACTCGGCCACCACGCCTTCGACTTCGTTCGGGTACACGTTGAAACCCGACACCAGGATCATGTCCTTCTTGCGGTCGACGATCTTGGTGTAGCCGCGCTCGTCCATGATGCCGATATCGCCGGTCTTGAAGAAGCCGTCAGCGGTCATGACCTTGGCGGTCTCGTCCGGGCGGTTCCAGTAGCCCGCCATCACCTGCGGGCCACGGATGCAGATCTCGCCCGGCTGACCCAGCGGCAGGTCCCTGCCATCGTCGTCGCGGATCACCACTTCGGTCGACGGCAGCGGCATGCCGATGGTTCCGGAGAAGGCATTGCTGTCGGTCGGGTTGCAGGTGGCCGACGGCGAGGTCTCGGACAGGCCGTAGCCCTCGATGATCGGGCAGCCGGTCTTGTCCAGCCACTTCTTGGCCACCGCTTCCTGCACCGCCATGCCGCCGCCGTTGGCCACGCGCAGGCCGGAGAAGTCGACCTTGGCGATCTCCGGGTTGTTGATCAGCGCGTTGTACAACGTGTTGACCGCCGGGAACATGTTGAACTTGTACTTCTGCAATTCCTTGATAAAGCCCGGGATATCGCGCGGGTTGGGGATCAGCACGCTCATGCCGCCGCTGCGCATCCCCAGCAGGCAGCAGACGGTCAACGCGAAGATGTGGTACAGCGGCAGCGCGGTGATGGTGACGACCTGGTCGATATGGCCGCCCTTGGCCAGCGCCGGCTGCATCCAGGCCTCGGACTGCAGCACGTTGGCGACCACGTTACGGTGCAGCAGCACCGCGCCCTTGCTCACACCGGTGGTGCCGCCGGTGTATTGCAGGAAGGCGATGTCGTCAGGTCCGGTGGTCGCCGGCTGCAGCGTGAGCCTGCCGCCTTCGGCCAGCACGCTGTTGAAGCGCACGCAGTTGGGCAACTCCCACGCCGGCACCATCTTCTTGACGTTGCGCACGACAAAATTGACGATCGCGCCCTTCAGTCCGCCGAGCAAGTCGCCCATGCTGGCGACCACCACGTGCTTGACCGGCGTGCGGGCCAGCACCTGCTGCAGCGTGGCGGCAAAGTTCTCCAGGATGACAATGGCCTCGGCGCCGCTGTCCTTGAGCTGGTGCTCCAGCTCGCGCGGGGTGTAAAGCGGATTGACATTGACCACGACGAAGCCGGCGCGCAGCACCGCGGCCAGCACCACCGGATACTGCAGCACGTTCGGCATCATGATTGCCACGCGCGCGCCGGGACGCAGCCCGCGCGACTGCAGCCACGCGGCGAAGCGCGAGGACATCTGGTCGAGTTCGCCGTAAGTGATGGCCTTGTCCATGCAGACAAAGGCCTTGCGGTCGGCATAGGTGCGGAAAGACGCTTCGAGCAGCTGGGCAAGCGTACGAAACTGGCTGGCATCGATCTCGGCGGGGACGCCGGCCGGGTAGTGTTTCAGCCAAATCCTGTCCATAGCACCGTCTCCTGAATTTCTGAATGGTCGTTCGATTTTGCCGTGATGCTAAACGGGCGCTTCGGTTAAAACAACAACTTAGACGAAGTCCTCGGGGACATTGTTCGAGGCAACGCGCCCCTGACGGGCATTATGCGCCACCGGTGCCGCGGTGGCAGCGGGATAACCCCTAGGCCCGTGGGTTCAACCTCCGCCGGGCAGCACCAGCTTCATCATGTTGGTGGCGAGTTCGTGCGCAAGCGCCTCGTCGTCCATGCGGCCCGGCTGGTGCCACGTGTACATGAAGCCGACCACGCTGCCGATTGCATGCGCCGTCACGCGCGCATCGCCAAAGGCAAACACGCCCTCGCGCTTGCCCTCTTCCAGCAACGCATACAGGTCGCGGTAGAAGCCGCGCGCCATGCTGTCGAGCCAGGCCACGGTATCGGGGCGCAGGTACTGGTGGTCGCGGAAGCTGAGCGTCGCGGGCACGTGGCAGGCAACGCAGCGGCGTGCCATTTCGAGCAGGCAGGCATGCAGGCGCTCGCGCACCGGCAGCGCCGGGTCGGCGGTCTCGCGGATCACGGGCAGGCAGGTCTGCGCCGACTCGCGGCACAGGATGTCGAAGATCTCGTACTTGTCGGTGAAGTAGTAGTAGACCGCCGGCTTGGTCACGCCCAGCGCGCGGCACAGGTCGTTCATGGTCATGCCGGGATAGCCCTTGGTATAGAAGAGCTGCGCGGCGGTATCGAGGATCTGGCGGCGGCGCGCTTCCTGGCGCTCGGCGATTTGCATGCGTGCCGGCACGGGCTCGGGCGCAACGTCTGCGGGGGCGGGTCTCTGTACGGTCGACATGATCGCAATTCTCGCATGGCGGCATGGGGCTGCCAGCGTGGCCGCGCGCTCAACATGGCCAGCCCGAAGGGAAACCGCGCTTTATCGATACCTGCCAGCCGTCAGTCGGGCCCGGCCGCCGTGCCGCTCGCGGTCAGCGTATCGACGCGGGTAGCGGGCGGCGCCAGCCGGCGCAGCGTGGCCTCGCGCTCGGCGGCCGGCAGCGCGCCGATGCGGCCGGCTTCGGCATAGAAGCGGCGCCAGTCGCCATCGCACTGCGCCAGCAGCGCGGTAAAGGCCGGCACCCACTGCTGGTACGTCGCCACCGCCGCCAGGTGGGCATTGGTCAGCGGCTGGTCGAACCAGCGGTCATAGCCGCTGTAGTTGCCCCACTCCAGCTTGAGCCGAGCGTATTGCTCGCGCATGTCGGCGAAGATCCTGGCCTTGCCCTCGCGCTTGGCTTCGCCGTCCAGCGGCGTCTGGTACAGCGCCGCCAGCCGGTCGCGCGTGCCGAGCAGCAGCGCGCGGAACTGCTGACGGCGCGCGTCATACTGCCGGTAGCTGGTGCGCGCATCCTCCGAGGCATCCTCCGCCAGCCAGCGCTCCACGCCGGCGGCTTCCACGGCGGTGGCAAAGGACTCGTTGAAGGCGGTGTCGTTGCGCACGTAGACGACCTGGTGCGCCAGTTCGTGGAAGATCAGCCGCGCCAGCTCGCCCTCCGGCAGGTAGACGAAGGTATTGAGCAGCGGGTCGTCGAAATAGCCCAGCGTCGAATAGGCGGGGATGCCTGCGACGTACGCTTCCAGGCCGTCGCGGCGCAGGCCCTGCGCGTACTGCTCGGCGTCGTCCTGCGCGTAGTATCCCCGGTAGCTGATGCAGCCGACGATAGGGAAGCACCACTTGCGCAGCTCCATCGACAATTCGGGCGTGGCGAACACGCTCCACACCACATAGGGCCGGTGCAGGTTGGCATAGCGGCGGTAGCTGCCGTTGTCGGGCAGCTTCAGCTCGCGCGACGCGTAGTCGCGGATGCGGCCGGCCAGCGCCAGCCGTTGCGCCAGGCGCGCGTCGTTGGCGTCGCGTGCGCCGGCGATGGCGTCGTTGAGCGGCTGCGCCTGCGCCATCACGCCGAGGTGGCCGCCGATCGACTGCGCGTAGTAGCCCACGGTTTCGCATCCGGCCGTGAGCAGGGCCAGGCCCGTCATGACCGACGCCGCCAGGATTGCCGCCCCGCGCCGGCGGCCCGGCCGCGCGCCTTGCCGCGTATTCATGCGGGCTGGACTGCCCCTTCCGTGCAGGCCTCGACCTGCACCAGGCAGTCATAGAATACCGGCGCCCGGCCCAGGTCGGTCAGGCGCTGGCTGGTCAGTTCGTTCGCGTTCTTGCCGTCCGAGGCCAGCTTCTTCCACCAGATCGACAGGCCCACCACCAGCCCGCGCCGGGCGCGGTCGGTCACGCGGGCGCGGGCCAGCATGCTGCCGCGGTCGTTGAAGGCGCGCACCATGGCGCCGTGCACGATGCCGCGCTCGGCGGCGTCGGCCGGGTGGATGTCCAGGTGCGGCTCGCCCTCGGTGGCGCGCAGGCTGTCGACATTGACGAACGAGCTATTCAGGAAGTTGCGCGCAGGCGGCGAGATCATCGCCAGCGGGTAGCGCGCCGCGAGTTCCGGCGCGGTCGCGGGGGACTCGTACTGCGGCACGTAGTCGGGCAGCGGGTCGAAGCCGTCGCGCGCCATCGGCTCGGAATAGAACTGGCACTTGCCCGAGGCGGTGGGAAAGCCGCCTTCGGCGAACGGTGCCGGCGCCAGCGCCAGCTTCTGCCAGCCCTGCTCCTTGAGCGACGCCCAGCTGATGCCGGCGGCGCGCGCATCGCCCGGCAGGATCGCCTGCGCGGCGATGTCCTCGTCGGTGTCGGCGAAGCACGGCTCGGTGAAACCCATGCGCTGCGCCAGGCGGCGGAAGATCTCGGTATTGGGCAGCGCCTCGCCCATCGGTGCGATCGCGGCGTTGTTGGCGAGGAAATAGGTGTGGCCGTAGGCCTTGTGCACGTCGGTGTGCTCGAGCTGCGTGGTGGCCGGCAACAGGATGTCGGCGTAGTCGGCGGTATCGGTGCGGAAATGCTCGAGCACTACCGTGAACAGGTCCTCGCGCGCGAAGCCGGCAGCGACCTTGGCCGACTCCGGCGCCACCGCGACCGGGTTGCTGTTGTAGACGACCACCGCCTCGATCCGCGGCGCGCCGGGCGCGGGGTCAGCCAGCAGCGCATCGCCGATGGTGCTCATGTTGACCAGGCGCGGCAGTTTGCCGGGCCCGCCCGGCAGCAGGTCAGGCCGCTGCAGCGCGGCATCGTTGATCGGGAAGAAGCCCGAGGTCGACAGCTGCAGCCCCCCGGCGGCATGGCGCCACGCGCCCACCAGCGAGGGCAGGCACGCCACCGCCCGCACCGCCTGGCCGCCGCCGTGCACGCGCTGCATGCCGTAGTTCAGGCGGATCGCCACCGGCTGGCGCTCGCGCACCGCCAACTGGCCGTAGAGGCCTGCCAGCCACTCGATGTCTTCGACCGGAATGCCGCAGATCTCGGCCACGCGTGCCGGCGGATAGGCCTGGGCGCGCTCTCGCAGTGCCTCGAAGCCCACCGTGTGGCGTTCGATGTAGTCATGGTCGAGCAGCCCGTCGCGGACCAGCACATGGATCATGCCCAGCGCGAGCGCGCCGTCGGTGCCGGGCATCGGCGCGATATGGCGGTGGCATTTCTCGGCACTCAGCGAACGGTAGGGATCGATCGCCACCAGCGTGGCGCCGCGCCGCTTGGCTTCCTGCGCACGTGTCCAGAAATGCAGGTTGGAAGCGATCGGGTTGCCGCCCCAGATGATCACCAGCTTCGCATCGACCACGTGCTCCATGTCCATGCCGACGCTGGCGCCATAGGTATAGCGCAACGCGGTGGCGCCGGCGCTGGCGCAGATGGTGCGGTCCAGCCGCGACGCGCCCAGCTTGTGGAAGAAGCGTGCGGCCATGCTCTCGCCCTGCACCAGGCCCATGGTGCCGGCATAGCTGTACGGCACGATGGCCTGCGGATCGCGCGCGGCGATGGCTTGCAGGCGCGTTGCGATGGTGTCGAGCGCTTCATCCCAGGAAATCGGTGCGAACTTGCCCTCGCCTTTCCTGCCGATGCGCTTCATCGGCGTCAGCAGGCGGTCGGGGTGGTAGGTGCGTTCGGTGTAGCGCGATACTTTGGTGCACAGCACGCCCTGCGTGCCGGGATGGTCCGGATCGCCGGCCACCTTGACGGCGCGGCCGTCCTCGACGGTGACGAGCAAGGCACAGGTGTCGGGGCAGTCATGCGGGCAGGCGGCGCGGACAATGCGGGAAGCCATGGGATCTCCGGGGGGCTGGCGGTCAGTCGTTATCTTTCGTTCGGTCGGAACGTGAGGTTTATGGCGCGGTTGCCGCGGGTCGCGGGCCGGCGCCGGCGCTGCGGCGCGTCCCCGTCCGTGCGGGCGTACGGGACCAGGCGCGGGGAGTATCTCGATCGGATTGTATTCGATTATGATGTGCCGGCGCGCGGCCGGCGCCATGCTGGCGGCGCGCTTGCCGACCAATGCCGGCGCAGACCGGCGCATGGCGGCGAACGGGTAACCGAACCATATTTCGCGGGGGTTTATGTTTTTCCGATCCGGGGTCAATGGCCGGCTTGCCGGCCTGCTGGTGGCGTGCGCCATCGGCACGGGCGGCGCATCCGGCGCTGCCATCGCCAGCACTGCCACATCCGAAACCGGCGTCACCGCCGATACCATCCTGCTGGGCCAATCGGCCGCGCTGACTGGGCCCGCCGCGTCGCTCGGCAAGCAGATGCACGCGGGCGCACGGCTCTATTTCGACCACATCAACCAGCAAGGCGGCATTTTTGGCCGCAAGATCCGGCTCGAGGCGCTGGACGACTACTACGAGCCCGAGCCTGCCGCCAAGAACACACGGAAGCTGATCGAGGAAGACCGCGTTTTCGCGCTGTTTGGCTACGTCGGCACGCCCACCAGCCAGGCCGCGCTGCCGCTGGCGACACAGGCCAGGGTGCCGTTCTTCGGCCCCTATACCGGCGCGCGCTCGGTGCGCGAGCCGCGCAGCCGCTACGTCTTCCATGTCCGCGCCGGCTACGGCGACGAAGCCGCGGCGATCCTGCGCCAGATCCAGACCACCGGCCTGAAGCGCGTGGCCGTGGTCTACAACGACGATGCCTACGGCAAGGCCGAGCTGGAAGAGCTGGAACGCGCGCTGAAGAGCGCCACCGACAGTGGGGTGCAGCTGGTCGCGCGCGAAGCCGTGGTCCGCAATACGGTGGAAATCGGTGACGCCATGCAGGGCGTTATCAAGGCCCAGCCCGATACCGTGGTGATGATCAGCGCGTATCGCACGGCCGGCGCCTTCGTCAAGGAAGCGCTGCGGCGCGGCTACAACGGGCAGTTCTACAACGTTTCCTTCGTCGGCACGCAGGCGCTGGCAAACGAGGTCGGCGCGAAAGGCAGCGGCGTGATCATCTCGCAGGTGATGCCGCATCCGGGCAACGCAACGCTGCCGGTGGTGCGCGAATACCTGCGCCTGCTTCAGGCCGCCGGCAAGCCGAACGAGTTCGACTACGCCAGCATCGAGGGCTACATCGCGGCGAAGGCCTTTACCGAAGGGCTGCGCCGCGCGGGCAAGGACCTGACGCGCGAGAAGCTGGTGACGGCACTGGAATCGATGCGCAGCCTTGACCTGGGCGGATTCATCGTCAACTTCACGCCGGAGAACCATGTGGGGTCACGGTTCGTGGAGATGACGGTGATCAATTCGAAGGGGCAGGTGATCCGGTGAGTTTTCCAGCCGCGCTGGGTTTCTCCCCTCTCCCTCTGGGAGAGGGGAGCAAGACGGCTTGGGTCCTCTCCTACTTCATGTCATTCAAATGGCAAGCCGAAAACCGCATCGGCGCGATCTCCTTCAACGCCGGCTGCTCCTCCTTGCAACGTGGCATCGCATACGGACAGCGCGGATGGAAATGGCACCCCGACGGGGGATTCAATGGTGACGGAATCTCGCCCTTGATCGCCACATAGGTTTTCTTGCCGACCTCCAGCTTCGGCGCTTCGGCCAGCAGCGCCTGCGTGTACGGATGGTTCGGCGCGGCGAACACGTCCTCGGTCGGCGCCGACTCGACCACCCGCCCCAGGTACATGATCACCACCCGGTCGCTGATGTGCTTGACCACGCCAAGGTCATGACTGATGAACAGGTAGGTCAGGTTCAGCTCTTCGCGCAGCCGCATGAACAGGTTCAGCACCTGCGCCTGGATCGATACGTCGAGCGCCGCCACCGACTCATCGCAGACCAGAAACTCCGGCTTCACCGCCAGCGCGCGCGCAATGCCGATGCGCGCGCGCTGCCCGCCCGAGAACTGGTGCGGGAAGCGCCGCAGCACGGTCGGGTCCATGCCGACGCGCACCAGCATGTCCTCGACATAGCCCTTCTGCCCGCCACGGTCGACCATGCCGTGCACCACCGGCGCCTCGCCGACGATGTCCAGCACGCGCAGCCGCGGATTGAGGGACGCGTACGGATCCTGGAAGATCATCTGGATCGCCAGCTGCTTCTCGCGGCGCTTGTCCGGCGGCAGGTGGTCGAGGTTGGTGCCGCGCCACAGCCGATCGCCTTCCGTCAGCGTGTGCAGGCCCACGGCCATGCGGCCCAGCGTGGACTTGCCGCAGCCGGATTCGCCGACCAGGCCCACCACCTCGCCGGTGCGGATGCTCAGGTCGACGCGGTCGACCGCATGCACCACCTCTTCGCGCGCATGGGCGCCGAACAGGTTGGCGATGCGCGCCGCGGTGTCGAGCGACTTGACGAAACGCTTGGACACGCCGCGCAGCTCCAGCAGCGGCGCCGCGGGCGTCTCACCGGGAGCGGCCGCAGTGTTTGCCATCGGTCGGGATTGCAGTTCAGTCGTGGTCATGCCGCCTCCTGGTTGGCCAGCACCGGGTGGAAGCAGCGCAGGCGGCGGCCGTCAGGCGCGGTCTCCAGCGGCGGCTCGGTCTTGCACGCGGCGGTCGCGTACGGGCAGCGCTCGCGGAACGAGCAACCGCCCGGCAGGTTCAGCAGCGATGGCGTCATCCCCGGGATCTGCCGCAGCGGCGCGCCGCGCGGGTTGCGCGACGGCGCCGAACCGATCAGGCCGTGCGTGTACGGATGCTCGGGATGCTCGAGCACCTGGCGCACATCGCCCGCCTCGACAATCTTGCCGGCATACATCACGCACACGGTATCGGCCAGCCCGGCCACCACCGACAGGTCGTGCGTGATCCAGATCAGCGCCGTGCCGGATTCGCGGCACAGGGTCTGCATCTCGTACAGGATCTGGCCCTGGATGGTGACGTCGAGCGCCGTGGTCGGCTCGTCGGCGATGATCAGGTCGGGCTTGTTCAGCAGCGCGATCGCGATCGCCACGCGCTGGCGCATGCCGCCCGAGAACTGGTGCGGATAGGCCAGCAGGCGCTCGTCCGGCGACGGGATGCCGACCCGCGCCAGCGCATTGCGCGCGCGCTCGCGCGCCACCGCCTTGCCGACGTTCTCGTGCGCCAGCACCGCCTCGATCATCTGCGTGTCGATGCGCAGGACCGGGTTGAGCGTCATCATCGGGTCCTGGAAAATCATCGCGATGCGGTTGCCGCGCACGTCGCGCTGCTGCGCCGGCGTCAACGCGCGCAGGTCACGCGTGATGCCGTCGCGGCTGGTCAGCGCAATGCGCCCGTCGACGACCTTCCCGGGCGGGTCGATCAGGCCCATGATCGAGTAGCCGGTCATCGACTTGCCGGAACCGGACTCGCCCACCAGCCCCATGATCTCGCCGCGGCCCACGGTAAAGGACACGTCGTCGACAGCCTTGGCAATGCCGCCGCGCGTGTAGAAATGCGTCTTCAGGTTCTCTACGACGAGCGTAGGTTGTGCCATGTCGGTCTCCCGCGGGTTATTGCGTCTGCAGGCGCGGGTTGAGCACGTCGCGCAACTGGTCGGCGACCAGGTTCATCGCCACGATGGTGACCACCAGCGCGATGCCCGGGAAGAAGCTGATCCAGTACTTGCCCGACAGCATGTATTGCTGGCCGTTGGAGATCAGCGAGCCCAGCGACGGCTCCGTGATCGGCACGCCCAGCCCGAGGAACGACAGCGTCGCCTCCAGCGTGATGGCCGACGCCACCTGCAGCGCCGCGATCACGATCAGCGGCGGCAGGCAGTTGGGCAGCAGGTGGCGGAACATGATGCGCCGCGGCGGCAGGCCCAGGCAGGTGGCCGCCTCGATATATTCCTTGCGGCGCTCCACCAGCGCGGCGCTGCGCGTGGTGCGCGCGTAGTAGGCCCACTGCACCGCCACCAGCGCGATCACGATGTTGCCAAGCCCCGGGCGCAGGAACGCCAGCAGGATCAGCGCCAGCAGGATCGGCGGGAACGACAGCTGCAGGTCGGCCACGCGCATGATGAACGCCTCGGTACGCCCGCCCAGGAAGCCGGCCAGCAGCCCCAGCGTGGCGCCCAGCAACAGCGCGATCACGGTGCTGACCACGCCCACGCCGATGCTGATGCGCAGCCCGTACATCACCGCCGACAGGATGTCGCGCCCCTGCTCGTCCGAGCCGAGCAGGAAGGTCATGCCGGTGCCGGCCTTCTCGCCCGGCGCCAGGCGGGCGTCGAGCACGTCGAGCGTAGCCAGGTCATACGGGTTCTGCGGCGCCAGCCATGGCGCGAGGATGGCGATCAGGATGATGGTGACCAGCGTGGCCAGCCCGGCCACGGCGATCTTGCTGGAAAAGAACTCCATGGCAAAGCGGCGCCACGGCGACTGTTCGCGCGCGGCCGGCGGTGCGGCCGGTGGTACGCCCGGCGGCGTCTTGTCTTGCGGTTCGACGGTTGCGGCAGTCATGGCTCAGCCCTTGTTGTCGGCAATGCGCACGCGCGGATCGAGCATGCTGTAGATGATGTCCACCACCAGGTTGATCAGGATGAACAGCGTCACGATCACCATCAGGTAGGCCACGATCACCGGCCGGTCCAGCAGCTGGATCGAGTCGATGATCAGCTTGCCCATGCCGGGCCAGGCAAAGATCGATTCGGTCACGATTGCGAACGCGATGATCGAGCCGAACTGCAGCGCGATCACCGTGACGATCGGAATCAGGATGTTCTTCAGCACGTGCACGCCGACGATGCGCGTATTGGACAAGCCCTTGGCGCGCGCAAACTTGACGTAGTCCTGCAGCATCGCCTCCTGCGTGCCGGCGCGCGTAAGCCGGATCACCATGGCGATATTCAGCAGCGACAGCGTCACCGCCGGCAGCACCAGGTGGCGGATGCCGTCGACGGTCAGGAAGCTGAGCGGGATGCCGAGCACGCGCACGGTCTCGCCGCGCCCGTTGGACGGCAGCCAGCCGAGCTGCACCGCGAACACCATGATCAGCATCAGGCCGACCCAGAAGGTAGGCAGCGAGAAGCCCAGGATCGACACCGTCATGATCGACTTGCCCGCCACGCCGTTGGGCCGCAACCCGGCCCACAGCCCCAGCGGAATGCCCAGCACGATCGCCAGCAGGATCGCGCAGACGGCCAGCTCCATGGTGGCTGGCATGCGCTCGAAGATCAGCTTGAGCGCCGGCGTGCCGTGCGCGAACGAAGTACCGAGGTTGCCTTGCAGCGCATTCTGCAGGAACACCCAGTATTGCTCCCACAGCGGCTTGTCCAGGCCGAGCGCCGCGATGGTGCGCTTGATGTCCTCCTGGTCGGCCTGCGGGTTGATCAGGATGTCGACGGGATTGCCGATGGCAAAGACGCCGAGGAAAACCAGCAGCGACATGACGAAGAGCACCACTACGCTCTGCATCAGGCGCCGGATGATGAAAACCAGCATATTCAGACCACTATCCTTTCGCGCGCGAATGCGCACGCCGCCCGGGAGCGGGATGCGCTTCCGGGCGGCGCGGCAGCCGTGCGCGGCACCGCGAACTCAGCAGCAGGCAGCCTGCTTACTGGGGCTTGAAGTTATGCGCGTAGGTGCGCTCGTCGGTACGCGGCACATAGACGATGCCCTTCTGCGTGGCCCAGGTGGTCACCTGCTGGTGGATCGGGATGATACCGCCATCGTTGATCGCGATCGCGGTGGCTTCCTGCAGCATCTTGGAGCGTTCGGCATCATTCACGGTAGACAGCGCCTGTTCCAGCACCACGTCCATCTTTGGGTTGCAGTATTCGCCCCAGTTGGTGGTGCCGAAGCCCTTCTTGCTGTCCTCGCACGCCAGCAGCGCGCGCAGCGGCGAGCTGACCTCGCCGGTCTGCGCGCCCCACCCGAGCAGGCCGAACGACCACTCATGCTTGATGCCCTTGGACGAGTACGTCGCCATCGGCATGCCTTCCACCTTGGTAACGATGCCGATGCGGGTCAGGTTCTGCGCGATGGTCTGCGCGATCTTCTCGTCGTTGACGTAGCGATTGTTGGGCGTGTGCAGCGTCACGCCGAAGCCGTTCGCGTAGCCGGCCTGGGCCAGCAGCTTCTTGGCGCCTTCGGGGTCGTACTTGACCGTCTTCAGGTTGGGGTTGTAGCCGAACAGCGTGGGCGGCACCAGGTTGTTGGTCGGCTCCGACAGGCCTTCCATCAGCCGGTCCTTGATGCCCTGCCGGTTGATCGCCATGCTGATGGCATTGCGCACGCGCGCGTCCTTCAGCGGATTCTTGTCCAGCGGCGCGCCTTCCTTCGTGGTGACGTAGGGCGACTTGTCGCGCTTGGCATCGAAATACAGGTAGATCACGCGGTGCGAGATCTTCGAGAAGAACGACAGCTTGGGATCCTGCCGCACCTTGGGCAGGTCGGGCGTCGGCACGTTCTCGATCGCCTGCACGTCGCCCGACAGCAGCGCCGCAAGGCGCGTGGCCGGGTTCGGGATAAAGCGCAGCGTGGCCTTTTCCCACGCCGGCTTGGCGCCCCAGTAGTTGTCGTTGCGCACCAGTTCGACCCGGTCGTCGCGGGCGTAGCTGACGAACTTGAACGGCCCGGTGCCGATCATGCCCTTGCCCTGGGCGAAATCGTCCGAGCTCAGGCCCTGCGTGGCCTTCTTCTGCACGATGAAGATCGACGTCAGGTCGTTCAGCATCAGCGGGTACGGCTTGTTGGTGGTCAGCTGGATGGTGTACTTGTCGATCACCTTCTTGTTGACGATCGCCTTGGTGTAGACGTCGAACTTGCCAGGGCTGTTCTGGATGGTGGCCGGGCGGTCCAGCGACCAGACGATGTCTTCGGTGGTCAGCTCGGAACCGTCATGGAACTTCACGCCCTGTCGGATCTTGAATTCCCAGGTCAGGTTGTTGACCAGCTTCCAGGATTCGGCCAGGCCCGGGATGATGCGGCTGTCCGGATCCATCTTCACCAGCGAGTCGAAGATGTGCTCCGACACGTTGATATTGGAGAACAGGTTGTAGAAATGCGGATCCATCGAGGTCGGCGGCGAACTCATGGCCAGTTTGAGGTCCGCGGCCTGGGCGCTGCCGGACCAGGCCAGGCCAAGGGCCCCGGCCACGGCGACAGCACCGATTGCCTTCTTGAAAGTGCGAAGGGACATCGCGCAATTCTCCCTGTAGGAAGTGAAGCAGACGTTTTAGGATCGGCAATGCGCGCGCCGCGGGTCACGCAGCAGGTCGCGCACGGGCGCTGCTTTTTGGTGCGCAATCTGGGCGCAGTGATGCAGCGCAAAACGGCAATTTGCCGGCCGGGCACTTCAAGCATGAACTGTTCCAGCAGTCGACATGCGAGGGCAATGCGGGGAAACCCACACCACTTGGCATATTGCACCGCGCCATTCGCTGGATGAGGCACGAACCGGCGCATTTTGGCGCTTTTCCAAGAGGCATCGTATGATCGGGGTTATCCGACGCCTACCCGGCTCGCCACGCCCAGACTCCGGCATCATGAAGCTCATCCCCGAAATCCTGCAGGCGCAGGCCGAAATCCGCGCGATCCGCCGCGATATCCACGCTCATCCGGAACTCTGCTTCGAAGAACAGCGCACCGCCGACGTGGTTGCGCGCAACCTCGAGTCGTGGAGCATCGAAGTGCATCGCGGCCTCGGCACCACCGGCCTGGTCGGGGTGATCCGCAACGGCAGCAGCGCGCGCACCATCGGCCTGCGCGCCGACATGGACGCCCTGCCGCTGCAAGAGGCCAACACCTTCGGCCACCGTTCACAGCATGCGGGCAAGATGCATGCATGTGGCCACGACGGGCATACCGCGATGCTGCTCGGCGCGGCGCGCTACCTGGCGCAGCACAAGCCCTTCGACGGCACCGTGCACCTGATCTTCCAGCCGGCCGAGGAAGGCGGCGGCGGTGCGCGCGAAATGATCAAGGACGGACTGTTCTCCCGTTTTCCCTGCGATGCGGTATTCGGCGTGCACAACTGGCCAGGCATGCCGGTAGGCGCCTTCGGCACGCGCACGGGTCCGCTGATGGCATCGAGCAATGAATTCCGCATCGTCGTGCGCGGCAAGGGTGCGCATGCGGCCATGCCGCACAATGGCAGCGATCCAGTCTTCACCGCCGCGCAGATCGTCTCGGCGCTGCAGGGGATCATCACCCGCAACAAGCGCCCCATCGATACCGCGGTGATCTCGGTCACGCAGTTCCATGCCGGCGACGCAACCAATATCGTGCCGAACGAAGCCTGGATCGGCGGTACGGTACGCACGTTCACGGTGCCGGTGCTCGACCTGATCGAGCGGCGCATGGAGGAAGTGTCCCGCGCTGTCGCGAGCGCGTTTGACTGCACCGTCGACTACGAATTCCACCGCAACTATCCGCCCACGATCAACACCGAAGCCGAAACCGGCTTCGCCGCCGCGGTCGCCTCCGAACTGGTGGGCGAAGCCAATGTCGACAGCGACATCGAGCCGACCATGGGCGCCGAGGATTTCTCCTTCATGCTGCAGGAAAAGCCGGGCTGCTACCTGTTCCTCGGCAACGGCGACGGCGCACACCGCGACAGCGGGCATGGCATGGGACCCTGCATGCTGCATAACCCCAGCTACGACTTCAACGACGAATTGCTGCCGGTGGGCTCGACTTTCTTCGTGCGGCTGGTGGAGAAGTGGCTGGCGCCTGCGTAACAACAAGAACTCAAGGCGCAGCCTGCAGGCAGAATCGATAACAGCGCATTCGCGCAAGACAGGGGGAGCATCTGCATGGGCCGCTCGGCGCTTGATCGGGGGACGGCGCGCAGCTTTGCGCGCGTGGCACTGGACAATATCCTGCGCCGCTATCCGTACAAGGTGGATCACATGATGTGCGCCGCCGGCGACGTGGCCGAGCCGGCGAACTGGCACCCGGCCTTTTGCGGCAGCTACGACTGGCATTCGAGCGTGCACATGCACTGGCTGCTGGTGCGGCTGCTGGCGCTGTACCCTGACCTGGATGAAGCGGACGAACTTCGCGATGCGCTCGACGCGCAGCTGCGGCCGCAGCATATCGCGGTCGAACTGGACTATTTCCATCGGCCCGGTTCGCGGACGTTCGAACGTCCGTATGGCTGGGGCTGGGTACTGAAGCTGCAGGCCGAATTGCTGGCGCTGGCTCAGCTGGATCCGCGCGCCGTGGCATGGGCCGAAGCCTGCGCTCCGCTCGCCTCGCACCTGTCGCGGCAATTGGCTGAGTTTCTGGACGCGGCGGATTTCCCGGTGCGCACCGGCACACACTTCAACAGCGCCTTTGCCTGCGTGATGGCGCTGGCCTACGCGCGCGCAGCGCAGGACACGGCGTTGCGGCGCGCCATCGTGCGGCGCGCGCATCGTTGGTTCGGGCACGACCGCAGCTATCCGGCGCGCTATGAGCCGGGCGGCGATGAATTCCTGTCGGGCGGCATGACCGAAGCCGTATTGATGCATGCCGTCATGGACGGCAGCGCGTTCGGGCAATGGTGGGAAATGTTCGTGCCTGGGCCGGCGGAACTGGCCAACTGGCTGACTCCAGTAGAGGTCGCCAATCGCAGCGTAAGCGGTCGACTAACAACGCCTCTTGCGGCCGGATACGAGGTCGGCTAAACAGCGGATGTCTTGAGATTCCAAGGCAGCAAGGCCTCGTAGTCGTCAGCGGTCTTCGCGAGCGGCAGCGCCTTGAACAAGGCGACGAGATAGCGGTACGTATCGACGCCATTGGCCTTGCAGGTCTCAATGATCGAGTACAGATTCGCGCTTGCGTTCGCGCCAGCCACGGTGTCACAGAAGAGCCAGTTCCGGCGCCCTACGGTGAACGGCCTGATCGAATTCTCAATCACATTGTTCGATATCGGCCAGGCGCCGTTCTCGACGTAACGGACGAGCT
>NZ_AUFE01000027.1 GCF_000426345.1 Cupriavidus phytohabitans | reverse complement strand
ACCGTCTGCTTGCACACTATCAATTGGCTTTGGCCGAGTGGCTGGCCGAAGATCGGCAGGAGCATCCTGATGGCCTTGGCGATCTCGCCGATAACGACTTCTGATCCAGCAACAAGGGGCCCGTCGGGCCCCTTGTTCCATCAATGCCGTCGCTCCACATCTGGACCTCCGCGTTTGATCGCCACGTCCATCAGCATCACCCGACGACCTGCAACATTGGCGATGGACCAGACCGCAGCCACCCATCATTTACCGTGCCCGCGCGCCCATCGAATCCCGTGCTCACGCACAGGCCCTGACCCTGCAGGCATTGATGGGCGAGTGGGCGATGCGTACCGGCGGCACCGCCGCCAAGGCCTTGACCCTGGCGCCGTTCAGCTTCGATCCGCAGGTACTGTCGGAACTGGTTCAACTGCAAAGCGCGGTCGCCCAGCGGTTGCAGGCGCAGCAGCAGGCATGGCTGCAGCAATGGTCCGGCTGGCTGCAAGAGCGCGGCCAGGTCAGGCGAGCCAACACGGTATCCAAGCTGGTCGAGCAGGAATTCGACCTGCTCGCCCGCTTCGTGCTTCTGCTAAGCGACCAGATGCTTGATCTGGTGACGCTGCAGGAAAACGTTGAGGTCAACAGCAGCTATTGGGTTCAACAAGTGCTTGCGGCGAAGACCGATGCGGTAGCGTGAATTGGCGTCGGCGCCACGCCGGAAGATGCCTGTGCCGGAATCAAACCAGAACCCCGCGACTTCGCAGCCGCGGGGTTTTTGCTCGAACGGGCTGCCGGCGATCAGCCAGATGTACTGCGTTATAGAGGATGGATTCCGCTTCGTGGTGGCAGTGAGCTGGCCCAATTCTTTTCGAACGTCATAGGGCTGACGTAGTTCAATGTCGAATGCAGCCGGCGAGCATTGTAGAAGCCGAGCCAGTCGACGATTCGCCGCGGCGGCAAGGCGAGTGCTCCATCTACTTCACGATCCTGCAACGTTGCGGTCAGCGATGCGGGAATGGATTCAGGACAAATTCAGGATCTCGCGGGCCTGGGCTGCAGTCGCGACGGGGCGACCATACTCCTCGCAAAGTTCGGCAACCTGGCGCACAAGCGCGGCGTTGGACGGGGCGAGCGTATTCTTGTCCATCCGCACATTGTCCTCGAGCCCGGTGCGACAGTGCCCCCCTAGTTCGAGGGACCAGCGAGCCATCGTCAGTTGATTTCGGCCGATGCCCGCGCCGGTCCATGTCGCATCGGGCGAAAGGCGCTTAAGGGTACGAACGTAGAATTCAAGCACTTCGCGATCGACAGGCATTGCGTTCTTGATGCCCATGACAAATTGGATATGCAGGGGACCCACGATCGCGCCCGCTGCCTGCATAGCCGCGGCCTGAAAGATCATCGACAGGTCAAACGCCTCGACTTCGGGCTTAATGCCGTAGGTTTTCATTTCGGCAGCGAGCCAGTCGACCAGGTCGGGCGAGTTGTCATAGACCCGAGTCGGGAAATTGACGGAGCCGGTGGCCAAGGATGCCATGTCCGGCCGCAGGGATAGCATGGCACCTCTTTCATTTCCGGCCCCGGAGCGGCCACCGGTGGACACTTGGGTGATCATGCCCGGCGCGTGCTTGCGAATGCCTTCTAGCACCAGGGCGAAACGATCAGGATTTGACGTGGGAGTTTCGTCATCGTTGCGTACGTGGAGATGAACCAGGGTTGCCCCGGCTTCGAATGCCGCCTGGGTCGATTCCACCTGTTCGCTCACTGTGATGGGTACAGCCGGATTGTCTTTTTTGCGCGGCAGTGATCCCGTGATCGCAACAGAAATAATGCAAGGCTTGTTCATGCTTGATGTCAGTAGTTGGGTAGGACGGAGGCGCTATACTTTGGTGCCTACAGGGTCACCGATACGGCGGGACCTCTACACTGGTTTGGCACCATCTAGAGCGACCGCCCGTTCTGAACCCGCAGCGCCCTGGCTCGACCTGCTGTCGATCACCGATGCCGATCGCTTATGGTCGATCAAGAGCACAGCCAGCACTGCAATGACAGCAGGTACTGCCATTGCGGCGAAATTCCGCTGGAGTGGCAGGGACATGCTTACCAGCACGCCGATGACAATGGGCGCCAGGATGGCGCCGCTTCTGCCGACCCCGGATGCCCAGCCAATGCCCGTGCCCCGAACCGTAGCCGGGTAGAACTGCCCTGCATACGCGTACGTCACAATTTGGGTGCCGATTGTGGAGGCTCCGGCAAGCGCGACCACGAAGAATAAAGCCTCGGTCGGCATCTTGTAGCCGAGCAGCGTGATCGATATTGCGGCGAGTGCGTACATGCCAACCAGCACGTATTTGATATTGAACTTGTCTGCCAGCCAACCGCCGCCGATTGCGCCGGCCATCGCGCCGAAGTTCAGGACCAGGACGAACGTCAGTGCCGAGCCGAGGCTATAGCCCGCGCCAGCCATGAGTTTCGCGAGCCAGGAACTCAATGCATAAACCATGAACAGACACATGAAGAAGGCGACCCATAGCATCACGGTGCTGAATCCTCGGCCCTCACGGAACAGCATGCTGATGGGAGCGCTGGACCCTTTCTCGGCCTGCGGCAAGTCAAATCGGTCTGACATCTGAGCGCGGTAGGTGGGATCCATCCGGACCAGTACCGCTTTAAGCGTGTTCAGACGATTGCGCTGGATCAGGAAGTGCAGTGACTCCGGCATCAGCTTCAACACAGCAGGGATGATAAGTACGGGAACGCTCGCAGCCAGGAATACCGATTGCCAACCGTACGTCTCGATCAGTGATTTGCCCATGATTGCTGCGAGCATCCCGCCTACCGAATACCCGCTAAACATCAGCGTGACCATCGTTCCGCGGATCTTGCGCGGCGAGAACTCTGTCATCTGAGCAACGACATTGGGCATCACACCGCCGATTCCCAGTCCGGCAAGGAACCGTGTCATGCTGAACGTGATCGGATCGTGCGTCATTCCCGCCGCAGCAGTAAAGACGCTGAAGAGCGCAATACAGATTGCAATGGCTTTGGGCCGGCCAATGCGATCGGCGATAGTACCCATGATGACGGCGCCGAACATCATGCCAAACAGCGCGGAACTAACCATGAAGCCGGCGCGGGTCGCGTCGACGCCCATATCTTTCATGATGGATGGGAGCGCAATGCCCACGACGGCAAGGTCATAGCCGTCAAAGATGATGATGAGCGCGCACCAGAACAGCAGGCCAGCGTGGAATCTGTTGAAGCGCGCATCGTCGGCGAGCTTGTGAACGTCAATGTGACGCATGATTTGTCTCCTCCGTTATTTTAGGAATGGTCGCGGCGTTCTCCGCGGCAACTGCGGTTCACGCGCGCGCCTCCAGCTCTCTGAGCCTGAAGCGTTGGATATTGCTGTTGCCGTCTTGGGCAGCGTGGGCAGGAATGGAATGGTGCGCGGATAGTTGTAGGCCAAGGCGGCCCTTTACGAAGGCCCTCAGCTCGCCATCGCGTCACGACCCATCTGGTCAAGGACGCTCACAGCGCTGCTGATCTTCATAGCAGGCGCGTAGCGAATCACTTTGTGGACCGCCTCCGTGCCGGCTGGGGCGAGGCTCGACGCTGGCTCACCGTCCCGTCGTCTGAATCTAGCCGTTGTCGCCACCTGCAACCGGCAGCACGGCGCCTGTGATGTAGCCTGCTTCGTCCGATGCAAGGAAAAGAATCGGCGCGACTTGTTCGGCGAGCGTGCCGTAGCGTTTGAAGAAGGTCGACTCAGCAACCTGCGTCACCGCCTCGGCCATCCAGCTCTTCTCTTGCTCGCTATCTCCAGCCGCGTTCCGAGGCACGCGCCTGGGAGGCGCCTCAGTTCCACCGGGTGCCGCAGCGACCACACGGATGTTGTGCTCGCCATACTCCATCGCAAGCGACTGGGTTAGCGCGTTGACGCCGCCCTTTGCAGCCGAATACGGCACGCGCCGGATGCCGCGCGTTGCATTCGAGGAAACGTTGACGATGGTTCCGCGTCCTTGAGCGAGCATGTGCGGAAGGACCGCGTGGCAGCCGTACAAGGTCGGCATGAGCGAGCGGCGGATTTCCGCGTCAATCTGAGCCGGTTCGAAGTCGGCATAGGGCCGCATGCGAATGGCTCCGCCGACGCCATTTATCAGGATGTCAATTCGACCGAACTTCTCCACAGCGAAGGCCATCGCGGAGGCCGCGCCTTCATAGGTCTCGAGGTCGGCAATGAAGCCGGCAGTGTCGGCTTCAACTGCTTCCGCTGCGACCTCGGACACGAAGTCGGCGCGGTCGACAAACAGAACCTTCGCACCTTCAGCCGCAGCGCGTAGAGCGACGCCGCGTCCGATACCTTGGGCGGCACCGGTGACCACCATCACCTTGCCTTCGAATCGCTTGGCGCTCATGGGGTCACCGTGGCTGCGTTGGGCGTGAACTTCTCGTAATGGAAGCTGTTGGGCTTCACGCCGTTGTCGTCGAAATACTTGCGCACCGCGTCGACCATCGGCGGAGGTCCGCACAGGTACACGTCAACATCACCATCGTTCAGACATTCAGCCGGCATATGCTGAGTCACCCAGCCCTTGCGGGGATGACTCGATTCCGCTTCTGCAACGACGGTACTGAACGTAAAGTTCGGCAACTTCGCGACGTACGCCTCGATAGCCTCAACCTGGACCAGGTCGAGATCTCGTGTCACGCCGTAGATGAGATGCACCTTCTGCTCCGAGTTCGCGCGAACCAGGACCTCCAGCATCGACAGGAATGGGGCCAAGCCCGTGCCGCCAGCCAAGAACAACAAGGGTCGCTCCACTGCCCGGAGGTAGAAGCTGCCCAGGGGGCCCGTCAGTTGCACCTTGTGGCCTGGTTGCGCCGATCCGAGCCAGGTGCTCATCACGCCGCCAGGGATTTTCTTGATCAGGAAGCTGACTTTCGATGCGCCAGGTGCGGACGAAAATGAGTACGACCGATGCTTTCCGCTGCCGGGGACGTCGATGTTCACATACTGGCCAGCGAGGAAGACCGGAGGGATGCTGTCCACGTCCAACTCAAGGACCACCGCCGCATCATTGTGCTGTACGACTTTCGTGACTGTCGCAGCGAACTTGTTTTGCTCGGTTTTGCACACCGTCGACGATGCCGGAACTGCGATGACGCAGTCACTCTGCGGCACCATCTGGCACGTGAGCACGAGACCGCCAGCTTTCTCGTCGTCGCTCAACGCGTCCTCAATGTAGTCATCGCCCAAGTCGTAGCTGCCACTCTCGGCGCGGCACTTGCAGGTACCACACACGCCGTCGGAGCAATCCATCGGCAGGTTAATCTTGGCGCGAAAAGCGGCATCGAGAACCTTTTCGCCGGCCTTGCATTCGACAAAGCGGGTCACGCCGTCTTCAAAGTTCAGTGCGATGTTGTAGCTGGACATGTTACCTCCTGCGTCCTTTCTCATTCCACCCAGTGGCATCAGACGTGGTAGACGTCCAGCACCTGGCGGATATAGTCGTTCTTGAGCGCAATCTTCTTGCTCGAAATCAGCAACCGGTCGTCAACGTTTCGGAAGGTAACGTAGGCGGTGCCGAAATACTGATCCGTGACCTTGTAACGATGGCTCAGCGTGTTGAAGTTGTATCGAACGTCGACTTCGTTATCGCGCTGCGCCAGCACTTCGATATTGGTAACGTGGTGGCTGGTGCGCGGCTCCGGCATCGACGCGCTGCTGCGCTCGGTTCTGATACGGAACACCCGGTCTTCCAGGCCGCCGCGGCCCGAGTAATACATCAGAGAAATTTCGCTTTGCGGGTCTTCGGTGAGCTTGTCATCGTCATCCCAGGCCGGCATCCAGTAGGTGACGTCTGCTGTGTAGCAGGCCAACCACTCGTCCCACTGACGGTCATCCAGAAAGCGCGCCTCTTGATAGAGCGCGCTACAGACCTTTTGATAGTCCATGCTCATACGGCTGCCTCCGCCTGTTCTTTCCGCAGGGCTTCGCGCATCACCCGCATCCAATATTCGTGTTGAACCACAAAGAGACCTTCATCTTCGCTGCGCTCGCCCGAGATAAGCGGGTTCAAGCCCATGCCCTTCGCATTCGCGTCAGGTCCGTGGACCCACAACGGTGCGCCGCGCGACATGTCGTTCCACATCGACGTCGTGCTGGCGTATCCCGCCTGGCACGCACGGAACTCTTCGAGGTCATCGCTGGTGCCCATGCCCGAGACGTTGAAGAAGTCTTCGTACTGACGAATGCGGATCGCACGGCTTTCTGCGCTTTCTCCCTTCGGTGCGAAGCAGAAGATGCTGACTTCTGTCTCGTCGACACTGATCGGACGGACGACGCGAATCTGGGTACTGAACTGATCCATCAGGAACACGTTCGGATACAGACACAGGTTGCGCGTCTGATTCACGATGTACTTCGCCTTGTCTTCGCCGACACGAGCAGCAATTTCGTCGCGATGTTGATAGACAGGGCGCACCTCAGGATTCATCGTGTTGGTCCAAAGCAGGATATGGCCATGCTCGAAGCCATACACGCCCGCAACCGACTTGCTCCAACCATTTGCATCGACGGCCTTGGTGCCTTCGACATTGCGGCGACCCATCGTTGCGGCATAGTTCCAGTGGACGGTGCTGACGTGATAGCCGTCACAACCGTTCTCCATCTGCATCTTCCAGTTGCCGTCGTAGATGTACGAGGAGTTTCCCCGCAACACTTCGAGACCTTCCGGCGCCTGCGAGACGATTTGGTCAATGATGACCTTCGTCTCGCCGAGATAGTCCTCGAGCGGCATCACGGCTTCGCTCAGGCTGCCAAACAGGAAACCGCGATAGTTCTGGAAGCGCGCGACCTTTTTCAGGTCGTGCGATCCCTGTTTGTTGAACTGCACCGGATACTCGGTGGTCTTCTCGTCCTTTACCTTCAGCAGCTTGCCGGCGTTCGAGAACGTCCAGCCGTGGAACGGGCAGGTGAAGCTGCCCTTGTTGCCGTGCTTGCGACGGCACAGCATGGCGCCCTTGTGGGCACATGCGTTGATGACCGCGTGCAACTCACCGGCCTTGTCACGCGTGATGACAATCGGCTGACGACCAATCCACGTCGTGTAGTAATCGTTGATGTTCGGTACCTGGCTTTCGTGCGCGAGGTAGACCCAGTTGCTCTCGAAGATGTGCTTCATCTCGAGTTCGTACAGATCGGCGTTCGTAAAGATGTCGCGGCGACAACGGAAGACACCATTTTCCTTGTCGTCCTGGACGGCGTTGCTCAGCAAATCGTCCAGTTGCCGTGCTTTATCGATAGTTGCGGACATGAGTCGTCTCCCTATGCGGGCTTCGTGTTCAAGCCCTTGCATCGGTTCAGATAATTCGTGCGGGAAGTTGGCGGCCTAGCGAGAGAGGCCGCCGCGCGAGAGGTTACGCCGTGGCGGAGGCGCGAGGGCGATTCACAAGCTGGTTGTCCTTGCCTTGCACCAGCGGAGTCAACTCGATGTTGAATTCGATTTCCTTGTACGCGTCGCCCTTGAGGCCAAGCGCGGCACCGCCCGTCTTTTCGACAACGTGCGGCACAAGCTCTTCGCGCGTCGCATAAGCGAAGTCGTCCCAGATCAGCGGATCGCCTTCGATATTAATCTGCGTCGTGAGCTTGCGAGTCTTGTCGCTCGTTACGAAGAAGTGTACGTGCGCCGGGCGGTTGCCGTGGCGGGCAATCACGTCAAGCAACTGTTGCGTGGCGCCTTGCGGCGGGCAGCCGTAGCCAACGGGCATCAGCGTGCGAAACTCGTACTTGCCGTCAGCCCCGGTCTTCACCGCGCCACGCAGGTTGAAATCGTCTTGCGCGCCGGTCGGATCGAAGTGCGAGTAGAAGCCCTTGGAGTTGGCGTGCCAGCATTCGACAACCGCATCGGCCACGGGCTTGCCGTCCGGCCCGGTCACCGTGCCATGGATGATGAGCGGACCCGCGTTTTCGTCAGCATTGAGATCAATCTTGGAGACGCCATCGCGCACCGGGGCGCCGGCAACATACAGGGGGCCTTCGATAGTGCGCGGCGTGCCGCCGTGGATGTCGGCTTCACGGTCCTCTGCATCCATGCGGATGTCGAGATACTTCTCGAGGCCAAGGCCGGCGGCCAACAGGGCCGCCTCACCGTCTTGTCCCAGCTTGTTGAAGTAATTCACGCCCGCCCAAATCTCGTCTGGCGTCATGTCCAAGTCGTCGATGGCCTGGAAGACGTCGCTCAGCAGACGATGAGTAATCTGCTTGGTGCGAGCGTTGCCATCGTGGCTTGCCAGATTGGCAGCGGCCTTCAGCAGATCCTGCACTTCCTTCGAGTCGAACACTTTGACACTCATGTCTGCTCCTAACCTTTCTGTGTTTTGCTGGGGTAAACCCTCGTTTCAGGCCGATATGAATGTACTCAGAAGGTATGATCTGGCCTTGAAACAGAGCGTGATGGCAGAATAGAGGATGGAAAACCGGTCAGTCCAACACCGTTTTAGTATCAGATCATATCTCGGAGGTATTGTATGGAGCTGCGACATCTGCGCTATTTTGTAGCGGTTGCAGAAGAACGCAACTTCACGCGCGCAGCCAAGCGGCTCCACATCGCGCAGCCGCCGTTAAGCCGCCAAATACAGCAGCTCGAAGAAGCGCTGGGGGTACAGCTATTCGAACGGAGCTCCCGTCCGCTCAAACTCACCGAGACCGGCAAGTTTTTTTACTCGCACGCGGTGAATCTGATTGCGCAGACGAACGAGTTGGAGTCGATGACGCGACGCGTGGGCAACATCGAGCGCAGTCTGTCCGTCGGTTTTGTGGGATCCACGCTCTACGGGATGCTGCCGAAGATCATTCGGCGATTCCGAGACGAGAACAAGTCGGTCGAGCTCAGCCTCCACGAGATGTCGACGATGGACCAGATCCGCGCGCTCAAGGACGGCCGCATCGATGTAGGCTTCGGCCGGATTCGACACGAAGATGCGAACATCCGCCGGGTGACTCTCCGCGAGGAGAAAATGATCGTTGCACTTCCCGTCGGTCATCCGCTCTCGACGTCGAAGCCGATCCTCGCGCTTCGGGACCTCATCTACGAAACACTCATTGTTTTCCCCAAGGCACCGAGGCCAAGCTTCGCGGACCAGGTTCTGTCGGCTTTCCAGGAGCGAGCCCTTGCGCCTCGCCGCATCTATGATGTGCGCGAATTGCAGATCGCATTGGGGCTTGTCGCGGCGGGAGAAGGGATAGCAGTCGTTCCGAGCAGCGTCTATGGGCTAAAGCGCGACGACGTGAGCTACATGGAACTGGATGACCCAACCCTCACGTCGCCAATCATCATGAGTATGCGTGCGATGGATGAGTCGCGTGACATCAAGGAAATGTTGGAACTGATCTATCGACTCTACGAGGAAGAGGGAATTCCCTATGTGCCTCGCACGGACAAGGGGTCGTAGAACGGTCATACCTCTAGACGAAACCAGGTGCTAACGCAATGCGACCAAAACCCAGGTCAATGCGCCCGGCCTTGAGTACGGTCGCTTGCTGAACCGTGATCATTTCGCTGAGCCCTACTTCCAGTTGGCTATCGGCACCTCGCTGTTCGCGGGGAACAGCGGCAGCGACGAGAGCAATTCGTGCAATTCGTCGTTGCTCTCGACATCGAAAACGCTGACGTTGGAATAGCGGCCAACGACGCGCCAGAGGTGCGGCATGACCATCCAAGTCACGCCGCTGGCGAAGCATCCGTCTGCGATCTGAGCGCAGCGCTTTACGATCCCGCCGGCATGGGGAGCACGCAGCAAAGGGGTCATACATTGCCCGCTGGAGCGGGAAGTCAGAGGAGCCGCTTGGCTGGCCTGACCACACGGACGTCGGCAGCGACAATAGAGTCAGTCCCCGCTGCGTGCCGGCGCCCCGTGTACGCTTACTGCTTACCGCTTTTCCGAGAGTAAATGCGTTGGCGTGCGACCGTCGCGCCCCGCATCTTGCGGCACTATTGTCACCGCTCGCATTAAGTCCTTTTCCCAAGGCGAGCCGTGCACGAACTTGCCTTTCAGGAAATCGATAAAGGCACGCAACTGCGGCGGCGTGTACCGGTTAGGCAGCGTAATCGCGTACAACATGGCACCCGGCGAGCGGGTTAGCCGGTATTCCTTGAGCACGGCTTCCAGCCTGCCGCTCCGTAGATGCTCCGCCGCGACATACGAGGGCAGCAGGCCGATGCCAAGCTTTGCCGCGGCCATCTCGCCAAGGAAACCATAGTCCGAACATTCTAGGTGCGGCTGGATGGAGATCCGGTGCACGAGGTCACTATCTTCGCGGACATACTCGAGTGCAACGCGTGTACGCACGCCCAGGCAGGGATGAGACGCCAGGTCCTCCGGTGTGGTGGGTCGTCCGTGCCGCTCCAAATACTCGGGATTGGCACACAGCATCCATTCGACCGGTCCGAGCGCCCGCGCTACGCAGTGCTCGCCGGGGTCATTGGTCACCCGCAGGGCCACGTCAAGATTGTTCTCCATGAGGTCCACCGCCCCACCCTTGAAGCTGACTGACAGCGATACCTTGGGATATTGGGTGCAGAACTCGGCAAACATCGCGGTCAAGTACAGGCGGCCGACGGCCGGTGGGCAACTTACATGCAACGGGCCGCGTACAGAGGTACCAAAGGTGTGCAGCAGTTCGTCCGCACGCTCCACCTCGGCGCGGATGACGGCACATTGGGCGTAAAACGCCTCGCCGATTTCCGTCAAGCTCATGCGGCGTGTGGTGCGGCGTATCAGCTGCGCCTCAACATCACGCTCCAGCTTGCGGATACGCCGGCTGACATTGGAGCGGTCGATGCCCAGCTTGAGCGCTGCGTTCATGAAGCTGCCTGATTCCACGACCGTGGCAAAAAACAGGTAAGCGTCGAGTTCCATGGTCCGAATTACGATTGGTGCGCTACGCGCAACGAACCCGTGCGCCAGCGCGGGCTTACTTGCCTGGACTTGGGGTGCAATACTTTCCCAAAGCCCATTTCCATGATGTAAAGAGGCGGAGGAGACATGAAGGAGATCATACCTGCGTTACTGCTGTGTGGTGCGGCAATCGCAACGAACGCGCAGGCCGCAAGCGCAAGCTGCGCGATGCCTACTGGCAGCATGCCGGGCGCAGGATCTGAACAAGCGACGGCGAGTGGAGGAATGAACAACAATCAAACTGCTGCGCTTGCAGCAATACTGGAGGCCGCATGAACACGAATCTGTGGAGCCTGATCGACGCACGCCTGGCCGAGCGCCCGGATGCGGTGGCGTTCATCGAAGGCGAGCGCGCCATCACCCATGAGGAATTCGATCTGCTGTGCCGTCGCACGGTGGCATGGTTGCGCGCCCAGGGTATCGGCAAAGGAGACCGGGTAGCCGTGTGGCTCGTCAATCGCATCGAATGGCTGGCGCTGTTCTTTGCGCTGGCGCGTGTCGGCGCGACGCTGGTGTCCGTCAACACGCGATATCGTAGCGAAGAAGTGAGCTACCTCATCGAGAAGAGCGGCGCACGCCTGCTGGTGCTGCAACCGGGCTTCCGCAAGATCGACTTCGCCGGGATTCTCGATGGCATGGACCCCGCCTCGCTGCCCGCGCTGCAAGCCATCGCGGTGGTGGATGCCGGTCCGGCAACGCCCCCTCGTCTGCTGAGCCGCCCGGTGGTGCCCTTCGATCTGCATGTGCACGAGCCGGTCCAAGATCCTGACGAATCCAATCCTGACGCCTGTACCATTCTGTTCACGACCTCAGGTACAACAAAGGATCCCAAGCTGGTGATGCACCCCCAGCGCACGCTCGTCGATCATGCCTGGCGTTGTGCGCGCGGGTACGGCATGGATTCCGATGATGCGGTCATGCTGGCGATGCTACCGTTCTGCGGCGTATTCGGGCTCAACGGTGTGCTGGCGGCGTTCGCGGGCGGCGCGCCCGTGGTATTGGTCGACACGTTTGACGGGCCGCAGGCCGCCAGGCTGTTGGCTAAGCATCGCGTCACGCATACGTTCGGCAGTGATGAAATGTATCGTCGCATCCTCGACGCGGCGCCAACGGACCGGCCATTCCCGGCCGCAAAACTGTTCGGCTTCGGTGCGTTCACTTCGAGCTTCTCCGAATATGCCCGCGAGGCTTGCGCGCGCGGCATTCCGCTGGCAGGTCTGTACGGATCGAGCGAGGTACTGGCCTTGTTCTCGTGCCAGCCGATGGCGCTGCCGGTGCAGGCGCGCATCGAAGGAGGCGGCCTGCCGGTGGCACTGGGCGATGCTACCGTGCGCATCCGCGATGTCCAGACGGGGGCGTTGCTGCCGGCAGGACAGTCGGGTGAGATAGAGATCAGCGCGCCCAGTTTGTTCCTGGGGTATGCCAACAATCAGGAGGCTACCGCTGAGGCGCTGCGCCCTGACGGCTTTTTTCGCACCGGCGACCTTTGGCCATCTGCGGGGCGACGGCACCTTCGTGTACGAGACCCGCATGGGTGATGCGATCCGCCTGGGTGGATTCCTGGTCAATCCAGTAGAAATCGAAGCTGTGCTCAAGCGCTTCGACGGTGTCGCCGATGCACAGGTAGTCGCCGTGGATATGGGTGGACAGACCCGCGTGGTCGCGTTTCTCATTCTGACCAACCACGCCCAGCTTGACGAGGCCGATGTCATCGCGCAGATGCGCGCAAAGGTGGCGCCGTTCAAGGTGCCTGCGCGTATCTGGTTTGTCGATGCCTATCCGATCACGCTCAGCTCCAATGGCGTGAAGACCCAGCGCAACAAGCTGCGCGACCTGGCACTGGCGCGGCTGGCGGAGCCTGTCGCGGCTGCCGGCGCTTGAACCCTCTTCGGAAAAAATTCATGCCGACCACGCTCTATTTCGAGGATTTCCATCGCGGGCAGGTGTTTGACAGCACCGGGCGCACCATCACCGAGACCGACCTCACGATGTTCTCAATGCTGTCTGGCGACTGGAATCCGATCCATGCCGACGCGGAATTCGCCCGGGACACTCGCTTCGGACAGCGTGTGGTCCACGGAGCGCTGGGCATTGCACTGGCCACCGGCATGCTGCACCAGCTCGGCGTCTTCGACAAGTCAGCCGTGGCCATGATGTCGCTACAGAACTGGACCTTCACGGCCCCGATTTTCGTTGGCCAGACACTGCGGCTCAGGATGGAAATCCTGGACACAGAAGCCGGTACCAGTCAGCGCGTGGGGCGCGTGAACCGGAGGCTGCAGTTGATCGACCAGACCGGTGCGGTGATCCAGGACGGCACGACCGACGTGCTGGTACTGAAGCGCGCCGCACAGGCCGCCTGAGCGCGCGGCACGCCGCCGCACTCCCCTTTTTCGTTTTTCAACGGACATCCGATCGCAGAATCGGAGCCCGTGTTCGCGGCCGCCTGCGCGGTGGCACATTGCACCACCAGACGAACATCAGGAGACATCATGCCATCCCTCTACAGACTGACCGGCGTATTGGCCGCCCTCTCGTTTTCCACCATCGCAGCGGCGCAGAGCTTTCCGAATAAGCCGGTGACCATCGTGGTGCCGTACTCGGCCGGTGGACCGGTGGACAGCTTCGTGAGAGGACTCACTCCACAGCTTGCCGACGCGTGGAAGCAACCGGTGGTCGTGCTGAACAAGCCTGGCGCCAATGAAATCATCGGCGCGGAGTTCGTCGCCAAGAGCGCGCCGGACGGCTACACGCTGTTCGCCGGCACAGAAGCCGCGCTCACCATGAACCAGTTCTTGTACAAGAAGCTGCCGTACAGTCCAGACAAGGACTTCGCCGAGGTCTCGCGGCTTGTAGCATTGCCGCTGGTGTTCTTCGTGCCGAAGACCTCCCCGGCCAATTCGCTGAAGGAATTCATCGCACTCGCGAAGAAGGCTTCACCAAGCAAGCCAATGACCTACGGCTCGTCTGGCGCTGGCGGCATCGCGCACCTGCCGATGGCGATGTTCACGCATAACGAGAACCTGACCATGGTGCACGTGCCGTACAAGGGCGCCGCACCCCTGATCCCGGAAGTGATCTCCGGACAGATCGACGCCGCCGTGCTCGGTGTCTCGGTGATCGAGCAGCACGTCAAGTCCGGCGCACTGAAGGCGCTCGCCGTCTCTGCCGATACACGCTCGGCAGCGCTGCCTGACGTGCCTACCTTCAAGGAGTTGGGCGTCAAGGAGATTAACGCAGTCTTCAATATCGGTCTGGTCGCCCCGCGCGGCACGCCGCCCGCGCTAGTCGAGAAGATCTCCGTCGACGTCAGGCGCATCGTCCAATTGCCTGACTTCCGCAAGAAATACATCGATGCGTTCTCTTACGTCGCCGTTGGCTCCACGCCGGCGGCATTCAGGGATTTCCTGGCACAAGACCGAAAGATCCAGGGCGAACGCGTCAAGCTTTCCGGTGTTTCACTCGATTGAGCCTGACCGCAACCAATGCAAGAGGCCTGCTGCCATGACCACCTCCAGCCATCTTCCTCCCGTTCTGCAAAACCTGGCCTTGCCGGTGATCTCGTCGCCGATGTTCACGGTCAGCTACCCGGAACTTGTCCTTGCCCAATGCAAGGCCGGCATCGTGGGCTCCTTTCCCGCGCTCAATGCCCGTCAGCCGGAATTGCTCGACGCATGGCTAATGCGGATCAAGGAGGAGCTTGACGCCTTTCGTGCTGCAAATCCCGGCGCGATTGTCGGACCGCTCGCGGTCAACCAGATCGCACACACCTCCAATGTTCGGCTGGAACAGGACGTAGCAACCTGCGTGCGCCATCGTGTGCCGATCTTCATCACATCGCTACGCGCACCGGTGCAGGAGATCGTTGATGCCGTCCATTCCTATGGCGGCATCATCCTCCACGATGTGATCAATCTGCGGCATGCCGAAAAGGCCTTGGAAGCCGGCGTCGATGGGCTGATTCTGGTCGCCGCCGGCGCGGGCGGCCACGCCGGGACGCTGTCGCCAATGGCGCTGGTCGGAGAGGTCCGCCGCCGCTTCCGAGGACCCATCGCGCTGTCTGGCGCCATCGCCACCGGCGATGCGATACTGGCCGCGCAGGCCATGGGTGCGGACTTTGCCTATATCGGCACGCGCTTCATCGCGAGCCAGGAAGCCAATGCCAGCACTGACTACAAGCAATCGCTGATCAAGGCCGGGGCGTCAGACATCATCTACAGCAACCTGTTCTCCGGCGTACATGGCAACTACGTGCGCGAAAGTATCGAACGGGTCGGCCTAGATCCCGATAACCTCAGGGACGGCGAGAAATCCAAAATGAGCTTTGCCGAGGGACGCTCCAAACCCAAGGCGTGGAAGGACATCTGGGGCGCTGGTCACGGCGTGGCGCAGATTCACGACATCCCGACGACGCCTGAAATCGTGGCGCGACTCAGGCACGAATATATCGCTGCGCGGGAGCGTGTTGCGCGTTTGCCCTGAACCTCCGAGGCGGACGGCACGCTGCCGTGCACAGAAGCGGTGACACTGCTTTGGACGCCTACGGCCGACGCCGTGCCCCATCCTGGCTGTAGGTGTGATTCGCCACGAGGGGGAATTTGCTTCAGGTATGCCGCGGGCGCCGATGGAAGGCGACGCGGCGGAGCAGGCGTCCGGACCGACGCGAATGAGCAATCCGCTCCTTCCCAGATTGAAGCGCGGGGCTAATCTCGTGCCGACTGGTCCCGTGTATAGCGGGCGAGCGCTTATCTGCGTTTCATGTAGTGGATGGCGCAAGGAGCTTGCAGACCATCGCACTGGGGCGCGCCGAGCACGGCGCTGGTAGCTGAAGACCTTTCAAAGTGGAGATGAAATCAGGTATGAATGCAACGATCAGCTTCATTGAGGCCATTCTTGTCGACTTGCCTACCATTCGCGATCACCAGCTTGCCATGACGACGATGCAGCGGCAGACGCTGGTCATCGTACGCCTGAGATGCAGCGACGGTATGGAAGGTCTCGGCGAGGCAACCACTATCGGGGGCCTGTCCTATGGCGACGAGAGCCCGGAAGGTATCAAGCTGGCTATCGACACGTATCTCGCCCCCGCTCTCATTGGTATCGATGCCACCAATGTGAATGCGGCAATGCAGCGACTAGCCAAAGTGGCGCGCGGTAACCGTTTTGCCAAGTCAGCGGTGGAAACCGCTCTGCTGGACGCTCAGGCCAAGCGACTCGGCGTCCCACTTGTGACCATGCTGGGCGGCGCTGTGCGTTCGACCCTGCCGGTGCTGTGGACGCTTGCCAGCGGCGACACCGCGCGGGATATCGAAGAAGCTGAAACGATGTTGGCTGAGGGTCGCCACAACACCTTCAAATTGAAGATTGGCCGCCGCAGTGTGCGCGAGGACGTGGACCATGTCTCCGCCATTAAACGCGCACTGGGGAACCGGGCGCGCATCACTGTCGATGTGAACCAGGCCTGGAGCGAAGTCGAAGCAGCGACGGGAATCGCTATGCTGGAGTCGGCAGGCGTTGACTTGATCGAACAGCCAATCCCGCGCGAAAACCCTCGCGCGCTGGCCAGGCTGGCCGCGAAGTTTGTCGTGCCCATCATGGCGGACGAAGCAGTGTGTGGCGCCGAGGACGCGATGGAACTGGCGCGGCTGGCGGCTGCGGACGTGTTCGCACTGAAGATTGCCAAGTCGGGCGGAATTCACGCCATGCTGCGGACAGCAGCGGTGGGAGATGCTGCAGGTATTCAGCTGTACGGCGGCACCATGCTGGAAGGTAGTGTCGGCACCATCGCAGCCGCCCACGGCTTTTGCAGTTTGCCGCAGTTGTCATGGGGCACGGAACTGTTGGGCCCACTCCTGCTCAAGGACGACGTCGTCACCACACGGCCGACTTATCGTGACTTCAGCCTGCACCTGCCGGAGGGCCCCGGTCTTGGGCTCACCCTTGATCAGGATAAGCTCGACTTCTACCGCCGCGACCGGGACCGGATAGCGGTAAGCGGTTTCCGGGCAATCTGAGCATGGCGCCCGACGCTCTCGTATTCCTGGAAGGGAATTACGGGAAATCTGACGAGAAGGCTAGTACCAATGGTGTTTTTTCGGGAGGAGGCGATGACGCGCAATATGTCAGTGCGGGCCAATGTTTGCCTTAACTGGGCCATGGCCCTGTTTCTTGGACTTGGGTCCGCCAGCGCCATGGCGGCGTATCCGGATCGGCCGATTCGCTGGGTGGTTCCATTTCCGGCCGGCGGGGCAATTGACAATATTGCGCGTACCCTGGGTGAGCATATGTCGGTCACACTTGGTCAACCGATCGTCGTGGAGAACCGGCCTGGAGCGGGTGGCAACATCGGCGTTGATCTTGTCGCGAAATCGGCCAGCGATGGTTATACCTTGCTGATTGCTGCAAATGGGATGGCGGTCAACCCTACCCTGTATGACAAGGTTAGCTACGATCCGATCAAAGATTTTGTCCCCGTGTCTATTTTGGCGATTGTGCCCAACGTGCTTGTGACAAACAAGGCGAAGAATCCGGTGGGGACTGTGCAAGAACTCATCGCAAATGCGAAGACCAGGCCAGGGAAGTACACGTATGCGTCGGCGGGAAATGGCACTTCGATCCACCTCGCGGGAGCCTTGTTCCGCGCCATGGCCGGGATCGACCTTCTGCATGTGCCCTACAAAGGGAGCGGCCCTGCCATCACCGATCTGCTAGGCGGCCAGGTGGATTACATGTTTGACAGCATCACCTCCGCCAAACCGCATATTGATTCGGGAAGATTGACCCCGGTTGCGGTAACAACAATGAAGCGTTCATCGGCACTGCCAGCTGTGCCGACGATTGCCGAGTCCGGCCTGAGCGGATATGAGCTGTCCCCTTGGTTTGCCGCCTTCTTACCGGCGAAGACATCGCCTGCCGTGATCGAGAAACTCAATCACGCAATGCTTCTGGCGCTAAAGAATCCTGCAGTCCGGCAGCGCCTTGCGAGTATTGGCGCCGAGCCGGTTGGCAGCACGCCAGCAGCCCTGCGCGAGCACCTTGTTAAAGAGACCGAAAAATGGAGCAAGTTGCTTCCCGCCTGGGGAATTCGGGCAGACTGATTCGAGACCCGCGTTCCGCACAGAAGTGAATTGCCGCACATCTCGGAAGTCCGGCGTGACCAGGTAAGTCAGTGCGATGGACAATGGACTACACGTCGCTGCTTGCCCGCGGTATGCTGGCGGGCACGAACCGCAGGCGCTGACTCCTCTCCGTCATTTCCCGTACACGGTCGCACCTTGGCAACTCATGCCGCGCCACGAATCCATCCGCTGAGTGATCGGCAAGTTCACTGCCCGCCTGCCCCAGTTCCGGCGCATGAGGAACCCATCTGGCCCCCCTTGATAGCGAGCGACGTACGAAAAAAAGGCCGACACTTCTGCCGGCCAAACGTCCTTAACAGTGAAAGCCAAGGTCGATATGAAGTTGTTCGCTGGCACGCCCGGGAGCGCACCTCGTCCTACGGGTAGGAAATTAGAAGCGATGGCGCATGCCAAGCATCGCGCCGGTTTGGTTTTGGCCTGGCATCGTATTGGCCGCACCGGTCACACCGAAGGTCGCATTGCCCTTGTTGTTGACGTAGCCGAGCAGCAGGTACGCGTCAGTGCGCTTGGACAAAGCGTAGTCGGCGTTCAGCACGAACATCCATGAGTCCTTGCTGTCGGTGCGGGCGTCGGTGTAGTAAGCCGCACCGGTCAGGGTAAAGGCGGGAGTGAACTTGTAGTTCGCGCCGAGCCAGTACAGGTTGTCGTGACGGGCCATACCAGTCGTGACTTCGTCACGCATCCAGCGGTAGCCGCCAAACACCTTCGCAGCACCGAAGGCATACGACGTACCAATCGCAGCACGTTTTGCGGCGAGGTCCGCGGAAGCCAGGGTGCTGCCCTGGAACTGGTCATACGCGACGCCCACCGAGAACGGCCCGTTCGCGTAGGCCAAACCACCACCAAAGTTCTTGCCGACCTGGAAGTGGCCCGGCACTTCGCCGCCGAGGCCGGAGTTCACGTCGCGGCCGAAGCTATAGAAGCCGGTTGCCGTCAAGCCGCCGAACTTACCGGTGTACTTGATGGCGTTGTCGGCGCGGCCATTAAATTGATTGTCGACCGAATTCAGTGAGTACATGGGGCCTACCGACATCGGATCGTAGGCACCGAACAGGTCATACAGCGAATTTTGCTGTCGGCCGAGGGTGACGGCACCGAAATTGCCCTGCAGGCCAACATAGGCCTGACGACCGAAGAGCCGGCCACCCTGTGCGGATTTGCCGCTATCGATATCGAAGCCGCTTTCCAGCACGAAGACGCCCTTCAGGTTGCTGCCGAGGTCCTCGACCCCGCGCAGACCCCAGCGTGAACCTGAGAGGCCGCCGGAAGTCACGCCAACGACAGAGCCACCGCCGTTTGCGCCACCATTGACGTGGTTTTGGAAACTGATGCCGGCATCAGCGATGCCATAGAGCGTCACATTGGACGACGATTGGGCAAAGGCAGAGCCGGACATGGCGCAAGCTGCGGCTGCCACTGCGAAGAGAGCTTTTTTCACTGTCGATTCCAGGTTCTTATATAGCGAAGGGTCCAGTCGATGGCATCCCGGCTTGCAGGCGAGCCGAAACCATCCACCGACGCGGCCGCCAGATAGTGCGTCAGGAATGTGACAGAAATGAGTCAACAATTATGCATAAATTCGCACAATCATTTCAATATAAAGAACAATATGTGCAAGTCTGGCAGCTAAACTCCATCGCAGGGGCGCGCCGATACTTCTCTGACGCGAGTGACAGATTTTTGACAAACGTGTCGGTTTGCCCCAATTCCTCTTATGCCCCCCGATTCCCCGGTGTTGAGCGCTTGGCAGTCGCATCACGATCGCTCCGCGTCCACGCCTTGCCATCCCGGAACCGAACTGCCTGCAGCAGAGATAGGTGCCTCGCAAATCGATGCGGGCCACCTTGTCCCACTCCTTGAGTGATAGGTCTTCTGGGGGAAGGGTGCGCTGCAGCACTCCCGCGCGGCGGAGATTCAGGCCTCCGCAAATTACCCTCCTGCCAATGGCACCGGCTTTGACTACACCGGCACCGGCTCCCCGCAGCCCGCAATGACATGCATGTAGCGCGAAGGCGGCATGGAATCGACCGTAGCCTGGACCGCTTCGGTACACAGGGACGGACGCTTGGTCAGCGCATCAACATATCGCTCGACGTTGGGCAGGTTTTCCCACATCGACGCAAGCCCCAGGTAAGCCATCCGGACCAGGTTGACACCCCACAGCACATCGCCGAGCGAGAATGATTCCCCCCTGAGGTACGGTGTCGACGAACCAAGCGCATGGTCGAGGTCCGTCAAGAGGCCCGCGACGTGCCGACGTGCGGCGCGCTGAAATGCGGCATCGTGGCGGACCGACTTGCCGCCCCGCTCCTTCGCGATCTTCGCGCGATAGGCCGCAACGAGCTGCGCATCGTCGGCATTGGCATCAATCATGGCTTCGAGCGCCTTGATCTTGTAGTCGTAGACCGTTTCCATGGCCGTCTTGAGCGCTTCGGGCCGAAGGTCGGCGTCGGGATGAAAGCCATAGAGCAAGGTGCCGTTCGGGATCTGATCGACGATGCTCACCTGTTGCATCACCTGGGCACGCACATCGGCGTCCTCCGGCACGAGCTGAACGGGATCGCGCGACACCGCATCGAGATAGCAGCAGATCCGTCTGGAATCGGCAATGACACGGCCAGCCTCGTAGTCCACAAGCAACGGGACCGCGCAGGGGTCAAAGCCTTCGGTCTCCACCGACGTACGCCCGCTATAGCCGCTGACAAGTTCCCGCCCAACTTCCCGGCCTGCAAGCATCCGCAGTCGGACGTAGGGCGGATGGTAGTGCTCGGCCGGAACAAGGCCATCCGGACCCATCGAACCGAGGATCACCATATCGTTCGAACGGTACGGCAACTGCTTCTCGAACAGAACCGTGCGCACTTTCTGCGAGCACAGCGAGCTGGCCGCGTGGAACAGTTCGAAGCGCGGGTTGGCGTCACTACCCACGAGCGAGATGCGCGCGCGGTCCGCGATGGCGGCGCGGGCACCGGCCGCCATATTCATCAATTTTTCATGCCTCATTGCTGGTTTCCTGGTTCAGGTTTGGCGCTATCGTTCATCGTTGTCTCCTGGTTGTGGGATTGGCGTCAACGCTTGTGGGCGGTGCCCGTTCGCAGCATCAGCTCCATCTGCTGAGCAATCTGCAGCAGCGCACCGTCGTCGCCGGGCTTCGCGACGATCTGCAAAGCAGCGGGAAGGCTGCGTTCGCCGATCGCCAGGGGAATCGAAATGGCAGGAAACCCCGCGACATTGAACGGTGCGGTATAGGTCATTAGCGCCTCGCGGACCGTGCCGGTCCAGGCGCCAATGCTGACGGTGCCGGCATCGAGATGCGGTGCGGTGCATGGGCATGTCGGCAGCACGAGATAGTCAACCGTCGACATCACCTCATGCAGCCTTGCCGTGAAATCTCGCCTGACCTGCTGGGCCGCCGCATAGGCGCGCAGGTCCATGGTTTCGGCGCGTTTCAGCCGGTCGACGGTTTCCGGGTTGTAGTGCGTCGAGATACGGTGCCAGTCGTTTCGGCGGAAATGCTCGATGCCGCCTTCGATCAGGACGATGCTCGCGAAGGCACCGAATACCGCATCGAACAAACCAGACGTGCTGACGTTCACACAGGAAAAGACTTGCGCCAGCTGCTTCAGCGCGCCGTCAAATGCCGCCGCAATTTCCGGACTGAGTGGAACCGGTGCGATGTCACGAATGACGCCCAGCCGTGCGGACAGCCACGCATCGCTTTCGGGAACCTTGATGTCAATGGCGTCGGCAAGCAACAGCACGTCATCGACCTGCTTGCCGAGCAGGCCAACGTGATCGCAAGTGGGCGCCAGGGGGAACACGCCACGCGTGGATAACGTGCCGAGCGTGGGCTTGTATCCGACGACGCCGCACAGCGCTGCGGGAATCCGAACGGAGCCGCCGGTATCCGTGCCCACGCACGCCATGATGGCACCGTGCGCAATTGCCGCCGAGGCGCCACCACTGGAACCCCCGGGTATGCGCGCAGGGTCCAGCGGATTCAGGGTATCGCCAAACCTTGCGCTGGCGGTTGTCACGCCCCACGCGAATTCGTGGGTCGTCGTCTTGCCGATGATGATCGCGCCGCGTTCCACCAGTGCTTTCACGATGTCGGCATCGGTGGTGGGCAGATGGCCGAGATAGGCTGCGGAACCGTAGCGGGTCTCCATGCCCCGCGTGTCGATCAGATCCTTGACCGCAATTGGCAGTCCTTCCAGTGGCCGCTGCCGGCTTTCGCCGTAGCGGCGATCGCTTTCCGCGGCCGCCTTCAGGGCACGGCCCCAATCGATCGCCGCAAATGCATTGTGCAGCCGCTTGCTGGCTTCCGCGCGCTCGAGGGCCTGCTCCGTCAACGCCGTCGCGGTAATCTGCCGCGTGGCAAGGGCATCCAGCGCGTTGCGCAAGCCCATGGCATGCGGGGCCGTTGTTTGGGATGGGCGCCGGATGCCGTGCTGGTCGAGCGACGCGACAGCCGGCGGAAGTATGTCGTGGCCCGAGAAGATCGCGTCTTGTGGCAGGCAGTTCAGCTGATTCATGTATTCCACTCCAGGATGACGTTGCGGATGGCTTATCCCTGGTTGGAAACGATAGTTGATCAGCTCGGCCTTGGAAGCTGGCTGGCGCCGAACGCAGCGTCCATGAATATGGAACGCCCGGCGGGCCCCACGGGGCGTGGCCCGCGTGGCATTGGAGGGGCAAGAGGTAGTGCGGGGTCAGCGGCCGTCGAACGCGGTGACCTTGGGCAGCTCTATGGCGAGGAAATCGACCAGCGACCGCACCGCGGGAAGCAGTCCGGTCCGATAGGGCATGAGGGCGGAGATGCGCGCATCCGCGGCGATCCAGCCCGGCAGTACCTGCCGCAGCACGCCAGCCTGCAACTCGGACCGGCAGATATACCCGGGCAGGGCTGCCACCCCAACGTTGGCGCAGGCTGCCTCCTTCAGGGACATCATGCTGTTGCTCTGGAATCTTGGCTCGATCGGGACGGTGACGAGCCTGTCTTGGGGGCCGCGAAGTTGCCACTGCAGCGGCCCTTTGCGCACTATCGAGACGATGGCATGGGATGCAAGTTGCTCCGGTTCCTCCAGGCGTGGCATCCGTTCGAGGTAGTCGGCACCCGCAAACAGGTACCATGGCGCCCTGACAATGGGCCGTTGGACCAGGTTGGAATCCCGCAGTGCCGAGGTATGTCCGCGCAGCGCCAGGTCGAAGCCCTCGCCGACAACGTCGACGAGCCTGTCCGTGGCGATTTCCACGATGCTGACCTTGGGATGGTTGCTCAGGAACGTCGGCAGGACCTGGCGCAGCGCAAACTGCGCAAGCTCGACCGCCACCGTCACGCGAATAATCCCGCTGGGTTCGAGGAGCCTCTGGCGCATCGCCTGTTCCGCGACGTCGGCGCTCTGCAGCAAGGCGACAGCGTACTGGTAGAACTCAGCGCCTACGTCGGTCAAGGTAAACTGGCGTGAGGTCCGGTTGATCAGGCGAACGCCCAGCGAAGCCTCCAACTCCTTGACCCTGTGACTTAAGGTGGACTTGGGCAGCCCCAGGCTGTTGCTGGCAGACGTAAAGCCACCGCGGTCGACAACCTGCACGAAGTGAAAAACGTCTTTCAGGTCCAGCATGTCGCTGCCTTGGTAGCGGTTGGGTTGGCCAATGGTGTGTGCTTTCCATCGCATGGTACTGCAACGGGTGCGCGCAGTGCCATGATGGGCGCCCCAATGACCGCCATTGCCGTGGCCGGCGCCCGCTCGCCCAACGACCGTCAATGCGTGGTGCGCCACCGACAGCATCCCGATCAGAGAGGAAAGCCCTCCGTCTCTATATTTTGTTTTTCGGCTGAGGGCACCCGCATCGGCCGGTGAAGCGCGCCTGCCTTAACGATTCGACAGCCACAACTTGCCGAAACTGGCTAACGATGGCTATCGCTGCCTCGCGCTTTTTCCAGGCCAACGAGCGACCTGGACGGCTTCAGGTGTCAGCGATCGACGAATGAGACGAACTCGTCCAGTTCCAGCTTGCGGAGTTCCATGTTGTTTTCCGGAATACTGTTGTCCGCATAGCCGAGTGACATTCCGGCCACGATCATCTCCCCGTCGGGAATGGCGAGGCCTTCACGAAGCACCGCCGATTGCAGCGACCAGATCTGCTGCGGGCAGGTGTCCAGCCCACGGGCGCGCGCGGCCAGCATGATGTTTTGGAGAAAGCACCCGTAGCAGATGAAGCTGGCCCATTCCAGGCGCCGGTCCATGGTGAAGATCAGTCCCACGGGCGCATCGAAGAACCGGAACTGCCGTTCGACGTCTCGCCGGCGCCCGGCGATATCGCACCTTTGCACGCCCTGTGCATCGCCGAGCATCCCGCGAAACGTATTGAAGCGCGATGAGAATGGCGCCGGCAATTCCTTGGGAAAAAACGGGTAATCGGGCACCAGTCCCTCAGGCGCGGCACGATACGCTTCGACCGCGGCTCCCGCAATCTTCTCGCGAGCCTCTCCGGTCAGCACGTAGCAGCGCCAGGGTTGCGTGTTGCTCGAACTCGGTGCGTATTTCGCAAGCGACAGGATTTCCCTGACAGTCTCGATCGGCACCGGCTGGTCAAGGAAGCCGCGCTTGCTGTGGCGTCCGCGAATCAGCGCTTCAGTAATCTGGATTGCCTCCATCTTCATGTCTCCGTTCTCGTGGTTGGGGGTCGCTGCGGTGAAAAGGATCATAGACAGGTCCCCTGTCTTGTGAAGATGGCAATACTTGAAAGCTCCGTTCGGAAACAACGAACGACAGGCGCCCCTCCGCACCGTCCGGCGTCCAATTTCCTGAACGCTCCGTTCCCCAATCCTGCGCCCACGCGCGAACGCGATTCGCCTATCTTCCTACTCGGGATCGGAGCCCCGATCGCATACGAAAATATGGTGGAGAGGTGGAATGAACCAGTTGAAATGCTTGCCGCAGGAAGAGATTGTCTGGGGGCACGACGTGCTGAAAACCGTCGCCCCCTCCATGGGAAACTACGGCATCCGCCGTCCGATGACGTTCACGGTGGAATTCCTTGAGGCATTGAACCGTGAACACCTGCAGCCTGCCATCGGCGACAGCGTGGGCACCTTCACCGGCCTGCCGCCGCATGTGCCAGATTTCGCCGTGCGCGACGGACTGCGCGCATGCATCGAGGCCAATGCGGGATCGATCATCGCCCTCGGCGGCGGCTCCGTACTCGACGCCGCAAAGGCAGTCTCCTACCAGCATTTCCAGCAGACAGGCCGCTATCTGCCCATTGCCGCGATTCCGACGACCCTGTCGGGTTCAGAGTTCTCCCACTACTTCGGCGTGACGGAAACGGACGGTCCCCAGAAGTTCAAGCGCAGTTATGCCGTGCGCGAAACGACACCCAGGCTGGTGGTGATCGATCCCCGGATGATTGTCGACACGCCACGTATGCTGCTGCTGAGTTCGGCCATCAAGGGGATCGACCATGCGGTGGAAGGCATGCGCCGGGTCAACGTGGATCACCCTCACGCCATCCTGGCCGCCAGGGGTGTGGAGCGCTTCCTTGCCGTGCTGGAGAAGTGGCCGCGCAAGCTCGAAACTCGCGAGGCCATCGCGGGCGGCCACGTGTCGACCGACGACCTGCTGCAGCTTCAGCTCGCCGCATGGCAGTGCTACTTCTGTCCTGCTTCGGTCATCTACGGGCTGAGCCATCGCATCGGGCATATTCTCGGCGGGACGTTCGGGGTACCGCACAGCGTGACATCGTGCATTGCGCTGGCGCCCGTCATCCGCGCCTGTGCCGGCGCCTATGGCCGAAAGCTCGAGATTTTCTCCACGGACCGTGGCGGCCGCCCGCCCGCCGCATTCCTCGCTGACCGCATTCAGGCAGCCGTGGACGCACTGGAATTGCCGAGCCGGCTCGGCGACCTCGACTTCGATCGGGCGAAGCTTCCCGAGATGGCGGCCCTGCTCAAGCAGAACTATCCCTCCGAGGTTGGCGACCTTGGCGAGGATGCCGGCACGAAGCTGGATGCGCTGTTGGAGAGCCTGTGGTAATGGCCGGCCGGCCATCCGACAGCTTCCCGCATCCCGTCGGCCTGCGCCACGCGTTCGATGCCCTGGCCAGTCGGCAGATCACCGCGACAGGCCTGACGCAGATGGAATCGATGCTGCGGACCGTCGCCGTTCCATAAAACTTGCCTGACCCCACCACCACTAGGAGACCAAAGTGAACGATACCGTCAAGCCCGCATCCCCGGCGCCGGCCGGAACCCCAGCCGGACATACGCCATACAGTGACTGGTTACAGACAGACGTGCTCCACTCGCTGCAGCGCCCGGTCAGCGATCATCCCGGCGAGCATGCCTGGATCGTATCGGCGCAGGTGTCCGAGCTGTACTGGATGCTGATCATCAAGGAAATACAGGCCGCGCAGGCGCAATTGCGTGCCGATGACCTGACCGGAGCCTGCCGGACGCTCCGGCGCGTCGTCGCCCACCACGAGCCGCTCAATGCCACATGGCGCTCCATCGCGTGGATGACGCCGGTCGACCTGCTGGCCATCCTGTCCTGCGTTGGCCCGAAGTACGGCAAGGACACCGCCCTCCAGGGCTGGACGTACCGGCAGATGGTCTACCTGCTCGGCATCAAGCAGGAGGAGCACCTGCAGCACTTCCTGCCACAACCCCGGCGCTGGGAACAACTCAGCAAGGTGCTGGCAGAGCCGAGCCTGTATGACGACGTCCTCGCCCACCTGAGCCGCAAGGGCTTCGCCGTACCGGCGGTGGTACTCGACCGCGATTTCAGTGTGCCCTACATGCCGGACAAGGCGGTCGAAAACGTCTGGCGCGACGTCTATGCCAGCCCGGACAATCACGGCGAACTTCAGCAGCTCGGCGAGACGCTGGCCGATATCGCGGAGGGATTCTCCGCGTGGAAGCACCTGCACCTGATGGCAACGCGCCGGACGTTCGGCGCCCGGCCAGCCTATTTCGGCACCGAGGGCATTGCCTGGCTCCTGCCGACCATGAACGAGATCCCGTTCCCGGAACTCTGGTCTGCGCGCGGCTTCATCGGCGATCCGCCTGCGGTGTGTCCGCACGCCCGCGGACAGGGAAACGCCCGGTCCGCGGAGTGACGCGCTCAAGACGGTCATGGAAGCGGTCCACGATTACAAGATCGCGGCGCTCGAGTCCATGATCGTCAACCATGGCGGCGACGCAGGACTTGTTGCCACCTGTCGCACCAGGATCGCGAAGGAACGAGGCGGCATTGTGCTCCGCCGCGATACCGTATTCCAGCGCACTGCACGCCATAGCTGAAGGCGTGTTGAAGGCGCTGGACCGCACACCGGGTTTTGCACCAGCTCCCTATCTCGCGGGATGCGCGTTCGCCCTTGGCGATGTGCATCGCGTCATCGGCCTGTGCGGATGCAGGAAATGGGCGGAGACTGTGAGTCTCCGCCCATTTTTCTATCAGGCTTTTACTTTCAGGCTGCCACGGGCTGCGGCTGGACGTGCAAGGCACGCGCGACGGTCGTCACCCTGCGGCCCTGAAACCGGGCAACCGCCAGGTGATCGTTGTCGGGCTTCACGGCGTCACGGTGCGAGACGTGAGTCGCGCCGTACGGGGTGCCGGCCTTGAACATTGCCGCGTCGGCATAGCCCAGCGGCACGATGATCAGGCCCAGGTGCGCCATGGGCGTGTAGGCCGCCAGCAGCGTGGCTTCATTGCCGCCATGGCGCGAGGACGTCGTGCCGAACACAGAACCCACCTTACCGTTCAGCTTGCCCGCGAACCAGAGCCCGCCGAGCCCGTCGATATACGCCTTGAGCTCGGCCGAGATCGTCCCGAACCGCGTCGGCGTGCCGAACACGATCGCGTCGGCCCACTCGGCATCGGCTTCGGTCGGCGCCTCGTATTTCGCGTTCATCTCCGTGGCGTTCTCGAGCCAGCCCGGCGCCTGCCGCATGACGTCGGGGCCAACGAACTCCCGCACACGCCGAACGCGCAGTTCGGCGCCAGCCTCGAGGGCGCCCTCGGCGACAGCCTTGGCCAGCATCTCGGTCGAGCTGTTCCGTGAATAGAAAACGATCAGTACTTTCGGCTTCCGCATATCGATCCCCGGCAACGTCATGCAGAAATGGGCTCGAGCCGGCCCAGCAGTTCGTCCTTGCGATCCGCCAGCCAGGGCGGGAGCTGAAACTCCTCGCCAAAATGGCCGGGCGCTTCGTCGATCGCGAAGCCGATGTCGGTGGTCGTCGCTTCGAACATCACGCCACCGGGCATCTTGAAGTACATCGAGCGGAAATAGTTGCGGTGCACCGATTCGGACGTATCGATGTAGCCAAGGGCAAACAGCTTCTCCTTCAGGATGGCTTGCTGTTCCACGGTGTCCACCGCGAACGCCACATGGTGGACCGTGCCTTCGCCGTAGATCGACGAGCCCTGGTGCCGGTCCGGCTCATGCAGGAACTCGACGACCGTGCCCGGGCCGCCGGTGTACGTCTCGAAGCGGTAGTAGGGTCCCGCCTGGCCTACGTTCTGGAAACCGATCGCTTCGCCCATGAAGCGGATCGATTCGGCGACATCCCGCAGCGACAGCGTGATGCTGTGCACGCCACGGATGGCATGGACTTCGGGGATATCGCTGGCCACGCAAGCCGGTCGCGGGTCGAGATCGGTTTCGACGAGATCGAACTCGATGCCACACGGATGCTGGAACCGCTGGCGGCGCTCTCCGAAGCGCTCGACGATCTCGCTGTCATACGGCACGTCCATGGCATCGAAGCGGCTGCGCCAGAACTCGAGCGAGCCCGTCGGGACCGAGTAGTTGATGACCCGCACCTGGCCCGATCCCTGACGCGCCATGACCCCCCGCTGGCGGAACGGGAACGACGTCACCAGGGTCCCCGGATCGCCATTCGCGTTGCCGTAGTAAAGGTGGTAGATCGGATCCTCGCCGTCGAGAAGCACGGTCTTCTTCACGAGGCTCTGCCCGAGCAGCTTGACGTAGAAGTCCACATCCTCCTGCGCGTGTCTCACGCCGGCGGTCAGGTGATGAAATCCCTTGAACATTGACATTGTCCTCTCCAGTTTGAAATAGGCATGTAGAAACAGCGCCTGGCCGCTCCTGTGCAACAGCTTAAGACTGCAGATACCGATTGGGCAGCCGTCACGGGTTGTACGCAGGGTTCGGCAAACTTGGACGATGCAGCCCTTTGAGGTGCAGTGCGTGCGGTGGCGCCGGAAGGGCAATTCCCGCATACCGAGGCAACAGTGCCACCGCTTCGCCAGCAAAACTGCCACCTCCGCTCGGGAGCGCTAAAAACCTTGGGGTTCAAACTCCGAGAGCCCGAGTTGCTCCAAGAACTCAACAACTTCCCTTGACCTAGGTTCCGTTGGTGGCTCACTAGCGAGTTGAGGTTCCCCCGGTTTTTCGCCTTCCAGAGGCCCCGGGTTATGCAGCCACATCCTTGGTCTGCCGAGCCTTGATCCAGTCTTGCAGGAACTGAGCCGGAGAGACAAAGCCGAGCGACGAATGACGACGACTGCGGTTATAAAACACCTCGACGTATTCGAACAAGTCCGCCTTCGCTTCCTGATGTGTCCGGTAGCGCGTAGCATGTACCCGCTCATTCTTCAGACTGTTAAAAAAGCTTTCCGTTGGGGCGTTGTGTCGAGTAGCGCAGAGGAATCTCACCGCCACGCTCTCACAGATCCGGACGTGAATCTCTCGATTCATCCGGCTCCTATCGTTCAACCTCCCTCCAACGACCAATGCGGGAACAGGCCAGGCTGGCGAGCTCTGACGCCGTTCAGCCATGCCCACGCTCGCGCTTTGCGACCGTGAAGGGTTTTGTATTTCCGTTGTGCCCAGTGCACCAGCGCGTAATCGATTGCGCGTAGCACATTGATAAGCACAGACCGGTGAAACCGCCCGTAGTACTGAATCCAGCCGCGCAGGACCGGATAGGTTCCTCGTCTGTTTGCATCTTTGCAGTACACGATCTTGGTTTTCTCTGGATGAAGCTCCAGCAAGCATTCCGCCATCCGCACCTCCAGTTCCTGCTTGAGTGAACGCGCATGCGCTTCACTTTTGCAGTGACAGATGGCATCGTCAGCAGCCGCCGCCATGTACCTTGCTTACTATCGCAATCATCTCTCCACTGAGGAAAAACAGGTCATGCCGCGTGCCGCGCAACGACTGACCGAAGAAGATTGGGCAGAAGTCTCGGACACCGTTCCGGATGGCTCCGATCCCCTGTTGGGAGACGATGCACAAGAGCGTTGCGCAACGTTGCGCAAACAGGATCGCGAGCGCCTGACAGGCGCTACACCTCTTTGGTGTCGAAGACCAGAAGATCCACGCCCGCCTGTGCAAAATTCGCCAGGTCGGCGGCGGCCGCGGCACCCTCTGGCGAAGCGAGAGCCTGTTGCAGTGCGCCGAGGGAATCGAAGGTCAGCAACGCTACCAGATGGAAAGGTGATTGCCCGGCTGGCGTCTCCACTGGACTGCTGCTGACCTCGTAAGCTTGCAAGCCGGGCATTTTCCTGGCAATCGGAATGTGTTTCGAGAAATAGTGCGAGTCAAACGCTGCCTTGTCGGCAGGCATTTTGTACAGTGCGACAAGCTTTGCCATGTTGTTCTTCCCGTTGGTCAGGCGTAGGGACGGATCGAAATGGCTGCGCGCCAAGGCGTGCCCTCGATCCGCTCGATAAGTCGATCCGGTTCTTTGCAGAACCGGCCCGGCTCACTTGCGACCTGCCCTGCTTGCGTGCAGCGCCTATCTGGCGTGCAGGATAACGGTTCCTTCGGAGATAGTCGGCGCGCTTGCCCCCGTAGCGGCTGCGTTCTCGGCAATCCAGTCCCTGGCCTTCTTGACGCTTTCATCCACGCCGGCCTTGTCATTGCAGGTCGTGACGGAGAATCCGCCATCGGTGGTTCGCACCAGCGTATAGCTGACAAAGCCTTGCGCATCAGCGGTTCGACTTCTGGTGTGCGCTTTTCCAGCAGGTCAAACAGCGCCTTGGCCCCGCTTCCGGCATAAGTCCTGACAACAGTGTGCATAATCCGTCCCTCCATAGAATGACCCCGGATTTCGCGAAGCCGCGCAGAGAAGGAGGTGATGGAACCAGTTTAGGTGTGACGAGAGCCTTTACAAAAAGATGGTCGGGCCTCAGAGTGGGCCGTTAAATCGGAAGGTGGCGCCGGCAGGCAGCAGCGATTCACCTCCATGGACCACGCGATTGCCACCGGCCTCGAGAAGGCCAGGCGTGCAAGGGTGGAACTGCTGTATCCACGGCGGGACCACCAAATCGTTGAGCGAAGCTCTTTTGGCAACGATCCGCGCGACGTCGAGGGTTGATTTGCTGCCCTCCCTCCGCGGGCCCTTTGCGGGTTGCGAATGATTTTCGCGAGCGCCAGGGATCAGCAACCGCATCGGGCGCTGAAGCGCGACCGCTTCGTCCGCATTGATCCTTCCCTTGACGCTGGTCAGGGAAGCCGTCGAGCGGATCATGCCTGTCGGTCGTCTGCGCTATGTCGGTTTCTCGCATTTCGAGGCTGACGAATGCGGCGCGCTCAATCAGTCGAACGCGACCAGCCTTTGGCGTAAGTTGACTGGTGGCGCTGCATGACGAAGTGAACGGCGACGGCAGCTTGTGTCGCGCGAGGGCCGGTGGTTCGTGAGTGAGGGGGCGGCGCCGTAGCGACTCAGCCCTCGGCCGCTCTTTCAGGCGTTTTCCCGACATAACGCCCTCTCGGACGTATCACTTGCCCCACCCCCAACTGCTCCAGGCTATGCGCCAGCAGTCCGATGCTCCGCGCCGTGGCGAACATGCCAAAGGCTGCGTCGCCAGGTAGTCCGTAGTGGGTAACCAGCGCCGCCAGGGCAACATCGATATTGGGTTGCAAACCGGTCAGGCGAGTCGCCTTCTCGATAAAACGGGCGATGACTTCCGGAGGATCGAACAGTGCCAGCAACGCGGCCGCGCGCGGATCGCCTTCGGGATAGAGGTGATGCCCGAAGCCTGCCAATGGCAAGCCAGCGGACAGATGGTGGGCGATCACCTGGTCCTCGCCCTGTCGGTCCAGTTCATTGAACAGCGCCTTCACGCGGCCTGAGGCGTCGCCATGCAGCGGACCGGACAATGTGGTCAGGCCGGACAGAAGGCAGGCCGGCAGGGACGCTCCGGTAGACGCGGCGATGCGCGCGGCAAAGGCGGAGCTCGTCAGCTCGTGGTCTACCAGAAGCACCATTGCGGTACGCAGGAGATCCGCCACGTGAGGGGATTGCTTCCATCCTTGCGCAAAGCGCAAGTGCAACGGCTGCTGTCCCGCATGCGCGCCGAAGCTATTGGCCAGTTGGCCTACCAGGCTTTGGCATTCGTAGTGCAGGACGCGGGTCATGCGCCCATGGGTGGAGTGGCCTGTGGCGGCCAGCTCGGCCAGGGCCATGAACGCCGCAACACGCCCCGGCTTGCCGCAGCGGGCAGTCGATGAAAAGTCGACGGGTTGCTCGGCGTTCCAGAGCAAGCGCGCAACGTCTTCCAGACTGGCCGAGCCGGCCAGCATCACTGCGTCCTGACCGCGGTAGTACAGCCGCTCCCGCACAAAGGTGGAGAGCGCAGTGGGGATGCTGGGCTCCGCCCCGAACAGCGTATTGGTTGCGAGCGTCTCAAACTTGCGCCCGGCCTGCTTGCGCCTGGCCAGGTTCGCCACGTCTTCGGCGCGATACAGGCTGCGCCGTGTGTCCGCGGGGTCGGATGTGACTTCCAGCTTGCCGCGGCTGACGTAGGCATAGATCGTCTGCGGCCTGACGCCAAGGCGTTTGCACGCCTCCTCCATCGATATCCAGGATCCCATGATGATGTGGTTGGGCAAATTTATATTGATTTTATATATCAAGATTGCCTCCACAATCAACTTATACGTACCATGCAGTCAACCTTTCCCTACCTTTGTCAACCTGACTGCATCCGGACATGAAGCCACAGATCCTGCAACTCAATCCCATCCTGATCCCGGCGGCCAATGACGAACTCGCCACACGCTATCGGGTTCACAAATTCTTCGAGATCGCGGACCAGGGCGCGTGGCTGCGGGAGCATGGCGCGGCCATCGAGGCCGTCATCACCGGCGGGCACACCGGGATCTCGCGCGCGATGCTGGAACAGTTGCCGGCGCTGAAGGTGGTGGCCGTCAATGGCGTCGGGACGGATGCGGTGGATCTTGCCTACTGCCGTGAACGCGGCCTGCCCGTCACCGCCACCCTGGGTGCGCTGACAGAAGACGTGGCAGACCTGGCCATCGGCCTGCTGATCGCGGCCTGCCGCAACATCTGCGCCGGCGACCGCTTTGTGCGCGATGGCCAATGGGAGCTGCACCCCCAGCCCAGCGCCATCCCGCTCGCCCGGCGATTCAGCGGCATGCGCGTCGGTATCGTAGGCATGGGGCGAGTCGGCCGCGCGGTCGCAACGCGGGCCGCTGCCTTTGGCTGCGACATCCGCTACACGGACCTGCACCGCATGGACGACGTGCCCTATGCGTTCGTGGCAGATCTGCGCCAGCTTGCGCACGACAGCGATGCACTGGTGCTGTGCGCGGCTGCCGACAAGGCCGAAGGCATCGTCGATGCCGCGGTGCTGGACGCACTCGGCCGCCGCGGCTATCTCGTCAACGTGGCGCGTGGCCGGCTGGTCAACGAGGCAGATCTCGCCGAAGCCGTCGCCGCCGCCCGGATCGCGGGCGCCGCGCTGGACGTATTCGTAGACGAGCCTCGCGTTCCCCTGACGCTACGCCAGTCCGACCGCACGACACTGCAGGCCCACCGCGCCAGCGCCACCTGGGAAACCCGTACCGCCATGGCGCAGATGGTGCTCGACAGCGTCGCCCAGGCGCTGGCCGGCAACCGCCCCGTCATGAGCCTGACTACCTGAGCGCGGGCCCATCCCTGACACCGGAATTGACCGGCTTCATTTTCCCACCATCGCCACGCTTGCCCTCCCCGTCTCACGGGCGCGCGGCGGCGTTTCTCACCTGATTTTCGTTCGCCCCTCATTGCAGGAGACCGTCCTTGAACGCTTCCCGAAAGATCGCCCTGGTTACGGGCGCTGGCAGCGGCGTTGGCCGCCTTACCGCGCTTGGCTTGCTCGACGACGGCTGGACGGTCGTGCTGGCCGGCCGTCGCGCCGCGCCCTTGCAAGCGCTGGCCGCCGAAGCCGCCGCGCGCGGCCAGACCGCGGTGGCCATGCCCGCGGACGTGACCGACCCGCAGCGCGTGCAGGCCTTGTTCGACGCGATCGAACGCGAGTTCGGGCGACTGGACCTGCTTTTCAATAATGCGGGTGTGAATGCGCCGGCTGTGCCGATGGACGAGCTGCCGCTGGACAACTGGTTCAACGTCATCAATACCAATGTCACCGGCGTCTATCTCTGCGCGCGTGCGGCCTTCGGACTCATGCGCCGTCAATCGCCGCAGGGCGGGCGCATCATCAACAACGGCTCCATCTCGGCGCATACGCCGCGTCCCTTCACGGCGCCCTATACCGCCAGCAAGCACGCCGTCACCGGCCTCACCAAGGCACTGGCGCTGGACGGGCGCGCCGTCAACATCGTTGCCAGCCAGATTGACATCGGCAACGCATTGACCGACCTGTCCGAGCGCATGACGCGCGGCGTCTTGCAGGCCAACGGAACGATCGCACCCGAGCCCATGATGGACGCCAGCCACGTCGCCAATGCCGTGCGTCATATGGCCTCGCTGCCACTGGACGCCAACGTGCTGACCATGACCGTCATGGCCAGTGCCATGCCCTTCGCCGGGCGCGGCTGACATGGATCCGCACCCTTGCACGCGTTGCAAAGGCGTGCATCCCCAGAGTTGACAAGAGTTAACCAGAAACAAACGGAGACAACGATGCAGTTCACTACCCTGATCAAGACCTTGGTCGTCCCCGCCGCGCTGCTCATCGCACCCGGCCTGGCATCGGCACAGAATTACCCCGCGCGCCCCGTCACCATCATCGTCCCCGCGCCGGCGGGGGGTGGCATCGACCTGATCGCCCGGGTCGTCGGCGAAAAGCTTTCAGTCAGGCTTGGCCAACCGTTCGTCGTCGAGAACCGTCCGGGTGCGTCCAACAACCTGGGCACCGCGGTGCTGGCCAACGCCAGGCCCGATGGATATACCATCGGCATCGTGGGCGGCAGCCACAACATCAACAAATTCCTGTTCAGGAACCTGGGGTGGGATCCGCAAAAGAGCTTCGAGCCCATCGTCTACACCCATGAGATCCCGCTGGTGTTTGCGGTCTACCCGAAACTCCCGGTCAAGACGGTACCTGAGCTGGTCACCTGGATGAAGGCGAATCCGGGCGAGGCCAAGGTTGCCACTTCCGGCCGCGGCAGCGCCCAGGAAATGGCCGCCGAAATGTTCCGCATGGTAAGCGGCGCGCCCGTGCTGCTGGTGCCATACAAAGGGTCGTCCGCCGCCCATCCCGACCTGATCGCCGGACGGACCACGCTCTACATCGATACCATCAGCGCCATCCAGGAGCAGGTCAAGTCGGGCAACGTCCGTGCCATCGCGGTATCCACCCACAGCCGCTCCAAGGCCCTGCCCAATGTGGCAACTGCCGAAGAGCAAGGCCTCAAGGGCTATGACGCCAATACCAACGGCGGCTTCCTGGCCCCCGCGGGAACACCCAGGGAGATCGTTGCCAGGCTCAATACCGAGATCAATGCCGCGCTGAACTTGCCCGAGGTGCGCGCCAAGCTGGAAGCGGCAGGAATCGAGGTCAAGGGCGGCACGTCACAGGAATACGCGGCCTTGATCAAGTCTGACCTGGCAAAGTGGGGGAAAGTCATCAAGGAAGCGGGAATCCAGCCGGAATAGTGGTCGCGCTGGAAACAGGGTAGCTGGAAGCGTGTCACTCATCCTGCTTGCCACGCGTTGCGACATGCAACGTCGCCGACGCGTGGCCGGCGAAGAAGGGCTGCGCGGTGCACGTTCGCAGCAGAGTGTTTCAGTGCGGTCAGTGGCCGGAAAATCTGGCCCGCCTGCGCTCGATGAAATGCGCAACCCCCTCTGTAAAGTCCTCGCTCTGGATGCTTTCGAACATCTCGGCATTGGCAACCCGCGTGGCCTCGGCCAATGACTGGAACGGTTGCTCCCACAGTTGCCGCTTCATCACGCGGATGGATCGGGGCGAAACGTTTTCGGCGAGGTCGTCGGCATAGTCAAGCGTCGTCGCCATGAGTGTGTCCGCATCGACCACACGGTCGACCAGGCCAATCCGCAGCGCCTCGTCGGCCGGAACCTTGCGTGCCGAGTACAGCAGATCGGCAGCATGACCTGGGCCGACCACGCGTGGCAGCAGCCAGGAGATACCGTGCTCGGCAATCAGCCCCCGACGCGCGAACGCGGTGCTGAACGCGGCCCGGGCGCTGGCGAAGCGCATGTCGCTGTACAGCGCGAACACCAGGCCCAGACCCGCCGCGGCACCATTGATTGCCGCGATCACGGGCTTGCGCATGGCCGGGAAATAGCCATAGCGTGTCTGGTAGTCGGCGCGCCGGTTCATGTCGAACGGGCGCATCCACTGGGCGGCGCGGATGTCGCCCGGCGGCAGCACTTCCAGTTCGTTGATGTCCATGCCGGCGCAGAAGCCCTTGCCGGCGCCGGTCAGCACCACCACGCGGACGTTGTCGTCGCGATCGACGGCCTCCATGGCATCGCGCAATTCGGCCTCCATGACCTTGGTCAGCGCGTTGAGCTTGTCCGGCCGGTTCATGGTGACCACGGCGATGCGCTCGCTTTTTCCCGCGCGAGCAACGGTGACCTGACTGTACATAGTGCGATTCCTTTTGATGTCTTGGCTAGTCTTGACTAAGGGAGCTGGACCGATCTCGGCTCCAGGAACTCTTCCAGCCCATGGACGCCGCCTTCGCGCCCGACGCCGGACAGGCCGAAGCCGCCAAACGGTGCGGCGGGATTGAAGCGGGCGCCATTGACGTCCACCTGCCCTGCCCGCAGCGCGTTGGCGATCACCTCGCCGGCGCTGTCATCGGCAGCCCAGACCGTGGCAGCCAGTCCGTAGCGCGTGCCATTGGCCAGGGCGATCGCCTCGTCGACGCTGTCGTAGCACAGCACCGCCAGCACCGGCCCGAAGACCTCCTCTTGCGCCAGCCGGCTGTCGGGTGCGACGTTGCCGTAGATGGTCGGCGCGACGAAATAGCCGGTCGCTGGTACTGGCGCGTCGGCACCGCCGGCGATCCGGTCGAAGCCCGCCTCTTCCGCTGCGGCGATATGCGCCTGCACGCGCTGGCGCTGCAGCGCCGACAGCAAGGGGCCGACCCGGGTTTCGCCATCGGCGGGATCCCCCAGGGTCATCGCTGCCGCGGCCTCCGCCAGCAGTTGCCGGCAGCGCGGGTAGTCCTCGCGTGCAACGATCAGCCGGGTGGTCGCGCTGCAGGTCTGCCCCGAATTGAGGAAGCAGGAACCGACCGTCGCCCTGACCGCCCTGGCGAGATCGGCACCCGGCAGCACGACGGCCGCCGACTTCCCGCCGAGTTCCATCGACACGCGCTTCATGTCGCCCGCCGCCTGCGCGGCGACCTTGCGGCCCACTGCCGTGGAGCCGGTGAACGACACCATCTGGATATCGGGATGCGAGACCAGCGCCTCGCCGACCGCCGCACCTCCCAGTACGAGGTTAAGGACGCCCGGCGGCAGCTTCGCCTGTTCGCACGCGGCCATCAGCCGTTCCGTGGCGGCAGGCGCCAGTTCGGACGGCTTCAGCACCACCGTGCAGCCGGCCAGCAGCGCGGGCGCCAGCTTGGCCGTGATCTGGTGCAACGGGTAGTTCCACGGCGTGATGGCGGCCACCACGCCGACCGGCACCAGCGTCACCCGGGAATTGCCGATCGTGCGGACGAAATCGAACCTGTCGGCCAGCGCCGCCGTGGCGCGCCAGGCCGCGATCGGCGCATCGACCTGGATACGACGCGACAGCTTCAGCGGCATGCCGACTTCACGCGAGATCTCATGGGCGAGTTCCGCTGCGCAACCTTCCAGCGCATCGGCAAGCGCATGCAGATACGGCGCCCGCCCGGCTGCGCCCAGGGCCTGCCATGCTGGCTGCGCCCGCACGGCCGCCGCCACGGCGTCGGCCACATCGTCCGCGGTGCCCAGGCCGACCTCGGCCAACGGGGCTTCGGTCGCCGAATCGTAGACGCGGATCGATTCGCCGCCTCGTATCGGGCGACGTGTGCCGTCTATGTAGTGTTGGGTCAATTCCTTCACTGCGACTCCCTTGTCTTGCGTTGATCGAGGAACGCTGCCATCACGCGCTGCGGTTCGCCGTCGGCATAGCATTCAAGTTGCGCCCGGATGCCGGCGACACAGGCCTCATCGAACCCCGGCTGCGTCATGGCACGAAAGCGCTGCCTGGACAGGCGCACGGCGGTCGGCGGCAGCGCCGCGAGCGACCTGGCCTGTGCCAGCGCCTGCGTCATCAGCTCGGCCTCGCCGCACAGCGCCGTCACCAGGCCGATGTCGAAGGCGCGCTGGCCACTGACCAGTTCGCCCGACAGCGACATCTGCACGTTATGGGTGTGCCCCACGTGCAGCGTCATCAGATAGGATCCGACGATGCTCGCCAGGCCTGCCTTGACCTCCGGCTGTCCCCAGCGGCTGTCAGCCGTGGTCAGGCGCCAGTCCGCGCACAGCGCCAGCTGAAAACCCGCGCCTGCCGCCACGCCCCGCACGGCGGCCACGCAAGGCTTGTCCAGGTCGCGCACGGCCTGGTACATCGCCCGTTGCCGGTTCAGCCAGGGCACGAGCTGCTGCCAGGTCACGGCAGCCGCCTCATCGAGGTCCTGCCCGGCGCAGAACGCCCGCTCGCCGGCGCCGGTCAGCACGACGGCGCGTACCGATGGTTCGGTGTTGAGCCGGCCCAGCGCTTCGATCAGCTCGCCGCGCAGCACGTCGTTGACCGCGTTCATGCGGCCCGGACGGTTCAGCGTGACGATGGCGATCTCGTCATCCTGTTCGACACGTATGGCTTCCATATTTCAGTTTCCCTTGAGTTCCACCACTGCATCGACTGCCACGACACCCGCGCCGGCCGCCATCACCATCAGCGGGTTGATGTCGACCGAAACCAGCGCGGTGCGGTGACGCAACGCCCAGTCTCCGAGCGCGACCGCCGACGACGCCAGCGCCTCCAGGTCGAGCGCCGGGATGTCGCGATAGCCATCGAACAGCGGCGCCAGGCGCAGCCGCGCGCAGGCCGCCTTGACGTCGTCGGCAGTGAACGGCGCCAGCAGGGTCACGACGTCCTTGCGGAGTTCGAGCAGCGTGCCGCCCTCCCCGATCATGACCAGCGGCCCAAACGCGGGATCGACCGAGACGCCCAGCGCAAACTCATGGCGGCCCTTGACCATCGTTGCCACGATCACCCGTGGGGATGCCACGCCCAGCCGCTGCAGCGTATCGAGACAGTCCTGCGTCGCGCGGGCCACGCTTGCCGCATCGGTGAGCCGAAGATGCACAAGGCCATGCTCACTCTTGTGCGGGACCTCCGCCGCGCAGCCCTTGACCACCACCGGCACCCCGCCGAGCGCGTCAAACGCCGTCACCGCCGCATCCACGCTGTCGCATAGCCGGTACGGCACGGTCGGTACGCCGGCTGCGGCAAGCAATGCCAGGCTACGGGCTTCGTCCTGCAATCCACTGCCGTCGAGCTGCCGTGCTTCAGGCCAGGCCGGCGTGTTTGCCGCCTCGGCCAGCCGATGATGCGCGGCGTATTGCGCCAGCGCTGCAATGGCATCCGCTTCGGTGACGAAGGCCGGCACCCCGTGCCGCACGAAGACCTCGCGCACCGGCTGTTGCGGCGCGCTCGCCACCAGCGGCTTGCCCAGTTGCGCGCTGAAGGCGGCGGCGTCGCGCGCCAGCGCCTCGACGTCGTAGCCGGGACCGGCCACCGGAATGCCGACCATCACCATGTCGGCCTGCGGATCGGCGCCCAGCGCCTGGAGCACGCGCGGGAACATGTCGCCCTTGCCCAGCAACGCCGCGGTCATGTCGAGCGGATTGCTGGCCGTACCGAACGCGGGCAGGATCGCGCCCAGTTCGCGCAGCGTGGCCGGCTGTAGTTCGGTCAGCGGGAGGTCGTGCCGTTCGGCGAGGTCGGCCGCCATGACGCCCACGGCGCCGCTATGGCTCATCACGACCGTGCGGCCCTGCCCCGGCGCGCGGTGCTGCAGGTAGAGGGGCACGGCGCGAACCAGCTCGCCGATATCGCGCGCACGCCAGATGCCGTGACAAGCCAGGAAGGCATCGATCGCCGCGTCGTTGCCGACCAGCGCACCGGTATGCGAGGCTGCTGCCCTGGCGCCGCGCTGGCTGTTACCGGCCTTGATCGCCACGATGCTGGCGCCGCGCGCCCGGGCCACCGCCGCCGCGCGGGCCAGCTGCGCCGGATCGGACACCGATTCGAGGTAGACCAGGATCAGCCGCACCTCGGGGTCCGCCGCCACGGCGGCGGTCATCGCGCAAGCGTCGAGATCGGCGTCGTTGCCCGTCGCCACCAGGTAGCGCACACCATGGCCGGCCTGGCGCAGCAAGGCATAGGGCATGACGCTCGCCGCGCCGCTCTGGCTGATGATTGCGATCGGGCCGTCCTGTGGCGCCACCTCCATGAACATGGTCGAGAAGTTGAGCACCGCGCCGCTGGCGAAGTTGGCCGTGCCCTGCGCGTTCGGTCCCACCAGCCGCATGCCGCTGTCATTGGCCAGCGCCACCAGTTCCTGCTGCCGCTGGCGTCCTGCCTCGCCGGTCTCGGCGAAACCCGACGCCATGATGACGGCAGCCTTGACGCCGGCGGCGCCGCACTGGCGCACCTGCTCAAGCGCGGCATCGCCGGACACGGCGATCACCACGGCGTCCGGCGCCTTGCCGATCGCACCCAGATCGGGGTATGCGCGATAGCCCTGGATGACCTCGCGCCCCGGGTTGACCGGAAACACCTCGCCCGTGTAGCCGAAGGTCCGCAGGTAGTGGATCGGCCGTCCGCCCACTTTGTTGGGATTGTCCGAGGCGCCGATCACGGCCACCGAGGCCGGCGAGAACAGGGCGGCGAAGGTTGCGGAGATCTCAGTCAAGGGTCGCTCCCGATGCCTTGACCACTGGCGACCACTTGCCCGCGTCATGCTGGATCAGCCTGGAGAAGTCGGCGGGTGTACCCGGCAGCGGCCGGGCGCCCAGCGCGGCGAGTTGCTTCTGCACGTCTGCTTGCGCGAGCACGGCCTGCAGCTCGCTGTTCAGGCGGCGGATCACGTCGGGCGTGGTGCCCTTCGGTGCCGACAGGCCGAACCAGATCGTTACGTCGAAGCCCGGCAGGCCGGCCTCGGCAATGGTCGGCACCTTGGGCAGCGCCTCCGAACGTGTCGCCCCGGTCACGCCGAGCGCCTTGACCTTGCCTGTGCTGATGTACTGCACCTGGCTCGATACCGTGTCGAACATCATCGAGATGCGTCCGCCAAGCAGGTCGGTGAATGCCGCCGCCGAGCCTTTGTACGGCACATGGACGATGTCGACGCCCGCCATTGACCTGAACAGTTCGCCGGACAGGTGGTTGGAGCTGCCGTTGCCTGCCGAGCCGAAGGTCAGCGTGCCCGGCTTCTGCCTTGCCAGCGCCAGCAGTTCCCTGACGTTGCTGACCGGCAGGTTGTTCGGCACCACCAGCACGTTGACCGTGGAGGCCACCGAACCCACGGCATCGAACGACTTGACGGGGTCAACCTTCAGCGAGCGGTAGAGCCATGGGTTGATCGCCATGGTGCCGGTGGTGGCAAAGAACAGCGTATAGCCATCGGGGGCCGCCTGCGCCGCGGCCTCCGTGGCGATGGTGCCGCCGGCGCCGCCGCGGTTGTCTATCACCACGGGCTGTCCTAGCTGCTGCGACAGGTGCTGGCCGATCAGCCGCGCCATCGCGTCAGTGGGCCCGCCGGCCGGAAACGGCACAAGCAGGCGGATCGGTTTGGCGGGATAGCCCGGTGTGGCAGCGGCGGCGCCGCTGAAGGCAGCCGGCGCGGCGGCGACCAGCAAGGCGCATAACGGCCGCCGGAATGCGCGAAGCACAGCGGAAAAGCGCGGCATGTTGTCTCCATATGTTTCGTAAGCCCCCTCTCTCTGCCAGGAGGGATGGACTCAGTGTATGGAGTCCTGGTCCAATGCAAAAGAGTAGAATCGTCGATATCTGATATCGACTTTCTGGATGGAGTGGCAGCGTGAACCTGAAGCAGCTCGAAACCGTGGCACTGGTGGCCGAAGTGGGATCGCTGTCACGCGCGGCACGCTCGCTGGGGATCGCCCAGTCGCTGGTGAGCCGCGCCATTGCCCAGATCGAAGCCGAATGGGGCGACCGGCTGTTCGAACGGACCGGCCGGGGCGTGGTGCTGTCGGAGTTCGGCCAGCGGATCTTCCCGCATGTCCAGTTGCTGCTGGCCCAGTCGGCGCGGCTGCGCGACGAGGTCAAGGACGCGGCGGGCGTGCCGGTCGGCCAGGTAAGGATCGGCGTGCTGCCGTCAATGGCGCCACGCCTGATTCCGGCGCTGTTCGAGGACCTGCGCACCATGGCGCCGGGTGTCCGGCTGCGCGTGGCCGAAGGGTTCAGCGGGCAGCTCGATGAGGAGCTGGAATCGGGCCATCTGGATCTTGCGGTCGTCAACCGCTATGGCCCCGGGCCGCGGCAGAATGAAGACGTGCTAGCCCAGGTCGCCACCTACCTGATCTGCGCGCCCGGGCATCCGCTCGCCGGGAAGCCGACGGTGGCGTTCCGCAAGCTCGACGGCCTCCCGCTGGTTCTGCCGCCGGCGCCCAACGGCCTGCGCTCGATTCTCGACCAGCACGCGCGCCAGCTCGGCATCTCGCTGGACGTGGCACTGGAAGTGGAATCGCTGAATACGATGAAGGAGGTCGCGCTTGCCGGTGGCGCTTTGACCATACTTCCGCTGCTCGCAGTGGATAACGAAGTTGCCGCCGGGCGGTTGTCAGCAGTCGAGATCGTCGAACCGCGCTTGCCACGGACCATTACGATGGGCGTCACGCGACATCATCCGCTGTCCCGGGCGGCGCGGCTCGTTCTTTCCCGGCTTCATGCCTTGGTGCCTGAAGTCGCAAGGACCGGACCGGCCTAGCTGGAGTCATTCAAGGCGCACGATGCAGCTCACGTGGACCGGCGCCGGAACAAAATCTCAATTACAGGGACAGCAGTTGCTGCCCAGCGGGCGGCCTGCCGCGCCTGCCCGATATCAAGCACTACCTGTGGGAGCGGCCCAATGCGGTCAATCCGGTGGCGCGACATGTCTTCTCAATGCTCAAAACGGCGTAGGTGCTCACTCAGCGTGCTGTACTCATACCCTGTCCGCGTCAGCAGCCGAGCGTCCAGTGCCCTGATTCGCTCCATGGCTTTGCGGCCCTTGCCATGCCAGACTAGAAACTTGGCGTGAGTGATTTCAGTCTCCGTCGACTCTCGTTCCTCTCGCTCCAGTGCGTCCATCATCTTGCTGCCGTACACGGAACGCTGCGCTGCGTTGAACTGCATGGCGATGTGGAACCAATCGAGAATCCGGCCGCGAGCGAGTCGACTACCCTGTACGGTCTTCTCGAACTCACCGGCGTCGTCGCTGATCACGGTCACGCGCTCATTGGCTCCGGAGTGTAATCGTGCATAGTGAAGCTTAAGATATTCACAAATTCCGGCCCCTCAGGGTAGCGCGCTCGGCCCCGACCTGCCGCGCACGCTACGCCATGCCCAGACTTCAATCCCTTGCTGGCTGCTTCGTCACGCCATCTTATTGTGTGATGCTCAATTCCGTTGGCGTTGTCTGAAAGGCTATCTGTCGCCAGCTGCCTCCCTCTAGCGTCCACACCTGAAGCACTCGCGAATCGATCCGGACAGTGCCGCTTCCATCCTTGCGGACAGCCACAAGCAACTGACGGCCGGACATGATCGCGGCATCGCCGATAACGCGGACATTCAGGTCGAAACGGTCGATTTGCTTGTATTCAACATGCGTCCCGCCACCAGTGAAATAGCTGCTGTAATCGTCAACCTGACCCTTCGCGTGCACATGCAGAAGATCGGGATGCAGGATCTCCCGCAATCGTGCGAAGTCCCCGCGTCGCATGGCATCGCAGCGCTGGCGCTCCAGTTCGCGCAGTTCCACTTCGGCAGAGCCGGCTCCACATACGTCGTTCATATCGCTCCTTTGAATAAGTAAGTCGAAACAACACCCCAAGTCGTGGGGCGCTCGCTTGCATGGGGACAGTGGGTCCCGCACTTGGCAACGGCACCATTTTATGCATAAAATGGATTCCATGCACAAACTTGCAAGCGTAGCGAGGGTAGTGAGTGCCCAATGAGCCACCCAGTTTCGCGCAGACCGCGCAACGACTTACGACGAAGGAGACAACATGCTCAAGGTGAGCCGACCGACCCCATCGCATTTTGGGATCTACGTTACCGACCTGCCCCGAATGGTCGCGTTCTATACCGAGACGTTCGGTTTGACGATTACCGATCGTGGTGAAGGCCGGACCTTCAAGAATCAGCTTGTCTTCACTAGTGCCAGCCCAGACCAACATCACCAGTTGGTGCTCGCGTCGGGCCGCCCGCCGGAAGCGACATTCAGCACGGTCATGCAGATCTCCTTTGCCGTGCCCACGATTCAGGATCTGCGCGACATCTCAGAAAGAGCCATCGCCCGAGGTGCCAGCGACGTGCGCGGACTTAACCACGGCAATGCCCTGTCCGTGTACATGCTCGACCCGGAAGGAAACATGGTCGAGATCTACGTCGATACACCTTTTTACGTTGCGCAGCCTCACGGCGATCCTCTGGACCTGTCCAAGGACGACGAGACCATCCTGCGTGAAACGGAAGAGGCCTGCCGGCGCGACCCAACCTTCTTGCCGATCGAGGTGTGGCAAGCCCAGTTTGAAGAGAAGCGCCGTCCAGGCACAGACGCCTGATATGCCGTACAGCCATAACCGTTCCCAACTGGAGTTCCAATGAAACTGCTGTCCTATAAGCATGAAGGTCGTGAAACGTGGGGTGCCATCGTCGGAGACGACGTCTTTGACCTTGGCCAGGCTCGTCCCCATGAGCCAAGCTTGCTCGACTACATTGCGTCTGGTGCATATAAAAATGCAGCCGAGCATGTAAAAGGCCTCAGCGCTCACGCTCGCATTGAAGAGATCACCTACCTCCCGGTGATTCCTCGCCCCGAGAAAATCGTCTGCGCGGTACGCAACTACATGGACCACCATCAGGAAGTGCTCGCAGCCGGCATGCAGCGGGAACTCTCCGAATGTCCGCCGATCTTCCTGCGCGTGTGGCGCTCGCAGGTGGCGCATGACGCTCCTATCGTCCGCCCGCATGTATCCGAGTCCCTGGACTGGGAGGGGGAACTGGCCGTCATCATCGGAAAGCCAGGACGCGACATCCCTGAGTCAGAGGCGTATGAGCATGTGGCCGGGTATGCCTGCTACAACGACGCCAGCGTTCGGGAATGGCAATTCCATGCGAAGCAGATCGCCTCCGGAAAGAACTTCGAATCCACCGGCGCCTTTGGCCCCTGGATGGTCACAGCCGACGAGATTGAACCGGACCGCCAACTGAAGATCGAAACGCGCCTGAATGGTGAGGTTGTCCAGTCGAGCCACACCGGGCACTTGATCTTCAGCATTCCGAGGCTCATCAACTACGCCTCCACCATCTTCACGCTGAGCCCCGGCGACGTCATCGTCACCGGCACGCCCGCAGGCGTGGGCTGGAGCAAGAAGCCGCCGCGCTTCATGAAGCCCGGCGACGTTTGCGAAGTCGAAATCGAACAGATCGGCGTGCTGCGCAATCCCGTTGTCCAACAGAACTAAGTCGAATCGCCACCTCGTTGTCCGCGACGGGGTGGCTGCGATTAGAAAGTCCCGGAGACAAACATGCGGCGCAGAGACGTTCTGGCTGCAGGCCTTGCTGCCGCCTGCACCATCCCCTTTCGAGCGCTTGGATCTCAGTATCCTTCCAAAGTCATCACCATCTGTCACGGGTTTGCGGTTGGCGGTAACGCGGATAGCATCGCGCGGGTATTGGCTGCAGAACTGGCGCAAAGCTTCGGACAACCCGTTATCGTCGAGTCTCGGCCCGGTGCCGGAGGAACGATTGCGGCAAATCATGTCGCCCGCGCAAGACCCGACGGCTATACGCTGATGCTCGCCACAGGCGGCCACGCCGTTGCAGGTGCGCTCTATCGGAAACTTCGCTATGACCCAGTTTCCGACTTCCAGTCGATCTCGACGGTGACGACATTTCCCTTCCTGCTGGTAGTCGGGGCGAACGGACTTTATCCCACCCTTGCCAGCCTGTTGCATAGGGCCTCCGCATCGCCCCGGAGCATCGCATATGGCTCCGCCGGCATTGGCTCGACCCATCACCTGGCAATGGAGCTTCTTGGGAGGAAGGCCAACACAGAACTTCTGCACGTACCGTACCGCGGCGACGCAGCCTTGGTAACAGCGCTGCTCGCAAATGAGGTCCCCCTCATTATCGCCCCCCCGACCGCAGTGACACAGCACGTCAAGGCCGGAAAGCTGCGGGTGCTGGCAACGACGGGGTCGAAACGCTGGACACCGATGGCCAGCGTTCCGACCGTGATGGAATCCGGCGTTCCGGGGTACGAGGTAGTGTCCTGGGCTGGCTTGATGGCACCGGCCAACTCTTCACCGGCAATCGTCGATGTCCTGCAAGCAAGCGTCGCCAAGGCGTTGGAATCGCCGACGGTGCGCGCCACGCTCACCGAAATCGGCGGCACGGCAACGTCAAGTTCGCCCGAGCAAATGACAAAACTGCTCGTCAACGACCTTCAGAAATGGAGAGCTGTCGTCAGCGAGTCCAATATCCCCAAACAATGAGAAAACCATGTCACTGATCGAAATTCGAAAGCGTAGTCTGACCATCGAGACCATTTACCACGAGGGGGGCCCGGTGGCGGCCACGCCATTGCGGATGGCAACCGCATGCGCGGTCATCAAGAATCCCTATGCGGGCCGTTATGAGGCCGATCTCATTCCCTTCATGACCGAGCTGCGAACCCTTGGCACGGACCTCGCCAGCGAGCTGGTCGAGACACTTGGTCGCAACAACATCGAGGTCTACAGCAAGGGGGCGATCGTCGGCGTGAACGGGGAACTCGAGCACGGTGCCGTCTGGCACGAAGCCGGCGGCTGGGCCATGCGCACCGTACTGGACGAGCCCAAGGCAATGGTGCCGTCCTCGAAGGCCGTAGCCGCAGCCGGATATCGCCTTATGGTCCCGGTCCATTACATTCACGCTTCTTATGTACGCAGTCATTACAACAGCATGGAGATCGGCATCCAGGATGCACCGCGGCCGAATGAACTGCTATTCGCCTTGGTCATGGGGACCGGTGGCCGTGTTCATTCGCGACTAGGCGGGCTCTCCAGGGAAGGCGTCTCTGTACACGATGGGCAGCGCTAGGCGCGCTGGGCAGCAGCGTAACAGATTGTTTTCCCTGGCTATTACTTGAGAGACGCGAATGCATCGCAACTACATCGGCGGCGAATGGGTTGAATCCCATAACGCGCGCCGCAATGAAAATCCGTCCGACCTCGATGACGTGATTGGCGACTTCGCTCAGGCGGATGTCGATCAGACAGAGCTGGCCATCTCCATGGCCCGCGACGCTCAGCCCATCTGGGCCAATGCAGGCATTCAGGCCCGCGCCAGCGCGCTCGACTTTATCGGCGCCGAATTGCTGGCGCGAAGCGCGGATCTTGGTGAACTTCTCTCGCGGGAAGAAGGCAAGACGCTTGCGGAAGGTATTGCGGAAGTTTCACGCGCCGGGCAGATCTTTAAATTCTTCGCTGGTGAAGCACTGCGAATGCGTGGTGACAGCGTGGATTCTGTACGACCCGGTATCGATGTTGAGATGCGGCGCGAGCCGCTTGGCGTGGTCGGCATCATTACTCCGTGGAACTTCCCGATCGCCATTCCGGCCTGGAAGATTGCTCCTGCCCTCGCATACGGAAACAGCGTCGTGTTCAAGCCAGCCGAACTGGTTCCGGCATCCGCCTGGGCCCTCGCCGAGATCATCAGTCGATCCGGCGTAGTCAACGGCGCCTTTAACCTTGTCATGGGCCGCGGGTCGATTGTAGGAGAGACTCTCAGCAACAGTCGGAAGATCGCCGGACTGACCTTTACCGGATCTACGGAAACCGGAAAGCGACTTCTGACGCGTGCATCAGAAGGCATGACCAGGATCCAGCTCGAAATGGGCGGAAAGAACCCTCTGGTCGTTCTTGATGATGCCGATCTCGATAACGCTGTCGACTGCGCGATTCAGGGTGCGTTCTTCTCTACGGGTCAACGGTGTACCGCCACGTCGCGCATTATCGTTGAACGAAGCGTTCACGATCGGTTTGTCGAGAGACTCAAGAATGCCATGCGTGCATTGCGCGTTGGGCACGCTCTGGACCCGCAAACACATCTGGGACCAGCGGCGGACGAAAGTCAGCTTCGCACCGACCTGGAGTACGTGGAAATCGGCAAGGCTGAAGGCGCAACGCTTGCGCTGGGCGGCGAGCTTCTCAAGCGCGAAACCAGGGGGCATTTCATCAGCCCGGCGCTCTTTACCCATGCAACGCCCGATATGAGAATCGCTCGTGAGGAAATCTTCGGTCCGGTGGCCTGCACCCTAGTCGCGGACGATTTCGAGCACGCCATGGTGCTGGCCAACGATAGTCCCTTCGGTCTCACCGCAGGCATTTGCACGACCTCCCTTGCCAAGGCAACACATTTCAAGCGCAATATCCAGAGCGGCATGGCCATGGTCAATGTGCCAACGGCCGGCGTGGATTACCACGTTTCTTTCGGTGGGACCAAGGCATCCAGCTATGGCGCTCGCGAACAGGGCCATCATGCGAAGGAGTTCTTTACCAAGACCAAAACCGCATACACTTACGCGCTGTAATGGCGCGCCCTGAACATCGCATCTTGCAACAACTGAGCGAACTCCGTCGTAAGGTACGCCTGGCGAGTGAGGTTGCCCTGAAAACGGCCGCTCAGTTTCCGATGTCACGAGACATCATGTTGCAACGCGTCGTACAGACCTGGCTTGATAGTGAGGATCCGGAGAGCTCAGTGATCGCTTACGCTTGCGCCGCAGAGTTGCGGCTGCAATTGGAAGTCTCATCGATGGAGCGATGCGGCAGACTGGTAAGTCAGTCCGCCGCCCCGGCACTACAGGCCTTGTACTGGTCTGCCTCGCGGCGACATCGCCCTCGGCTCTGGCGATAGGCTTTCATCCCTTTTCTTGCCAGGCCAGCCTTAACTTCACAGTGTGGTAGGTTACTGCAGCTACAGCACGCGACGCGGAGGACTTTATCCGAAGCGTCGCTGTGTTGCCTGGGCGAAGTCGGCATACTGCTCGTCGGGCGGGAATCGGGAATCGCATACCAGCCTGCTTTCGAATGCGCTAGGTCTGTTCACAATTGGACCAATGGTCCAAAGGCGCAGGCAAGCGATGCGAAGACGATAGCTGTCGGCTCGCTTGTCATACCGAGTGGAGACACGGGGAAAATGCTCGATGCGTGACGCAGGCGGTCGGCAAGACCTTCAACCTGCGCATCCCGGTGGCCGCCCTCGGCGAGAATGGCTTCGCCGAACGCCTGCAGCAAGTGCTGTGCGACCACTTCGGCCAGCCCGTGCGCGTGCTGTATTTGAAGAAGCGCTCGCCTCGCGAGCTTGTGTGCTCCCACGATGGTCGAATCGATCAGGATGTGTTCGAGTTCCCCTTCGCCAGATACCGCATGGGAGACTCGCTGCCAGACCATTGCGACGCGATCGCGCGAAGCGCATGTACACGATGCCAAACTCCGCGGGTAGGTCACGCCAGGGACTGCCCGTGCGACCGATCCAAACCACCGCCTCGAGAGACCAGCGGTTGTCGGCAGCCGTTCAGCCGCGGCCGCCTTCCTTGCCAGACAAGATGAGTTTGACTTTGCTCCATACCTCATCGCTCAACAGCGTTCGGATCATCCTGCCTCGCTCGCGCAAGAGACAGGATGTGAACACGTTGCAGCGAAAATAAACCGCTTCCAAGACTGCTGGGCACTGTGCCGTCCGAACTGATCGGAACGCCCCCCGACTGGAAGAAGCGGATTAGAACTTGTGTCGCAATCCCAGGCCTGCGCTGTTTCCTGCATTGAGATGTGTGACTTTGTCATACCGCCAGGCCACATAAACATCGGTGCGTTTCGAGAACGGGTAGTCGTATGCTATCGATACCGTGTCCCGGCGTGCGGACTGCTGCGCCACACCGCTGCCTTGCCAAGTCCTGGCCCAGCTTGAGAGCAGGGTCCCTGCCAGGATCGGGCTGCTGAATCCCAACTGCATGGTCTTGTTATCCTGACTGCCGTTGGCATCGTAGTGATTATCGGCCCTGGCATATTGTCCATGCAGCTTTATCCACCTGAAGTCATAGGAACTGCCCAGCAGATAAGCCATCTGATAAGCAGCGCCGTTGGCGGAAAACTCTGGCGCGTTCACACTGACCCGCTGCACCGCAACGCTGGCGGCAAAGTCACCAGAGAAGTAGGTGATGTTGCCACCGTAGTTCTGCTTGCCCTGATGCCCCACCTCTTCGCCGGTTGCGTACAGCAAGTTGAAGCGCAGTCCACCGAAACCGGGGCTTTGATAAAGAACAGAGTTGTTCCAGGCCGTGTCGCCCGCAATCGTGCGGTTCACGGGAGACCCGGGGGGTGTCGTATACGATTGCAGGAACATTGGAGAGAATACTTCGGAATCCCCAAGCGGATTGAAAAGCAACATCGAAATGAACCAGGGCGTGGTGTTGCGGCCAAGTTTCAAGGTGCCGTAGCTACTACTCAGTCCTACGTAGGCATTGCGCCCGAAGAAGGTGTCTCCGTCATACCGCCCGAACCGTCCAGAGTCCGTGCGGAAGAAGCTTTCCAAAGCGAACTCTGCGCTTAGTGAATTGCCCAAGGACTCCCTTCCCTTCAGGCCCCAATACGAGGTGGTAAGCCCAGAGCTATTTACTACCGCCGTGCCATGACTTTGCCCGCTGACTCGCATGGAGCCGGCAAACGCGTCGACAGCTCCATATAGCTGTACCTGATCATTTGCCTGGGCAATATTGGCGCCTAGCGCGCACGGGAAGCACAGCGCCGCCCACCTTGCCCTGCGAATGACAACTTGATACCTCATCGCCTTCTCCTCCATCTCTTCTCTTTGTCTTGTGCGCGGCGAATGAGGCCCGTGCCAGGGGCTATATCGCTGCGCGTTACTCGCTTGACTACGGTGCCTTGCTAATCAGGACGAAAAGGATCGTCGCCGGCTTCTCGCCTCTATTTCTCCAGGCGTGGCGTGTACCGGTTTGTACGACGATATCGTGCTGCTTCAGGTGCACTTGCTTGCCGCCGTCGAGTTCCAGCCAGAGTTCCCCATCCAGCACGACGCCATAGTCCAACGTCTCGGTTCGGTGCATGCCCGGATCGTCTTTTTCGAACGTTTCGGCTAGACCCGGCAGCTTGGTCGCGAACTCTTGCGCCAGCGCCTCGGGCTCCGCGGCGGCCGGTGCCGTGTCAGGCGGGAACGTCACGACAAGCAGGCGACTGCCCCTTTGAGGCGGGAGCCAACTGGAGACGTCGGCGGTTCGGTCCTCCGCGGCAACGGCTCCGGCTGTTTCGCCTTCGTCTGCCCAAACCATGCGGACATGGAAGCCGGGCACCGTATCGAATGTGACGGCCCTTGGTACGAGCCCATCGGAGCCAACGCTCGAGCTGCCATTGGCATCGTGCGTTGTCACTACGCGTCTGATTTGCATCGCTTAATCCTTTTTCTTCCACACGTTGTTACCAACTTCTGACATAGAGGGCAGCGGTCATGTGCCCCCTTCACCGAAGCTCTTCTGCCAGACTGCTGTGTGCCAATGTCGCTTGGATCTTTCCAGGTGCGGTTTCCCGCAGGAATACCGATGCCAACAAGGCAATGCACGCAGCCCCCGAAGCAATCGCGAAGGGCGCGGTCGCACCGAACGTATCTGCGGAGAGTCCAACGACAGACGGCGAAACAAAACCGCCAATGATCTCCCCGACGCCGATCACTATTGCAATCGCTCTGCCCATGTGCTGGCGCGACACGCTTTCCGCAGGGATCGTGGCGAGAAAGATCGGAAAGCACCCATACCCCAGGTATGCCAGGAAGATGGCGATGCAAAGGGATAGAAATTCCGCTTGCATGAATCCAATAACCAGGGGGGCGGTTGCCGCGACGGCCGAAAATACGATCATGGTCGTCTTTCGCCCCATCCGATCGGAGAGCGCGGGGACGGCGAATCCGCCGATCACGCTGGATACGCCGAGGACGGTCATGAAAATGCTCATCTGGCCAGCAGTAAAGCCTCGGTGCTCCATCAGAAAAGCCGGGGAAAACGTCACAATGGCGAGGAACCACGTGATGTAGAAGCAGCTGATAACCATGCACAGAACCATGTTGCGGCTTGCAACAATTCTCCTCAAGGGAGTTGTTTCGCCGGAACGGGCCTTGGCTTGCTGAGATACGTCGAACTTCGGCGCGATGGCCGGCTCACGAACGAATAGCAGCAGCAGGATCGCCAGCAGAAGGCCTGGAATACCCGCGCAATAGAACGCAAACCGCCATCCGTGCGTGCTGGCCAGCGGCACCAGAATTGCCGGTGCAAGCACCGAGCCCAGCAGCCCGCCCGCCGACGCCTGGATGAACCCCATGTTGAATCCGCGTCTGGATTCACTCGACGCGAAGGCCATCAATGATTGGCTGACGGGAAGTACGGGACCTTCCGCCAGCCCCATCACCGCCCGAGCCACCAGTAGCACCGTGAAGGTCTGGGCCAGGCCCGAAGAGATCGAACAGAGCGAGAAGACGATCACTGCGACGATCAGCACCGACTTGCGGCGGTTCTTGCTGTCTGCGTAAGAGCTCAGCGCGTAGCCGGATACAGCCCACGTCAAGGCAAGCGCCGATGTGAGCAGGCCGATCCTGGCGTTGGTCAATTCGAACTCCTGCCTCATGAAGGGAAACAGGAAGTTGATGGACAATCTGTCGAAAAATACAAAGCCGACAGTAAAGAACAGCATAAACAGCAACAGATTCTCGTATCTGCGATTGTGGACTTCCATGGCGTCTCCTTGAAGTGCGGGCGCCCTTGGCGCAACGGGCGGATCACCCTATGCCCAAAGACGTTTTTTATGCATAAAAAATGTTAGCACGCACAAGTACGCATCAGCAATGCGTTCGTTGCTGACGTTTACCCGGAGCTGATGGGCATGCTTTCAATAAGCGCGGGGTGGACCCGTCTACAGCTTGGCGACCAGCGGCATCTCGCCCCCAAAATTGCGGGAGAATGCGTGGGCACACGAGGAAATCACGCCGACGGCGCTTGTTCCGATCGCTGCAGTTAGTCCTGCACGAGCAATTGAATGTGAAGCAGCGGCGCTGGGTTAGCCGGACAGGAGGAGCTGGATGCCGCGGCCGAGAACCGGAAAGTGATTAATCTGGACCGGCGACATGACAGCGATCGCCACGCAGCTGTGCCGCGATAAAACTGGATGTGATGGGGCCGCATCTGCCATGGCAACGTCTGGGCAACGACTGGGCAACGACTGGGCAACGAGGGGATCACAGTGCTGTAGTCGTGGCGTTGCTACTGCGCGAGTTGGGCGCAGCGGGTTTAGGAGCAGGACGTCCTCTTTGCCCGCAGGCTATGTCTGGCCAAACGAAGTGCGCTTGCAATGGCAACCGGCAAGATCGCCAGCAGCGCCGAATGCTTGCGCAGCTGGCGGCACGAGTGCTATTGGATTTTTCGAAGCGCCGTGAGAACGCGATCGAGCGTTCCTTCGATATGTTGCGTCAGCAGCTTTACTGTCTTGTCTGTTTCGCGCGCGAGTGCTGCCTTCATCAAGGCCTGATGCTCGGTGCCTTTGTGCCGGGCCTCGGAACGGTGCAAGGCAGAGAAGCGCCTGTACCGCTCGGCCTTGTCGAACAACGAATCGATCATCTGAAGCAGCAGCGCGGACGTACACCCCGACATCAGCGCCAGGTGAAATGCCTTATGCCGTTGCGACCATTCATTGTTCAGCGCCACCGGGCCGGCTGGCAGCTTCTTCTCGATCAGCTCCAGCCGGTGGTGTGCTGCAAGGACTCCAGCTTCCCAGTCATCGCCGCCCTTCTCTACTGACTCACGAATGGCTTCGCCTTCCAAAAGGCAGCGCAGTCGCACCAGTTCCCGGAAGGCCTCTTCAGAAAGCGGGGGAACCCAGAAGCCGCGGTTTTCTTCCGCATCGACAATGCCTTCCTGCGCAAGGCGATTCAACGCCTCCCGGATCGGAGAACTGCTTAGTCCGAGCGAACGTGACAGCGAATCGATTTTGAGCCGGGCCCCCGGTTGCAGATCGCCCCGAATGATGGCCGATCTGAGCCCTTGTTGTGCCACCTCAACCAGTGGTTGCGCTGTATTTGTAGCGGGTTCTTGCATCGTTGTAATCGCGTGAGCGCCCTCTTCCTACACATTAGCTCCTATTATGCGCAAAAATTTGGTTTCTGCAACGTTGAGCCGCGTGGCTGTCAAGCCGCCTGCAAAACTCCCAGCGAATGTAACGCGTGCTGCTCTTTTTGCCGACAGAGGCCCAACCTGTTTTTATGCATTATTTCACTGTTCTTGCATATTTTTTCCGGATACGTACAATGCAGCCAATGGCGTGCCGGCCAGGCGCCCATGAACGAGAAGGAAGTTTGTAAGACATGTCGAAGAACTAGCGCGGCGTGTCAACATGACATCAACCTAAGCCGGAGACGGCAACTAGTGAAAGAAGGAGACAAGCCATGACCAGACTGATGCGTGCTGCGCGAATGCACGATGTGGGGCAGCCCATGGTCATTGAAGAGCTTCCCGTACCGGAAGTCCGCCCGACAGACGTGCTGGTGAAGGTGGCGGCCTGCGGTATCGTGCCGAACCTCGGCAACGTGCTGGCAAACTGGACAAAGTGGTTTCCCAACCTGCCTTTGCCAAAGCTCCCCGCGATCTTCGGGCTTGATGCAACCGGGGTGATCGAGGCTGTCGGATCGCAGGTTCATGCGTGGAACCCAGGGGATCGGGTTTATGTCAATCCAGCCAGGTATTGCGGTGGATGCCGGGCATGCCGGTCGGGCAACACGACATCCTGTCCGTACTTCACGTTCAACGGGTACTTCGGGTTCAGCGAGCGGTCGCAAAAGATGTTCGACGACTATCCCTATGGTGGCCTGTGCGAATACATGACAGCGCCGCAATATAGCCTCGTCAAGCTGCCCTCAAACCTCAGCTTCGAATCGGCGGCACGGTTTGGCTATCTCGGCACGGGATATCGCGCGCTACGACGCGCCGGAGTCGGGCCTGGTTCGACAGTGCTCATCAACGGCATTAGCGGCACGTTGGGTCTTGGCACTGCACTGTACGCGCTGGGGCTGGGTGCTCGTAAGATCCTCGGAACCGGTCGCAACCTTGACCTGCTGCAGCGGGTCAAGAACCTCGCCCCGGATCGCATCGAGGTTCACCAACTCGGCTCTGATATGACCGCTGATGTATGGGCCAAGGGTCTTACTGATGGACTGGGCGTTGACGCGGTTATTGATGCACTGGGGCCGGGTGCGCCGCAATCGTCGATGCTGGAGGCGCTGGCAGGGCTGCGCCGCGGCGGGCAGCAAGTCAACATCGGCGCTGTGGCGGGCGATGTGCCCATCGATCTGCACTATCTGATGGACAACGACATTCAGTTGACCGGTTCGGTGTGGTTCACGGCAGGCCAGGGTCAGGAGATGGCCGACATGGTAGAAGCAGGCGTGGTGGACCTTTCGGTCTTCGAACACCATCGCTACCGCCTTGCGGACATCAACGTTGCTCTGGCCGGGATCGAGAACCGCGATGGTGGCTTCAGCAATTTCGTAATCTGTCCATAACGGATGCTTTACGTAAGGCGTTTCAGCCTTGATCGTCAGGGAGGGGTCCAGACCCTCTCCCTCAATGCTGCAAAAAAGGCGTCCTGCTGAAGGACGCCTTTTTCGGAAGCGGTTCCGGGCGAGAGACATACGCCCGGAAAGTGGGACGGTAGCTGTAGATGCTGCCTCTACAACCGCGGACCTACATGCGGCCGCATCGTTTAAACGAGGATGGCGCGATTGACTTCCGCGACGGTTGTCGTGCCAAGCATTGCCATGTTCCGGTCAACTTCGTCTCGAAGCAGAGTGATGGCATGCCGAACCCCCGCCGTACCTCCAACTGCGGCGGCGTACATGAATGGACGCCCGAGAAAAACGAAGCGCGCCCCTAAGGCCAGCGCTTTCAGGACGTCGCTACCTCGCCGGATACCGCCGTCCATCATTACGACCGTCTTGTGTCCCACCGCGTCGCAGATCTCCGGCAGTACGAACAGTGGCTCCGCAGCACCATCCAATTGCCGACCGCCGTGGTTGGAGACGATTATGCCGTCGGCGCCCATCGAAACCGCGCGCTCAGCGTCCGCAGCATGAAGAATACCCTTCAGCACAAGATTTCCGCGCCATTGCTCTCGGATCCGCCCAATGTCTGTCCAGCTCAGGTGATCGCGCCCGTTGGTATCGCGTATGGCAGACGCCGACAAGATCGGTGCGCCACGCGTGGCGAACGAGTTCTCGAAATGAGGCATGCCGTCCGTAATCAGCGTTCGAGCAAAGGTCTCTACCAGCCAGCGTGGTCGCGTGATGCCGTCCATTGCCAGCCGCACAGATGGCCGCAATGGCAAAGAGAAGCCGGCACGGATATTATTTTCTCTATTGGCCCAGACTGGGATGTCGACTGTCACTACCAGTGTAGAGAAACCGCCGGCTGCGACGCGATCGATCAGCGCAGCCCTGCGGGTAGGGTCGCCAGGCAGGTAAGCCTGGAACCAAGTGCCTGGCGCGGCCGCGTGAGCCGTTTCCATGGGAATCAGGGACGAGCCGCTCATGATGGCCGGAATCCGTTCGTCCCTTGCGGCACGCGCCAGAACAACATCGCCACGGTACGCCGCAATCGCGCTGATACCAACCGGCGCCACACCAAACGGCGCATCGTAACGCTGGCCAAAAACCTCAGTCGCTTGCGACCTTCCCGATACGTCGACAAGCACTCTGGGTCGGAACTTTAAGGTATCGAATGCAGCCCGGTTCGCCGCCGCTGACTTGCCGTCCTCCGCAGCGCCGGAGATGTATCCAAAGATCGGACGGGGAAGCACCTTTCTGGCTGCCAACTCAAAATCCGCCAGCGACAGCAACGAGCGAAGCCGCCGGCCTACCTGAAGATTTGCGCCGTATGCGGCTTTGCAGGATGACGTGGCGGCCGGAGCGGCGACGGCTTCTGCGACTTCAATTTGTGATGTCATTTTTCATCCAGTCATCAATCCCGGCAGGGAGCCCATCGCCGGGAGGCCAGTTTGGTGAACGACGTCCGTGTGACTAGGCGAACATGCCTCGCTGCCGCATCAACTCGCGGAACAGGGATTCGTTCTTTTCAAAAGGCGCGCGCCCGTGGACGTAGAAGTAGTTGTTCAAGACAACCAGTTCCCCAACTGGCAGAGAGACCTCCTTTGTCCCTGGCGAGGCTTCCATGGACGCCGAGAGATCGCAGAGGAATGCAGCCTCCTCGCGATTGCGAGGCTGTACAAACTGATCGATGAACGAGATCGACAGGCCGAACTCAGTCTGGAAGAACAGCGGTCGTTCGACCATCTCGCTGACGTTCTTTGAGCCGGGAGCCTTGTAGAGGAAGGGCCTGGTTCCCAGCCTGTGATCGACAAAGCGATTGCGGTCGTCCCAGTCGTCCATATGCAGGAAGCGCGATTCGCCGCCAATTGCATGCTCTTGGGCGAGCTTCATCATCAGGAGCCAGTCCGTCGCTTCGCTGACGAAGGTGCCGTCAGTGTGCATGGTGAATAGCCGGTATGCCTGGCGCAGGTACGAATCGCTGTCATCCGTGTGCTTGACGACGACGCGGGCATAGTAGGTCCCGGACATCGCGTCATGATTGCAGGGGCCCAGAATGTGTGCGATGGCGGTGCCGAATCGCACAAAATCCGTTGCATCAGTGGACATGTCTTGAAGCCCGACCGTAAAGCCACCGTGACGGCGATCCTTGAGAATGCCGATGAGCGTAGCGGCGAAATCCTCCCCCACATGCCTCGCGAGGACATCCGCGAGCTTATACCGCATGAAAGGGACGTATTCGAGGTTCTGGACGTCGATCTGCCGAACCTCATCGACAAAGCCAGCAAGCGCGCCGGGGTCGACCTGCACCTGCAAGATTCGATGGTGTTCCGGATGATCAGTCAGCCTGAATCGTGTTTGCTCATGACTGGAAAGGGCTGCCGCAGGGCGTGAAGCGTTCATCGTTGTTTCCGTGAATGGGTTTCGTTATTTCACCCCGAAACTTTGATACGATCCAGACAGGATTGCGTAATGTTTGTTCTCTTTTTGAGATTAAAAAATGATCGATGTCCGCCAGTTGCGGTACTTCCTGGCTGTGGCCGAGGAACTGCACTTTGCCAAGGCTGCAGACCGCCTGGACGTTGCCCAGTCAGCCCTGAGCACCCAGATTCAACGCCTTGAACGAGACCTGGGCGTAACACTGCTGAACCGCAACAAGCGACAACCCGTCACGCTTACGGATGCAGGCCACCTATTTCACACCGAGGCTGTCGCCGCATTGCGTCATCTCGAGCGCGCTGATCAGGTGGGGCGACTGGCTGCCAGGGGGCTTGCCGGCGTCATCCGAATCGGATTCGTGGCTTCCGCGGTAAGCAGCGGCCTTCTTTCAAGGTTGCTGACTGAATTTCGGTGCTCACATGAAAACGTACGGGTCGAAGTGGTGCAGATGGAATCCCCCCGGCAGCTTGAGGCGCTGAAAGACGGCCAGATCGATGTCGGGATTGTGAGGCCCAGACGTCTGTACCCGGCTGGCGTGATTGCGAAGGTTGTACAGACAGAGCGCTTGTTGGTTGCGATGGCGCGGAGCCATCCATTGGCCAGCCGGGCCTCAGTTCCGGCGCGTGTTCTGGCAGAACAGCCTTTTATCGTCCCTCAGTTCGACGACGAAGAAGGATTCGGGCACGTACTGTCTGCATTGGGAAAAGCCGGCGGCTTTACCCCGCATCTCGAGTATCGCGTTCAGGATTTCATCTCCGCGATCAGTATGGCGTCCGCGGGCTACGGCATAGCGATCGTGCCGGAGTCGATGCGGAATTTTTCACAGCCCGGGATTTGCTACAAACAGATTGCTGATTTCAGTTTGCCTGTGCACTTAGCACTGGCTCACAGACGCAGGGAGCTATCGGCGGCCGTGCGCGCGTTTGTGAAACTGGGAGTCGCCATCTGAGTTCGTCGTCCGAAATCTCGGTTGCATCATTACTCCCCGTCACACCTCCAGGCAGCATTTCTTGTACTTCTTCCCGCTTCCGCACGGGCAGGGATCATTTCTTCCGGTCTTTGGCCCAGCGGTACGGGGGCGCGTCGCTTCTTGATAGTTGGACAGGTCCCGCAGGCGCTGAAAGAATTTTCCTCGCTTGGGTGCGGTTGCGCGTTCGGTGCGCAAGCCAAGCGCGATCTCGACGTCCTCCGCGCCAACCCCGTCGAGATCGACACAATCCTTGGCATATGCCTCCCGGATCAGGTCGATGGACTCCACCGCGTTCAAATCGAGCAGCACGGACACAATCTCCGTGTTGAGGGTCTGTCTGCCTGCTCGGCCGGCTTCGCGAAGCAGAAAGCGACGTCATCACGTCGCGGACGGCGCTCGAAGCCGCTCACGCCAGGCCTGCAGGAATCGCAGGCCTGGCGCAGCCCCGATCCCGGCGTTACAGCGAACGCGCCACCAGTTCGCGCTGGATCTCGTTGGCGCCGCCGTAGATTCGCTGCACGCGGGCATCCGCATACATGCGGGCAATCGGGTATTCCAGCATGTAGCCATACCCGCCGAAGCACTGCAGGCACTTGTCGATTACCTCGCCCTGGCGCTCGGTCAGCCAGAACTTGCCCATCGAGGCCAGCGACGAGTCGAGCGTGCCGTCGATCCAGTGCCTGATGATGTGATCGGCAAAGGCGCGCGAAGCCGTCGCCGTGGCCTTGACATCGGCCAGCACGAAGCGTGTGTTTTGCTGCTCGATCAGCGCCTTGCCGAAGGCCTTGCGCTCCTTGACGTACGCCACAGTCAGTGCAAGGGCCCGCTCCATCTGCGCGGCGGCTCCAACGGCGATCAGGGCGCGTTCGTACGGAAGCTGGCCCATGAGTTGGAAGAAGCCCTGGCCTTCCACGCCGCCAAGCAGCGCATCGGCCTCCACCACACATTCGTCGAAGAACAGCTCGGAGGTGTCGCCGGAGTCCTGGCCCACCTTGTCGAGGCACTGACCACGGCGGAAGCCAGGGTTGTTGGCATCCACGATCAGCAGCGAGATGGCCTTAGCCCCCGGTTCGTCGCCAGTCCTGGCGACCACCACCACCATGTCGCACATCTGCCCGTTGGTAATGAAGGTCTTGGCGCCATTGATGACGTACTTGCCATCGGGGCGCTTGCGCGCCGTGGTCCGCACGCCCTGCAGGTCCGAGCCGGTGCCCGGCTCGGTCATGGCGACCGCCGTGATGATCTCGCCGGACGCGATGCCGGGGAGCCAGCGACTTTTTTGGGTCTCGGTGCCGTAGCTGCCCAGGTAATGTCCCACCAGGTAGTTGATGCCATAGCCGAAGCCGGTGCTGCCGGCGTAGCCCATTTCGCGCGCCACCACCGCCGCATGCGCCGCCGTGCCACCGGCGCCGCCATAGGCCTCGGGCAGATCGGGCAGGATCAGGCCAAGTTCGCCGGCCTTGCGCCAGACCTGGCGGTCGACGTGATGCTGCGCGCGCCATTTCATTTCGTTGGGCTCGATGATGTCCTTGCAGAAGCGCTGCACCGCATCGGCGAACGCGTCCAGGTCCTCATCCATCCACGGCGAACGGAAATTTTCTAGCATGCTAATTCCCCCGGTTCCGCCTCAGATGCTACCGATACCGCCGCCGCAGATGAGCACCTGCCCGGTCACGTAGTTCGACTCCGGCTGGCAGAACAGGTAGACCGAACCGGCGGCCTCGACCGGGGTGCCCGGTCGGCCGAGCGGGATCATCTTTTTCGACTGCTCGACCAGCGCCTCGCTGATGCCGACCTTGATCTCGCGACCTTCGATATTGACAGTGGCGCTTTCCTTGCCGGCAATGGGCACGGTCAGGCGGGTCTCGATGTGGCCGAAGGCAACGGCGTTCACGTTGACCTTCAGGCGACCCCATTCCTTGGCCAGCGTCCTGGTCATGCCGAGGATGCCGGCCTTGGCCGTCGAATAGTTGGCCTGGCCGACGTTGCCGCCGGCTGAGACCGACGAAATGTTGACGATCTTGCGGAACACCTCCCTGCCCTCGGCGGCCTCTGCTTTGGCGGCGGCGCTGATGACCGGGTAAGCAGCGCGCAGGATGCGGAAGGGAGCCGTCAGGTGGCAATCCATGATGGCGTACCACTGCTCGTCGGTCATCTTCTGGATCACGTTGTCCCAGGTGAAGCCGGCGTTGTTGACGATAATGTCGATGCCTTGATAATTCGTGACAGCAGTGCTCACCAGGCGGTCGGCGAAGTCGGAAGCGGTCACGCTGCCGACGCAGGCCACGGCCTCCCCGCCTTGCGCTTTGATCAGGCCGACCACTTCGTGCGCCGGCTCCGCGTCGAGGTCGTTCACCACCACACGTGCGCCTTCGGCCGCCAGTTTCAGGGCCACTTCCCGGCCGATGCCACGGCCCGAGCCGGTGACGATGGCGGACTTGCCTGCGAGTTTGGTCATTTAGGAGTCTCCTTTGGATGCTCTGTCGGGTTCTGCCCCGCTCTCCCATTGAGGGGCGTGGGGCGGCAATCAGTCAGTCCAGCGCGACGATGGCCTCGCCAACCAGCTTGTCCTCGCCATGCTGATTGGTGGACCTGATCGCCACCTTCACGCGATGCTCGCCGTTAGCCTCGAATTTCTCGACGACTTCACCGGTACATGTCGGCTGGTTACCCAGGTGGGTGATGCCGGTGAACCGGATCGCGACACTTCGCAGCGCCGGCTGCGGCACCCAACCGGTCAGCAGTCGGCCGAGGTAGGCGGCCGACAGCATGCCGTGCGCGAACACGTCCGGCATCCGCGACTTGCGCGCAAAGTCGATGTCAATGTGGATTGGGTTATGGTCAGCCGAGGCGCCGGCGTAAAGCGCCAGCGTGGTACGGTTGATGGCCGGCAGGGCCAGCGCCGGCAGTAGGTCGCCGACCTTCACGTCTTCATAGCGCGGTGCTTGCATTGGGAATATCTCATTAGGCACGGCGCTCGACCAGCGTGCTGCGCAGGTCAGCGACGTGCTCGCCTTTCTGGTTGGTAACGCGGGTTTCCTGCACGACGAAGTGCAGCGCACCGCCCTTCTTGTCGTAGACGTCCGAGACCCGGGTTTCGAACTGCAGCACGTCGCCGGCGTAGGCCATGCGGTGGTAATCGAAAACCTGCTCGGCATGCAGGATGCGGCCCAGGTCCATCTGCAGGACTTCCAGCGTCTTGCTCAGCTCGCCCACCTCGCTGTTCAGGCAGAAAAGGAAGGTCGGCGGGACCGGCAAGGCGGGATGGCCGTCGTCGCGCGCGGCGGATTCGTCGGTGTAGATCGGATCGGTTTCGCCGATCGCCTTGGCGAAGAAGCGCAGGCGGCCCTTCTCGACCTCGACGGTGCCGTGGGACAACTTGCTGCCTATGAGACTTTGGTCTGCCATGTGGGAATCTCGCTGTTCATATCCGGTGGCGCCGCCATCCGGCGCCACTTCGTCCTAGCCGCGGCCATACAGTGTCACCACGCAGGCCCCGCCCAGGCCGAGGTTGTGTTGCAGCGCCATGTTCACGCCCTCGACCTGCGTCGGCCCGGCCGTGCCGCGAATCTGGCGCGTCAGCTCATAGCACTGCGCCAGGCCGGTCGCGCCCAGCGGGTGGCCTTTCGACAGCAGGCCGCCCGACGGATTGGTCACGACCTTGCCACCGTAGGTGTTGTCGCCGTCAAGCACGAACCTCTCGGCGCCCCCCACCGGCGCGAAGCCGAGCGATTCATAGGTCAGCAACTCGTTGTGCGCAAAGCAGTCATGTAACTCCGCAACCTTGATGTCCGACGGGCTGACGCCGGCGCTCTCGTACACCTGGCGAGCGGCTTCCTGCGCCATGCTGAAACCCACGACCTCGATCATCGAGCGACTCTCGAAAGCCTTCGGGCTGTCAGTGGTCATGGACTGGGCCAGGATGCGCACGTCGGCGCGCAGGTTGTGCTTCCTGGCGAAAGCTTCCGAGCAAAGCATGGCGGCAGCCGCGCCGCAGGTCGGCGGGCACGCCATCAGGCGGGTCATCACGCCAGGCCAGATCACCGGATCGGCCATCACATCTTCGACGGTAACCACCTTGCGGAAGATCGCCAGCGGATTGTTGGCGGCGTGGCGGCTGGCCTTGGCACGGATCGCGGCGAAGGTTTCCAGCCTGGTGCCATACCGCTCCATGTGCTCCCTTCCCGCGCCCCCGAACTGCAACAGGGCAATAGGGATGCCTGCAGCCGACGCTTCCTGGTTGAGGTCTCGGGTGATGTCCAGCAATGTGCCCAGCGGGGCCGGCCTGTCATCCCACTGCGACTTCAGCGCGCCCGGCTGCATCTGCTCGAAACCCAACGCGATCGCGCATTCCACCGCACCGCTCTCGACCGCCTGGCGGGCCAGGAACAATGCCGTCGATCCGGTCGAGCAGTTGTTGTTGACGTTGACGATCGGAACTTGCGAGAGGCCTACCGGATACAAGGCAGCCTGGCCGGCGCACGAGTCGCCGTACACATAGCCAACGTAAGCCTGCTGCACGAGGTCATACGAGAGGCCGGCATCGCCCAGTGCCATGCGCGCGGCTTCCGAACCCATCTCGATGTACGTACCGCTGGCGCCTGGCTTCCTGAACGGAATCATGCCGACTCCGGCGACTACGGCTTTTGACATATGAATCTCCCTCCCTGGTGGCAGAAAAAACCTTGACGGTGTGGCGCTCAGAACGGCGCGTCGCCGATGATGGTCGCGCGCAGCATGCAACGGCGCGCAGGGAAGTAGTCCTGGACGGCGTAGTGCTGCGTGGAGCGGTTGTCCCAGAACGCGATGGTGTTGGCACGCCAGCGCAGGCGCACCTGGTATTCCGGCGCGCTCGCCTGGCGGAACAGGTAGTGCAGCAGGTCCATCTCCTCGATCCGGAAATCAAAGCCGAATCGATACTGGCTCTCGTGCTGTTCCAGGTAGTTCGACAAGTGCGTGGTGAACGCCTCATTCACATACAGGATCTGCTCGCCGGTCTCGGGGTGCGTGCGCACGACCGGATGTGTCGCCGGCGGGAACTCCTGGCGGCGGGCCTCGCGCTGCTCGGCAGTCATGCGCGAGCCGAAGGCCGGCAGGATATCGTGCACGGCTTGCAGGCCGGCAGGATATCGTGCACGGCTTGCAGGCCGGCAAGCCGCTCACGCACCGCTGCGGGCAGGCCCGAGTACGCCGCGGCCATGTTCACCCACAGCGTATCGCCCCCGACCGGCGGGCATTCGACGCAACGCAGCAGCGAACCCATTGACGGACGCTTGCGCCAGCTCACGTCGGTGTGGAAGATATTCTCGCGCGCCGCCTGCTTGTTATCGCCACCGAGTATCACCAGCTCCGGGTGGTCGGGGTGGTGGGGAAAGACGGGATGTACCTCAAGGTCGCCAAAGCGACGCGCCAGCGCGACCTGCTGCGCAGCACTGATATCCTGGTCCCGGAAGAACAATACCTTGTGTTTCAACAGCGCCGCGCGCAATGCCAGATACTGATCGTCTTCGAGCGGCACCCTGAGATCGATGTTGCCAATCTCCGCCCCGAGGCAGGTCGCGACGGGTTCCACCGTGAACGAGGCCTTGCGGACACCCGGGCGGATCATGGCCGGGCTATTCGGCGCGGCAGCAAATGCTTGTTCGCTCATTCCAATTTTCCTTGAGGCAGCCGGTCCGGTGCTTACCAGACCGCGATTGATGGTTGCGCCTTTCAGCGCCGGAACACCATGGCCAGCACGACGCTGGTCAGTTCTGCTGATAGCGTTCGCGCAGGCGCTTCTTGTCGAGCTTGCCCACGCTGGTCTTGTCGATGTGGTCGACCAGCAGGATGCGCTCCGGAATGGCGTACTTCGAGATCGTTCCGGCATCCGCCAGTGCCGCGAGGTGGCTGCGCACGGTGTCGGCATCCAGAGGGGCATCGCCTGCGCGTGGCACAACTAGCGCCATCGGCCTTTCTCCCCATTTCGCGTCCGGGACGCCGATCACGGCCACCTCGGACACGCCCGCCACCTGGGAAATGGCATCTTCGAGGTCGATCGACGAGACCCACTCGCCCCCGCTCTTGATCACATCCTTGGCCCGGTCCACCAGATGCAGATAGCCATCCGCGTCCAATCGGCCGATGTCTCCGGTATGCAGCCAGCCGCCCTCCCACAGCGCGGAACTGGCGTCGGGGTTCTTCATGTAGCCCTGGGTCAGGTAGGGCGCGCGCACCACCACTTCGCCGACGGATACGCCATCCACAGGCACTGGCTGCATATCGGCGCCGACCACCTGCATCTGCGTCAGCAGCGCTGGCAGCCCGGCACCGACGCGGATGTCGACTTCGCGCTCATGTCGCGCCTGGGGGTCGGCGATGTCCTGGGCCACGTCGCTCTTGATCTGGCCCAGGCTCAGCAACGGGCAGGTCTCGGACATGCCATAGCCGGAGAAGATGTCGATGTTGCGCGCCAGCGCCTGCCTGCACAGCGCGCGGGACAGGGCACTGCCGCCGATCACGACCTTCCATCCGCCGAAGTCGGCGTCCTGCGCGGCCGGCGCCGACAGCACCAGGTGCAGGACGGTCGGCACGCAATGCGAAAAGGTGACGCCCTCCTTGCGGAACAGGTTCACCAGCTTCGATGGCTCGTAGCGGCCAGGGTAGACCTGCTTCCAGCCGCACAGCGTGGCAATGTACGGAAAGCCCCAGGCATGCGCGTGGAACATCGGCGTCAGGGGCATGTACACCTCGTTGCGCGAGAAGCTCGCGTTCTCGCCGGACTGCGACAGCGTTGCCAGCGCGGTCAGGCTGTGCAGCACGAGGTCGCGGTGGCTGAACGAGACGCCCTTCGGCAGGCCGGTGGTGCCCGTGGTGTAGAAGAGCGTCGCGCGCGTGTTCTCGTCGAATTCCGGAAACGCATGCGCCGGATCGCCGGCGGCAAGCAGCGCCTCGTATTCGCCGGCCCAGTCAAGCTCCGGCGGCACCTTGCCGTCTTCGGCCAGGCAGATCAGGCGCTTGACGCGCGGCAAATGCGCGCGGATTTCGTGGATCAGCGGCAGGAAGTCGACGTTGACCAGCAGCGTCTCCGCCTCGGCATGGTCGAGCGTATAGGCAATCTGCTCCGGCGACAGGCGGATGTTGGTCTTCATCAGCGTCGCGCCCAGCATCGGCACGGCGAAATAGGCTTCCAGGTAGCGATGGCTGTCCCAGTCGAGCACCGCGACCGTGCTGCCGCGGGCCACGCCCAGCCGGGTGAGCGCGCTGCCGAGCCGGCCGATGCGTTCGACCAGCGTGGGATAGCCAAAGCGCACGCGGTCGTCATAGACAATGTCGTTGCGCGAGCGCTGAGCGATCGGCGTGGCCAGCAACTGCTTGATCAGCAGGGGAAAGTGGTAGGCGGTCATATGTCTCTGCTCCATTCGGTGTCTTTGTTGGGTATTGCCTGCCAGGGCGCCATGGGCTGTCAGTGGCTCGATGCCGCGGCCTCGCCGCGATAGTGGTAGGCAGGTCTCGCGTGCCGGCGCACGGACAAGGCGGCGCGCGCCGGATCGATCGCCAAGCCCCCGGCCAACGCGCCGGCGACCATCAGCAGCCCGCAGAGGGCAAAGCCCGCTTCATAGCCCGCGCTGCCGCTCATGCCTTGCACCAGGAAGCCGGTGACCAGCGGCGCCAGCACGCCGGCAAACGAAGCAATGGAGTTGTCGATGGCAAGGATGGCGCCGCGCTGCGAATCGGGCACCACTTCCGCCAGGATGGCGGGTCCCACCGCATACATGACCTGCGCCAGCCCCAGCGTCAGGCCGATCAGCGCCGCGCGCCACAACGGCGGCAGTTCTCCCAGCCACACCAGCATGAATGCCGCCCCGCCCATGGCGACGGCCGCCGCGGCCACCTTTGCGCGAGCCGTCCGCGACGACACGCCGCGCGCCAGCAACTGACGCACCAGCCACGATCCCGCGAGGCTGATCGGCAGGCCCATGGCGATGAGTGCCGCGTACAGCCTTCCCGATTCGACGGCGCCATATCCCAGGCCCTTCTGCAAATAGGCTGGCAACCAGGTCAGCGTCAGAGCCAGTCCCCAGTAGGAGAAGAACTTCATGGCGATGCATGCCGCCACCGTGGGTTCGGCCAGCAGCCGGCGATAGGGCACGTGCATGCCGGCCTTCTCCTCGCGCGTCTCGGCGTCGGCGCCCCGGCCTTCCGTCCCCAGCGCCATCCACAGCAGCGCCCAGGCGAAGCCGATCACGGCCAGCGCGTAGAAGTTGGCACGCCATCCCCAATGCGCCGTCACCAGCGGCATGGCCATGCCTGCCAGCAGCAGCCCGATGGCGCCGCCTTGCGCCAGGCAGGCCACCGGCAGTTCGCGCTTCTCGTTGGGAAACCATTTGTAGCAAGCGTGGACCGCAACGGGCCACGCCGGTCCTTCGGCGGCGCCCAGCAGCACGCGCGCCGCCACCAGCACGAAGAGGCTGGACGACATGGCCATCGGGATCTGCAGCACCGACCAGGCCAACGCCATCGCCAGCAGGATGCCGGTCGTCGGCCGGCGGTTGGCCAGGAAGCCGCCGCTGACGCCCGCGATGGCGAACAGCCAGAAGAAGCTGCTGCCGATCAGCCCGAACTGTGCAGGCGACAGGTCCAGCTCCGTCATCATCGGCACGGCCAGCAGGCCGACCGCGATCTTGTCGGCGAAATTGATGACCATATAGACCACCAGCAGCAAGGCGGTGCGCCAGGCCATGGCCGGTTGATAGGAGGTGTTCATGCGTTCTCCGGCAAGGTGCAAGTCTCCGCGGCGGGTTGCCATCGATGGCGGCCGCCGGGGAAATCGTCAATGGGACAGCGTAGGGCGCCGCGGCCCGCAGGCCGCGAGAGAACTGCAGGCGGCGTGCCCGCTCAGGGCGACGTCACCGTCCTGGTCTCGAGGAACTCGGCCAGGCCTTCCGGACCGCATTCCCGTCCGTTGCCTGAGGTCTTGCATCCGCCGAAGGGCGCAGCCAGGTCAAGCATGGCGCCATTGACGAAAACCACCCCGGCGCGCAGCCGCGCCGCCACGCGTTGCGTGCGGTCGGGGTCGGTGCCGGCCACGTAGGCGGCGAGGCCATAGTCGGTATCGTTGGCGATGGCGATCGCCGCCTCCTCGCCGTCGTAGGGAATCATTACGAGCACCGGGCCGAATATCTCCTCGCGCGCGATCGTCATGTCGTTGCGGACGTCGGCGAAGATGGTCGGCCTGGCATAGAAACCGCATTCGAGCCCGTGTGGTCGTCCCGCTCCCCCCGCGGCCAGCCGCGCGCCCTCCTCCAGGCCGATGCCGATCATGCGCTGCACTTTCTGGTACTGCGCGCGGTTGGAGATCGGGCCCATGCCGGTCTGCGGATCGGCGGGATCGCCCACGCAAATGGCATCGGCCGCTGCCGCGGCAATCGACACCGCCTCTTCGTAGCGCTGGCGCGGCACCAGCATGCGCGTGGGCGCGATGCAGGTCTGGCCGGCATTCATCATGCACTGCGCCACGCCGGTGGTGACGGCAGCCTGCAGGTCGGCATCGTCGAGGATGACCAGCGCGGACTTGCCGCCAAGTTCCTGCGCCACGCGCTTGACGGTTGGTGCGGCGTTAATGGCCACCTCTACGCCAGCGCGGGTCGAACCAGTGATGGAAACCATGTCCACGTCGCGGTGCGACGACAGCGCAGCCCCTACCACGCTGCCGTCGCCGAACACCATATTGAAGACGCCAGCCGGCACCCCGGCGGCGTGCAGGATCTCGGCGAACAGCACTGCATCCAGCGGCGCGATCTCCGACGGCTTGAGCACCATCGTGCAGCCCGCTGCAAGCGCCGGCGCAACCTTTGCCGCGATCTGGTTCAGCGGCCAGTTCCATGGAGTGATCAGCGCCGCCACGCCGACCGCCTCGCGCCGGATCCGGCTGCGGCCGCGCTCGCTCTCGAACTCGAAATCACGCAACGCTTCAAGCGTGGCCTGAATCTGGCCCAGGCCGATGGGCGCCTGCAGCGATTGACAGAGCGTCACCGGAGCACCCATCTCGCACCGCACCGCGTCCGCCAGTTCGCCCAGACGCGCCTGGTAGCCCGCCATCACGCGCTCCAGCAGCGCGACACGGGTCTCACGCGGGGTGGCCGACCACGCCGGCAGCGCTGCCTTCGCGGCCTGTACGGCACGCCCGGCGTCCTCAGCGCTGCCCATGGCCAGCTTGCCGATGACCGCCTCGGTCGCGGGGTCGATGATGTCGGCGTAGGTGGCGCGCATGCACGGGGCTACCCACTCGCCGTTGATGTAGAACTTGTCCAGCACTTTCATGGTGTCTCCGTTTGTCCTGCATCCGGGTCGTCCCGTTCATCGCCGGGACTTGATGCGCTGACTTTAGGTTTGCCACCGTGATTCGTCCAATGCATAATCAGCATCCGATCAATGCGTTGGACGCAATGCGTGTAGTATGGATCTCCGCCGTCTCAGCCACGTTCTTGCCTTGGCCGATGAGTTGCATTTCGCGCGCGCGGCCGCGCGCGTCCATCTCAGCCAGCCGGCGTTCAGCCGCAGCATCCAGGCCATCGAAGCAGAACTCGGCCTGCGCTTGTTTGAGCGAGGCGATGCAGATGTTCGCCCAACGCCGGCGGGACAATTTGTGATCGATGGTGCGCGCAAGCTCCTGTTCGACGCCCGCTGCCTGCAGCGCAATATCGACCTTTATCGGGATGTGGAGCTGGGCGACACGGCCTTTGGCGTAGGACCCTTCCCCGCGGTGACGCTGATGCCGCGCGTCTTGTCCGAGCTGCGGCAACGCCATCCCAGGGTCGCGCTGCGGGTGGAGGAAAGCAATTGGAAGCAGTTGCTGGAGCGGCTACGCGGGGAAAACATCGAGTTCTTTGTCTCGGACACCAATGAGCTGCCCGAAGAAACTGCGCTAACCATCCGGCTCCTGCCTGCCGAGCGGATCGAGTTCTACGCTCGCTCGGGCCATCCGCTGGCTGGAACTCGCTGCGCATTCGCGCAGATCTGGCAATTCGGGCTGGCGTCGGCGACGCCGCCGGCCATGATGCAGGCCACGCTGGCCGCAACATTGGGCCAACCGGCCAGCACCACGGTGCCGGCGCTGGAATGCGACAACTTCGGCATCCTACGCGCCGTGGCACTCAGCACAGAAGCAGTTCTGGCAAGTCCCCGTGCACTCGTCGCCGCCGACGTTGAAGCCGGCGCCCTGGTCAAACTTGCGATCATGGATGCTCCGGTATTGATCGTGCGCCCGGGCATCGTTTCGCTGACGGGACGAACCCCTTCGCCCATTGCAAGATCCGCCATGGAATGCATTGAACGCGTAGCGAACAGCGTCTTGAGACCTGCCGACGACTGCCAGCCATGACGTTCCAGTTGCGCTCGTGCAGCGCTGCCGTCCGGATTTCGTAGCACAAAGGAAAGTTTGAGTACCACGTCACGCCAGGTGAGGCAAATTCCGGTGCCTTTCAGGTGATACAAGGAGATTTGGTTATGAAACAACGGCCTGCGCGTGATAGAGCGACAAGGCTTTGATGGTGATTGGGGACTCAATGCCGGCCAGGGTCACGACTTTTTTCAGGGCATCGGCCCGGATGCAGCGTGGAGCGATAACGGAGACGCTGGGGTATCGCGGCTCTTGCGGAACTTGCCCGCGCAAGCGAACGTCGCCAACAATCGCATCCTTGCCGGCACCGTGGCCAAAGCTGTCGAGAAAGTACGTGCATCGTCCATGGATGTACGCTAACGCGCTGGCCTGGCTCTGCGGCGTGCAAGCGGACAAGGTCGCTGTCGTGGCGATGAAAGCTCATCAGCTTATCGACGCACGACGTGGCCTCCAAATTCATGCGCTGACCTCGTTCGTCAGCGCCAGGCCGGACTCGAATTCAGTCATGCTGCGCAGGGTCGTCTGGCAGATCGTCGACACGGCTTCCCGCGTGAGAAAGGCCTGGTGCCCGGTCACGATGACGTTTGGGAACGAGACCAATCGCTGCATCACGTCGTCGGCGATGATAGTGCTGGAGAGATCACGGAAGAACAGATCGGCTTCCTGCTCGTACACGTCCAGTGCCAGCCCACCAAGTTGTCGGCTCTGCAGTGCATCGATTGCGGCCACGGTATCGAGCAGGCCTCCGCGGCTGGTATTGACCAGCAGTGCCCCGGGCTTGGCGCGCGCCAGTGCGTCAGCATTGATGATGTGGTGAGTCTGCGGAGTCAGTGGGCAATGCAGGGAAATAATGTCCGCACTGGCGCCGATTTCGCCGGGTTGGGCGTAGCGGCCGCCTAAGGCTTCGAATTCCGGTGAGGGAAACACATCATAGCCGATCACTTCGCATCCGAAGCCAAGCATGATGCGGGCAAATACCCGACCGATCTTCCCGGTGCCGACCACGGCGACGGTCTTGCCGCAGAAATCGAACCCCATCAGGCCATCGAGCGAGAAATTGAAGTCCCGCGTGCGATTGTAGGCACGGTGGATCTTCCGGTTGATAGCCAGCAGCAGGGCCACGGCATGCTCTGCCACCGAGTTGGGCGAGTACGTCACGACTCGCACCACCTTCATGTCGGGACCCGCTGCGGCGCCAAGATCGACATTGTTGAATCCGGTGCAGCGCAGCGCAACCAGTGACGTGCCGCCACGCCGGAGCACATTGAGCACGGCTGCATCCGCGACATCGTTCACGAAAATACAGACTGCTCCATGACCAGCGGCCAGACTGACAGTATTGATGTCGAGCTGAACATCGAAGAAGTCGAGTTGATGGCCTTCGGCAACATTGGCGGCGTCAAGATACTCTCGGTCATAGGGCTTGGCGCTGAATACGGCAACTTTCATCGCTTCTCTCCGGGTCGGAATGAGGTCCCGGGGCTTCGGGCAGAAATGCCTGTTTGCCCTACCCGCCAGCCAGGACCATGGCAATCTCCACGAACAGGATCTTGGTAACCGTCATCGAAGGAAAGATCATGGCGTAGCCGATATCCGGCTGCTCCGTGGGCGCTACGCGGTTGGCGAACGCCAGGATTGCCGGATTTCCGGTCGCCCCGCAGATGACGCCCGCTGCCACATCGAAAGGCATCCTGAAGATCCACAGGCAAGCCAGGGCCGTGACCAGCACGAGCACCAGAACAATGAGCAGGCTGTAGAAAAGCAGCGAAGCTCCGGTGATGGCAATGGTCGAGAAGAACCTGGGCCCTGAGGATATTCCCACCTGTGCCAGGAAAATGGTAAGCCCGAGATTGCGCAGCACCAGGTTGGCAGAAAGCGGCATGGTCCAGACGAGCGGGCCCGAACGACGGATCTTTCCCAGATAGAGCGCAACCAGCAGCAGTGCGGCCAGTCCGAGGGTCAGCTTGCCAGCGCCCGGGACCGGCAGGGGAATCATGCCCGCCAGCAGGCCCACCGCCGCGCCAATGCCGATGGAAATGAAGCTCAGCTCTGCGGTACCTTTGATGGAGTCGCCGAAAAACTTGCGCATGGTCTTGGTGTGGGCGCGATTCACTAGCAGCCCGACCCGATCCCCGACTTCGAGGATGAGCTCGGGGCTTGGCAGCATGTCCGCGTCGCCCCTGCGTACCTGGACGATCGAACTTGCGATGCCATCAGGAAAGCGGATATCGCGCAGCGCAAGCCCGACCACGGCACGGCTTGAGGCAAACAGGCGGACATAGTCAAGGTCCTCGCGATGACTGCTCATCCGGCCTGGCTGCAACTCTCCCAACATGCCAGCAGCTTCCCGAAGCAATGCGGGCTCGGTGGACGTCGCCAGCAGAACGTCGTCCGTGCGCAGGACAAGGTCTTCCGTTGGCAGCTGGTTATGGTGCTCGCGACGCACCGCCGCAATGGCCAGCCCCGCTGGCAGGCGCGCCTTCAGCTGGGAAAGCGTGAGGCCGACGAGCTCCGGGTTGCGCAGGGAAATCTCGGCAGTCTCAATGATCTTTGCCGCTGGCGCCTCGATTTTCGCTTTAAGCACCGCACCGAGGACATAGAGAATCAGGATCGGGCCCGCCACACCGAACGGGTATGCCACGCTGTAGCCAACCGCCGCGCCATCGCCCTTCATGGCCGCAATGATGGCCTGCAATGTCGCCGTGCTGGTCCCGGTGCCGGCAAAGATGCCCAGCGACTCATCGAGCTTCAGCCCGAACAGCGGAACCAGCGCCAGCGACGCCATTCCGGCACCGATAACTCCCAGGGCCGCGGCGGCATTGGCCTTCAGTCCCCGGGTACTGGTCAGCCCCTCGAAGAACTGGGCGCCGTACTGGATGCCGATGCCATAGAGGAACAGCAGCAGGCCGAGAGTCCCGACCAGCGGGGGCGGCGCCGCTTTGGGTGCGAACCCCCCGATTGCCAAGCCGACAAATAGCACGGCGCCGGAACCCAGCGCAACGCCCTTGATATTAATTTCGCCGACAACGTAACCCAGTGCAACCGTGAGGAGCAAAGTGAACAAGGGCTGGGTTTCGAATAAGACCCGGACTGCATCCATTGCCAGTTCCTTCTAGCCGAAAGATCAGCGGGACAGGCCGGTATGGCTTGCCGAAATAGATGGGCGGGGAGCACCGCTCTCCTCGCTCAGGGCCTGAATATGCAGGGTAGGTCAATTGTGCCGGACGTCAAATCGATTCCACGGTTGCGGTGCCGGGCATAGGACGGCTGCCCGCCAGACGGACGAGGCATGCCACATGCCGCAAGCTGCCGGCGCAAGAGCCCCCACACAGCTTCTCCGCGAGCACCGCCAGTGAGCTTCAGGCAAGGCGAATTTTACTTTCACGATCGTGAAAGTACCTCCGAGCCTACCCTGAGCAGTCCCGGCGGGACATCACGAACACAAACCCACTTGCCTGTTGGCTCCATTCTTTGTTGGGTTGCTCGCCTGGCGATTAATTGCATTTTCTTCCAGACAGCCTTGATTTCTGCCCGTGTTGTCGAAGATCCGTCCAGCGTGGCATCCTCGCGCGTGGAGACGGTCAGGTCGATCTCGCCGCGGCGCAGTGCTTCCATCAGGAACGGACTGCGGCCGACATGGATCTCCAGCCGCAGCGCGCCATCGTCGTAGCATGGTCTGCAAAGCTGGGAGACAAGGATGGCGGGAAGCGCGGACCTCCTTGAAACGACATGGCAAGCATGACCGATATATAGTCACCATCAGCACGGCCGCGGGGCGCGCACAGGCCATACTGCAAGACGTCGAGCGCCGCTGGAATGCCGCCGCGCAGGCATGGAATGCAGATGCGCGCCAATTACTCCGGCTTGACATTGGCTGCCTTTGCCACTTGCGTCCAGGTAACGGTGTCTTGCTTGATCCGTTTCGCAAACTCCGCTGACGGAATTCCGCCGGGTTGTGCCCCCATGCTCGCCAGTCGCTCCTTGACGTCGGCGCTTTGCACGCTCTTCTGCACTTCGGACTGAAGCTTGGCAACCAGGTCTGGAGGCGTCCCCTTGGGCGCAGCAAGGCCAAACCAGTTGGTCACGGCGTAATCTTTCAGTCCAGCCTCGGTGAACGTCGGCACCTCCGGGAGTGTCGGTACACGGGCTGCACCAGTGACCGCCAACGCTCGTGCCTTGCCGCCCTTGACCTGCGGGATCGCAGTGGGTGTCGCGGTAATCAGCAGATCGACATTTCCGGCAATCAGGCCCATCAATGCTTCGCCAGCGCCCTTGTAGGGAATGTGCGTCAGGGAGACGCCTGAGCTTTTCTCGAACACTTCTGCCGCCAGATGTGTCGAGCTCCCTGCGCCGCCGGAGCCAAAGTTGAGCTTGCCGGGGTTCTGCTTGGCGTATGCGATCAGTTGCTGCAGGTTTTTGAATGCCGATCCTGTAGGAACAATGATAATTACCGGCGTCTGCGCGATGGTGGTGACCGGCACCAGGTCACGCTCATGGTCCCAGGGCAGGGTCTTGAAGAGTGACGGCAGCATCGTGTACGTGGTGTCGTTCGCGAGCAGGGTGTAACCGTCGGGGGCGGCGCGCGCGACTTGCATGGTACCGATCGTCCCGCTGGCTCCTGGCTTGTTTTCAACAAAAAAGGATTTGCCGGTGCTCTCGGTCAGTTTCTGGGCGACCTGCCTGGCAACGAAATCGGTGGTGCCGCCGGCCGAGTACGGCACGACGATGCGCACCGGCTTGCTGGGCCAGGTCTCGGCATGGCCCGGCAGGGTGGCGCAGAGCATGGCAACGGTAGCGATCAGTCGGTTCAACATGGTTGTCTCCTTGGTGTGGCTTGTCGTTGTCCGGCGCCGGTGATGCGGCGTCCGGGCGATGCGGGTCATCGCGGGGCGACTGCCGTCGCCCGCGTCTTGTCGAGAGATGCTTTGGATGACGTCTCGCTCGTCGCAAGACGGCATCGTGGTCCTATTCGCGCGGAGGCTCCGGCACGTCGCGCTGGGGCGTGCCGTCATACGTCCACAGGAACTGCCGAGGGATCGGTCCCTTGTTGCGCCCGCCCTGGTTGGTCTGCTCCCACGCATGCGCGAGAATGCCGACCGAGCGGGACAGGCAGAACAGCCCGCGCGCCAGCGGCGCCGGGAAGCCGAGTTCGGCATAGATGACAGCGGTGGCGCCGTCGATATTCATCGGGATCGGCTTGCTGCGGCCTGCGCCAAGGGCGTTTTCCACTGCGCGCGCAATCGCGGCGTAGCGGCCGTTGACCACGCCTCTCTCCGATGCCTGGTCGACCAGCGCCAGCAGCCGCGGCGCCCGGGGATCCAGCGGATGAAAGCGGTGGCCGAACCCTGAGACGAACTTGCCGTGCAGGTCGCGGTAGCGCTCCAGGCCGGCACCGACCGCCTCATCCAGGCCGGCGCCTGCGTCGATGCGTTGCGCGATGTCCTGGTACAGCTCGACGGCCTGCTCGCCGGCACCGCCATGCACGTCGCCCAGCACGTTGACAGCCGAGGCCATCGCGTTGTTCAGCCCCACGCCGCAGGTGGCCGCCATGCGCGCGATGGCGATGCTGGGCGCCTGCGGGCCGTGGTCCACGGCCGCCATCAGGGCGGCATCAAGCAGTTCGCCCTGGCCGGGCCCCGGCAGTTCGCCGCGCAGCATCAGCCAGATCATCTGTGCGAACGACACGCGGCCGATCAGCTGCTCGATGGGATAGCCTCGATAGCGAATTTCGCCGGGGCGCATGTCGATGATCTCGGTGCGCCACCAGTCCTGCGACAAGCGTTGGCCGGCGTCCATGGTGCTATCGGGCGTGTTGGGGGCTTGTTCGATGCGGCTCATATTGCGCGCTCCTGGCTGAGTTGGTCGATGTCCGCGTCGCTGTAGCCCAGGCTGCCCAGGATCGCGCGCGTATGCTGGCCGAGTTCGGGTGGTGGCGTGTCGACGGCCGGGGCCTCGCGATTGAGCTTGAAGCCCGTACGCACCACGCGAATGTCGCGACCAACGCCCGGCGCATCGGCAAATTCACCGATCATGCCGCGGTCACGCACCTGGGGATGGGCGAGCGTGTCGGGCACGCTCAGCACGGGTCCCGCCGGTACGCCGGCCTCGTTCAGCAGCGGCCACCACTCGGTGGCCGCTTTGCTGGCCAGCTCGGCCTCCAGCGCTGCCGTCAGCGCAGCTCGGTTGGCCAGCCGCGCCTGGCGCTGGGCGAAGCGTTCATCGGTGGCCAGTTCGGGCTTGCCCACCACGCGGCACACAGCCTCGAACTGTTCCTGCTTGTTGGCGGCGATATTGAGCAGGCCGTCGCCGGTGCGGAACGTCCCCGAGGGGCTTGCGGTCATGTTCTCGTTGCCCATCGGCACCGGCGCCCTGCCCGCGATCAGGTGGTTCGACACCACCCAGCCCATGGTGGCGAGCGTCGCTTCCAGCATCGAGACATCAATGAAGTAGCCCTCGGTGCGCTGGTGGTCGGCGAGCGATGCCGCCACCGCAAAGGCCGCGGTCAGCCCGCCGATGGTGTCCGACACCGGATAGCCGACCCGGTACGGGGCCGTCTGCGGGTTGCCGGTGATGCTCATCACCCCGGACATGCCCTGGATAATCTGGTCGTAGGCCGGCAGTTCAGCCAGCGGGCCGTCCTGGCCGAAGCCCGAGATCGCGCAATAGATCAGGCGCGGGTTGTCCTGCTTGAGCGTCTCGTACCCCAGGCCGAGGCGGTCCATCACGCCGGGACGAAAGTTCTCCACCACCACGTCGGCGCTGCGCACCAGCTTGCGGAAGATTTCCTTGCCATGGGCGTGCTTCAAGTTGATGGTGATCGACTGTTTGCCGGGATTCTGGGCGAGGAACGACACGCCCATCAGGCGCTGGTTCAGCTCGGCATCGGCGCCCAGCTGGCGTGCCAGGTCACCGGTACCGGGCGTTTCCACCTTGATGACCTCGGCGCCCATATGGGCAAGCTGGTGGCAGCAGAAGGGCCCGGCCAGCACGTTGGTGAGGTCGAGCACGCGAGTATTGCGCAAAGGCTTTTGCATGACTGGCTTCCGATAGCGTGGTGTTGCAGCAGTACAGTCGCCGCGGCACCACTGAATGAATTACTCGACGCGGGCGCCGGACTGACGCACGATGTCGCCCCAGCGCGTGTTTTCGCTCTGGATGAAGGTCGTCAGGTCCTTGGCAGAGCCGCCGCGCGGCTCGCTGCCTTCTTCGCGCAGCCTGGTGATGGTGTCCGGCTGTGCCAGCACTTTGTTGACCTCGGCATTCAGGCGCGCCACCACTTCCGCCGGCGTGCCGGCGGGCGCCACCAGGGCCTTCCAGTCTTCCGCCTGGAAGCCGGCGTAGCCCGACTCCGCCACGGTCGGCACGGCGGAAAGCAGCGGCAGGCGTTTGGCGGAGGTCACGGCGATCGCACGGACCTTGCCGGCCTTGACCATCGGCATCGCGATCGGCGGCGTGGCGAAATAGAAATCGGTCTGCCCGCCCATCAGGTCGGTCAGCGCTGGTGAGGCTCCCTTGTAAGGGACGTGCAGCATCTTGATGCCGGCGCGGCGCGCGAACATTTCGCCGGTGAGGTGGCCGACGGTGCCGGCGCCTGCCGATGCCATCGATAGCTGTTTCGCCTTGCCCGCCGCAACCAGATCGGCAACGTTCTTGTAAGGGGCATCGCTACGCACGATCAGCACGACCGGTTGCGCCGCGACCAGGACTACCGGCGTGAAGTCCTTCCGGGCGTTGTAGGGCATCTTCGGATACAAGGTGGGATTGATCGCCAGGTTGGCGGTCTGGCCCATGCCCAGGGTGTAGCCATCCGGCTTGGCCTTGGCGACGCTATCGAGTCCGATATTGCCGCCGGCGCCGGCGCGGTTCTCCACCACTACCTTCCAATTCGTGGCCTGGCCGATCTTGTTGAACACCAGGCGCGAGAGCACGTCGGTGCCGCCGGCAGGCGGGAACGGCACGACCAGCCGGACCGGCTGGGATGGATAGGCCTCGGCCGCAGCCGCGCCTGTGACGCCGGCGGCGAGCAGCGCCGACACCGTGCAACCGAGCATGGCCCGGGCAAAACTGCGGCGGGTTGCCGTGGCGAACGGCTGGTGAGTGTGAGCGTGAGTCATGTCGTCTCCTGTACGGGCGGATGGCGTGTGGGTTGTTGGCAGAAGGTGGAGGAGCTGGCCTGCAGCAGCAGGGGCTGGCAATTCAAGGTGGATTAAGGCGATTCGCCAAGCCGGTACACGGCACTGGCCGTCCCGCGGAACAGCGCGTCGCGCTCGGCTGCGCTGGCCTGTGCAGTCAGGCGCTTGAAGGCGTTCCAGCCGTTGCTGTAGGGGTACGAACCCTTGTCGACCGGGAAATTGCTTTCGAACATGCAGCGCTCGGCGCCAAACGCTTCCACGCACGTGAGCATCCACGGTTTCCACGTGTCGGCGAGCTGAACCGATGACGGCGGGCGCTCCCCCTGGTCAAAGCCAAAGCCGTTGATGCGCATGCCCAGGCCGCCCAGCTTGACGCGTACGTTAGGTAGGCGGGCCAGTTCGCGCATGTGGCGCGACCACTGCGTGAACACTTCCGCCGGCTTGTCACGGTACTGGCCGATGCGCACGATGCCGCCGCAATGGTTGACGATGACAACCGTATCCGGGTTGGCTTTGGCCAGGTCGAACAATTCCGGGAGCTGCGGAAAGAACAGCCAGGCATCGTAGGACAGTCCCAGGGGCGCCAGCTCTGCAACGCCTGCGCGGTATCCAGGATCCAGCAGCAGTCCGCGGGGTGCGGCGGTAAGAGGATTGGCGAGGGAGGCGTCGGCATCCCAGGTGGTGAGGTGGCGCACGCCCCGGAAACGGCCGCCGCCGGCAGCGAGGTGGGCTTCCAGGACTTCGCGCACAGCCGCGCCACGCCGCAAGTCCGCGTAGCCCACGATGGCCTGGGCAACTTGAGGCTCCCCGCCGGCGTGCGTTGGCGTTGCCTGCGAAACAAACTCGGTTTCGCCGACCGGACGTAGTGCCTCAGGGCCTGCTACGCGGTAGCGGGTCAGGGCTTGCATATACACGGACGCCTGGATGTTGTGCCCGCAGCGCAGATCCTGCAGATAGTCGTCGCGCAGGTAGGTCCATCCCGGGCGCTCGTAGAAATGGTGATGCGCATCGACGATTGGCAACAACGGCTCAAGCGCCTCCTCGGTGGCAGAGGCTAGCCATTCGGGCCGAACGGGAAGGTAGTTACTCATCGCGCTTTGTTCTCTCAGACAGACCCGTGTTCTATGGAAAAGAACTTTAGGCGCGAGAAACCGCGTTAGAAAGGAGGGTATACCCTCATCTTTCTATTTTTTTGAAAACGTGTTCTACTGGACAGAACAAACAGCCACGACCAACATGGGCCACAACTCCACTTCTCCGCTCGATGGCCGGACCGAGGTCCCGCCTGCCGACAGTTCCAGCGGCGTGGCGGTGCTGGATCGCGCTTTTGCCATTCTTGGGGCATTCGGCCCCAACGATGACCGCCTGACGCTGACGGAACTCTCGCGCCGCACGGATATGTACAAGAGTACGGTGTTGCGCTTGCTGGGCGCGCTGGAGCACGGCGGCTTCATTCGCAAGCTTGACGATGGCCAGTATGCAATTGGCCCACAGCCGCTACGGCTGGCCGCGATTTATCAGCGATCGTTTCGCGTCGGTCCTGTCATTGAGCCTTTGCTTGAGCAACTCAGCCGCGAGCTTGGCGAGACCGCTTCGTTCTATGTCCGTCAGGGGGACCGGCGGCTGGTGCTGTATCGGGTGGAGCCGGCGCGCGCTGTGCGCGTCGCGATCGGTGTCGGCGATGAGTTCCCCATTGATCGCGGTGCCTCGGGCAAGGTGTTGCTGGCGTTCAGCGAAACCAGCGATGAACGCTGGCACGAGGTTCGCGAGCGCTTGTGGGCTGTGTCATATGGCGAGCGCGAGTCCGAGACTGCGGCCGCTTCAGTCCCTGTTTTCAGCGCGATGGGGCAACTCGTCGGCGCCTTGACCTTGTCCGGGCCAAAGCAGAGACTCGCCGCTGCGCCGACCATGTTCGCGGCAGTGACAACGCTGCTAAAGACTGCCAGGCAGGCCACCGAGATCCTCGGCGGCAATGGAGGGCGATTCGATAGCAGTATTGCGCAGCTGCACATGCAGCAAATCATCACCAGCGGTGCCACCGGCGCCCATGAGGCACCGTAGGTAGCGCAGACTCTTCGGTGCGTCCAGACCTGGGCCAAGCAATCCCGTAAGCGCTGCACCGGATTCCTGGAATGCCGCCCCGCCTCGGGGTTTCGTCTCGGTACCAAAGAGCCGGAGAGCGTGCAATGCAAGACCAATCCAGAATCCCGCGCACGGTGCTCAAGTGTCCATGAACCCGCGAAACTTCGGTTCCCCGCCCATCTGCGTGCTGCTACGAAGACTGCCGATCGACCAGCTTGGCGATTAATTGCATTTTTATTTTTGCCTCCGACGGCAGCCGGCGCTGTTGTCGAGGATTGAGGTTCGTGCGACCGCGCTCATCATCCATGCGGCCATAGCTTTTCAGTGCGAAGCAACGGACCTGTGGGGCGTTTCGCCCGCTGCTTTCATGGTCCGCCTCGACCCTTGTCCGCCGGAAAATATGCCGGACTGTTGCGCGCTCTATTCCAGCTTTATATCTCTTATTACTTAGTCCGGCCTGCAGAATGTTGAAGGGTAAGGCGCAGCAAGGCGTCGGAAGAATTGTGCTGCGTGCAGAACTCCCAGATCGAATAGGAATCTGATTTAAATCCTGGGAGATTTGAGGGCCTTGCTGATGAGCACACCGGACTTCTTTCGCAGCCGCTTGGACGGGATGATTGATCTACGGCATCCGCTCGCAGTGCTGGCGACCCGGATGCCATGGAACAACATTGAGGCGGCCCTGGCGCCGGTGCTTGCGCGCAAGGGGAAGGATGGACGCACTGTGGTCGGCGAGGACTTGTTTGGTCCGACACTGGCAGTGGCCGGTGCCGGCGTCAGTGCCGCTGGCCGGCCTCGCC
>NZ_AUFE01000026.1 GCF_000426345.1 Cupriavidus phytohabitans | reverse complement strand
GGTGCCGCCGGTCAGGATGGCGATGTCTTCCAGCATGGCCTTGCGGCGGTCGCCGAAGCCCGGGGCCTTGACGGCGGCGGTCTTCAGGATGCCACGGATGTTGTTGACCACCAGGGTCGCCAGGGCTTCGCCCTCGACGTCTTCAGCGATGATCAGCAGCGGGCGGCCAGCCTTGGCCACTTGCTCCAGCACCGGCAGCAGGTCGCGGATGTTCGAAACCTTCTTGTCGAACAGCAGCACGAACGGGTTATCCAGCTGGACAACTTGCTTTTCCGGGTTGTTGATGAAGTACGGCGACAGGTAGCCGCGGTCGAACTGCATGCCTTCCACGACTTCCAGCTCGTCGGCCAGCGACTTGCCGTCTTCGATGGTGATCACGCCTTCCTTGCCGACCTTGTCCATGGCTTCGGCGATGCGCTCACCGATGGAGGTGTCGCTGTTGGCGGAGATGGCGCCAACTTGGGCGATTTCCTTGCTGGTGGTGGTGGGCTTGCTGACCTTCTTCAGCTCTTCCACGGCGGCGGCGACAGCCTTGTCGATACCGCGCTTCAGGTCCATCGGGTTCATGCCGGCGGCAACGTACTTCATGCCTTCGCGCACGATCGACTGGGCCAGCACGGTCGCGGTGGTGGTACCGTCACCGGCGTTGTCGCTGGTCTTGGAAGCCACTTCCTTGACCATCTGGGCGCCCATGTTCTGCAGCTTGTCCTTCAGCTCGATTTCCTTGGCCACGGACACGCCGTCCTTGGTCACGGTCGGGCCGCCGAAGCTGCGCTCCAGCACCACGTTGCGGCCCTTCGGGCCCAGGGTCACTTTAACGGCGTTGGCGAGGATGTTCACGCCTTCGACCATCTTGGCACGTGCGGCGTCGCCGAACACTACGTCTTTAGCTGCCATTCTTGAATCTCCTGAAATCTGTACGGGTGGCGGTCAGTTGGTGAATTACTTGTTCACCACGGCCATGATGTCTTCTTCGCGCATGACCAGCAGTTCCTGGCCTTCCACCTTCACGGCCTGGCCGGCGTACTTGCCGAACAGCACGCGGTCACCGACCTTGACGTCGAGGGCGATGTTGTTGCCCTTGTCATCCTTCTTGCCAGGACCGACTGCCAGCACTTCGCCTTGATCGGGCTTCTCGGCAGCGTTGTCGGGAATCACGATACCGGACGCGGTCTTGGTTTCGTTGTCCAGACGCTTCACGATCACGCGGTCGTGCAGAGGACGCAGGTTCATACGGACTCCTAGATACAAAAGTGAGTGTTTAATCACAAATCGGCCGGCTAACCGAGGCGACGGCCAACTGAAATTTTCAGGTGTCGCAAGGGGCGCTTCATGCTGTTAGCACTCACCCCCGACGAGTGCTAATTATAGGGACGGGGTATGGCCATTTCAAGACAGCGGTTTGATGGGGGTTTTCCCGGACGGGGAAATTGAGGTGGGTGTTCATCGATTCGGTCATGGCCACCGTCCCCGGCGTGGGACCTCCCGGACGGATCACCGGCACATTCGTCCGGTTTGCGCCGACTACCGGCACGAGCGATCCATGGGGTCCGGGGCCGCCGCCCTGCCCGCCGCCCATGCCTTACTCGTGAAGTTGTGCGGCAGGCTCGACCCGCGCGAGTTCCGGTCCGGTATCCCCCGCGCCGGGAACGGCCTGAACACGCCCGGTCAGGTAGATGCCGATTGCCGCCACCATTGCCGGTACCGCCAGGAGCAGGTAAAGCGCTGCGTTGCTCCAGCCCGCCGACAGAAGGAAAGCGCCACCGAGCGAACCCGCGATCGCACCGACCCGCCCGATGCCGAGCGCCCATGCCACCCCCGTGGCACGACTTGTGGTCGGATAAAACGCCGACGCCAGCACGTTGGCGCAGACCTGCGAGCCGCTGACGCAAAAGCCCGTGACAAAGATCGCCGCCGCCATTGCCATGGGTGCGCTCACTGAAGCCAGGCACGCCACCGCGATGGCCCCAAGCGTATAAGCACTGGCAACTACCGCGTAAGGGTTGAACTTGTCGAGCAGCATGCCCAGCACGATGGCGCCGACAACGCCGCCGCCCTGCAGAAGACCTGACAGCATTGAAGCCTCCTTCAGGGAAAGACCGCTGCGCTGTACCAGGATCGGCAGCCAGTTGATCATCAGGTAAAGCAATAGCAGGCTGCAGAAGAAGGCAATCCAGAGCCACAGCGTTCCCATCCGATAGCGGGACGCAAAGAGTTGGCCGACCGGCGAACCGGGGCCATCCGGCTCGTCGGTGACGTAGCGAAGTCCGGGCGTGATCCGGGCCGCGTCGATGCGCGCCAGGGTGGCTGCGATCCGCGCCTGCATGCCCTCGCGTGTCGCCAGGTAACGCACCGATTCCGGCAATGCCAGCGCTAGCACCGGCACCAGCAACAGAGGGAGCACCCCGCCCAGCGCCAGCACGCCGCGCCAGCCCACATGCTCGATGAGATAGGCAGTCACCACCCCACCCACCGCCGACCCGAGCGAAAACCCGCAGAACATCACCGTCAACAAGGTGCCACGGCGACGCGACGGACTGAATTCCGCCGTGAGCGTGATGGCGTTGGGCATCGCGCCGCCGAGCCCAAGCCCGGTCAGGAAGCGAAGTGCAATCAGCCACCCAATGCCGGAAGCCGCCGCAGATGCCAGGCACGCGGCGCCGAACCACGCCACCGACATGATCAACACGCGGCGGCGGCCAATGCGATCGGCCATGGGCCCGCACAGGAAGGCGCCGGCCATCAGTCCAAGCAATCCGGCCGAGAACAGTGGGCCCAATGCCACCATGGACAGCGACCACTCGCCTCGAATATGAGGAGCAAGGAAGCCGATGATCGCGATATCGAAGCCGTCAAGGGCGACGATCGCGAAACACAGCAGCATGATGCGCAACTGCAAGGGCGAAAGCCTCGCAGCGTCGATAAACTCGCGTACGTTGACAGCGGCGCGCATGTGCGCGGCCGCCGCCACATCTTTGGGGGCGGATGGGGCGGTCATTTTGTCTCCTGGGAAGGTTGGCGCACCGCCGCTATGCTTCGGCTTGTGCGGTACTGCGTGGTCCGCGCTGCGGCGCGCGGCTATGCCGAGGCTGGATCCATGTCCGGGTAGTGGTAACCACCCGCTTCCACGCGGGCGATGAAGGCCGGGTCCCGCTGGCGCAGGTCCTCGTGCGTGACCCTGCCAGTGCGCAGCATGTAATCGTAGGCGAACGCCACCGGATCGAGGTGCATCTTGCTGTCAACCGATTCGTACCAGTCGAGACTACGGCGAGCCGCATCCTGGAACTTCGCCGATGCATCCCGGCGCGAGTCTTCGAATGCCTGGAAAGCAGCCGGCACGTCGTCACGATGCGCGCAGACTGCATCGCACAGCGCAACGGCATCCTGCATGGCCATGCGGGTTCCTGAGCCCAGAGAAAAATGCACGCTGCGCAAGGCATCGCCGAGCAGCACGACCTTGCCGTGCGACCAGTGCTCGTTTTGCACCACGCTGGCCTGGAACCAGTTCGAGCGATTGCCGAGCAGCGAATGCCCGCCGAGGTCTTCGGCAAACACCCACTCGCAGAACGCACGGCTCTCATCCTCGGTCGCGGTATCCAGTCCGGCGCGATGCCATGTGTCCGGATCCACCTCCACCAGGAACGTCGACAACGCATCGCTGTACTGGTACGAGTGAGCGATGAACACGCCGAACTCGGTCTCGCGGAAGATCAGCGAAACCGGATGGAAGAGCTGATGCGTGCCATACCACGCGAACTTGTTGCGGCGCACGTCGAAGCTCGGCTGGAAATGCTCGGCCAGCCGCGTACGCACCTCGCTGTTGACGCCGTCGGCCGCCACGACCAGGTCGGCGTCAGGCAATTCCGCCGGATCATTCACGCGGCTGCCATAGCGGATCTCGACGCCGGCCGCGGTGCATGCACCTTGCAGCACGCGCAGCAGGTCGATACGCGAGGTGCGCGAGAAATGGTTGCCGCGCAGCGGCACCGCCACGCCGCGGTGGATCACTTCCATATGGTCGCAACGCTGATGATGGGCGGTGAACTTCCTGAAGAACGCCGGATCTGCGTCCTGCAGGAACGACAGCGCGATGTCGGAGAACACGACACCCCAGCCGTAGGTGGCGCCTGCTTCGTTGCGCTCATGCACAACGATATGGTCTTCAGGATGCCGCTGCTTGAGCAGCAGCGAGAAGTAGAGGCCGGCGGGCCCGCCTCCGATGACGACGACATTCATGGTAAGCCTCCTACTTGCTTGCCGGCGCCAGGGCCGCACCGGCATTGGGGACGACGGGAGCCAGGTCCAGGTGCTCCAGCATCTGGCGCACCGTGCAGGCAGCGGTGGACGTGACGGGAAGGCCGATGGCATCTTGCGCTGCCTGGATGGCCGGCAGCGACGGCATCTGCACGCAGGCCGACAGCACCACGACATCGGCATTGGCGGTGTTGAGGCGCCTGACATCCTGCAGCAACTGCATGGGATCGCGGCGCCCGACTTCGAGGTTGTCCGGGATCTCGAAGGACAAGGCATCCAGGACTTCAATGCCTTCATGCTCGATGTACCGGACCACGGCCTCGGTCAGTGGCTTCATGTACGGCGCCATCAGCGCAATACGGCGCGCGCCGATCGACTTCAGGCCCGCCACCAGCGCGCCGGCCGACGTCATCACCGGCGCATCGCAGTGGTTCTCGCGCGCCACGCGCAGCAAGTCCTGCTCAACCTGGCGGTGGTAGCCCGGCCCCATCGCCATGATGGCGACCAGGCACGCCGTGCTCATCACGTCCACGCGCGCGTCGGCCAGTTCGGCGGCGCAGCGCAGACCTTCGCGGTTCATCGCTTCCAGTTCTTCGCGGACGACGCGATGCATGCGCATGCGGCTCGCGTGGAACGTGAAGCGCTCCGGCCAGACCTGCTCCCGCGCGCGCAGCATGGCGGGAATCTCGGTCTCCATCGTCGTGTTGGAGCTGGGCACGATCTGCCCGATACGGTAGGTACGACTGTTCATGCTGGTCAGCCTTGGTTGGATGGGTTGGCGTGCGCGCTCGTTTCGCAGTACGGCTTCGGTGCAGGTGTCATGCCGATTTCCTCCCCGTTTCGCCGGCTCCGCCAGCGGCTTCCGCCGCGAGCTGGCGCGCGATCATGGCCCGCAGTGCGGCCTTGTCGACCTTGCCGACGCGGGTCACCGGGAACTCCGCGACCACTTCGATACGCTCCGGGCATTTGAACTTTGCCAGTCCCTGTTCCACCAGGAACGCAGCCAATTCCGCCACGTCGGGCGCGGCATGGCCAGCGCGCAGGATCACGTAGATGCAGCCTTTCTCTCCGTACAACGGGTCCGGCATCGCTACAAGCTTGGCGTCCGCGACCGCAGGATGCCGGCTGACATACGCCTCCACTTCTTCCGTGCCGATCTTCTCGCCGCCGCGGTTCACGTTGTCGCGCAGGCGGCCTTCAAACGCAAAGCAGCGGTAGCCGTCGATCACGTGCTCGGTCATGAGGTCGCCGGAGCGCACGAAACCATCCGCGGTCAGTGACTGGGCGGTGGCTTCCGGCGCCTTGTAGTAGCCGCGAAGGCTGGATGGACCGCGGAAGCACAACTCGCCGGGCGTTCCCGGCAGTGCCGCCTCGTCCGTGCCCGGCACCAGCAGGCGGAGATCGTCATCCGGGCAACCGGAGAAGCCCTGGGTGCGATGCCGTATCGCGGCGGAAAACCGCGCGCCGGCACCGAGCAGTAATCCTTCGGTCGTCCCGAAGAGGTTGAAGCACGGCACGCCGAGATGCGCTTCGAGCGCGTCGGCACGCGTCATCGTGCCGAACAGTTCCAGCGACGAAAGATCGTGCCGCGCAATGTCCCGGTACGCGATCATCTGCGGCGCCACCGGCCCAATCGACATACCATGCGTGATGCGGTGTTGTTCGATCAGATCGAGCATGCGCTGGATATCGACGCGTGGCATCAGCACCGAGGTCATGCCGCCCGCCACGACCGGTACCAGCACATAGAGCTGGCCGGCATTGTGCAGCAGCGGCAGCGACCAGATCAGACGGCTTTTCGCGGTCTGACCGAGCAGGCGCATGCAGGCCAGCGCATGGCCGATGTACTCGGCGTGGAAGCGCGGAATGATCTTCGGTACGCCGGTCGTGCCGCCGGACAACTGGAAGCTGAGCACGTCCTCGCTGCCGATCGGGACCCCCGCCAGTACTTTCACGGCCTGCTCGTAGGAGATCGTGTCGATCAGTGCGTCCATGCCATGCTCGGCAAGCGCACCCTGTGCGGCGGAACCGCCGCCACGCGCAACGATCAGGTGTTGGATCGACGGGTGACGGCAGGCCATGCCGCGGGCAAAGCCGGTCAGGTCGAAGGCACTGAAATCGGCCTGCACAAAATAGGCTCGCGGCGTGGACTGGGCGGAAAGCTGGCCGATCTCGACCTCGCGGTACTGGGGCACCGCACACACGGGAACTATGCCGGCCTTGTAGCAGCCCATCAACGCGACGACGGTGTCGATCGTGGTTCCCATCTGGAAGATGGCGCGATCACCAGGCCTGAGGCCAAGCTGATGCAGTGCGGCGCCGAGGCGCTCGCTGCGCGCGTCCAGTTCGGCAAAGGTGATCGAGCGCTCATCGCTGATGAAGGCCGGGTGGTCCGGCGTGCGACGGGCGGTCTTGCGCAGGGCGCCGCCGAGCGTGTCGTCGACCCATGCGCCGCTTTCGAAATACCGGGCGGCGTCGGCGGGCGGGCAGTACACCACGCCTTCAATCGGAAAATGAATACCGGTCATGATGGCCTCCTCCGGCACTCACGCCATCGCCGGATCGCGCGGGACGATGCGCACGATATCGCGGTCGAAACGTTCGATCTTGCCGTCAAGCCCGCCGGTGAACAGCCCGTACCAGACCGCGGGCTTCAGGCCCAGGGCGCGGCGCCCGAATTCGAGCGGTTCATCCGAAGCGATCACCGTATAGTCGCCGAGATCGCTGAGCCGGCACGCCGGCAGGCGGCGCGCGGCTTCTGTCAGGACCGCGAACTCGGGAACGTTCAGTACGAAAATACGTAGGGTGGTCGGGCTCATGCGTGACAATCCTGGTCCAGGTCCAGGTCCAGGCGGCGGCCGAGGATCTCTGCCTTGCGCTCCAGATGGCGTCGATCCTCGTCACGCGCGCATGCCGGGTGCGGGCTTCGTCCTCCAGCTCGATGGCGGCGGCCAGCGTCGCATCGGCATCGCGCGCATCGAGCGCTGCCAGCGGCCGCAGCTTGCGCGTGATCTCGATGAAGTAGCCGTTCGGGTCGCGGAAGTAGATCGACTCGATCACCTCGTGCGCGGTTTCCGCGGACACCACCACGCCGCGCTCCTCCAGCCGCGTCTTCCATGCCAGCATTTCTTCCTGCGTATCGACCAGCCAGGCCGTGTGGGTGGCGTCGAACACATGGTCGTCCGGGAGCGGCGGACGGGTGCCGCGACCCGCCAACGCTTCGGGCTCGTCACTGCCGAGGTAGTAGAAGAACGCAATGGTGCTGCCCTTGCCGCTGTCAAAGAAGAAGTGCAGGAAATCGGGGTGCGTCGAAGGACCCCAGCCGCGCGCCGAAATCGTGTGGATCAGCGGCAGGCCCAGGATGTCGCGATAGAACGCGACGGTCTCCTTCAGGCGCCAGGTGGGGCGGGCGGTATGGTCGACGCCGCGCAGGCGCAGCGGCGCGGCGACGTCGGGTGGGGCGGTTCTTGCATGCATCGTTACGTCTCCGGATCGGAATGGGGCTGGTGTGTGTCTGGTGCGTTATTGCGGGAAGTTATTGCAGGAAGTTATTGCGGGAAGCTCTCGCGTAGCCACGTCTGCAGCAGACGGCCCGTCGCATAGCGGCCGGGTTCCTCGCCCTTGGCCAGCGCGCGGCCGTGGTGGTCGCCGCGAACGCGGTGGTGCTGCTTGTCGACGCTGCCGATGCTCTGGAAGATGTCCGCGATGACGCTGGGGAAACAGGCCTGGTCGGCCGTGTACTCGATCAGCAGCGTGGGCTGGTGAATGGCCGGGGCGGTGCGGGACAGCGCCGCGTTCGACGACAGACCCGACCATGTCGACAACCAGCTCTCGGGCGAGCACACGCGGGCGAAGCCGACCGAGCCATAGTTGGATATGAACGGGTCCGCGCCCCAGAGCGAGCCGTACTTGCGGTCCGACGGATCGAGCGACAGGTCAAAGCAGCGCAGGTCGGCATCGGTGCGCCAGACGGGAAAGAGCTGTGTGTGGGCCGCGCGCCGGCGCACGGCATCGCTGACCGTGCCGGGGTTGCGCTTCACTTCGGCGCGGGCGTCCATGCGCTCGGCAATCATCGTCCGGGCCAGGTGGTCAAGGCGCTGTACCCGCATCGCCTGCGCGGCGCGGTACTTCATGACGAAGTGGGCGTGATACGCGGACGACCGCGGGGCCGGCGCAAAGCCATTGGCGGCGGAGAACGCATCGAGCGCCGGATCGACGGAAAGCGGGTCGCGCTCATCTGTCACGGACGGGTCGATGCAGGACTGCAGCAGCATGCCTTGCCCCGGATGCGGCGCGACGAAAACCACGCCATCCACGGCGGGCAGCAATGCCGAGGCGAGATGGGTGGCACGGCCGCCGGGCGTCCGGCCGATGCGCGCTTCGGGCGCGGCATTCGATTGCTGGACGTACAGGGCATACAACCCGCTGCCGCCCGAGTTGCCGAGCAGCACGATGTTGCGGAAGCCCGCTTCACGCAGGAAACGCACGCCTGCCGCGACGTCATAGAGCGCGAACTCGTGCTCCAGGCGCTGGTCGTTGCCGACCGAGCGCGGCGACTGCGACCACGCCGCGTAACCGGCTTCCACGATGTCGGGAATCAGGTAGTGGCAGGCCATGAACTCGCGCGGATGCATGATGCAGACCACCGTATCGGGCCGGCCTGCGGCATAGAGCGAACCGCCGGTGGCCGCACCATCCTCCGTGCGCAGCACGACGTTGCGGGTCACCGTGCCTGGCGGCACATCGCGCGGGTTCCAGTCGGTGTTCAGGAAACCTGCAATCGGCCCGCGAGCGGCGGGCGATTCGTTGGGGGGCGTCTGGGAACTATTCATCGATTCACTCCGTTTTTTACAGAATAGTCCATTTTTTGACGTGTACGTAAATTTTTTTACGAGAGCGACGAATCCGTTTGCAGGCGCCTTTCAATGCACTAACAGGGAAGTTGCCGGGCAACGCCCCGGTGCACCGGGGTGGCGGGCCCGCGCCATTTTGTTTATCGTGATGGCTTCTCGACGCTCGCGTCGAAAAACTGAATGGCGGTTACATGGCAAAGGCACAGAGCAAGAGCGACGCGCTGCGGGACTCGATCCTGGAGGTCGCGACGCGCCTCTTCATCGAGCGCGGCTTCGATGGCACCGGACTCAACGACATCGCGGACGCGGTGGGGCTGAGCCGTCCGGCGCTCTACTACTACTTCAAGAGCAAGGAAGCCATCCTCGAGGAGTTGACTACGGCGGTCACGCGCACCGCCGCGCAACTGGCCACCGAGGCCATCCCCGAGGCCATGCGCACGCCTGCCGGCATCCTGCGCCACCTGGTGCTGCGCCACGCCACGCTGATCCTGACGCACCCGCTGCAGTTCCGCGTGGTCGAACGCAACGAGAACAACCTGCCGCTCAAGCAGCGCAAGATGGCCGAGCAGGCGCGCCGCGCGGTGCTCGAACAGTTCCGGCAGGCGATCGAGTTCGGCATCGACCATGGGAGCTTTCGCGTGGTGGACGCCAAGATCGCCGCATTCTCGATCATCGGCATGTGCAACTGGACGGCGTGGTGGTTCAATCCCGCCGGACAGGCTTCCGTGGATGAGGTAGCGGGCCAGATTGCGGACATGGCGCTGCGCTCGGTCGAACTGCCGGCCAGCCGCGCGCTGGACAAGCCCGGGCCGGCGGCTATCCTGCAGTTGCTGCGCGACGATCTGACGCTGCTGGAGCGAAGCCTGGACGCGCCGGCTGCTGCGGGGCCCGCAACCTAGCGAACCATCCGGTCTGTGGAGGCTTGCATGGGGCTCAACAAGACGTAAATGCGCCAAGGCGGGCATGGCAGCGAAGACATGCATCGGCTGGATCTCTACCCAGCCCCATGTACCCGGCTTGTGACGATGTCCCAGCTCTCACAGCGGCACGCCGCGTCCCGCGCCAGACATCTCCGTCACCGCCGCCACTTCCCTTCGCCGATCAGCGCCTCGGCAAGCTTGGGAATCATCTGCGCCACCTGCCGCACCGCGGCGGTGAAGGGACGCTGGCTGCTCGTCGCCAGCACCACGCTCTGCCGCATGGCGCGGTCCGCCAATGGCACGGCGTCATACTCCCCGCTCTCCAGCTCGGCCGCCACCGCGTGGTATGGCAATACGGAAAACGCGGAATGGTCGGACAGGATGCGCTTGATGACCACTGATGAGCTTGCCTCCATGCACACGTTGAGGGCGATGCGGTGCGCGGCGGCAGCCTCTTCCAGCAGGTTGCGGATGGCGTTGGGCGGCACCGGCAGCACCAGCGGCACGCCGCCGATCTGCCGCAGCAGCAACGAAGCCGGCCTGCCGCCCGCGGCGCGCCAGTGGGCCTGCACGGCCTCGCGCCGGCCGACCAGCATCAGCGGCGTATCGAGCAGGCGGCGGTAGCTGTTCCGGCCTTCGGCACGATAGCGGTTCAGGACGGCGAGATCGATGCTGCCCTGGGTCAGCCGCGTCTCGATCTCGCCGCTGTAGCCTTCCACGATGCGCAGCTTCACCGCGGGCAGCCGCTCCTGCACGGCGGCGTAGAGCCGGCTCGACAGCAGCGGCGCCACCGCCGGCACCAGGCCCAGCGTGACCATGCCGCTGACATTGCCGGCACGGCCGCGCGCCGACTCGACCAGTTGCCTGGCGCCGTCGAGCAGCGGCTCGGCATCGGCCAGCACCTGCGCGGCCAGCGTGGTTGGCCGCACGCCGCGGCCGGTGCGGTAGAACAGCGGGCCGCCAAACATCTTCTCCAGCTCGGCGACCTGCCGGCTGATCGCCGACTGTGCCAGGCCGAGCTGCGCCGCGGCGCCCGAAACGCTGCCCGTGCGCGCCACCGCGACGAACGTGGTCAACGCCTTGAGCGTCAGGTCGTGTCCCGCATCTGTTTGCATATCCTCTCCTGCTATCTCCTATGGAGATATCTGCTTTCTCATACCGGCATTGATCCGAGGATACCGTCTCTCTATCGTTAGAGGCAATCGCACACCACCCGGAGGAGACCCTGATCCATGCCCCTGACTGCCGAACACCATCCGCTGGCGCCGCTCGATGCGGCGCAGAACGACATGCTGGCCCGTGTCCAGGCACTGGTCCGGGACAACATCGGCCCCAGGGCCAACGCGGCAAACCGCAACGACGAGTTCGCCTGGGACACCTTCCGCGCGCTGGCGGAAAGCGGCGTCATCGCCACGGCGTTTCCCACCGCGCTCGGCGGCACCAATGCCTCGATGCTGCTGCGCGTCAGGATCATCGAAGAGATTGCGCGAACGTGCAGCACGGCGGCGTCGCTCGTGACCGGCACCGACCTGTCCTCGCGCCCGATCGTTGCCGGCGGTTCCGCGGAGCTTTGCGCACAGACGGTGCCGCTGCTGGCCAATGGCAGCAGGCAGTCCGCCTTCGCGCTGACCGAGCCCGGCGCGGGATCGGATCTCGCGCGGCTGCGCACCGTCGCCAGCCGGCATCCCGGGGGCTATCGGCTCACTGGCGTAAAGAAATTCATCACCCGCGCCAACGTGGCCGATATGTTTGTCGTGGTGGCTTCGCTTGCCGACGGTCCCGGCGGCAGCAAGGGACTGACGGCGTTCCTGGTGCCGCGCGATGCTGAAGGACTGAGCGTATCGCCGATCATTCCCAAGCTCGGCTGGCATGGCGTGCCGATCGCCGAGGTCCGGCTCGACGATGTGTTCGTGCCGGTCTCGCATCGCCTGGGCGAAGAGGGACAGGGCATGGCGCTGGCGCAGGACACGCTGGTGCGCGCACGCATCGGCCATGCCGCGATCGCGCTGGGTCGGATGACCGGCGCGCTGCAGATCGCCGCGCAATACGCCGGGCACCGGCAGGTATCGGGCAAGGCGGTGGGCGAGCACCAGGGCATCCAGTGGATGCTGGCCGACATGGCCGCGCGCATCGAAGCCGCACGCTGCCTGGTCTACAGCTCGGCGCAGCGCTACGACCGCACGGACCCTGAGACTTCGATCCACGCCTCGATCGCCAAGATGCACAGCACCGACCTGTGCATGCGCGTGGTAGTGGACTGCGCGCAACTGCTGGGCGGCAACGGCTACCTGAATGCGTATCCGATCGAGCGCTTCCTGCGCGACGCCAAGATGAACCAGATTGGCGAAGGCACCAGCGAGGTCCACAAGAACCTGATCGGCCGGCACGTGATGAAGACCGCCTCGGCGATGCCACAACATCCCTGCCTCGATTTCGAGCCGGATCTGTTTGGAGCGCAATGATGGCAAGCACTGCTGACCATAGCCTGGCCAATGCGCTGTGCCGCCGGCTGGGCATCCGCTACCCGGTGTTCGGGCTGGCGCACAGCATCGAGGTCGCCGCGGCCATTTCCAATGCCGGCGGCCTCGGCGTGTATGCCGCGGCACGCGATGGCCCCAACGAACTGGCGCAGAAACTGCGCGACCTGCGCGCGCTGTGCCCGGACGTGCCGGTCGGTGTGGACCTGCTGCTGCCCACCGCGCTGCCGGGCGTCTCCACCCCGGAAGACGTAAGCGCTGCGATTCCTGAAGGACATCGCCGCTTCGTCGACGGCCTGTTCGAGCGCTTCGCCGTGCCGCCGGCCACGGCGGGCAACTTCTTCTCGCAGTACGTGCGCTCGCAGGCTTTGTTCGAGGAACAGGTCGCCGCCGTGGCGCAGAGCGAGGTGGAGGTGTTCGCCGCCGGCGTCGGCACGCCGGCCGACACCATCGCCAGGGTGCGCCGTGCCGGCAAGACCACCATGGCGCTGGTCGGCGCGGTCAAGCATGCGCGCAAGGCCATCGCGGCCGGCGTCGATGTGCTGGTCGCCCAGGGCTACGACGCCGGCGGGCATACTGGCACGATCGGCACCTTCACGCTGGTGCCGCAGATCATCGCGGCCGCCGAGGGACGCCCCGTGCTGGCCGCCGGCGGCATCGGCGAAGGCAGCCAGATCGCCGCGGCGCTGGCGATGGGGGCGCAGGGCGCGTGGCTCGGCACCGTGTGGCTGGGCAGCGCCGAGCATCGGCTGCCGGCCGCGCTGACTGAACGGCTGCTGGCCGCTGGCAGCGACGACACGGTGATCACCCGCGCGCACAGCGGCAAGCCCTGCCGCGTGGTGCGCAGCGCCTTCTCCGACGCATGGGCGGCGGCCGATGCCCCGGCGCCACTAGACATGCCCTACCAGCAGGCCCTGACCGGCCGGCTGCTGGCAGCGGTGGAAGAGCACGAGATCGCCCCGCTGATGTACGAGGCGGCGGGCCAGAGCGTTGCCTGGGTGAAGGAGGTCGAGCCCGTGGCGCGGATCATGGACCGGCTGGTGCGGCAGACGCGCCAGTCGCTCGAATGCCTGCGCCCTTACCTGCCGGAGTGACCGGCAGAGAGTGACCGGCAGGCGCCGGCGCAAATACCGATACAAGAAAGAGGAGACAGCATGGATCGCCGAGCATTCGGAAGGACTGCTTTCCAGACCGCCCTGATGATGGCCGCGCCCGGCCTGTTGCCGGCGCTGGCCCGCGCCAGCACCGGCCCGGGCAACTTCCCCGAGCGGCCGCTGCGCGCGGTCATCCCTTACCCGGCGGGCGGCGTGGTCGACGTCACGCTGCGCGCCGCCCTCGACCGCATGTCGCTCGACCTGCCGCAGCGCGTGGTCGTGGAGAACAAGCCCGGTGCCGATGGCCGCATCGGCATCGAATTCGCCAGCCGCGCACCGGCGGACGGCTACACGATGCTCGGCGTCACGCCGGTGCTGGCGGTGGCGCAGACGCTCTATCCCGACTCCGGCATCCGCGTGCAGAACTTCCGCGCCATTGGCGCGGTGGCCGCGGTGCCGTCGGTGTTCGTGGTGCACAACGATGTGCCCGTGAAGACGCTGAAGGAGTTCGCGGCGTGGGCCAAGGCGCGGCCGGGCGCCGTCAACGTGCCGGTGCCGGGCGCCGGCAGCTCGCTGCACCTGGCGCAGGAGCTGTTCTTCGAAGCCACCGGCGTGCGCGTGACCAATGTCGGCTACAAGGGCCAGCCGCCTTCGGTGCTGGACCTGGGACGCGGGCAGCTGCAGTTCGCGCTGGTGTCGCAGAACCTGGTGCTGCCGCTGATCCAGTCGAATCGCGTACGGCCGCTCGCCGTCAACGCCGCACGGCGCACGCGCTCGCTGCCGGAGGTCCCGACCATCGCCGAGGCGGGCTATCCCGACGCGCTGGTGCAATCCTGGTATGGCCTGGCCGTCCACGCACGCACGGCGCCCGCCATCGTCGACTACCTCGGCGCCGCGCTGCAGGCGGCGATGGGCACCGCCGACGTGCGCAACCGGCTGGCGGCGCTTGATGCGGAAATCCTCCCGCTCGACGCCAGGCAATTCGACCAGCTGCTGGTGGCCGAGGCAACGCGCTGGGCAGCATTGATCAAGGCGCGCGACATCAAGGTGGACGCATGAACCAGACCTCGTTTGTGAACGGCAACGGCAAGACCGACGGCCCGCTCGCCGGACTGCGCATCCTGGACATGGCTACGGTGCTGGCCGCGCCGCTCGCCAGCACGCTGTGCGCCGACATGGGCGCCGACGTGGTCAAGCTTGAGTTGCCCGATGGCAGCGATCCGCTGCGCGGCCTGGCACCGGTCAAGGACGGCCTGCCGCTCTACTGGAAGGTGGCCAACCGCGGCAAGCGCGGCATCTCGCTCGACGTGCGGCAGCCACAGGGGCGCGCGCTGTTCCTGCGGCTGCTGCCCGAATTCGATGTGCTGGTCGAGAACTTCCGCACCGGCACGCTCGACCGCTGGGGCCTCGACGCCGGGACCTTGCGCGAAGCGAACCCGCGCCTGATCATCCTGCGCCTGACCGGCTTCGGCCAGACCGGCCCGTATGCGTCGCGCGCCGGCTTCGCGCGCGTGTTCGAAGCCATGAGCGGCTTCACCAACCTCGCCGGTGAGCCGGGCGGTCCGCCGCTGCACATGAACTATCCCGCCGGCGACGTGGTGGCCGGCCTGTTCGGCGCGTTCGCCATCGCCACCGCCGCGGCCGAGCGCCGGCGCGATCCCGCAGCGCCCGGGCGGGATATCGACCTGTCCGCCACCGAGGCGCTGTTCCGCCTGCTGGAGCCGCTCGCGGTGGAATACGAACAGCTCGGCCAGGTGCGCCAGCGCGCGGGCAACCTGGCCACGTACACGGCGCCGTCCAACATGTATGCGACCGCCGACGGCCAATGGGTGTCGATGGTGGCGTCGTCCAACCCGATCTTCCGGCGCCTGTGCGTGGCGATCGGCCAGCCGGAACTGGCGGACGATGCGCGCTACGCCACCAACCCGGCGCGCGTGCGGCACCTCGACACGCTGGATGACGCGATCGGCGCCTGGTTCGCGGCACATGACTACCGCGCCGTCGCGGCGGCGCTGGAAGCGCAGCAGATCCCGTTCAGCAAGATCTTCACCATCGAGGACATCCTGGAGGACCCGCACTTCCGCGCGCGCGAGGCGATCGTGCGCCTGCCCGATCCGGACCTGGGCTCGGTTCCCGCGCCATGCCACGTGCCGCGCTTTTCCGGGTACGAGCCCGGCGCGCCCCGAACCGGGCCTTCAGTCGGCGAGCACAACGAAGAGATCTACGCCAAAGTCGGCCTGACCCGGCAGGAGATGCAGGCGTTGCGCGCGGAAGGGGTGATATGACCGCTCGCCGCTGGCGGCAGCCCTTGCCTGCGCCGCGCTACGGCATGCTGTGAAGGGATCGCCGCGCTACCGGCGTGGCGTTGTCGCCGCCTCGCTGAAATCCGCGCCGGAGGCCGCGCGATGCGGTGCGCGATGGGGTTGGAGTGACGGTGGCGCCCTTAACCGGAGTTTGTTGCGGCCATACATCAATGCCGCCGTGTAAGAGTAATGCCGGCACCGCATCAGCGCTCGACCGACAGCGCAATGTGAGCCCGCTGCCTAGACTGAGGGCTACCGCTGCATCGCCGCCACCGTGGCGATGCGCGGTCCCAGCCGCGCCGGGCCCCTCCACTGCCGGCGCGTCCGACAACAACTCTGGAGGTTTTCCATGGATCCGAAACAGCCCGCTCGCCTTCCCAGGATTGTCGGCGCGATTGCCGCCGGCCTGGCAGGCCTCAGCTGTGCCACCGTTTTCGCCCAGACCACGGCCGCGCCCGCGGCACCCCCGGCCGGCGCGCAAGGCGTGCCGCCCGGCATGACCCAGATCGAACCGCCCAAGGACCCGCTGGTCGAGCGCCGCGAGGCACGCAAGCGCGCCTCCGACGAATACAAGGCGAAGAAGAAGGCCGCCAAGGGCGAGTACAAGGAAGAAGTCGGCGAGGCCAAGCAGGAGCGCAAGGTCGAGAACAAGGCGGCGGACGCCGCGGCCCGCCAGGAGATGGCAGCGCCGAAGCAATAGCGTAATCACGCATGCTGCAAGTGAGAGATGGCCAGCGCAAGCCGGCCATCTTCTTCCCCGGTCTCAAACGCGTTCCCCCCGAGTTGCGCAAACCTGCGCTTCCCGCAGCCTGCGCACGGCTTCCCGCTTGCAAGCCGCCGTATCGCGCCTAGACTCCTTATGGGCAAACCGCGCGCTTGCTTGCGCGGCTTGCATTCCCCGCCATGTCCGCTGTCCACCCTTCCCGTTGGTTGGCAGGCCTCTTTCTGTCTGGCCTGGTGGGCACGTGCAGCCTGTGTGGACCCTCTGCCGTAGCGCAGCAAACAAAGCCTTCGCAAAATCCGCCGCCCGCTGCGGCGGCCCCTGCCGCGACCGCTGCGCCGAGCGAGGCGGCACCCGCCAAGCCACGTGGCCTGAGCCTTGCCAACAAGCCCCGTACCGGCGACTTCGACGTGATGCTCAAGAGCCGCGTCATCCGCGTGCTGGTGCCTTACAGCCGCACGCTCTACTTCAGCGACAAGGGGCGCGAGCGCGGGCTGACCGCGGAGCTGGTGCGTGGCTTCGAGCGCTACCTGAACAAGAAATACGCCGACCAGCTTGGCAAGCGCCCGCTGACCGTCATCATCATTCCGACCACGCGCGACCGCCTGCTGCCTGACCTGATGGCGGGGCTCGGCGATATCGCCGCCGGCAACCTGACCGAGACCGAGAACCGGCTGAAGCAGGTCGATTTCGCCGCGCCGCGCGACCGCAAGCCGGTGCGCGAGCTGGTGGTCACCGGGCCGAAGGCGCCGGCGTTGCAGCGCCTCGACGACCTCGCCGGAAAAACCGTGCACGTCCGGCGCGCCAGCAGCTATTTCGAAAGCCTGACCGTGCTGAACGACAGCCTGCGCCACGCCGGCAAGGCGCCGATGAAGCTGGTCATGCTGCCCGACGCGCTCGAAGACGAAGACGTGCTCGAGATGCTCAACGCGGGCGTGCTGCAGATCGTGGTGGTCGATGACTGGAAGGCCGCGACGTGGGCGCAGATCCTGCCGAACATCAAGGTGCGCGAGGACCTGGCCGTGCGCGAAGGCGGCTTTGTCGGCTGGGCCTTCCGCAAGAACAGCCCGCAGCTGCGGCAGGCGATCGATGACTTCTACGTCAACTATGTCAAGAAGCAGGGCGTGGCGGAGTACCTGCTCAAGCAGACCATGCAGCGCGTCAAGCAGATCAAGAACAACACCGACGATGCCGAGTACAAGCGTTTCCAGCAGACCATCGCCTTCTTCGAGAAATATGGCAAGGACTATGGCTTCGACCCGCTGATGCTGGCCGCGCAGGGTTTCCAGGAGTCACAGCTGAACCAGGAGGCGCGCAGCCATGTCGGCGCGGTCGGCATCATGCAGATCATGCCGGCCACGGGCAAGGAACTGAATGTCGGCAACATCCGGATGGCAGAGGCCAATGTCCACGCCGGCGCCAAGTACATGGACCGGCTGATGACGAAGTACTTCCCGGACGCGCATTTCTCGGAAACGGACCGGCCGCTGTTCGCGTTTGCGAGCTATAACGCCGGGCCGGGCAATATCGCCAAGATGCGCAAGGAAGCGGCGGCGCGCGGGCTGAATCCGGACAAGTGGTTCAACAATGTCGAGATCGTGGTGGCGGAAAAGATCGGCATCGAGACCACCACCTACGTGCGCAACATCTTCAAGTACTACGCGGCGTACCGGCTCATGCAGGACATGCAGGCGGCGCGCGAGCGCGCGCGCAGGCAGGTACAGAAATAGCGGCCGCATCGACTGCCGGCATCAATCGCTGGCATTTCCGTCCGCGCGCGGCGCCGGATGCACTCAGTCGGCCAGGCCGCTAGCGTCGATGTGGCCAAGCGCCTCGGTCACCGCGCGCCGCGCCTTGAGCACGTAGCAGACCTTGCGTTCCTGGATCGACAGCGCCAGCACGTCGGCCTGCACCAGCTCCTGGAACAGGTGGCCGGCGCGCGCCAGGCTGACCTGCGCGATGTGGGCCAGGTCGGCCGCGGGCAGCCCGTTCTCGCCCGCGTCGAGCAGCGCGCGGCACACGCGGGCCCGCGCGGGCTCCGTCATCAGCGCAAGGGTTAGGGTACTTTCCTGGGTCTCCATGGCCACACCTCGAACGTCCGGCGCGCCGGCCCGGTGCTGCCGGGCGGCGGCCGGGCGGGCGCAGTGTCTCCACGTTCTACGCGGGCCGGCGCGCAAACGCAATAGGGTGCAGCCACCCTGGCGCAAACACTGGTGCGATGACAACAAGCGCACCCGCCAGCCGCATTCGGGGGATGCGCGGGCGCGGCGCCGGGTGCAGGGGCGCCGCGCCACGCCTGCGTCAGGCGAGCACGAACGGCAGCTGCCGCTGCCGCTTCCCGGTCAGCCGGAACAGCGCATTCGCCACCGCCGGCGCGATCGGCGGCACGCCCGGCTCGCCCAGGCCCGTGGGGTTGTCCTGCGATGGCACGAAGAACACGTCCACCACCGGCGCATCGGTGATACGGGGCGGCGGGAAGTCGGTGAAGTTGCTGTTCTTCACGGCGCCGTTCTCGATCTCGATGGCAAACCCCGGCTTCGTCATCGCCAGCCCGAACACGCAGCCGCCCTGGATCTGGGCTTCGGCCGACAGCGGGTTGACCACGCGGTTGGCATGCACGCCGGCGGTCACGCGGTGCACGCGCGGCTCGCCCTTCACCAGCGACACGTCGACCACATAGGCCACCACGCTGTTGAACGACTCGTGGACCGCCACGCCCCACGCGTGCCCCTTGGGCAGCTTGCGCTTGCCGTAGCCGGACTTGTCCACCGCCAGCTGCAGCGCGGCGCGATGGCGCGCGTGTTTCTTTTCGTCGAGGCGCGCCAGCCGGAACGCCACCGGGTCCTGCTTCGCGGCCGCGGCCATTTCGTCGGCCAGCGTTTCCTTGACGAAGGCGGTATGCGTGTTGCCGACCGAGCGCCACCACAGCACCGGCACGTCCACTTGCGGGTGATGCACCGACATCTGCAGCGGCAGGTCGTAATCGTTCTCGACGATGCCCTCGGTCATGGTCGCGTCGACGCCGTTCTTGACCATGAACGGTTCGAACGGCGTGCCCTTCAGGATCGACTGCCCGACCACGGTGTGCTGCCAGCCCACCACCTTTCCCCGCGCATCGAAGCCAATGCGGGCGCGGTGCAGGTGCAGCGGACGGTAGTAGCCGCCGCGGATATCGTCTTCGCGGCTCCACACCACCTTGAGCGGCTCGGCATGTCCGGCTGCCACCCAGGCCTTGAGCACATTGGCCGCTTCGACAAGGTAGTCGGAGGTCGGCACCGCGCGCCGGCCGAAGCCGCCGCCGGCCATCATGGTGTTGAGCACGACCTTGTCGGGCGACAGGGCCAGCGTGCGCGCGATCGCGGCCTGGTCGACGGTCTGGAACTGCGACCCCACCCACACCTTGACCGCCTGCAGCTTGCCGCCGGACACCTCGGGCTGCAGCGTGCAGTTGAGCGGCTCCATCGGAGCGTGCGCGAGGTACGGGAAGCGGAATTCCGCATCGATCTTGCGCGCGGCACCGTTGATGGCCGCATTGATATCGCCTTCGCCAGCGCGCGCCACCGTACCCGGCTGCGCGGCCAGCTTCGCATACTCGTCGAACAACGCCTGCGACGACACTTTGGAGCCCGCGTCTTCCCACTGGATCTCCAGCGCGTCGCGGCCCATCTTGGCGGGCCAGTAGCCGCTGCCGACCACCGCCACGCCGGTGCCGCCGCGGTCCACGGGCACCTGCATCACGCCATGCACGCCCTGCACCGCGCGCGCCTTGTCGGCGTTGAACGACTTCACCTTGCCGCTGAAGCGCGGCGGGCGTGCGACCACGGCCACCACCATCTTGTCGAGCTTCGTGTCGATGCCGAACGGCGTGGTCGCCGCCAGCTTGCCGCGCGCGTCCAGCCGCTGCGTGGGCTTGCCGACGATGCGGAACTGCGCCGGGTCCTTCAGCGTGACCTGCTGCGGCACGGGCAGTTCCATCGCGGCCTGCGCCAGTTCGCCGAGGGTGGCGCGGTGGCTGCCTGAGGTGAGCACGCCCTGCTCGACCTTGATGCCGGCCGGGTCGACCTTCCACTTCTGCGCGGCCGCGCTTACCAGCATGGCGCGGGCGCGCGCGCCCAGCTCGCGGTACTGCTGGAACGAGTGATTCAGCGCGGTCGAGCCGCCGGTCATCTGCATGCCGAAGGCGGGATCCTTGTACGCGTCGCCCGCGGGGGCCAGCGTCGCGCGTACGTTGCGCCAGTCGGCGTCCAGTTCTTCCGCCAGCGCCATCGGCAGCGCCGTATGCACGCCCTGGCCGAATTCCAGCCGGTTCACTGCCACCGTGACGGTATTGTCCGGCGCGATGATCAGGAAAGCCTGCGGCGCCGACGGCGCCTTGGGCTTGCCCGCCTCCTGCGCCTGCGCCAGCGGCGCCACGCCCAGCGCCAGCCCGCCGCCGGCCAGGCCGGTGAGTTTCAGGAAACCGCGACGGCTCAGCGTGGCGATGCCGCCTTGCGCCGTGCCGCAGTTGTCGCCCTGGACGCCCTGGACGCCCTGGCCACCGTGGCCGCCGGCCAGTGCTTCAATGCCTCGGATTCGCATGATCGGTTCCTCCCGTTCAGGCCAGCGCGCGCGCGGCGTCCTTGATCGCCGCGCGGATGCGCTGGTACGTGCCGCAGCGGCACAGGTTGCCGGCCATGGCCTGGTCGATGTCGGCGTCGGTGGGGCGCGGCTTGCTGCGCAGCAGGCCGATCGCGCTCATCACCTGGCCGTTCTGGCAGTAGCCGCATTGGGCGACATCGTGCCTGACCCACGCGTCGAGCACGGCGCGGCCGACCTTGTCGGTGTCCACGCCTTCGATGGTGGTGATGCTGGCGCCCGCCGCTGCGGAAACCGGCGTCACGCAGCTGCGCGTGGCCTGGCCGTTGATATGCACGGTGCAGGCACCGCACGCGGCCATGCCGCAGCCGAACTTGGTGCCGGTCATGTCGAGGTTGTCACGCAGCGCCCACAGCAGCGGCGTGGACGGATCCACGTCGACCGTGCGGGTCTTGCCGTTGACGTTGATGTTGAGGGTGGTCATGGGGGACACTCCTTGGGTACGTTGCCCACTGGTCATGGCGTGTGCCCGGGCCCGCGCGCCGTCCGCGCCGGCAAGGGCGGCGCATGGCGAACGCGTGAGGATGCGGGGGCACTGCCCGTGCGCGCAGCATGGCGCACGGGACAAGTGAGGATAGTGCAATTCCGGTCACCTTGCCGGAGGCATTGCGACCCGCATTGGGGCGAATGATGCGCCTACGCGCGCTACGACGGTTTTTGCACGAACTTTGTGCATACGGCCGTTGTCCCTCATGGATTCATCGCTTGCGGATTCCTGCCGCTGAAACAGTGCCGCCGACTATTCCAGAACGCCACCATCCGGTGACGGGTACGCCAGCACCGCCACGCGCCGCGCGGCCCGCTTCTAGTTCCCGCGCCGCCGACGCTCCCGCCACCTCCCGCACCTCCCCTGCCATTGCCCGGCTCGACAGCATCCAGGCGCTGCGCGGCCTGGCCGCGGCCTTCGTGGTCGTCTACCACTCGGGCCTCGCGCTGGGCGGGGCCGACGCCCCCGTGCTCGGCTGGCTGACCACCAATGTGATCAAGCGCGGCCATGTCGGCGTCGATGTGTTCTTCGTCATCAGCGGCTTCATCATTGCCTGGGTCGCGGTGCTGGCGCGGCCGCGGCCGGAGCGCCCGCTCAGCTTCCTGGTCCGCCGCGCGTTCCGGCTGGCGCCGCCGTACTGGGCCATGTCGGTGCTGCACGCACTGCTGCTCAACCCGGTGACGCCGGCGCTGTTCGCCGCGTCGCTGGCGTTCCTGCCCACCACCACCGCGCATGCGCCCTATTACGGCTATCCGGCGCTGTACGTGGGCTGGTCGCTCAACTATGAGATCGCGTTCTATGCCGCGTTCGCGCTCGGGCTGCTGCTGGCCGGGCGGCGCGCGCTGTGGGTGGTGCTGGCACTGTTCGCGCTCTCGACACTGGTGCTGCCGTGGTGGCGCTTCGGCACGCTGGTCGGCGATCCCGCACAGGGCTACCCGTTCGCGTCGCCGTGGCTGGCGATGGCGAGCAACCCGCTGGTGCTGGAATTCCTGCTCGGCTGCCTGCTGGCCTGGGCCTATGCGCGCTGGCGCCACCTGCTGACGCCGCCGGTCGCGCTGGCGATGCTGGCCACCGGCTGCGCGGCGTTCGCGCTGTCGCTGCCGCTGGTCGGCCCGGACTTCAGCCTGGCCGGCCGCGGCGTGCCGGCGGCGCTGCTGCTGGCGGGCGCGGTCGCGGCCGAGCATACCGGCATGCTGCGCGTGCCGCGCGCGCTGGTGTGGCTGGGCGAGCTGTCGTACGCGCTCTACCTGGTGCATCCCACGGTGATCGAAGGCGTCAAGCGGCTGATGCCCGAGCTGACGCCGGACCAGACCGGCCTGCAGCTGCTGCGCTTTGCCATCGACGCGGGGCTGGCGCTAGGCCTGGCGTTGCTGCTGCACCGCTGGGTGGAGCTGCCGGGCATCGCCGCGGGACGCCGGCTGGCAAGGCAATGAGGCGCGCTTTCAGCGCCGCGGCATATCCGCGAGGAAGAGGTACAGCGCCGTCAGCTCGGTATCGTTCATGCGCCCGAACGAGTCGAACGGCATCACGCTGCTGATCTGCGAGCCGTCGGGCCGCTTGCCGCTGCGCATCATCTCGATGAACGCCCCGGCCTGGCCATAGCGCGACATGGCGCCGCCCGAGACCGGGCGCAGGTCGGCGGCCGGCGGCCAGTCGGGCGGCGCGCCGGGAATCTTGCCGCCGCTGAAGTCGTGGCCATGGCAGCCCAGGCAGGCATTGGCGACATAGCCGCCATACTGCGCCGTGGGCGCCGGCGCCTGCGCCGGCTGCACCGGCAGGCTGTGGTCGATCTTGGAAGCCGCGTCCCGCACCATGCCCACACCGTACAGCGCCCGCACCATCCATGGCAGGCTGACTTCGGCGGGCGCGCCCATGCCCGGCGGCAGGCTGCGCAGGTAGGCCACCAGCGCACTGAGGTCTTCGTCGCTGAGGCGGTTGTAGTCCTCGCTCGGCATGATCAGCAGCGGCCGGCCCGACGGCGCCACGCCATGGCGAACGCTGCGTACCCAGTCCTCGGCGCGGTACGCGGCGATGGCGGGATTGGCGCGGGTCAGGTCGGGCGCGCGCACGCGCAGGCCGTTGGGATCGTCGAACACCTGCTTGCCGCCGGCGCCGGCGCCGTGACACTCCATGCAGCCGCGCGATTCATAGAGGTACTTGCCGTGGGCGATGGCGGCTGGGTCGTCGCGCAGGGGCAGCGGCGCGACCTGCACCGCCACGATCCGCGACGCCTTGCGCTCGCCGACCCAGACCGCGGCATACGCCAACACCGCCACGACGGCGGCCACGCCGGCCAGCCCCCACGCCGCCACTCGCAGAACACGCGCCATCTTCGCTCCCCTGTCCGCCGCACTGGATGCAGCAGGATGCGTCCAGCGGAGGGGGGGCTGTCGGTGGGCCAGGCCACACAGGCGCGCCTGGGACGCCCGGCGCGCTCAGGCCAGCCCGGCGGGGGCCCGGTCGATAAAGCCCGTCATGCGCGCCAGCCGGCCGTCGGCGGCAACGGTGGCGAAATCGGTGCCGACCACCAGCGCGGGCGCGCCCGCGGGCCCCAGCTCCCAGCTGAAGCGCAGGTTCCCGCCATGCGCGTCGACGGGGCTGACGCGGGTGAAGCGGAAACCAGGAAACTTGCCTTGGACCGCCGCGATCATGGCGTCGATGCCGGCATGGCCGTCGCCGCGCATCAGCGGATCGACATAGCTGGCCGATTCGGTCCACGCCAGCGCGATCAGTTCGCGGCGGCGCGCGGGATCGGTTTCGTTCCAGGCGGCGAGGTAGCGGTCGGCGAGCGTGGCGGGATCGGCGGGCATGGTGGAAGCGGTGGACTGGGAAGACTCGACGGCAGCTGACATGGTGTTCTCCTGTGTGCTGGTTGGGGTTCCGGTCGGCCCGGCTGGCAGGCCATGGCTGCATGATGGATGCCGCGGCGGAGCGCCGCGATTACCCGCGAGGTCATCGCCGGCCTTCGCCGCACTCCGGTCCCGCCCCGCCGCCTACCAAAAAACCGGCGCGAACACCAGTGGCAACAACGCCCACGGCAGCCTGCTGTCCGGCTTTTGCCCGGGTGCCCATCCCCGTTACAGTTGCCGCTACGCTGGGCGGCAGTCCGTCCGCGCGCCTTGCCGGGCCGATACTGCCCCGGCAAGGCGCGCCAGACCTGCCGCCCGGGCCCGACCGATTCGCACCGTCCTTTGCACCGCACCCGTCCATGACGCCAGATACGGCCCCGCCGAGCCACCAGGCCGCCACCGTCCATTCCGCCGCGCAGCGCCGCTGGCAGCCGCTGCTGCTGGCCGGTGCCGGCTATTTCGCCCTGGCGGCGGCGGGCCTGTGGCTGGCGCGGCTGCCGGGCAACGTGGCCGCGGTATGGCTGCCCAACGCCTTCGCGCTGGGGCTGCTGCTGCATCGCCCGCGTCGCGAGGCGCCGTGGCTGCTGGCCGGCATGCTGGGCGCGAACCTGCTGGCCAACCATGCCGCCGGCGACAGCACCGCCAGCGCGCTGATGCTGGCCGGCGCCAACCTGGCCGAGATCCTGTGCGCCACCGGCCTGCTGCGGCTGCTCGACCGGCACGCCGGGCTGCTCCGCCACGGGCCGCTGGCGTCGTTCGCGGTGATGCTGGCGGTCGCCGGCATCGTCGCGCCGGCGCTGGGCGCCAGCGCGGGTGCCGCGGCCATCGCGAGCCTGCACGGCACTGCCTTTGCGTCGGTGTGGTGGACCTGGTGGCAGGCCAGCGCGCTGGGCATGGCGCTGCTGCTGCCGATGATGCTGTCGATGACGCCCGGGCGCGTGCGCGCCGCCTTCGCGCGGCCAGCGCTGGTGCCACAGGCCGGCCTGCTGGCGCTGTGCCTGGCGATCGGCGCGCTCGCGCAATGGCAGGGCAACGACCCGTTTGCCGCGATGTCGCTGCCGCTGGTGCTGGTGGCGCTTGCCGGCAACCCGTTCGCCACCGCGCTGCTGACGCTGGTGGCGACACTGTCGCTGCAGGCGCTGATGCTGGCCGGGCACCACCATGAAGCGGTGCCGCTGTCGGCCGCGGTGATCATGGTGTTCCCGGTCTGCATCGCCTACCTGACCGAACAGAACCGCCATGGCCGCGCCAGCCTGCGCAGCAGCGAGCAGCGCTTCCGGCAGGCCATGGAGCATTCGGCGATCGGCATGGCGCTGGTCGGCATGGACGGCCGCTGGGAGACCGTCAACCGCGCCATGACCGAGCTGCTGGGCTACAGCGCCGAGGAATTGCGCGCCATCACCTTCCAGCAGCTGACCCACCCCGACGACCTGACCGACGACCTGCGCCAGGCGGCGATGCTGGTGGACGGCAAGATCGAGTCCTACCGCATGGAGAAGCGCTACCGCCACAAGGACGGCCAGTACCGCTGGGCGCTGCTCGCGGTCTCGCTGGCGCGCGACGAGCGCACCGGCGCGCCGCAGCACTTCATCGCCCAGGTCGAAGACATCCATGCGCGCAAGCTGGCGCAGGAAGAACTGGAACGGCTGTCGCGCCGCATCCAGCTGGCGGTGGAGGCCGGCGGCGTCGGCATCTGGGAATGGGACTTCGCCAGCGCCGTCATCACCTGGGATGCGCGCATGCACGCGCTGCACGGCACCGAGCCCGCACAGGGCGCGCCGCAGGCCGGGCAGTGGATCGCCATGCTGCACCCGGATGACGTCAGCCGCGTCAGTGCCGAGATGCGCCAGGCCATCCGCGGCGCCGCGCCGTTCGACACCGAATACCGTGTCCGGCGCCCCGACGGCGCGGTGCGCCATGTGCGCGCCATGGCCATGGTCACGCGCGGCGCCGACGGCATGGCGCATGCGCTGGTCGGCACCAACTGGGACATCACCGAGCAGCGCCGCCTGACCGAGGCACTGTTCGAAGAGAAGGAGCGCCTGCATATCACGCTGCGCTCGATCGGCGACGCTGTGATCTGTACCGACGCCAGCATGCACGTCACCTTCATGAACCCGATCGCCGAGCAATTGACCGGCTGGACCATGGGCAGCGCCAGCGGCTTGCCGCTGGAGCGGGTCTTCCGCATCGTCGACGAAGCCACCGGCGATCCGATCCCCAGCCCGGTCGAGTCCTGCCTGCGCACGCTGACGCCTGCCTACCTGCAGGACGGCGCGGTGTTGCAGAGCCTGACCGGCGAACGCCACGACGTGCAGGACTCCGCCGCGCCGGTGCTGACCGGCGCCGGCGAGGTGCTGGGCGCGGTGCTGGTGTTCCAGGACATCACCACCGCGCGCGCGCTGCAGCGCGAGCTGGCGCGCTCGGCCATGCATGACGCGCTCACCGGCCTGCCCAACCGCACCTGGTTCGAAAAGCGCCTGCGCGAGGCCTGCGACGCCGCGCGGCTGCATGGCCACCGCGCCGCGCTGTGCTTCATCGACCTGGACCGCTTCAAGATCGTCAACGACACCGCCGGCCACGGCGCCGGCGACGTGCTGCTGCGCGAGCTCGGCTACCTGATCCGCAACCATGTGCGCCCCGACGACCTGCTGGCGCGGCTGGGCGGCGACGAGTTCGCGCTGCTGCTCAAGGACTGCACCGTGGACCAGGCCGAGCAGGTCTGCGAGGGTGTGATCGATGCCATCCGCGGTCGCCGCTTCCCATGGGAAGGCCGGGTCTATGACGTGGGGGCCAGCATCGGCATCGCCGCGATCGACCGTGACGTGCCGCCCGTCAGCGAACTGATGAGCCGCGCCGACGTCGCCTGCTACGCCGCCAAGGCCGCGGGCCGCAGCCGGGTCTCGGTCTACCGGCGCGACGAGAGCGACGCGCGCCGCCACCATCGCGAACTGGAAGTCGCCGCGGGCATCCATTCGGCGCTGGAAGCCAACCGCTTCCGCCTGTTCGCGCAGGAAATCCGCGCTCTGCAGCCCGCCGGCAAGGGAAGTGGTGAACATCGCCACATCGAAATCCTGGTGCGCATGGTCGACGAGAACGGGGAAATGATCCTGCCCGGCGCCTTCATTCCCGCCGCCGAACGCTACGACCTGATGGGCCACGTCGACCGCTGGGTCATCCACAATGTGCTGCACGGCTACGGCGAGCGGCTGCGTGCGGTGCCGGGGTTGTCGGTGTCGATCAACCTGTCGGCCAACTCGCTGGGCGAGCCGTTCCTGCTGCCCTTCCTGCATGCCGAGCTGGATGCCAGCGCGCTGCCCGCCAGCCGGATCCGGCTGGAGATCACCGAGACGGCGCTGATCAACAACATGGCGGCGGCCAACCTGCTGGTGACAGACATGCGGCGCGCGGGCTGCACCGTGTCGCTCGACGACTTCGGCTCGGGGCTTTCGTCGTTTGCGTACCTGAAGCAGTTTCCGGTCGATTTCCTGAAGATCGACGGCAGCTTTATCCGCCAGCTTGCCGACAACGCCGTGGACCGCGAGATCGTCAGCTCGATCAACGATATCGGCCACCGGCTTGGCGTGAAGACCGTGGCGGAATGGGTAGAGGACGAACGCACGCTCGACGCGCTGCGCGCGATCGGCGTCGACTATGCGCAGGGCTATGCGATCGGGCGGCCGACACCTCTCGATGCATTCCTGCAAACGTGCGGGCCGCGCGGCGTCGAACAACAGCAGGGGGCGTGATACATTCGGCGGCTGTCGCCACCCGGGGGAAACCGTTGCCGCTCGCATCCACGCCCGCGCCGCTCTATGCGCGCGTCAAGCAACACATCAGCAGCAGGATTGCTGACGGCAGCTGGCCGCCCCACCATCGGGTGCCCTCCGAGGCAGAACTGGTGGAAGCGCTGGGCGTCAGCCGCATGACCGTGCATCGGGCGCTGCGGGAGTTGACCGCGGAGGGGATGCTGGTGCGGCTGCAGGGGGTGGGGACGTTTGTGGCCGAGCCCAAGCTGCGGACGGCGCTGTATGCGGTCAACAATATTGCGGATGATATTGCTGCGCGGGGGCATCGGCATTATGCGCGTGTGGTCAGCGTGCAGGAGGAACGCGCCGGCGCGGCGCAGGCAGTTGCGCTGGATGTGCCGCTGGAACAGCGGGTGTTTCACTCCGTGATTGTTCATTACGAAGATGATGTGGCGATTCAGCTGGAGGATCGTTATGTCAATGCGTTGGTTGCGCCCGATTATCTTGAGCAGGATTTTTCGCGGGAAACGCCCTACCAATACCTGACGCGCGTCGCGCCGCTGACTGAAGGGGAGCACGTTGTGGAAGCCGTGCTGGCGCATCCCGAGGAATGCGCATTGCTGGACATCGACAAGGGCGAGCCGTGTTTGCTGATCCGGAGGCGGACATGGTCTGCCGGAAGGGTCGTGACGTCTGTCAGGCTGGTGCATCCGGGGTCGTTGCATCGGCTTGAGGGGCGGTTTACCTCATGATTTTTTTCGCCGCGGCTTGGCATCTGGCGGATATTTGATATGCCCTGTTCCGCCCTGAAGGGCGGGTAACTCTTTGTCCGAGCGACAAAGAGTCACCAGAAAGCGCGTTTACGGCCCTGCGGGCGGCCACTCTTATCGTAGTGTGCCGAGGCTTTTGTACGGGGCTTTGCTTCGTTGCATGGCAGGAACTGCCTGCCGCCGTGGTGCGCCACGGTGGCAGGGATTGGCGCGGTGGTTGAACGAGCCCAGAGCTGTGGGTGGCCCCTGCTACCAGCGGCAACGTAGGAACGCCTACGGCTGCGCTGCGCGCGGGCAGTATCTCAGGTCATGAACTCGGGCACAGAACGCGTCGCTGCTCGCTTGGCGCTATCGCCGGTGAATCCGCAAGCCTTTCCCTTGCCCGCTTGTTTGCTCCCCTCTCCCGCCTGCGGGAGAGGGGCCGGGGGTGAGGGCCAGCGCCCCCACGAAGTAAAGAAGGCCAAATCGCCGTCCAGCCACCCATCTTTTTTGTCGCGCGGACAAAAAGTGCCTTACCAGCTACGCCGACCATATATGCGAGCTTAGGCTCCCGGCAAGCGACCGCAACTCCACAGCCACACTAAACGATGTCAAAACTACGGGATAACCCCGATACATCCTTACCTGTATATACAAGATTATACATGCCTATGCGTCGCCCAAAAAGCGACACCCCCAAGGCAAAGCAAAGAGACACCGAAGGAGCCCGTCCCATGACCACCACCCGCTTCCGCGACACCGAAATCCGCGCCGCCCGCGGCACCAAGCTCACCGCCAAGAGCTGGCTGACCGAAGCCCCGCTGCGCATGCTGATGAACAACCTCGACCCCGAGGTCGCGGAGAACCCGAAGGAACTGGTGGTCTACGGCGGCATCGGGCGCGCCGCCCGCAACTGGGAATGCTATGACCGCATCGTCGAAGCCCTGACCCGCCTGGAAGACGACCAGACCCTGCTGGTCCAGTCCGGCAAGCCGGTCGGCGTGTTCCAGACCCACCGCGACGCTCCCCGCGTGCTGATCGCCAACTCCAACCTGGTCCCCCACTGGGCCAACTGGGAACACTTCAACGAACTCGACGCCAAGGGCCTGGCCATGTACGGCCAGATGACCGCCGGCAGCTGGATCTACATCGGCAGCCAGGGCATCGTGCAGGGCACGTATGAAACCTTCGTCGAAGCCGGGCGCCAGCATTACAACGGCAACCTGAAGGGCCGCTGGGTGCTGACCGCGGGCCTGGGCGGCATGGGCGGCGCGCAGCCGCTGGCCGCGACGCTGGCCGGCGCCTGCTCGCTCAACATCGAATGCCAGCAGAGCCGCATCGATTTCCGCCTGAAGACCCGCTATGTCGACGAGCAGGCCACCGACCTGGACGACGCGCTGGCCCGCATCGACCGCTACACCTCGCAAGGCAAGGCCATCTCGATCGCGCTGTGCGCCAACGCCGCCGAAGTGCTGCCCGAACTGGTGCGCCGCGGCGTGCGCCCCGACATGGTCACCGACCAGACCAGCGCGCACGACCCGCTCAATGGCTACCTGCCGGCAGGCTGGACCTGGGACGAGTACCGCGAGCGCGCGCAGCGCGAACCCGCCGTGGTGGTGAAGGCCGCCAAGGCGTCGATGGCCGCGCACGTGCAAGCCATGCTGGACTTCCAGAAGCTGGGCGTGCCGACCTTCGACTACGGCAACAACATCCGCCAGATGGCCAAGGAAGAAGGTGTGGCCAACGCCTTTGATTTCCCCGGTTTCGTGCCCGCCTATATCCGCCCGCTGTTCTGCCGCGGCATTGGCCCGTTCCGCTGGGCCGCGCTGTCGGGCGATCCGCAGGACATCTACAAGACCGACGCCAAGGTCAAGGAACTGATCCCCGATGACGAGCACTTGCACCGCTGGCTCGACATGGCGCGCGAGCGCATCAGCTTCCAGGGCCTGCCGGCGCGGATCTGCTGGGTCGGCCTGGGCCTGCGCGCCAAGCTGGGCCTGGCGTTCAACGAGATGGTCCGCAGCGGCGAGCTGTCGGCGCCGGTCGTGATCGGCCGCGACCACCTGGACTCGGGTTCGGTCGCCAGCCCCAACCGCGAGACCGAGGCCATGCAGGACGGTTCGGACGCCGTGTCCGACTGGCCGCTGCTGAACGCACTGCTGAACACCGCCAGCGGCGCGACCTGGGTTTCGCTGCACCATGGCGGCGGCGTGGGCATGGGCTTTTCGCAGCATTCCGGCGTGGTGATCGTGTGCGATGGCACCGATGAAGCCGCCGCGCGCATCGCCCGCGTGCTGCACAACGACCCCGCCACCGGCGTGATGCGCCATGCCGACGCCGGCTACCAGATCGCCGTCGACTGCGCCCGCGAGCAGGGCCTGGACCTGCCGATGCTGCGCGACTGACCAACGCTCAAGAACCCAGCGTTTGCGCCCCTCTCCCACTGGCGTGGGAGAGGGGCGCAAGCCAACGCATTCCTGCAGGAGACAACCGCATGCCATCCGATATCACTGCGCCCGCCTACGATGGTGTAGCCGGCGCCCAGGCCGGCGCCCACACCCCAGCCCTGTCACGCACGCGCGCCATTGCCGCCATCACCATCGGCAATGGCCTCGAGTTCTACGATTTCGTGGTCTACAGCTTCTTTGCCACGCTGATCGGCCGGCTCTACTTCCCCGTCGACAACCCCACCGGCCAGCTGCTGATGTCGTTCGCCACCTTCGGCGTCGGCTTCCTGATGCGTCCGCTCGGCGGCCTGCTGATCGGCATGTACGCCGACCGCGCCGGCCGCAAGCCGGCGGTGGCGCTGACGCTGTGGCTGATGGGCCTGAGCTCGCTGATCTTCGTGGTCACGCCGCCGTACGCGCAGATCGGCATCCTCGCGCCGATCATGGTGGTGATCGCGCGGCTGGTGCAGGGCTTTGCCATCGGCGGCGAGATGGGCGCTTCCACCGCACTGCTGCTGGAATACGCCGATGACCGCACGCGCGGCTTCTATACCGCGTGGCAGCCGTTCAGCCAGGGCCTGGCGGCGCTGCTGGGCGCGATCACCGGCCTGGTGCTGAGCAATGTGCTCGCGCCGGCCGACCTGGAAGCATGGGGCTGGCGCCTGGCCTTCCTGATCGGCATCCTGGTGATCCCCGTCGGCCTGCTGATCCGCCGCCGTCTGGAAGAGACCGCCGCCCCCGCGCGCCACGGCGAGCACGCCGCGCAGTGGCCGCTGCTGCGTGCGCACGCACGCGAGGTGCTTGCCAGCATCCTGCTGATGATCGGCCTGGCCTCGTCGACCTACATCGTCGTCTACTACATCAGCAACTACGCCGTGAGCGTGCTGAAGATGCCGCTGTCGCTGAGCATCTGGGCCGCGTGCATCGCCGCGCTGGTGCAGGTGGCGCTGTCGCCGTTCGCCGGCTGGCTTGCCGACCGCATCGGCCGCAAGACCGTGGTGCTGTGGTCGCGCGTGGCGCTGCTGGTGATGATCTACCCGGCGTTCGTGCTGATCAATGCCGAGCCGTCGCTGGCGCGCCTGCTGCTGGTGGTGGGCTGCCTGTCGGTGCCGATGTCGATGACCGCGCCGGCGTCGATGGTGCTGGTCAGCGAGGTGCTGCCGCAGCGCCTGCGCGCCACCGGCCTGTCCATCGCCTATTGCGTGGCGATCGCGATCTTCGGCGGCTTTGCGCAGTATTTCTCGACCCGGCTGATGCAGATCACCGGCGACGCCAACGCGCCGGCGCTGTACGTGATCGGCTGCGGCCTGGTCTCGCTGATCGGCCTGGCGATGGTGCCCGAAACCCTGGGACGCCGGCTGAAATGAGCGACCTGGCTGAACTCGCGCAGGCCAGCGACACGGTCTGGCGCGGCCGGCGCGATGCCGGCGAGGCCGGCGATACCCGCCGCCTGTTCGACATCGTCGGCGGCGCGGCCACGCCGCGCACACCCGGCGTGCCGGTGCTGCTGGGCTTCTGCTGCGATGCCGGCGTACTGCGCAACCAGGGCCGCCCCGGCGCCGCCGGCGGCCCGCGCGAGATCCGCCGCGCGCTGGCGGGCGTGCCGGCGCACGGCATCGGCCGCCTGATCGACGGCGGCGACATCCATTGCGACGGCGATGCGCTGGAAGACGCGCAGCAGCGGCTGGGCCAGGCCGTCGCCGCCGAACTGGCGGTAGGCGCCTGGCCGCTGGTGCTCGGTGGCGGCCACGAGGTGGCCTGGGGCACGTGGCAAGGCCTGCGCACGCACCTGGATGCGCACGGCGACCGCGGCCGCGTGCTGGTGGTCAACCTTGACGCGCACTTCGACCTGCGCGGCAGCCGGCCCGCCAGCTCGGGCACACCCTTCGACCAGATCGCCATCGACTGCCAGCGGCGCAGCCTGCGCTTCGACTACGCTTGCCTGGGCGTAAGCCGGCTCGGCAATACGGCCGCGCTGTTCGGGCGCGCCAGCACGCTGGGGGTGCGCTATGTCGAGGATGTGGACCTGCAGGAGCGCCACCTCGACGCACGGCTGGCCGCGCTGGATGAATGGGTCGCGGAGGCCGACCATGTCTACCTGACGATCGACCTCGACGTGCTGCCCGCCGCAGTGATGCCCGGCGTGTCGGCACCAGCGGCCTACGGCGTGCCGTTGCCGGTGGTAGAGGCCATCGCCACGCGGCTGCGCGACAGCGGCAAGCTGCGCGTGGCGGATATCGCGGAATTCAATCCGCTGTACGACCGGGATGGGTGTGGGGCGCGGGTGGCGGCAAGGTTGTGCTACAGGCTGCTGGGTGGGTAACGGCAGCACCAAACGCACGAACTGGCCAAAGCAAGATGCGCCCAAGCCGCCCGAACTAGCCTAAGGCAAGGTGCACCCAAGCCGCCCGAACTAACCTAAGCAAGGTGTTCTCCCTCTCCCCTCAGGGGAGAGGGTTGGGGTGAGGGGTGGTCTAGCCAGGCACCACAACAAGCAAGGCCTTCGGTTCTAGCCCACGGGCGTCAGCCGTGGACACTCCGGCCCTCTCCCCCGGCCCCTCTCCCGCCCGCGGTGTACAGACCGGAGAGGCGAGCAAACCAGCGGCAATTTACCCCCTCCAGCTTCTCCAGCCCCCTCAAAATCCCCGGGTTTACACCTACACCGCCATTCGGATTCCCGAACGCCACTCCCCACCGCCCGTCCGGATCCCCGAATAGTGCGCCGGCATCACTTCATTTTCTCCTTTTAATTCAACGGTTTGCATAGCCAGAGCGCGCCCCTTCGCCTGGCACGCCGCGTGCAATATAGGCCGCCGCTAACAGCGCCCAGACAGGTCGGCCGGCACGTTTCCCAACGCGCCGGCCCCGCCAAAAAACAAAGGAGGAAACACATGACTGACCCCGCCTTGCCCATCCCCCCTCTCGCCGCCCGGGCGACTCGCTGGCACCTGTTGCCGCGCTGAAAAAAAATCCGCATGGCCCGCGCGGCGCCCTCCAGAGCCGCTCGCCATTCCGACATACCGACGTCCGCCCCTGTCCGCGGGGACCGGACGCACAGGCCTGATCCACGATGAAACTGAATCGACTGCCCACCCTGATCTTCATTGCGATGCTGCTAGGCGTGCTGGTCGGCACCGCCGCGCACAACATGTCGCCGGACGCCGCCACCGCCAAATCGATTGCGGACCACCTGTCCATCCTGACTGACGTGTTCCTGCGGATGATCAAGATGATCATCGGCCCGCTGGTGTTCGCCACGCTGGTGGCCGGCATCGCCAGCATGGGCGACGGCCGCGCCGTCGGCCGCATCGGCATGAAGGCGATGATGTGGTTCATCGCCGCCTCGGTCACCTCGCTGCTGCTCGGGCTGGTGATGGCCAACGTGCTGCAGCCCGGCCACGGCATGAACCTCGCGCTGCCGGCGGCGGACGCTGCCTCGAACCTGAAGACCGGCGCGCTGAACCTGCGCGACTTCATCGCGCACATGTTCCCCAAGAGCTTCGTCGAGGCGATGGCGCACAACGAGATCCTGCAGATCGTGGTGTTCTCGCTGTTCTTCGGCTTCGCGCTGGGCACGGTCAAGGACGGCGTGGGCAAGCCGGTGCTGGAAGGCATCGAGGGCCTGGGCCACGTGATGCTGAAGGTCACCAACTACGTGATGGCGTTCGCGCCGGTGGGCGTGTTCGGCGCGATCGCGGCGGTGATCACCGCGCAGGGCCTGGGCGTGCTGGTGGTCTACGCCAAGCTGCTGGGCAGCCTGTACCTGGCGCTGGCGCTGCTGTGGGTGGCGCTGATCGCCGGCGGCTACTTCTTCCTCGGCCGTGACGTGTTCCGCCTGCTCAAGGGCATGCGCGCGCCGCTGATGATCGGTTTCGCCACCGCCAGCAGCGAATCGGCCTACCCGAAGGTGATCGACCAGCTGACCCGCTTCGGCGTCAAGGAGCGCATCACCAACTTCGTGCTGCCGCTGGGCTACTCGTTCAACCTGGACGGCTCGATCATGTACACCTCGTTCGCCGCGCTGTTCGTGGCCCAGGTGTATGGCATCGAACTGTCGCTGAGCCAGCAGATCACCATGCTGCTGGTCCTGCTTGTCACCAGCAAGGGCATCGCCGGCGTGCCGCGCGCCTCGCTGGTGGTGGTCGCCGCCGTGCTGCCGATGTTCGGCCTGCCGGAGGCCGGCATCCTGCTGGTGCTGGGCATCGACCACGTACTCGACATGGGTCGCACCGTGACCAATGTGCTCGGCAATGCCATTGCCACCGCCGTCGTCGCCAAAAGCGAAGGCGCCATCGGCGCGCCGGTACTGTCCGACGAGGATGAACCCGTCGTCGCGGATACCACCACCGGCCTGGCATCGGTCCAGGCCATGGCCGGCAAGTAACACAGCCTGCCAGGCGTGCCAGGGCCCGGTTGCCGACAAGGCAACCGGGCCTTTTTGCATCCATGACACGGGCACGCTCGTGCCGGTGTGGTAAAAGTAGGCACCCGCGCCGCCCGGATCCCCGAAAAGACTGCCATGGATCACTGTCACGCCGGCGCGGCCGCTTCGCCCTTGCCTGACCAGACTTCCTGATGACCGGCCCGCTCCACCCTCCCGGCGATACCCCGCACGCGCCCGCCGCCACGCCTTCCACGCCCTCGCGCCTGCCCCACGGCCTGCGCGGCGCCGCGCCGCTGCTGGCGTTGCTGGCGCTGGCCGTGCTGATCGGGCTGGCCGGCGCGCTCGGCTACCGCTACAGCTACGACAACGCGCTGGCGCGCCAGGCCGAGCGCGGCCAGGTGCAGCTGCGCCTGTACACGCAGGCGCTGGAGAGCGAGCTGGCGCACTACGACTACGTGCCCGGGCTGCTGTCGCTGGACGAGCGCATATCCGGACTGCTGCTGCGCCCGGACGACCCCGCGCGCGTGGCCCGCGCCAACGAATACCTGAGCTCGCTCAATGCCCGCGCCGGCACAAGGGTGGTCTATGTGCTGGACGCCCACGGCAAGGTGCTGGCCACCAGCAACTGGCAGCGCCCCGACAGCTACGTGGGCGAGGACCTCAGCTTCCGCCCCTACTTCCAGGCCGCGATGGAAGGCCAGCTCGGCCGCTTCTACGGGGTTGGCACGACGCGCAGCGAATCAGGCTACTACCTGTCGGCGCCGCTGGGCGAGCGCGACAACCCGGCCGGCGTGGCAGTCGTCAAGATCGGGCTGGAGCCGCTGGAAAACCGATGGCAGGGCGCCGACAGCCAGATGCTGCTGAGCGACGAGAACGGCGTGGTGATCCTCGCCTCCGACCCGTCGTGGAAGCTGGCCGCGCTGCGCCCGCTGTCGGACGAGGCGCGCCAGCGGCTCTCGCGCAGCCTGCAGTACAACCGCGCGCCGCTGCCGCAGCTGCCGCTGGTCTCGGTGCGCAAGCTTGCGAACGGAAACGGCGGCAGCAGCGACGAGCTGGTGCGCCTGCGCAGCGGGCCGCCGATGCTGGCGCAGCACGCCGCCCTGCCCGGCACCGACTGGCAGTTGACGCTGCTGACCAATACTTCGCAGGCGCGCGTGGCGGCGCTCAACAGCGCCGCGCTGGCGGGCGTGCTGACTGCCTTCGTGCTGCTGCTGGGCTCGGCCTGGAACGTGCGCCGGCGCATCGTCAACGAGCGGCTGGCCGCGCGCGCCGCGCTGGAAGCGGCCAACAGCGAACTGGAGCGCAAGGTGGCCGAGCGCACCGCCGACCTGTCCGCCGCCAACCACCGGCTGCAGGCCGAGGTGACCGAGCGCATCCGCGCCGAAACCGTGCTGCGCCAGGCGCAGGACGGCCTGCTGCAGGCCGGCAAGCTGGCCGCGGTGGGCCAGATGTCGACCGGCATCGCGCACGAGCTGAACCAGCCCCTGGCGGCGCTGCGCACGCTCTCCGGCAACACCGGCAAGTTCCTCGAGCGTGGCGACTATGGCACCGTGCGCACCAACCTCGACACCATCATCGGGCTGGTCGAGCGCATGGGCCGCATCACCGGCGCGCTCAAGTCGTTCGCGCGCAAGTCGGGCAACGGCCGCCGCCAGGCCCGGCTGGGCGAGGCGGTCGACAACGCGCTGTTCCTGCTGCAGACGCGCGTGGACGCCGTGCAGCCCGAACTGCAGCGCGACATCGACCCCGAGCTGGCCGTGGTCTGCGACCCCAACCGGCTCGAACAGGTGCTGGTCAACCTGCTCGGCAACGCGCTCGATGCGGTCATCGGCCGGCCCGCGCCGCGCATTGCGCTGCATGCGCGCGTGGCCGGCGGCATGGTCCACCTGACCGTGCGCGACAACGGCGCAGGCCTGTCCGAAGAAGCCTTTGCGCGGCTGTTCGAGCCGTTCTTCACCACCAAGCCCGCCGGGCAGGGGCTGGGGCTTGGCCTGACCCTGTCGGCCGGCATCCTCAACGAGAACGGCGGCAGCCTGTCCGCCGCCAACCACCCCGACGGCGGCGCCTCCTTCACGCTGGCGTTGCCGCTGGCGCCGCACGAGACGAGGGCACAGGATCCCAGACATGCCGGCTGAACTGACCGTACTGATCGTCGAGGACGATGCCGACGTGCGCCTGGGCTGCGAGCAGGCGCTGCGCCTGGAAGGGCTGGCCACGCGCGGCGTGGGCAGCGCCGAGGCGGCGCTGCGCGAGGCCGGCCCCGGCTACGCCGGCGTGGTGGTCAGCGACATCCGCCTGCCCGGCATGGACGGCATGGCGCTGCTGGCGCAGCTGCGCGAACGCGACCCCGCGCTGCCGGTGATCATGATCACCGGCCACGGCGACGTGGGCCTGGCGGTACAGGCGATGAAGCAAGGCGCCTACGACTTCCTGGAAAAGCCGTTCTCGCCCGAGCAGCTGGTCGATGCCACCCGCCGCGCGCTGGAGCAGCGCCGGCTCGCGCTGGAAGTGTCAGAACTGCGCGAACGTCTCGCCGGACGCGAAAAACTCGAAACCCGCCTGATCGGCCATTCGCCCGCGGTCGAGCGCTTGCGCCGGCTGATCGCCGACCTCGCCGGCACCGACGCCAACGTGCTGATCCACGGCGAGACCGGCACCGGCAAGGAGCTGGTGGCACGCTGCCTGCACGAGGCCAGCCAGCGCCATGCGCGCCACTTCGTCGCCATCAATTGCGGCGGCCTGCCCGAGCAGCTGTTCGAAAGCGAGATCTTCGGCCATGAAGCGGGCTCGTTCACCGGCGCCGCGCGCCGCCGTATCGGCAAGATCGAGCACGCAGAAGGCGGCACGCTGTTCCTCGACGAGATCGAGAGCATGCCGATGCCGCTGCAGATCAAGCTGCTGCGCGTGCTGCAGGAGCGCGTGGTGGAGCGGCTCGGCTCGAACCAGCCGGTGCCGGTCAACGCGCGCGTGGTGGCGGCGACCAAGGCCGATCTGCGCGCGCTGTCCGATGCCGGCCAATTCCGCGCCGATTTGTACTACCGCCTGAACGTGATCACGCTCGAGCTGCCGCCGCTGCGCGAGCGACGCGAAGATGTGCCGGCATTGTTCGAGCATTTCGTCGCGCAGGCGGCGCTGCGCTTCGAGCGAGAGGCCATGCCCGCCAGCGCGGCCGAGCTGGCGGCGCTGGTTGCCTACCCCTGGCCGGGTAATGTGCGCGAGTTGCGCAACCTGGCCGAGCGGCACGTCCTGGGGCTGGGCTGCAACCCGGGCCAGGGCACTGCCGCCCCGGAAGCGCTCCCGCTGGCGCAGGCGGTCGAACAGTTCGAGCGCGCGCTGATCGCCGATGCCATGCGCAGGCACGACGGCAACCTCAGCCGCGCCAGCGAGGCACTTGGCGTGGCCAAGACCACGCTGTTCGACAAGGTGCGCAAGCACGGCCTGCAAGACCGGTAGCGCCGGTCCCGCATCCTGCATGCATCATGCCGTGACAGATGTGGTCTGGAGCGTCGGCTGAATTCAGCCGACGCAACAAAGATGACAGTAGCGCGGGGAACCACCCCGGGCAGCACGGTGTCTCCAGTTACTGACAGCGAGTTCCGCGGCCGGCCACGGTCTTCAGTGTGCGTTGAAAAACAAAAGTTCGATGAATTTGTAGTTTTTTCTTACTGATTACCTGACCTTTGCGGCATATTATGGGCTTCCGGCAAATCCGGACCCGGGCATGCAAAGCAATCAACTGCAGGCAGTCTGCGGGAAATGACAAAAGCGTCAAATCGACGATAAATAATCGTCCGGCCGGCGGGTGATCGGGCCAGGACACTGGGTCAGTCAACCATTGGCAGTGACAATACGCGGCGCAGGTGCCTTGGTACCGCGTGCGCCTTTCCGGCGCGGACTGCCTTCAGGACTACGGGTGATTGGATGAAACTGGATCCGGCACTGGCTGAAAAGCCTTACTACAGTACGCGTACAGCGGCAAAACTTCTCAATGTCTCGCTGGGCACTGTCCAGAAGATGGTAGAGCGTGGCGAGCTTGGCGCCTGGAAGACCAACGGCGGCCATCGGCGCATCCACAAGGAAACCGTGCATCGCCTGCTGGCGACGCGCATCGGACCCGAAGCCGCGGCGCCCCATGGCCTCGACCTGGTGGTATTCCACCCCAACCACCAGGAAGCGCAGCGCATCCACGGCCAGCTGGGCAAGTGGGGGCTGCCGCTCAAGAGCGTGGTGGTCGACGATGTGCTCGACACCGTCATTACCTCGGTCAGCGCGCATCCGCGCGTGGTGCTGTACTACGTCGACGAGCTCAACGACGCCGAGTCGGCCACCGTCGAGAAACTGCAGAATTTCTTTGCCAGCCAGCACGTGATCTTTGCGGTCATCACCAATCGCCAGGCCTATGAAGGCGTGGCCGACGCGCTGCAGCACTGGGGCATCATGGTGTTCCTGAAGACGCCGTCGCTGGAAGAGGTGAAGGGCTTCCTGCGCGCCCAGCTGATGATGGGGCGCGCCGGCTGAGTCCGGGCGCTCCGGCCCGGAGCGCGTCACGGTCAGGCCAGCGACGCCAGCCTCTGCGGTTCCAGCCCGGCGTCGCGGCCTTCGGCCCGCGCCATCATCCAGCCATAGAGATTGCGCGGATCCGGCGGCATCGCCACCAGCTCCACCGCCCTGCCCGCGCGCCGGGCATGCGCGGCGGCATAGAGCCAGCGCAGCGCGGCGTAGTCTTCCAGCGCAAACCCCACCGAATCGAACACCGTCACTTCGTCGGCCGCGGCGCGGCCCGGCGCGGCGCCGGCCAGCACCTGCCAGAGCTCGGTCACGGGCGCATCGGCGGGCAGCTGCTGGATCTCGCCTTCGATGCGCGTCTGCGGTTCGTACTCCACCACGATGCGCGCCCGGCGCAGGATGTCGGCATGCAGCTCGGTCTTGCCGGGGCAATCGCCGCCGACCGCGTTCAGGTGCATGCCCGGGCGCACCTGCGCCGGCGTCAGGATGGTGGCGCGGGTCTTGTCTGCGGTCACGGTGGACACGATGTCGGCGCCGTCCAGCGCGGCCTGCACTGACTCCGCGGCACGGATCAACAGCCCCGGCACGCCGGCAAGGTTGCGTATCAGCCGTGCCGTGGCGGCGGGGTCGATGTCGTAGGCCGCGATCTCGCGCACGCCCAGCATGGCGTGGAACGCAAGCACCTGGAACTCGGCCTGCGCGCCATTGCCGATCAGCGCCATGGTGCGTGCGCCCGGCCGCGCCATCGCCTGCGCTGCCAGCGCCGAGGTGGCTGCGGTGCGCAGCGCGGTGGCCAGCGTCAGGTCGGCCAGCATCAGCGGCAAGCCGGTTTCGACTTCGGCCAGCAGGCCGCACGCCATCACGGTCGGCATGCCATGCTGCGCATTGCGCGGATGGCCGTTGACGTACTTGAACGCGTACTGGATGCCGTCGCTCACCGGCATCAGTTCGATCACGCCGCGCGCGGAATGGCTGGCCAGGCGGGCGGACTTGTCAAAGGCATCCCAGCGCAGGAAGTCCTGGCGGACATGCTCTGCCATCTGCACGATGGCGGGCTGCACGCCGAGCGCGGCCACCAGCCGGGCCACGTCGTTGGCGTCGAGGAACAGCGACCGGGCGGTCTCTTTCATGATTGTCTCCCTGGCTGGCGATGGCGGATGCATCAGGCCGCGGCCGCGGCGATGCCGGGCCCGCTACTACGGTCGAGCCGCAGCGTCATGCAATAGGCGCCGCCGCCGGACAGCATGAATGGGGTCAGGTCGACCTCGTGCAACTGATAGCCGCGCCGGCCCAGTTCGGTGCGCAGGTGCGGCGTGGTGCGGGTCATCACCACCTGGTCGTCCAGGTTGACGGCGTTGACGCTGAAGTGGCTCAGGTCGTCGGCGCTGGCCTCGATGCGCAGGCGCGCCGGCAGCCGTGCGCGCAGTTCGCGCAGCGCCGCTTCGCTGAATGCCGGCGGGTAATAGAGGATCTCGCCGCCGGACAGCGGGCAGAAGCACACGTCGAGGTGGTAGCTCTGCTCGGTGGCCAGCTCCAGCGCCACCACTTCCTTGCCGAAGAAATCCGACACGGCGGTGGCCGCCTCGTGCGACGACCGCGGCCCGAAACCGGCCCAGAAATGACCACGGCCAGCATCCCAGATGCAGTCGCCAGCGCCCTCCTGGAAACAGCCTTCGGGCAGCAGCGCCACTTCATCGAGCAGGCCGCGCTCGCGCAGCGCGCCGAAGATTTGCGCGAACGGCGCTTCTTCGCCGCGGCGCTGCGGGTAACGGAAGCGGGCCAGCAGTGCGCGGCCGTCGAGCACCACGGCGGCATTTGCCGGGAAAACCATGTCGGGCAGGCCGGGGGCGCCCGCGGCCACTTCCACCGTGAGGCCGGTCCGGCCCAGCGCCGCGCGCAGCGCTTCGAAGGACTGCATGGCGTTGCGGTGCATGCCGCGCGGATCGCGCGCCCAGGCGGCGGGATCCATCCACGGATTGATGCTGTACGACACGTCGTAGAAGGTCGGCTCGACAAGCAGGATCGTGGGGGTGCGGATCACGGCGGCTCCTTTTCTTTGGGGTTCTGGAAAGAATTCAGTCGATTGCATTCTGGTGCAGGCTGGTGTTAACTAATAGCCAGCAAGTTGTGCAATTTGCGCCTTGCTTCGCGCAAAATGCCAGGCTTCATTGGCAAATCGACAGAACGGCCTTCAAACCCATGGACGCTACCGATCAACAGCTGCTCTCCCTGCTGCGCGACAACGCGCGCACGCCGGTCACCGCGCTGGCGCAGGCGCTGCGCGTGTCGCGCGCGACCGTGCAGAACCGCATCGACAAGCTGGAAAAGGAAGGGCTGATCGTCGGCTACACCGTGCGCCTGCGGCCCGAGGCCGAGGCGCACAGGATCCGGGCGTGGATGACGATCGCGGTGGAGGGAAACAAGGCGCGCACGGTGCTGCAGGCGCTCAGGGGTGAGCCCAACGTGCAGGCGCTGCATACGACCAACGGGCGCTGGGACATCATTGCGGAACTGCGCGCGGATACGCTGGAGGCATTTGACCGGACGCTGGACCGGATACGGTTGATCGACGGGATCAGTGCTACGGAGACGAGTATTTTGTTGTCGACTTACAAGTAGCGACACCGGATACCGCCGGTTTTGCTCCCTCTCCCACTGCGGGGGAGGGAGCGTTGGCCTGGGTCGCAGCTAGCTCGACCGCCCCCTGCAGGCCGACGTCTTCAGCCCGCCGCCCGACCCCGCAGCCGCTCGCGCCGCGCTTCCTCATGGTGAACCTGCGAACTCGCACGCAGCAGGTCGCGCAATGACACGATGCCCGCCAGCCGCATGCTGTCCGCGCTCTCCACCACCGGCAGCCGCGCCACGCTGAGCGCCGCCATGCTGCCTGCCGCCGCGCGCGCGGTCTGCTCCGGCAGCAGCACCTGCGCCGGCGCGCTCAGCAGGTCGCGGCAGCGCAGGCCGGGCGACACCTCGCCGGCGGCCGCGCCGCGGATGGCGGCGCGTTCCAGCATCCCCAGCACGCGCCCGTCCGCCACCACCGGATAGGCGCGATGCGCGGCGTGCTCGCCGAAATAGCGCGCCATGGCATCGGCCACCGGCAAGTCGGCGTCGATCGTCACCACCTCATGCGTCATCAGCTCGCCCACATGGGCGCGCTCGAGCGGGTCGACGCCGTATTCGCGGTAGATATGCAGGCCGCGCCGGGCGATCTTCTCCGTCATGATCGACCGCTTCATGGTCAGCACCGAGAAGCCGTACGCGACCGCCGTCGTCAGCAGCAACGGCAGCAGCGCCTGCGTGTCATGCGTCAGCCCGAAGGCGAACACGATCGCGGTCAGCGGCGCGCCCAGCACGCTGCCGAGCACGCCGGCCATGCACACCAGCGCCCACAGCTCGGGCGAACCGCCCGGCAGCCACGGCGCCAGCACCGTGCCAAGCCCGGCGCCGAGCATCAGCAGCGGGGCCAGCACGCCGCCCGACGTGCCGGAACCCAGCGCAGCGATCCAGATCACTGCCTTGACCGCAAGCAGGCCCAGCGCAATGCCGATGGCAATGCGGTGGTTGAGCAGGTCACCGATCACGTCATAGCCCACGCCCAGCGCGCGCGGCTCGAAATACCCGCCGATGCCGACCACCAGCCCGCCGATCGCCGGCCACCACATCCAGTGCAGCGGCAGGCGCGAGAACGCATCTTCGGTGCGGTACAGCGCCAGCGTCAGCCCCGCGCCCAGCGCGCCGCACAACAGTCCGGCGATCACGCACGAGGCCAGCGCGGGCGTGCCAGCGGCCGCGGTCTGCATTGGGAACAGCGGGCCTGCCTCGAAGAGCAGCGGCCGCAGGAAGCCCGCCACCGCGCAGGCCAGCGCCACGGGCAGCAGGCTGCGCGGGCGCAGCTCGAACAGCAGCAGCTCCACCGCCAGCAGCACCGCCGCCACCGGCGTGCCGAAGATCGCCGTCATGCCCGCGCACGCCCCGGCCACCAGCAGCGCCTTGCGCTCGCCGGCGCTCAGGTGCAGGTACTGCGCCAGCAGCGACGCCAGCGAGCCACCGGTCATGATGATCGGCCCCTCGGCGCCGAACGGCCCCCCGCTGCCGATCACGATGCCCGACGACAGCGGCTTGAGCACCGCCACCCGCGCCGACATCTTGCTCTTTCCGAACAGCACCGCCTCGATCGCCTCGGGGATGCCGTGGCCGCGGATCTTGTCGCTGCCGTAGCGCGCCATCAGCCCCACCACCAGGCCGCCGACCACCGGCACCGCGATGACCCACGCGCCCAGCGCATGGTCCGCCGGCGAGCGCTCGGCCAGCGACAGCGTCTGGTAGAAGAACAGGTTGGTGAAGAAGCGGATCAGGTTGACCAGCACGCTGGCCGCGACGGTGCTGAGCGCGCCGATGCCGAGCGCGATCGCCGACAGCATCAGCAGGCGGCGGTTGACCGCGTAGTCGCGCTTCTCGACGGGCGCGGCGGTGGGTGACGCAGGGAACGTCATAGGGGGGCGACTCCTTTTGCTCTTGTCCTGTTTGCTCTTGTGCGGTGCATCACGCCCCAACTCAGGGATGCGCTGCACCAAAGGCGGCCAAATATATCACCGCGTGATATATTACGTGCACCATTCCAAGCCGCCCCCCGTCCAAGAATGCCAACCGCCCCCGCTGACGCCTCGCTGGCGCAAAATACCCGTGCATGGCTGCGCACTTTTGTCCCGCTGCCGGTCGCTGCCAACCGCCATGAGCGCATCAAGAGCTGCCTTGGCGCGCTGCTTGGCCTGTTCTTCACCGAATGGATCAGCCACCAGACGCTGGGCGGATTCAACCCCTGGTTCGTCGCGCCCATGGGCGCTTCGGCGGTGCTGCTGTTCGCGGTGCCGTCTTCGCCACTGGCGCAGCCGTGGTCGATCATCGGCGGCAACCTGTTTGCGGCATTGGTGGGCGTGGCCTGCGCGCGCTGGATTCCGGATCCCGGCATTGCCGCGGCGACAGCGGTGGCGGTGGCGATTGCCGTGATGTTCCAGTTCCGCTGCGTGCACCCGCCCAGCGGCGCCGTGGCCATCACCGCGGTATTCGGCGGGCCGGCGGTCAGCGCGCTCGGTTTCGGCTTCGTGGTGGTGCCGGTGCTGTTCAACTCGATGCTGCTGCTGTTGATGGCGCTGGCCTTCAACAACCTGTCGCGGCGGCGCTACCCGCACCGCCCGCCCGAGCCTGCGGTGCAGCACGGCACCAGGGACGTGCCGCCGACGCAGCGCGTGGGCTTTACCCGCGCCGACCTGGACGCGGCCCTGCAGGCACGCGGCGAATTCCTCGACATCGAAGAAGACGACCTGGAAGCCATCCTGGTGGCGGCACAGCTGCACGCGTACCGGCGCCACTTCGGCAACGTCCTGTGCAGCGAGATCATGTCGCGGGACGTCGTCATGGTGCGGCCGGACCAGCCGGCGCACGAGGCCGGTCACCTGCTGTCGCGGCACCGCATCAAGGCGCTGCCCGTGGTCGATGCAAATAACCGGCTCGAGGGCATCATCACGCAGAGTGATTTCTTCGCCGCGCAGCGCGATACCGGCGCGCGCCGGCTGGCTGGCACCGTGCGCGACCTGATGACGCGCGCCGTGGTCACCGCCCGCCCCGACCAGCCGATGGTGGAACTGGCGCAGGCCTTCTCCGACGGCGGCCTGCACCATGCGCCGGTGATCGACGACAAGCACCGCGTGGTCGGCATGGTGACGCAGTCCGACCTGGTTGCCGCCCTGCTCAAGAGCGGCGTGATGGCCGTGCCGGGCTGAAGCCCGCACGCCCCCGGCGCCGGCCCTGCCCGGCGCCTTTTCCCTCCTGCCTTGACAGCACGGAAGCCGCGCTGTTCAACGTCACAAAGCTATGGCACTGTGGATGCGTCCGGGCATGCTGCGCCGGCGCACCGCGGTGGTGGCGCCTGAAGCACCGTTCCAGCAGCCCTTTGGCATCGCCCGCCCCGGCGTAGGCTATATTTACGCCGTTTCCGTCACACCGGCGGGCCCAGGGAGAGCCATCAATGAGTTCCGGCCAGTTAATCGAGAAGATCGCTGCAGTCTTTGCGCTGATCGTGCTGATCGGCGGGTCACTGCTGGTGCTCGCACCGTTCACCACGGCACTGCTGTGGGGCGCGATCCTGGCCTACAGCTCGTGGTACCCGTACATGGTGCTGTCGCGCTGGCTCGGCAACCGGCGCAGCCTGGCGGCGCTGATCTGCGTGCTGCTGGCCACGGTGATCGTGCTCGGGCCTTTTGTCTACGCCGGCGCCAGCTTCTCGGCGCACGTGGACGACCTGGCGGCCCTGGTCAACCGGTACATGGAGCAGGGCATCCCGCAGCTGCCGCAATGGCTGAGCAGCCTGCCCTATGTCGGCACCTACCTGCAAGGCTCGTGGAACAGCATCGTCAACGCCGATTCCGAGATGGTGGCCAACCTGCGCAAGCTGATCGCGCCGGTCGGGCATGTGCTGCTCGGCGCCGGCCTGTCGATCGGCGCGGGGCTGGGACAGCTGGCGCTGTCGATCATCCTGGCGTTCTTTTTCTATACCGGCGGCGAGTTCGCCATTGCGTGGCTGCGCGCGGGCATGCGCCGCATTGCCGGCGAGCGTGCGGACCATCTGCTGGAACTGGCCGGCAGCACGGTCAAGGGCGTGGTCTATGGCGTGCTCGGCACGGCCTTTATCCAGGCGGTGCTGGCCGCCGTCGGGCTCTGGATCGCCGGCGTGCCGGGCGCGGCCATCCTTGGCTTTGTCACCTTCTTCCTGTCGGTGGTGCCGGTGGGCCCGCCGCTGGTGTGGCTGCCGGCGGCGCTGTGGCTGTACCACACCGGTTCCACCGGCTGGGCGATCTTCCTGGTGATCTGGGGCGTGGGCGTGGTCAGCATGGCGGACAACATCGTCAAGCCGCTGCTGATCAGCAAGGGCACCGGCATGCCGCTGATCTGGATCATGCTGGGCGTGCTGGGCGGCGCGCTGGCGTTCGGCTTCCTGGGCGTGTTCATCGGCCCGACGCTGCTGGCGGTGGCGTATGCGCTGCTGCGCGACTGGACCATCGGCTCGCAGGACGAGCTGGCGCAGGATCTCGCGCGCGACCTGAAGGCGGGCGGCGCGCCGGCAGCGGTGCCCGCGGTGACGACGCCCGCTGGGGCGACGCCGGCAGTCCCCGCCGTGGTCGACAACCCCGACGTGCCGCCGGCGACCACCGGCAAGCACCCCGGCTGAACGGCTGATGGCAGGTCCCGACAACGCCCCCGCATTGCCCGATACCTCCCCCGCCGCGCTGCACCGGCTGGTGGCGTGCGAATACTGCGATGCGGTCTACGAGCGCACCCCGATCTCGCCCGGCGAGCGCGCTTTGTGCCTGCGCTGCGGCGGCGAGCTGTACCGCGAGAGCCGGCGCCATTACCGGCGCCTGCTGCCGCTGGTAATCACCGCGCTGATCCTGTTCCTGGTATCCAACGCCTACCCCATCGTCGAGATGGACCTCAAGGGCGTGCGCACGCAAACCACGCTGCTGGGCGCGGTGCAGGCCCTGTATGAGGACCGCATGGCACTGGTGGCGGTGCTGGTGTTCGCCACCACCATATTGTTCCCGCTGTCCGAGCTGCTGATGATGGCTTACCTGCTGGTGCCGATGGCGCGGCACCGCATGCCCATGGGCTTCGACCGCATCGTGCGCGGCATCCGCCAGACGCGGCCGTGGGGCATGATCGAGGTCTTCATGATCGGCGTGCTGGTTACGCTGGTGAAGCTGTCCACGATGGCGCGCGTGCTGCCTGGCATTGCGCTGTGGTCGTTCGCCGCGCTGGTGATCGTGCTGGCGGCGATGCTCTCGTTCGACCCGCGCGACCTGTGGCGCTACCTGGAAACGCCGGACGATGAGGCGGACGCGGCAGGCGGCACAAGCGGGAAAGGACAATGACGGACGCGACCCCGCGGCAACCTCAACGGCCGCCGCGCCCCGACCGCCTGGCGCACCCGCGCCGTCTCGCGCGCGAGGTGGTGGCCGGACTGACCGACGACGACGAACGCAAGCCGCTGCCGCAGGTGCCAACCGCCAGCCGCCTGGGCCTGCTCTCCTGCCACGCCTGCGACCTGGTCAGCCCGCGCACGCTGGAAGGCGAGCCCTGCCCGCGCTGCGGCGCCACCCTGCACCACCGCAAGCCGGACAGCCTGGCGCGCACCTGGGCGTTCCTGCTGGCGGCCTTTATCCTCTACATCCCGGCCAACATGCTGCCGGTGATGGTCACGCAATCGATCCTCGGCACCCAGCGCGACACCATCCTGTCCGGCGTGATCTACCTGTGGCTATCCGGCTCGCGCATGCTGGCCGTGCTGGTGCTGATCGCAAGCATCATCGTGCCGCTCCTGAAGATGGTGATCCTCACCTTCCTGCTGCTGTCGGTGCATTTCCGCGCGACCTGGCGCATCCGGCAGCAGACCCGTCTGTACGGGCTGGTGGAGGTGATCGGCCGCTGGTCGATGCTCGATATTTTCGTGGTGGCGCTGCTGGCCTCGCTGGTGCGGGCCGGGGCGCTGGCCACCATCATCCCAGGCGGCGGCGCGCTGGCCTTCGGCGCGGTCGTGGTGCTGACCATGCTGGCCTCGCTCAGCTTCGATCCGCGCCTGCTGTGGGATTCGCTGGAAGACGACAATGCCCGACACTGAACAACATCCGCCCAATCCCGCTGGCGCACCCGGCCTGCCGCGGCCCGAGCGCCGGCGCCGCGCGCGCTGGCTGCCATCGCTGGTGTGGCTGATCCCGATCGTCGCGGCGGTCGTCGGCGTGTCGCTGCTGGTGCACACGCTGGCCTCGCGCGGGCCGGAGATCACCGTCAGCTTCCGCACCGCCGAGGGCCTGACGCCGGGCAAGACCGCGGTGCGCTACAAGGACGTCGATATCGGCCTGGTCAAGTCGGTGCGGCTCGCGCGCGACCGTTCGCACGTGATCGCCTCGATCGACCTGACCAAGGACGCCGAGAACTTCGCCGTGGCCGACACGCGCTTCTGGGTGGTGCGCCCGCGTTTCGCCGCCAGCGGCGTGTCGGGGCTGGAGACGCTGCTGTCGGGCGCCTATATCGGCGTCGATGCCGGCAAGTCCGGCGAGACCACGCGCGAATTCAAGGGCCTGGAAGTGCCGCCGGTGGTGACCACCGACGCATCCGGCAAGCAGTTCGTGCTGCGCGCGTCGGAGCTGGGCTCTCTCGACATCGGTTCGCCGGTCTACTACCGGCGCGTGCAGGTGGGCCAGGTGGTAGCCTACCAGCTGGAGCCCAACGGGCGCGACATCACGCTGCGCGTGTTCGTCAACAAGCCCTATGACAAGCTGGTCACCGCCGACACGCGCTTCTGGCATGCCAGCGGCGTCGACCTCAAGCTCGATGCCGGCGGGCTCAAGCTGTCGACGCAATCGCTGGTGACGGTGCTGCTGGGCGGCGTTGCGTTCCAGGCGCCGGACCGCACCACCGCCACCGACGCCGCCGCGGAAAACACGCAATTCCTGCTGGCCGCCGACCAGTCCGACGCCATGAAGGAGCCCGAGGAACTGGCGCCGACGCTGGCCGTGCTCAACTTCGACCAGTCGGTGCGCGGCCTGTCGCCGGGCGCGCCGGTGGACTTCCGCGGCGTGATCGTCGGGCAGGTGCGCTCGATCGGCATCGAATACCAGCGCGACAAGAAGGCTTTCCGCATGCCGGTGGTGGTCGAGCTGTACCCGTCGCGCATGGGCTTCCGCGAACGCGACGTGGAAGACCGCGCGCGCGCCCGTCAGATCATCGAGGGCCTGCTCAAGCGCGGCATGCGCGCGCAGCTGCGCACCGGCAACCTGCTTACCGGCCAGCTGTACGTGGCGCTCGACTTCTTCCCGAAGGCGCCGCCCGCCAAGGTCGACCTGGATGCGCCGATCCCCGAGTTCGCCACCACGCCGGGCACCTTCGACCAGTTGCAGGCGCAGGTCGGCGATATCGTCAACCGCATCGACAAGATCCCGTTCGACCAGATCGGCCAGGACCTGCGTACCACCGTGGCGAGCCTGAACAAGACGCTCGACACGGCCGACCAGCTGGTGCAGCAGCTCAACGGCGACGTCGCGCCGCAGGTGCTGGCGGCGCTGCAGGACGCGCGCAAGACGCTGACTGCGGCCAACGGCACGCTGGCGTCGGATGCGCCGCTGCAGCAGGACACGCGCCGCATGCTGCAGGAACTGACGCGCACCGCCACGTCGTTGCGCACGCTGACCGACTACCTCGAACGCCATCCCGAAGCGCTGCTGCGCGGCAAGCCGGAGAAAGACTGATGAAGCGCCATCCCCAAAACTCCGCACTTGCCTCCGTGCTGGCACGCCGCGCCATTGCCAGCGCAATCGGCGCCACCGTGCTCGCCGGTTGTGCCTCGCCGGAACCGCGCTATTACACGCTGGCCCAGGGGCCTGCGGATGTCGCCACGCTGCCGGCGCCGACACCGGCGGCGTCGACCAACACGCTGTGGCTGGAAGTCGCGCCGGTGCGCGTGCCGGAGCGGCTTAACCGGCCGCAGCTGGTGGTGCGCGACGGCGGCAATGACGCCAGCCTGCGCCTGCTCGACCTGGCGCGCTGGTCGTCGCCGCTGCCGGATGAACTGCGCGACGCGTTGTCGCAGCGCCTGCAGGCGACTCTGGGCGCCGTCGACACCTACCAGCAGGGGTTGTCGGACGTGCAGCCGCTGTACCGGATCACGACGGAAGTGCTGCGGCTCGACGCGGATGTCGGGCAGCGCGCGGGCGCCACGATCAACTGGACGGTGCGGCGACTCCCGGACGGCAAGGTGGTCAGCGGCCGCACGCAGGCGGAGTTGTCCGCGCCCGGCGAGGTCGATGGCGTGGTGGCGGCTTACCGCGAGATCGTGGCAAGCACGGCGAAGGACATTGCCGCGGGAGTGGAGGCACTTCGCCGATAGACCGAACGCGACGGAGCTTGCCGGAAGGAAGGCGCGCCTGAGCCGCCCGATCTGGCCTAAGCAAGGTGTGTTCTCCCTCTCGCCTCAGCGGGAGCGGGGAGCAAACCGGCGGTAGAGGGACGCTCTCAGTCATCCCCCCACACCGCCGCATCGCGCTCGCGCCTTGCCGCCGCTTCGGCCGCACGCCGGTGGATGGCCTCGGCCATCGCCGCCAGGCATTCCGCCGCCCCGCACCAGCTTCACCGGGCACGCCAGCATCAGGTTCACGGGCAAGCCGAAATCCTCCACCACAAACCCGCGCGCATCCAGCGGCCGGCCGTCCCCATCGGTCACCACCGTGGCGCGGTCGCGCACCGTTCCCGGATCCGCGCTGTAGCCCCATACCGGCTTCTGCAGCGCCACCGCAAACCCCACTTCGAAGGCCGTGCCCGAGTCTGGCTCTCCCGGCCCGCGGAAATCGTCGAGGTTGGCCATCACCATGTCGGCACGGCGCAGCAGCGCGATATTGGCGTCATAGATCCAGCGCGCCGTGTCCCGCGCCGACAGGCCTGCCGGCGCCGCCTTGTCGAGCGGATACAGCCCGGTGAAGCCATGCGCCGCGCACAGCGACTTGAGTTGCTCGCCCCAGGCGATGGCATCCTTGCGGAAGACGTCGAAGCCGGCCAGGTAGATGGTTTTCATGGCGATGTTCGTCACGGAAGAAATGGGAAGCCGCAGCATAACCCGCCGCCGCACGAACATCAGCGGCATGCACGAAACCCGCGCCGCGATGACCGCGCTGACCCGGCAGAATCTCGATGCGCTCCTGGCCGATGGCAACGTGCTGACGCCGGTGCTGTAGTAGCCGGCCCCCCTGCCTATACTGGATACACCGGCCGCGCGGCCGGTGACAGGAGGCACCATGGGACGCAAGTTTATCGATTGCCGCGAGTTCCCGAGCGACATCGGCTGCACGGTTGCGCTGAGCGCCGACAGTGAAGACGAACTGCTCGAAGCCGCGGTCCAGCACGCGGTCGCGGTGCACCAGCACCAGGACACCCCTGAGCTGCGCACCCAGCTGAAGTCGTTGTTCAAGGAAGGCACGCCACCGGCCTGAAGCCGGAAAAGCTGGCGCTGCAATGGCGCCAGCCCCCTACCCTCGCCCGAACCTCCTCCGGCCCCGGGAAACATACGCAGCCCCTGATACAGCACTTATTCGCGCCCGAATACCCATGGCATCGGGCACGGCGCATCATTGACGCACCGCTATATACGGACGTATATTGCGCCTGACAGTCCACCCATTCCAGCACCAGCTTTCCTGGCCGCTTCGCTTAGGATTCCCATGTCCGCGTTCCGCTCCGCCCGCACCGGGCGCCGCTCCGTTCTTGCCGGCGCCACCGGTGCCATGCTGACCGCCCTGGCGCTGGCCCTGCCCGCTGGGCCGGCCTTCGGCGCCGACCTGGTGGTCTCCGCCGCCGCCAGCCTGACCAACGCCTTCAAGTCGCTGGCCAAGTCGTACGAGCGCGCCCATCCCGGGACCAAGGTGGTGCTGAACTTCGGCGCGTCCGACGTGCTGATGCAGCAGATCGTCAAGGGCGCGCCGGCCGACGTGTTCGCCTCGGCCGACCAGGAGGCGATGAACAAGGCCGAGGCCGAAAAGGTGGTCGCGTCCGCCTCGCGCCGCGACTTCGCCGCCAATGAGGTGGTGCTGATCGTGCCGTCGGACAGCAAGCTGAAAATCGGCTCGCTGCAGGCCCTGACCCGCCCGGAAGTGAAGCGCATCGCCTATGGCAACCCGGCCTCGGTGCCGGTCGGCCGCTACACCCGCGGCGCGCTGGAAGCCGCCGGGCTGTGGGACGCGGTCGCCGCCAAGGGCGTGCCGGCACAGAACGTGCGCCAGAGCCTGGACTACGTGGCGCGCGGCGAGGTCGAGGCCGGCTTCGTCTTCACCACCGACGCCACGGTGATGCCGGACAAGGTCAAGGTGGCCGTGCGCGTGCCTAGCCGCACCCCGGTGACCTACCCGATCGCCATCACCAGCCAGACCCGCCAGCAGAAGGAAGCCGCGCAGTTCGTCGACTTCGTGGCGTCGCCGGAGGGCCAGGCGATCCTGTCGCGCTACGGCTTCCTGAAGCCCTGATTTCCACCACGCCATGGATGCCATCTGGGTCCCGCTGCTGTTGTCGCTGAAGGTCGCGGGCTGGGCCACCGCGCTGAACGCCGTGCTCGGCGTCGGCGCGGCGTGGGCGCTGGCGCGCTGGCGCTCGCCGCTGCGCGACGTGGTCGACGCGGTGCTGACGCTGCCGCTGGTGCTGCCGCCGACCGTGCTCGGCTACTACCTGCTGGTGCTGGTGGGCCGGCGTGGCGTGTTTGGCGAGTGGCTGTCCAGCCTCGGCATCGAGCTGGTCTTTACCTGGCAGGGCGCGGTGCTGGCCTCGACCATCGTGGCCTTCCCGCTGGTGCTCAAGTCCGCGCGCGCGGCGTTCGAGGGCGTCGACCACCAGCTGGAAAACGCCGCGCGCGTGCTGGGCGTCTCCGAATCCGGCATCTTTTTCCGCGTGACCCTGCCGCTGGCCGCGCGCGGCATCATCGCCGGCGTGCTGCTGGCCTTCGCGCGGGCGCTGGGCGAGTTCGGCGCCACGCTGATGGTCGCCGGCAACCTGCCGGGGCGCACGCAGACGCTGTCGGTGGCGATCTACGAGGCCGTGCAGGCCGGCGACGACAACACCGCCAACCTGCTGGTGCTGGTGACCTCGGTCACATGCGTGCTGCTGCTGGTGGTCGCCGGGCGGCTGGTGCCCGCCGCCGCGCGCAATCCCGCCGAACTCTACGAACGCCGGCGCCTGCGCCCGCGTGCGGTACGGTGAGCAACGCCATGGGCATGCATGTCAGCATCCGCAAGCAGATGGTGTCGGCCGACCGGCAGTTTGCGCTCGATATCGATTTCGACTCCGACAGCCGCCGCATCGCGCTGTTCGGGCCGTCCGGCGCCGGCAAGAGCCTGACGCTGCGCGCCATCGCCGGGCTGCTCGCCCCCGACAGCGGCCGCATCGAGCTGAACGGGCGCACGCTGTTCGACAGCGACGCGGGCATCGACGTCCGCCCGCAGGAGCGCCGCGTGGCTTACCTGTTCCAGGAATACGCGCTGTTCCCGCACCTGACCGTGGGCCAGAACGTCGCCTTCGGGCTGGCGCGCGGCTGGCGCAACCCGCGCCGCGGGGCGATCCCGCCGGAAGCCCGGCGCTGGATCGATGCCTTCGGGCTGGACGAGATCGTCGGCAACTATCCGGCCGAGATTTCCGGCGGCCAGAAGCAGCGCGTGGCGCTGGCGCGCGCGCTGGTGGCGCAGCCGGATATCGTCCTGCTCGACGAACCGTTCTCGGCGCTAGATCCCGCGCTGCGCTCGCGCATGCGCGCCGAGCTGCGCTCGCTGCAGGCGAGCCTGGACGTGCCGATGCTGGTGATCTCGCATGATCCCGCCGACGTCGAAGCACTGGGCGACCACGTGCTCGAGATCCGCGAAGGCCGCATCTTCGGCAGCGGCACCGGCCGCCACCATCCGCCGGTCTACGCGCCGGTGTCGGCGCGCGTGGCCTGAGCGCGCGGCAGGTCGACGCAGGCGCGGTTAAGGCGAGGGCCGGTACTTCGTTGACGCGCCGGCCCTCTCCCCCACCCCTCGCCCGCTAGCGGGCGAGGGGAGCGATCGCCAGGGGTATTGGCAAGTTCCAACGCTCTTGCCGCTCTTGCCGCTCTTGCCGCTCTTGCATATGCCAGCCTCATCCCACCACTCCCAGGATCACACTAGACGCCTTGAACACCGCCACTGCCGGCACGCCCACGGCAAGCCCCGGCGCCTCGACACTGCCATTGGTGACGATCGCTGCGATGGTGCCGCCACCATCCAGCTCGATCACCACCTCCGCATTGACCGCCCCAGGCAACACCCGCGAAACCACGCCCGGCAACTGGTTGCGTGCCGACAGCCGCATGCCCGGATCGGGCAATCCCACGAGCACGGACGATGCCTTGATCAGCGCGAATGCCTCCGCCCCCGCAGCCAGCCCCAGCGTCTCGACGCTTTCATGCGTGATCGTCGCCACGATCTGCTGGCCGCCCGGCAGCGCCAGCGCCACCTCGTCGTTGACAGCGCCGCCGCGCACACTGGCGACGTGCCCGAACAGCTTGTTGCGCGCACTGGTCTTGATCATCATTCGCCTCATCAGGTGGATATCTTCGGCAGCACCCTCGCCCAGCTGCGACAGCTGCGCGACAAAGCGCCGGTGCTCGTCCTCCAGCGCGCGGTAGGTGCGGATCAGCTGCTCGCCGCGCGCCGTCAGGCGCGTGCCGCCGCCGCCCTTGCCGCCGGCGGCGCGCACGACCAGCGCTTCTCCGGCGCTGTTGTTCATCAGGTCGATGGCGTCCCACGCTGCCTTGTAGCTGATGCCGACCGCGCGCGCGGCCGCGGTGATCGAACCGTGCTCGCCGATGGCGGCGAGCAGCGCGATGCGGTCCTTGCCGCCCCAGTCCTGCGAGCCGGAGCGGAACCAGATGGCTCCCTGGAGTTCAAGCATGGGTCGCCGTTCCTCAGCCTTCCAGGTAGTGCGCGCGCAGCTGCGCGACGTCGACGGCAAGCGCATCGCCCAGGTAGTTGTCGACGCTGCCCCAGCCCTGCTCGATCGCCTGCAGCGAGGCATCGAGATAGCTGGCACGGACCTCAAGCAGCGGCATCATGGCCTCGGCGCTTACACCCAGCCGCGCCATGCGCGCCAGCGCCGTTTCGTTGAAGCGTGCATTGCGCTGGTTCGATTCCAGGTAATTGGCCAGGATATCGTCCTGCGCCACGCCCAGCGCCGACAGAAGCAGCAGCGAGGCAAAGCCGGTGCGGTCCTTGCCCGCGGTGCAGTGGAACAGCAGCGTCTTGCCCTCTTGCGCGGTCTGCATGAAGCCGCCGAAGGCGTCGCGGTAGCGCACCGGGAAATCGCGGTAGACCTCCAGCATGAAGCCGTCGATCTGCGCCGGGGTGCTGGCGCGCAGGCGCGGCATGAGCACGTCCATCGCCATGCTGCCGTCCAGCACCGGCACCGCCACCCAGTTGAAGCGCGCACCGAAGCCGGCCTCGTCCGGCGACTTCTCGCCGGGAGAGCGGAAGTCGACCACCACGTCGAGATCGAGCGCATGCAGCCGGTCCAGGTCGGCCGTGCTGGCCAGCGCCGGGTTGCCGCTGCGATACAGCCGGCCGCTGCGCACGCGGCGTCCGGCGGCACCGCGCAGGCCGCCAAGGTCACGCGCATTGCTGATGGTGTCGAATTCCAGCGCCGCGTTGCCGGCCGTGCTGTCCGGTGCCGCCGGTCCTGGCGACACGACCGCGTGGCCCTGTGGAAACGCCCATCGGAACCATTTGTTCATTGTTGCTCCCTGACTGTTTTTTTATCGATGCGGACCCGGCAGCCGCGTGAATCCAAGGTCAGCGGCCAGAGTCAGCGGCAGCGGTAGGCCGGCACATGCCAGCGCAGGTGGCAGCCGGCGACATAGCGCCGGTCCAGCCGCGCCACCAGCTTCCACACCGCCAGCGCGCTGGCGTCGATATCGACCCAGGCCCACGGACGCTTCGGGTCGCCGGCCTCGACCAGCTCGACCGAGCGGATGCTGGCGTACTTCGCCAGTGCCTGGCGCAGCGCCGTGGCGCTGAGTCCTGCCTTCAGCCCGCGTACTAAAACCTTCATCATCGGCTCCAATTATTTCAGATCGCCCCGACGCATGCATCACCTGGCTGGGCGGCCCCGGCGGCGCGTGCGCCGCATCGCCCGCCACGCCTTGTGGCGCCTGCCTTTACAGATGGGATAACAAATCCGCCGCAAGATTTCGCCGTCCGAAGCAGAACTTGATCTGAATCATTGCTGGCGCAATGAGGCACTTGGAAACCTCGACATCACCCCCTGCCGGCTCGGACAATTCCTATCATGTCGAACGCGGCGGCCAGGCCAGAAGCCCGGCCGCTGGAGCAAGCCAGACGCGGATGCCGCCTCGCGGCCGACAATGCCTCGCCGGCCCGGTTGCCGGCCCGCCGCACCGGATCGCCAGTACGCCGTGTCGAGCGCCGTGTCGAGATATTCGACAAGGATCGTCAACGAAAAGGATAACGGCGATGCCCGATACCTCTCACGCTTCCCCTGCCTCACCCGCTCCGCCCACGGACCCGGCTACCGCTGCAACCGCCAGCGCCGCCGCGCCCAAGATGACGCTGCACTGGGGCCTGTTCGTCGCCGTCGCCGTGCTGCTCGGCGTACTCGCGATCCCGCAGCCCGAAGGCCTGACCATTGCCGGCCAGCGCATGCTGGCCATCCTTGCCTTCGCCATCGTGGTGTGGATCACCGAGGCGGTCTCGTACGAGACCAGCGCGATCATGATCACGTCGCTGATGGCCGGATTGATCGGCTTCGCGCCGACGGTCAACGATCCCAGCGTGCAGTACGGCACCTCCCGGGCGCTGGGCATGGCGCTGGCCGGTTTCTCCAACACCGCGCTGGCGCTGGTGGCTGCGGCGCTGTTCATTTCCGCGGCCATGACCGTGACCGGGCTGGACCGGCGCATCGCGCTGGTGACGCTGTCGGCCATCGGCACCAGCACGCGCCGCATCCTGGTCGGCACGATCGCCGTCACCATCGCGCTGAGCCTGGTGGTGCCGAGCGCCACCGCGCGCAGCGCCTGCGTGGTGCCGATCATGATGGGCGTGATCGCCGCGTTCGGCGTCGACAAGAAATCGAATATCGCCGCCGGCATCATGATCACGGTGGCGCAGGCCACCAGCATCTGGAACGTCGGCATCCAGACCGCCGCCGCGCAGAACCTGCTGACGGTGGGATTCATGGACAAGCTGCTCGGTGAGCGGATCACGTGGCTGCAATGGCTGATCGCGGGCGCGCCATGGGCGATGGTCATGTCGGTGGTGCTTTTCTTCCTGGTGCGCTGGCTGCTGCCGCCCGAGACCGAAGCCATTCCCGGCGGCAAGGAAGCCGTGCAGCGCGAACTGGCCGTCCTGGGGCCGATGACCGCCCCGCAGAAGCGGCTGGCCGCGGTGTCGATCGGCCTGCTGCTGTTCTGGGCCACCGAAGGCAAGCTGCACAGCTTCGATACCGCCACGGTAACCTTTGTGGGCCTGGTGATCCTGATGCTGCCGCGCATCGGCGTGATGGACTGGAAGACCATGCAGCAGCGCACGCCGTGGGGCACGCTGATCGTGTTCGGCGTTGGCATCAGCCTGGGCACGGCGCTGCTGTCCACCAAGGCCGGCCAGTGGCTCGGCGAGTTCGTGGTGACGCATTCCGGCCTGGCCACGCAGGGCGCGGTGGTGGTGTTCGCCATCCTGGCGGCATTCCTGATCCTGATCCACCTGGGCTTTGCCAGCGCCACCGCACTGACCGCGGCGCTGCTGCCGATCCTGATCTCGGTGCTGCAGACACTGCCGGGCGACATCAACCGCGTCGGCATCACCATGCTGCTGGGCTTTACCGTGAGCTTCGGCTTTATCCTGCCGATCAACGCGCCGCAGAACATGGTGTGCCTGGGCACCGAGACCTTCAATGGCCGCCAGTTCGCGCGCATCGGCATCCCGATCACCATCGTCGGCTATGCCCTGATGCTGCTGTTCGCGGCAACGTACTGGCGCTGGCTGGGCTGGGTATGAGGGCGCCATGAGGACGCCATGAGGACGCCATGCGTCGTCGGCGATGTCCTCGGGTACCGACTGCGCCACCAGCAGGTCGCGCGCAAAACGGCGGGCGGAATCAAGGGAGAGTTTCATCATGGACTCCTCACGGCGTATTGACCTCGGCCTGAGCCGGGAAAGCGCGGAGGTGGAGGCGTTCGTCAAATGCCTGCACGACACACCGACGGCGCCGGGATTCGACCGCGTGCAGTATCCGGGCGAGTTCGAGGCGGCCAACCGGGAGCATGCGGCCGACGCCATCGACATCAACCCGGCGATCTGGCGCAACCTGGAACAGCTGGCACAGGCGGCGGGCGTACCGGTACCAAAGGGCTGACCTCCGCGGCACCACCCGCCGCGCGCGAGAGGGACAGCAGGGACTCGCTCCGCGCCGCCCGCGGCTGGCACAATACGCCGCATGAAAAGTCTCTGGTCCGCCTTCGCCAAGCTGCTGGTGCTCGCCGTGGTCGGGGGCGCGCTGCTTGCCACCGTTGCCCTCCTCGCCGTCCAGCGGCAGCTGCCGTCGCTGGAGGCGCTGACGGATTTCCGCCGCACCGCTGGCTATGTCCCGCTGTCGCGCTATCCGCGCGAGCTGATCGACGCCGTGGTGGCGATCGAGGACGAGCGCTTCTACGTGCATGACGGCATCGACTACGTCGGCGTGGTCCGCGCGGGCGTCGCCAACCTCTCGGACGACCTGTCGCAGGGCGCATCGACCATCACCATGCAGGTGGCGCGCAACTTCTACCTGTCGCGCGACAAGACCTATACGCGCAAGCTGTACGAGGTGCTGCTGTCATACCAAATCGAGGACGCGCTGAGCAAGGACGAGATCCTCGAGCTGTACCTGAACAAGATCTATCTCGGCCAGGGCGCATATGGCTTCGCCGATGCGGCGCGGACCTATTTCGGCAAGCCGCTGGCGCAACTGTCGCTGGCCGAATCAGCGATGCTGGCCGGCCTGCCCAAGGCACCCTCGGCGAACAACCCGGTCGCCAATCCGCGCCGGGCGCGGCAGCGGCAGGTCTATATCCTGCGGCGCATGCTGGAGCTGGGCAGGATTTCGCATCCCGAATATGACGGGGCGCTGCTGGAGCCCTTGCGCCTGAAGTGATGCCCGACGCCCGGCGTGGGAACGATTCCGGGCCGGACGCGCACCAACCATGACGGGCCATGCCATCCGCGGCGCCCGCCTGGTGGCGGGCAGCGCACCTTGCATGGCTGTTCCAAGACGCTAGCCTGACAAGGAGGGCCGACATGGAAGACAAGTCAACACTCACCCCGGCCGCGGACCTGGCGCAACGCAATCCGGTTCATTTCCCCAACGAAAGTGCCGAGTACCGCAAGGCGCGCAATGCGCTGCTGGCCGAAGAGATCGAACTGCGGCGGCATATCGAACGCGTTGCCGCGCAACGCCGCAAGCTGCCGCCCGGCGGCGAAGTCACCAGGCGCTACACCTTCCAGGGCGAACACGGTCCCGTGACGCTGGAAGACCTGTTCGGCGACAGGGACACCCTGGTGGTCTACAGCTACATGTTCGGGCCGCAGCGCGAACGGCCTTGCCCGATGTGCACATCGCTGATGGGATCATGGGACCACAAGGTGCCTGATATCGAGCAGCGCGTGGCGCTGGCAATGGTGGCCCGCTCGCCGGTCGAACGCCTGCTGCGGGCGAAGAAGGAGCGCGGCTGGACCAGGCTGAAGGTCTATGCCGACGTCGACGGCGCATTCACGCGCGACTATGTCAGCCCGGAAGACGGTGACGTGCCTGGCTACACGGTCTTCACGCGCCGCGACGGCAAGATCCGGCACTTCTGGAGCGGCGAGATGTATGCCCTCACGGCCGACCCCGGACAGGATCCGCGCGGCGCGCCGGACCTCGACCCCCTCTGGACGTTGCTGGATACCACGCCCGAAGGCCGCGGCGGCGACTGGTATCCGAAGCTGGAATACGGCAGCAGCAGCTAGCGACCCTGGTTTACCGGATCGCGGGCGGACTGCGCTATTCCAGCACGCTCCGATGCCGGGCCAGCGCTTCCTGGACGATCGCGTCCAGCCCGGTGCCGGATTCGCTATCGACGTGCCCCAGCAAGGCCCTGCGCATGCGCGGCTCCCAGAAGCGCTTGATATGCCCGGCGATATCGGAGACCGCCTCCTCGCGATCGGGCATCGCCTCGAAGAAGCTGCCGATCTGGTTGGCCATGGTGATCAGGTTGTCGACGTTCATGCGAGGCTCGCTTCGTGTTGCAGGCCGTGTTGCAGGCGTTGTGGATGGGCATAGACCACGTGCGCGCCGGCGCGCACGAACCCGGCCAGCGTGACATTGGCCTGCTCGGCCAGCCGCACCGCCAGCGCCGTCGGCGCCGACACTGCCGCCAGCACCCCGGCGCCGATGGCGGCGGTCTTCAGCACCATTTCGTAGCTGGCCCGGCTGGTGACCAGGACCGCGCCCGTGGAGATGTCCTCGACGCTGCGCGCGAGCGCTCCGGCCAGCTTGTCGAGCGCATTGTGGCGCCCCACGTCTTCGCGCACCAGCGATACATGGCCATCGGCACGCAGCCACGCGGCGGCGTGGGTGGCGCCGGTGTCGTGCTGCAATGCCTGGCGCAACTGGAGCTGCACGAACGCGGCCTGGATCACGTCGGTATGGAAGCTGGCTGCGCTGTGCACCGGCGCCGGGGTGCGCATCACCTGCTCCAGCGATTCGGTCCCGCACAGCCCGCAGCCGGTGCGCCCCGCCAGCGAGCGCCGGCGGTCCTTCAACCGCATGAACGCTTCCGAGGCGATTTCCAGCCGCACCGCGATGCCGTGCTCGCGCATGTCGACTTCGATGTCATAGACATCGCGCGCCGTCGGCACGATGCCTTCGCTCAGGCTGAAGCCGAGCGCGAAGTCCTCCAGGTCGGCCGGCGTGGCGAGCATCACCGCATGCGAGATGCCGTTGTATTCCAGCGCGACCGGCACCTCCTCGGCGACCTCGTCGGGGCTGAGCGAGATCTCTCCCTGCCGCCAGCGGCTGACGGCAAAGGTGCTGTGGGTCGGCATCTCGTCCGGCATGGCCGACGTGTCGGGAGGGGCCTGTGGTGACTGCATGCAGCGCATCATGATGTCGCCCTCCGCTCAGTTCGCGGCCTGCGCCGCGGTTTGTGTCGGGTCCGCGCTGGCCGCTTCCAGCAACTGCAGTTGCTGCGCGTTGAAGTCGTGGTACTGCTGCTGCCAGGCCGACGGCTGCGCCACCGGCATCACCTGCACCGCGGTGACCTTGTATTCCGGACAGTTGGTGGCCCAGTCCGAGTTGTCGGTGGTGATCACGTTGGCGCCGGATTCCGGGAAGTGGAAGGTGGTATAGACCACGCCCGGCTGCATGCGCTCGCTGACAATGGCGCGCAGCACCGTATCGCCCGCGCGGCTCTGCACGCCGACCCAGTCGCCATCCTTGATGCCGCGCTCTTCCGCGTCGTGCGGATGGATTTCCAGCCGGTCCTCGGCGTGCCAGTAGACGTTGTCCGTGCGCCGCGTCTGCGCGCCCACGTTGTACTGCGACAGGATGCGGCCGGTGGTCAGGATCAGCGGGAAGGCGCGCGTGATTTTCTCGGTGGTCGGCACATACTTGGTGATGATGAACTTGCCCTTGCCGCGCACGAAGGCGTCGATATGCATGGTCGGCGTGCCTTCCGGCGCATCGGCGTTGCAGGGCCACTGGATGCTGCCCAGTTCGTCCAGCCGCTTGTAGCTGACGCCGGAGAACGTGGGCGTCAGGCGCGCGATTTCGTCCATGATCTGCGACGGGTGGGTGTAGTCCATCGGGTAGCCGAGCGCATTGGCCAGCAGGATGGTGGCTTCCCAGTCGGCGTAGCCGGCCTTGGGCGGCATCACCTTGCGCACGCGCGAGATGCGGCGCTCCGCGTTGGTGAAGGTGCCGTCCTTTTCCAGGAACGACGAGCCCGGCAGGAACACGTGCGCGTACTTGGCGGTTTCGTTCAGGAAAATGTCCTGCACCACGATGCATTCCATCGACGACAGCGCTTCGGACACATGCTGCGTGTTCGGGTCGGACTGGACGATGTCCTCGCCCTGGCAGTACAGGCCCTTGAAGCTGCCGCCAAGCGCGGCCTCGAACATGTTGGGGATGCGCAGGCCCGGCTCCGGGCTGATCTCGACATTCCACGCGGCCTCGAACAGGCCGCGCACGGTCGAGTCCGATACGTGGCGATAGCCCGGCAGCTCATGCGGGAACGAGCCGATATCGCACGAGCCCTGCACGTTGTTCTGCCCGCGCAGCGGGTTCACGCCCACGCCCTCGCGGCCGATATTGCCGGTGGCCATGGCCAGGTTGGCGATGCCCATCACGGTGGTCGAACCCTGCGCATGCTCGGTGACGCCCAGGCCGTAATAGATCGCGGCGTTGCCGCCGGTGGCGTACAGGCGCGCGGCGCCGCGCAGTTGTTCCGCCGGGATGCCGGTGACGCTTTCCATCGTTTCCGGCGAGTTCTCCGCCAGCGCGACAAAATCGCGCCACTGGTTGAACGCGCGGTCCTCGCAGCGCTCGGCGATAAAGGCGTCGTTGAGCAGCCCTTCGGTGACGATCACGTGTGCCAGCGACGTCACCAGCGCGACGTTGGTACCCGGACGCAGTTGCAGGTGGAAATCGGCGCGGATATGCGGCGAGTCGACCAGGTCGATGCGGCGCGGATCGACCACGATCAGCTTCGCGCCGGCGCGCAGGCGCTTCTTCATGCGCGAGGCAAACACCGGATGGCCGTCGGTCGGGTTGGCGCCGATCACCATGATCACGTCGGCCTTTTCCACCGACTTGAAGGTCTGCGTGCCGGCCGATTCGCCCAGCGTCTGCTTCAGGCCATAACCGGTGGGCGAATGGCACACGCGCGCGCAGGTGTCGACGTTGTTGTTGCCGAAGGCGGCGCGCACCAGCTTCTGTACCAGGTAGCCCTCTTCGTTGGTGCAGCGCGACGACACGATGCCGCCGATCGAATCCTTGCCGTGCTTCGCCTGGATGCGCTTGAACTCCGAAGCCGCGTAGCCGATCGCCTCTTCCCACGACACTTCGCGCCACGGGTCGGTGATCTTCGCGCGGATCATCGGCTTGAGGATGCGGTCCTTGTGCGTGGCATAGCCCCAGGCAAAGCGGCCCTTGACGCAGGCGTGGCCCTCGTTGGCCTTGCCGTCCTTGTACGGGACCATGCGCACGACCTCGTTGCCCTTCATCTCTGCCTTGAACGAGCAGCCCACGCCGCAGTAAGCGCACGTGGTGACGGTGCTGTGCGAGGCCTGGCCCAGCCTGATGACCGAGGTCTCGGTCAGCGTCGCGGTCGGGCACGCCTGCACGCAGGCGCCGCACGAGACGCAGTCCGACTCCATGAACGACTGGCTGGTGCCGGGCGAGACGCGGGAATCAAAACCGCGTCCGCTGATGGTCAGCGCGAAGGTGCCTTGCGTCTCTTCGCAGGCGCGCACGCAGCGGTTGCAGACGATGCACTTCGAGGCGTCATAGGTGAAGTAGGGATTCGATTCGTCCTTCTTCAGCGCGGTGTGCGTGGCGATGGGCTTTGCGCTTGTGCCAACGTCAGGCCCACCGTCGTTGTAGCGCACCTCGCGCAGCGCCACCACGCCGGCCATGTCCTGCAGCTCGCAGTTGCCGTTGGTCGGGCAGGTCAGGCAGTCTAGCGGGTGGTCGGAGATATACAGTTCCATCACGCCGCGGCGCAGGTCGGCGAGCTTGTCGCTCTGCGTCTTCACCTTCATGCCGGCTTCCACCGGCGTGGTGCATGAGGCCGGGTAGCCGCGGCGCCCTTCGATCTCGACCAGGCACAGGCGGCACGAGCCGAAAGCCTTGAGGCTGTCGGTCGCGCACAGCTTGGGCACGGCGATCTCGGCTTCCATCGCGGCGCGCATCACCGACGTGCCGGCGGGCACGGTGACGCTGACGCCGTCGACTTCAAGGGTGACCATCTCGGTCGATTCGCTGGCGGGGGTACCGAAGTCGATCACATCGCGGCAGTCCATGTTTGTCTCCCGTGTTCTGTTCTGGCGTCAGACAATGTCGGCTTAAGCCGCCTTGGCCTGGTTAGGGGCGAGGCCGAAGTCCTCGGGGAATTCATTGAGCGCGGACAGCACCGGGTACGGCGTCATGCCGCCCATCGCGCAGAGCGAGCCGTACAGCATGGTGTCGCACAGGTCGCGCACCAGCTTGACGTGCCGGATGACGCTTTCCTGCGGCTCGTCGCCGGCGATGATGCGGTCCATCACCTCGACGCCGCGGGTCGAGCCGATCCGGCACGGCGTGCACTTGCCGCAGGATTCGATCGCGCAGAACTCCATCGCATAGCGCGCCTGCCTGGCCATGTCGACGGTCTCGTCGAACACCACGATGCCGCCGTGGCCGACCACGCCGCCGAAGGCGGCAAAGGCCTCGTAGTCCAGCGGCACGTCGAAGCGCGACTCCGGCAGGTAGGCGCCGAGCGGGCCGCCCACCTGCACCGCGCGGATGGCGCGGCCGCTGCGGGTGCCGCCGCCGTAGTCGACCAGCAGCTCGCGCAGCGTGACGCCGAACGCTTTTTCCACCAGCCCGCCCTGCTTGATATTCCCGGCAAGCTGGAACGGCAGCGTGCCGCGCGAACGGCCCATGCCGTAGTCGCGGTAGTACTGCGCGCCGCGCGCCAGGATCACCGGCACGGTGGCCAGCGAGATCACGTTGTTGATCACGGTAGGCTTGCCGAACAAACCCTCCAGCGCCGGCAGCGGCGGCTTGGCGCGCACCACGCCGCGCTTGCCCTCCAGGCTTTCCAGCAGCGCGGTTTCCTCGCCGCAGACATAGGCGCCTGCGCCCTTGCGCACTTCAAGATGGAAGCGCTTGCCGCTGCCGCGCAGATCGTCGCCCAGCCAGCCGCCTGCGTTGGCGATGGCGATCGCGCTTTCCAGCACGGCGATGGCGTGGGGGTATTCGGAACGGCAGTAGATGTAGCCCTGCTCGGCGCCCACCGCGAGGCCGGCAATGATCATGCCTTCGATCAGCATGAACGGGTCGTCCTCCATCACCATGCGGTCGGAGAACGTGCCCGAGTCGCCTTCGTCGGCATTGCACACGATGTACTTGATGGCCGACTGTGCGCCCAGCACCGTCTTCCACTTGATGCCGGTCGGGAAGGCGGCGCCGCCGCGGCCGCGCAGGCCGGAATCGGTGACTTCCTGCACGATCTCGGCGGGCGTCATCGACAGCACGCGCTCCAGGCCGGCAAAGCCCTCGTGCGCACGGTAATCGTCCAGCGACAGCGGGTCGGTGATGCCGATGCGGGCAAAGGTCAGGCGCTCCTGCTTCTTCAGGAACGGGATCTCCTCGGTCAGGCCAAGCGCCAGCGCATGCGCGCCGCCCTGCAGCAGGCCCGCGTCGAACAGCGACGGCACGTCTGCCGCGCTGACCGGGCCATAGGCCACGCGTCCCGCTTCGGTCTGCACCTCGACCAGCGGCTCCAGCCAGAACATGCCGCGCGAGCCGTTGCGGACGATGCGCACCGCTTCGCCGCGGCGGGCCGCCTCGCGTTCGATCGCGCGGGCCACCTCATCGGCGCCGAGCGCCAGCGCGGTGGAATCGCGTGGCACGAAGATGGTGTTGACGGTGGCGCTCATGCCTGGACCTCCGCGGTTTCGTTGGCGGACTGCGCTTCGCGCAGCGACCGGACCAGCGCATCGAAGCGCTTCGCATCGACATAACCGTGCAGCCGCTCACCGACCATCACGGCCGGGCCGCACGCGCACTGGCCCAGGCAGTACACCGGCTCCAGCGTGACCGCGCCGTCGGCGGTGGTTTCATGGAAGCCGCACCCCAGCGCACGTTTGGCGTGGTCGGCCAGCGCCTCGGCGCCGACCGCCTGGCAGGCTTCGGCGCGGCACACCTGGATCACATGGCGCCCGGCCGGCTGCTGGCGGAAGTGGTGGTAGAAGGTGATCACGCCATGCACCTCGGCCCGCGACAGGTTCAGCGCGCGGGCGATCACCGGCACGGCGGCGTCCGGGATATGGCCCTGCGTGTCCTGGATCTCGTGCAGGATCGGCAGCAATGCGCCCGGCATGTCTTGCCGCGCGGCGACGATGGCGTCGATCGCGGCCGCGGAGGCCTGGGCGTTGGGAGCGATGTCTGGCATGGCGTCTCCTGTGGGGTCGCTGGGGCTGGCAGCCACTGCCGTCCGCACCCCTTATATGCTATTTTTTTCCTATTTCCGACCTGTCAGCTACGCTGCCAAGGCCGTGGAATGCAATATAAGAGAGTGACAACGGTCGATCAATAAGCTATTTTTTTCATATGCTCCGTATCTCGATCCTCCCCCACCTGCAAATCCGCGACGACGCCGCGGCCGGCACCGACGCCCTCGACGTATCGCGGCTGGTTGCCCTGCTCGGCCATATCGAGGAATCGGGCAGCATCAGTCACTCCGCCCAGGCGGTGTCGCTGTCCTACCGCTACGCCTGGGGCATCCTGCGCGATGCCGAGGCGCTATTTGGCGGCCCGCTGATCGACAAGACCCGCGGGCGCGGCAGTGCGCTGACGCCGCTGGCGCAGCAGCTGGTGTGGGCCAGCAAGCGCATCGGCGCGCGCCTGTCGCCGACGCTGGACAGCCTGGCCTCCGAGCTGGAAATCGAACTGAAGAAGCTGATGGAACAGTCCGGGGCCGCGGTCCGGCTGCATGCCAGCCACGGCTTCGCGGTGGCGGCGCTGCGCGACTTCCTCGACGAGCAGCACGTGCGGCACGACCTGAAGTACTGCGGCAGCGTCGAGGCGGTGGCGGCACTGGCCGCGGGAGCGTGCGATATCGCCGGCTTCCATGTGCCGGTGGGCGAGTTCGAGCACGGCATGTGGCGCCACTTCACCACCTGGCTCAAGCCCGACACGCACTGCCTGGTGCACCTGGCGGTGCGCAGCCAGGGGTTGTTCGTGCGCCCGGGCAACCCGCTCGGGATCCGCACGCTGGAAGACCTGACCCGGGGCGAGGTGCGCTTCGTCAACCGGCAGGTGGGCTCGGGCACGCGGCTGCTGCTTGACCTGATGCTGGCCGCGCGCCATATCGACCCGGCACGGATCGAGGGCTACAGCAACGGCGAGTTCACCCACGCCGCGGTGGCGGCGTATATCGGCAGCGGCATGGCGGATGTGGGCTTCGGCGTGGAAACCGCGGCGCGGCGGTTCGGGCTGGGGTTCGAGCCGGTGATCAAGGAGCGCTACTTCTTCGCCATCGAAAAATCGATGCTGCGCAGCGCGGCGCTGTCGGGCGCGGTCGGCGCGCTGACCAGCGAGGCCTTCCGCCAGCGCGTCAATGCGCTGCCGGGCTATGACGGCACGCTGACCGGCAGCGTGCTGACGCTGGACGAAGCGTTTCCCGACTACGCGGGCACGCGCTAGCGCACCAGCAACGCCAGGCGGTCAGGATGGTCCGCCCATTGCTCGTGGCCGGCGATCGGGCCCTTGGCCTGCGGCAGCGGCGGCCAGTCCGGCCGGCGCGACAGTTCGGCGTTCAGCGCGATGAAATGGCGCTTGTCGTCGGGCAGGTCATGCTCGGAATAGATGGCGCCCACGGGGCACATCGGCACGCACATCGAGCAGTCGATGCACTGGTCGGGGTCGATGGCGAGGAAGTTGGGGCCTTCGTGGAAACACGTCATCGGACAGACTTCCACGCAATCGGTATGGCGGCACTGGATGCAGGCATCCGTCACGACAAAGGTCATGGGCAAACGCGGTACGGCGGTAAACACTGCGTCATCGTAGCCGCTCGGCAAGCCGCGCGGGTGGCGCGGCCTTGCGCGACTTATTCAAATCGCCTGAAGTCCGCACCGTGCCGCTTCTGCTGGCAAGTTGCATCCGGGGATGGGAGCGGTCCCGGAAATCAAGCGGTTTGCTGCATCAGTTCTTCCTTGCGCGCCGCCATGGCCTCAGCCACGTCGCGCAGGTTGACCTTCTCCTTGATCGCATTCTTGAACAGTTCGCCTTCCTCTTCCTCGATATGGTGGGAGACGTACTCGGACAGCACCGTGAAGTTGGCTGCGAGCATATCGCCGGCCGGGTCTTCCTCGATCGCCGCTATCAGGTCCTTGGCAACCTGGTGCTCGACCTGCGCTTCGTCCAGGATGTCGTCGATGTCATCGCCGACGCCGCGCAGCGCCGGGTAGAAGATTTCCTCCTCAATGGTGGCATGCACGGTCAGCTGGCGGCAGACCTCGAGCGCGATCGATTCCTTCTCATCGCGGTCGTCGGTGTCCTTGAACGCCTTGAACAGTTTCTTGACCGCGCGGTGATCGTCCATCAATGCGCCGATGGCGTCGGCCTGGTCTGCGGGGATCTTCGACTTGTCCACGATTGCCTCCTGGGAACTTGAGTGGGAAGCCGGTCTTGCCCGGCTGTGCCACCGTGCAGGCAGGTTCTGTGCCCGACGCGCACACGGTGGGACACAGGGCAACGACGGCACGGATCCGGCACGCGCGCACGGTAATCATTGCAATTCCTGCGCGAAGGGTTGTTATTTGTGCCCGCCAAGGCGCGCGCCGCCTCGGCCAAGCTCAAGGGCGTGGCCGCGCCGAGGGCGCGCAGCTGCCGACCTCGTGCCGTTGCAGAGCGACCGTAAAGGGTACGTAGAACTTGCGTTACGTACACAGCAAAAATGCGCACATACGCACGTTTACCGTCACTATCTTGCCACCCCCGCAGCTGGGACGAGTTTTGCTAATCAGAAGAAACAGGTCGCCTGCCCGGCTTGCCCCAAGGGACGCCCAGCCGTGCGACCGGAGACGAAAACCAGAACGAGGAAGCCTCATGACGTCTACCTTCATCTACTCGAACCGCGCCCGTGACCTCGAAGCGATGGAAGATGAAATGCGCATAGCCGACCGGGCCGGCTATACCGTCGACCTGCGCCGCGCTTTCTGGGAGTGCGAGCCGGCCTCGGTGCCCGCGGCCGAACGGCCGCGGATGCTGTCGCTGCTGCAACGGGTGCGGGCCGGCGATACGCTGGTGACGATGCAGCTGAGCTGCCTGGGCTGGAGCGTGCAGGAAGTGCTGGGCACGGTCCGCAAGTTCCGCCTGCTCGGCGTGGCGCTGCACTGCGTGCAACTCGGCCGCGCCAACCTGTCCAGCCCCGCGCCGCCTGAAGCTGTCATGGTGCTGCGCGCAGTGGCCGCGCTGGAGGGCAGCACGCGCAGCGCGCGCGTGCGCGACAGCCTGGCTGCGGCCAAGGCCATGGGTCGTGCGGTCGGACGCCCGCCCAAGCACAAGCCCGACGAGCGCGATGCCATCCTGCGCTTGCTGGCGGAAGGCCAGTCGGTCAGCGAAACGGCGCGGCGCTTCAACACTTCACGCCAGACCGTGCTGCGGATACGCGCGGCGGCGCCGGCCATCGTCCAGCCATCCGACACCGGCGCCGCTGCCGCGCCCGAAGTGCCGGCAGAGGTATCCACCGCGGAGTAGACCGGCAGCCTGCCGCTCGATTCCGGCTGCCGGCAGCGGCCTGAAACCAACCCGAGATCCCATGAAGCGCGACACCATAGTCCTGGGCACCTCCTCCGGCGGCGTCAATGCGCTGCGGGATATCGCCGCCGGCTTGCCGCCGGACCTGGACGCGGCCGTACTCGCCGTGCTGCACATCGGCGCCAACCCTAGCATGCTGCCGGACATGCTGGCCAGCGTCGGGCCTCTGCCGGCCCGCCACGCCCGCGATGGCGAGCCGCTGCGGCCCGGCGCAATCTACGTGGCGCCACCCGACCAACACCTGATGATCGTCGACACAACGTGCTCAGCGATCCGCCGTTCTCGCGGCTGGACCTGATCTGCTGCCGCAACCTGCTGATCTACCTGGACCGCGACGCGCAGACCGAGATCCTGCGCACCTTCCATTTCGCGCTGCGCCCGGGCGGCTACCTGTTCCTGGGCAGCTCCGAAGCCGCCGACAGCGTCAGCAACCTGTTTTCGGTGGTCGACAAGAAGGCCCGCATCTACCGCGCCAACGTCGCGGTGCGCGCCGAAACGCCGTTGCCACTGTCGGCCGGCATGCTCAATGCGCGCACGCCGGTGACGGTGCTGCAGCCGGCCGGCAAGCGCAAGTTCTCCTTCGGCGACCTGCACCAGCGGCTGATCGAGCAGCACGCGCCGCCGAGCGTGCTGGTCAGCCGCGATTCCGAGATCGTGCACCTGTCGGACCGCGCCGGGCGCTTCCTGCAGTACGCCGGCGGCGTGCCGTCGCACAACATCATCGGCGCGGTGCGCCAGGAACTGCGGCTGGAACTGCGTACCGCGATCTACCAGGCGCTGCAGACCAACCACAGCGTCGAGGCCCGGCGCGTACAGCTCGAACGCGACGGCAGGCATTTCTTCGTCAACATGACGGCGCGCCCGGTACACGACGCCGAGGCCAACGGCGACTTCGTGCTGGTGCTGTTCGACGAGGTCGAGGACAGCATGAGCGCAACGCCGCGCGGCCAGGCCGCCGACGAGCGCGACCCGATGATCGCGCAGCTCGAACGCGAGTTGCATCGCACGAAGGAGCAGCTGCAGGCCACCATCGAGCAGTCGGAAACCTCGACCGAGGAACTCAAGGCCTCCAACGAAGAGCTGCAGGCGATCAACGAAGAGTTGCGCTCGACCACGGAAGAGCTGGAGACCAGCAAGGAAGAACTGCAGTCGATCAACGAGGAGCTGACCACCGTCAACGCCGAACTCAAGTCCAAGGTCGAGGAAACGGGCAAGATCAACGACGACCTGCAGAACCTGATCATGGCCAACGATATCGGCACGGTCTTCGTCGATCGCAACCTGTGCATCAAGCGCTACACCCCGCGCGCCACCGACGTCTTCAGCATCATCCCGTCCGACATCGGCCGTTCGCTGCTCGATATCACGCACCGGCTCGAGTACGACAAGCTTGCCGACGATGCCGGCGAAGCCTTCGACTCCCTGCGCCTGATCGAACGCGAAGTCAAGAGCAGCGACGGCCGCTGGTACCTGGCGCGCTTCCTGCCGTACCGCACCACCGAGGACCGCATCGAGGGCGCGGTGCTGTCGTTCATCGACATCACGTCGCGCCGCGCGGCCGAAGAGCGCCTGAGCGAAGGCGAGAAGCGCATGAATATCGTGGCGGAAAGCACGCGCGACTACGCCATCATCACCTTCGACGACGAAGGCCGCGTCACCAGCTGGAACACCGGCGCCGAACGGATCTTCGGCTATACCGAGGCGGAGATGCTTGGACAGGAAGCGGAAACCCTGTACACGCCCGAGGACCGCGCCGCCCGCATCGCCCAGGAAGAAATGGCGCAGGCGCGCCTGTACGGCCGCGTCGAGGAAGACCGCTGGCACCAGCGCAAGGACGGCAGCCGCTTCCGCGCCAGCGGGGTGCTGTCGCGCATTGACAAGGGCGGCTTCAGCGGCTTTGCCAAGATCATGCGCAACCTCGACGAAGTGGCGCTGACGCGGCTGGCCACGCGCACCGGGCGCCAGGGAGTCATCGATTCCGCGGACGCGCGCACCGGCGAACGCGCCGACGCGCGTGCCGAACGCATGCGCGACGAATTCCTGGCCGTGGTGTCGCACGAACTCAAGCATCCGCTCAACCTGATCAGCGCCAGCGCCGAGCTGATCATCCGTTCGCCCGAAGGGCGCGGCAACCCGGTGATCCAGCGCGCCGCCGGCACTATCCGGCGCACCGTGATCGGACAGGCGCACATCATCGACGACCTGCTGGACATGTCGCGCCTGCGCACCGGCAAGCTATCGATCGCACGCGCGCCGGTCGACTGGCGCGAAGTGGTCGAGCGCGTCTGCCACGCCATCGAGGAAGAGGCCAGGCGCAAGGACATCGCGCTGGAGCGCATCTTGCCGGCCGGTCCGCTGATGATCGACGCCGACCTGACGCGGGTCGAGCAGGTGGTGTGGAACCTGGTCAGCAATGCGCTCAAATACACCAGCGCCGGCGGCAGGATCACGGTCTCGCTGGTGACAGAGGGCGGCGACGGCGTGCTGGAGATACGCGATACCGGCATTGGCATCGATGCGCAGAACCTGCCGCATATCTTCGATATGTTCCGCCAGGGCACCGCGCCGAGCGCGCGGCAGGGGGGACTTGGCATCGGCCTGTCGCTGGTACGCGAGCTGGTGACCATGCAGGGCGGCACGGTGCGCGCGAATTCCGACGGGCTCGGCAAGGGTTCGGTGTTCACCGTAACGCTCCCGCTGCGCGAGGAAGTCGCCGCCGACTCCGCGCCGGCGCTTGCGCCATCGCTGCCGCTGGGCGGCACCGAGATCCTGCTGGTCGACGACGATTCCGGCACGGTCGAGACCTTCAAGATGCTGCTCGAAATGGAAGGCGCCAGCGTGTCGGTTGCCACCAGCGGGCAGGAGGCACTGGATCGTCTCGGGCAGCATTGCCCGGACCTGCTGCTGTCGGACATCGGCATGCCCGGCATGTCGGGCCTGGACTTTATTCGCGCCATCCGCCGCCAGCCGCACCTGCACAAGCTGACCGCGATTGCATTGAGCGGCTATGGCCGGCCGGACGATATCCGCGAGTCGATGCAGGCAGGCTTCGACGCGCACCTGACCAAGCCCGTCTCACTGGAAGCCTTGCTGAACGCCATCCGGGAGCTGCGCGTCGCCTGAGGCGCAACGGGGTCCGTTTGGCGTCCGTTTGGCGTCCGTTTGGCGTCCGTTTGGCCGGTGCGCCAACGGAAGCCCGTGCCGGATTTACGCGCAAGGTTGCAATTCTCCCTGCGGGCCAGGCGCCGCGCTGGCCGGCGCCGCGCCTGCCGTCCCGGTGGCGCGCTGGAACGCTCCTTGCAGCGTTACCAGTGAGCGCGCAATCGCAACCAGACCCCGGCACCGAGGCGCAACTTCATGCTTCGCATGGGTGGCAAACGCGGGCGCCGCCCACTGCCATGATCTTCTTCCATCACGACACGCTTGCGCAGACCGAGCCCGCGGTTGGCACCGCCTCCGCGCACGCACCGGCTTTGCAGCCACCGGCTCCCGCCAGGCGTGCTGCGCGGCCCACCATATTCCTCGAAACCCTGCTGGCGACCCGCCTGGAACTGCTGAGCCGCGACCGGGTGTGGCCCTCGCACACGATGGCGCAACGCCAGCGGGTGCTGCTCACGCTTTGGGCGCAGCGGCCCGAGGGCCTGTTCGAGCAGCATGGCACCGCAGACAGCATCGAACACTGCTTGCACGAGGCCTTTGCCCGCGCCGGAGCGGGCTCCAAAGTGCAGGCCGCGATGGCGCTGAAACGGGCCTACTACCTGGTCTGCTGCACAGTCTCGGCCGGCACATCCGCGCGCAAAGACCGGCGCGCGGCGCCGGCCGGCGATGGCAGCGGCATTGCCAGTGGCAATGGCCGGCTCCACGGCAAACCCTGAACGGAGTGCAGCGCACCCCGCCACCATGCGCAGCGTCTCATCCCATTCGGCCGGATCGCGCATTTTCAACACGTATGGGCCGCGCATGCATCCCGCGGACGGCCGCGTGGTGTCCAACTTCATCACCCAGGCATTGGCCGGGCAGCCGCTGACGGTCTATGGCGATGGCGCGCAGACGTGCGCCTTCTGCTATGTCGACGACCTGGTGGACGCGCTGGTGCGGCTGATGGAAGCGCCCGCTTCCGGCATGCCGGTCAACCTCGGCAATCCGCGCGAGACGACTATGCTGGAGATTGCGCAGGAAGTGCTGCGCGCCACCGGCTCGCGTTCGCCGGTCGAGATGCGCCCCCTGCCCGCCGACGACCCGCACCAGCGCTGCCCCGATATCTCGCTGGCGCGAAGCCTGCTGGGCTGGGAGCCGCGCACGTCGCTTGAGGAAGGCCTGCGCCACACGGTCGACTACTTCGCCGCGCGGCTCGCGGCGCAAGCGCATGCGCAGGGCGCGCCGGGCAACGTGGTGCCGGTATCCGCCACGGCACGCGAAGCCCGCGCCGTGGTGCTCAACAAGTAGCGCGCGAGACGAACCTGCCAGTGGCGATGGCAAGGGTGATTCGATGGTGACTGACATAGCCGGACCGGTGACGGTGATTTCACCGCACCTGGACGATGCGGTGTTCAGCTGCGGCGGCCTGATCGCCGCGGCACGCGGCGCGCGCGTGGTGACGGTCTTCGCCGGCGTCCCGCCCGCCGGCGTGCCGGCACCGGACGGGGACCGCGCCGCGGGCTTCGACAGCGCCGAGCAGGCGGTGCGCGCGCGCCGGCGCGAGGACAACCGCGCGCTTGGCATGCTGGGCGCGCAGCCGGTCTGGCTCGATTTCTGGGACAGCCAGTACGGCCGCCGCCATACGCCGCGCGAGATCGCCGACAGCTTGCAGCACGTCCTGGCGACGCAGGCCGACGGCATGGTGGCTGCGCCGCTCGGCCTGTTCCATTCCGATCATGTGCTGGCGCATGAAGCCTGCCGCATGCTGATGCAGGCGGCGCAGGTGCGCGCGGCGGCGTGGGCCGCGCTGCTGGTGCCCTCGCGAGCGCAGGCGGCATCGACGCCGCCGGTGCAGTGGCTGTACTACGAAGACGCGATCTACCGCCGCTTGCCCGGTGTGCTGCAGCAACGGCTGGCCGAATGCCTGCGCGCGGGGCTGCATGCGACCCCGGTCAACCTGCCGGTCAGCCAGCATCTCGCGCAGAAGAGCTATGCGGTCAATGCCTACCAGAGCCAGTTGCAGATGTTCGGCGAAGAGCAGCTGTGCGACCTGTGCGCGCCGGAGCGCTACTGGTGGCTGTCTGCCGGCGAGCCCGCGCAAGGCTGATTCAACTTTCCGATACCGATGCCTGCTGACCAAGCCCCAGGAACACGGGCATGGTCACCAGCCCGAGCCGCGCCGCGGCCGGCGTGACTTCGTCGACCACCAGCTTCAGCAGCAGCGGCACCGCGACCGCGCAGGCCTTGGCCAGCAGCAGCAGCAGCAGCAGCGACACCGCCACCACCACGCGCAGGCGGAAACGCCAGATCGCACGGAACAGCTCCGCGGCAATTCGGCGGCGGGATGGCGGCGCTATCGGTTGCTGGGGCATGCGTACTGGGAGTCGGCGTCCGGGTCCGCGGGTGGTATGGCAGCCGGGCGGGCCGCCACGAGGTGTTGGGGCGAGGCAAATTCCGTACCGGTACGTTCCGCCGGCGGCGCATGGCGCGGAACCTGCTGCGCACCTTGCAGCGGGGCCATTGCGTTCCGACCGCCAGATATCGATGCCATGCCCGAGCGCAGGAAACCACCGGTCAGCCGTGCCGAACTGAATGAATGCCGGCGTTGCCCGCTATGGCGCAACGCCACGCAGGGCGTGCCCGGCGCCGGCGCGTCGCACGCCCGCATCATGCTGGTGGGCGAACAGCCCGGCTCGCAGGAAGACCTGCAGGGCTCACCGTTCGTGGGCCCCGCGGGACGCCTGCTGGACGATGCGCTCGAACAGGCCGGACTGGACCGCGACAAGCTGTTCATGACCAATGCGGTCAAGCATTTCAAGTTCGAGCTGCGCGGCAAGCGGCGGCTGCACAAGACGCCGGGGCAACTGGAGATCGAAGCCTGCCACCTGTGGCTCGAGCGCGAGCTGAAGCAGGTGGATCCGACGATCATCGTCGCGCTGGGCGGCACCGCCGCGCGCGCGGTGCTGGGCCGCAAGAGCGTGACGCTGGGCGCGATGATGGACACGCCGGTCGAGCACGAGGGCCGGCTCGTCATCGCCACCTATCATCCCTCGTTCGCGCTGCGCCAGCGTTCCGACGACGCGCGCGCGGCCGCGTTCGACCGCATCGTGCGCAGCCTGCGCGCCGCCGCGCGGCTGGCGCGCGGCGAACGCTAGCCAGACTCAGGAACGGTTCAGCGTGGGCGGTGCGTCGGGATCGCGGCTGCCCGGGTCGTGCAGGTCGCGCTTGCCGAGGCCAGGCGGGAAATCGCCGCGGCCGGGCTTGCCGGGCTTCTCTTCGCTCTGCGGCGCGGGTTCGCCTTTGCGATGCGAAGCCGCATGTTCCCAATCCGCAGCGGCGCGTTCGCGCGCGCGCTGGTTTTCCGCCGCGTTTTCCTGCAGTTCGCGGTCATCCAGTCCCTGGCGCTTGTCGAGCGAAGGATTGCCCGACGTGTCGTGCTTGCTTTGCTTCATGGCACCTCCTGAGGCATCGGCCGCGGCGCGGCCACTTCACCATGGCGCGCAACTTTCGTTCCACGGCTGCGACGCTGCGGCGGACCGGACACATGCCCGGCCCTTTCCCGGCCATACAGCATGCCGCGGATGACACCTGTAAGAACGGCCAGCGCTTGTAGAAAATGCGATGCGGCGAGTGAACGCGGCGACGCGGGCCCTTGTGCTATCCGTGGCCCGGCAAATGCTTGGCGCAACAACAGCAAGACACCATCACTTCAGGAGAGAGTCATGCGCATCCGCATTTCCTCGCGCCTTGCCGCCGCCGCGCTGCTGTCGCTGCTGGCCGGCGGCGCGCTGGCCCAGAAGGCGGACAGCACCGGCGTGCGCACCGACAAGGGCCCCAAGGGCAGCCAGACCATTCCGCCGCCGGGCGCCGAGGGGGCGCCATCGAGCACGCCGGGCGCCACGCCGACCAATCCCGGCGGGCTTGCGCGTGAGCTGGGCGACGTGCCCAGGGAACCGCATACGGCCGGCGGCCTGCCTGGCCGCGACAAGCCAAAGCCGGCATCGGAAAGTGCCGGCAAGGTCGACCGCGATGGCTTGCACGGCAAGCCGCGCACGGGCAGCGGCGGCGCGAGCATCGACCAGACCCGTGTGCCCGATTCCAAGGGACGTTGAAATCGGTTCGAACTCGCGTCTTCATGCGTCTTCACACAGGAGGTAGACTTCATGCAACGCTTTACCGACAAGGTGGTCATCGTGACCGGCGCAGGATCGGGCATCGGCGCGGCGACCACGCGCCGCTTCGCCGAAGAAGGAGCCAGCGTGGTGCTGGCCGGACGCACGCGCGAGAAGCTCGACACGGTCGCCGGCACGCTGCCCGGGGGCCGCCACCTGGTGCATGTCACGGACGTTTCGCAGTGGGAACAGGTCGAAGCGCTGGTGTCGGCGACGCTGCAGCGGTTCCAGCGGCTCGACGTGATGGTGAATAACGCCGGCGTCGCGGTCGAAGGCCGCATTACCGAAGCCAGCCTGGACGACTGGCACAAGGTGACCGCGATCGACCTCGACGGCGTGTTCCACGGCTGCCGCGCGGCCATGCCCGCGCTGCTCAAGTCGCGCGGGTGCATCGTCAACGTGTCGTCGGTATCGGGGCTCGGCGGCGATTGGGGGCTGTCCTTCTATAACGCGGCCAAGGGCGGCGTCAGCAACCTGACGCGCGCACTGGCCATGGACTATGGCCGCGACGGCGTGCGCGTCAATGCCGTATGCCCGTCGCTGACGCGCACCGACCTGACCAGGGATATGTTCGGGGACGAAGCGCTGCTGGAGCGCTTCCGCGACCGCATCGCGCTGGGCCGCACCGCCGAGCCCGAAGACATCGCCGCGCTGATCGCGTTCCTGGCAAGCGACGATGCGCGCTTTGTCACCGGCATCAATTTGCCGGTGGATGGCGGACTGATGGCGTCGAACGGGCAACCGAGGCAGGACTGAAGCGCAGGCGAGCGCGCAACAAAAAAGGGCCTTGCGGCCCTTTTTCATGAGACGGTGATCCGTGGATCAGCCAGCGAAGTTCTTGCCGGCGAAGTCCCAGTTCACGACGTTCCAGAATGCCTCGACGTACTTCGGACGGGCATTGCGATAGTCAATGTAGTAGGCGTGTTCCCACACGTCGCAGGTCAGCAGCGGCGTGGCGTCGGTGGTCAGCGGCGTGGCGGCGTTGGAGGTGGACACCAGGTCCAGCGAGCCGTCGGCCTTCTTCACCAGCCAGGCCCAGCCCGAACCGAAGGTGCCGACGGCGACCTTGGTGAACTCTTCCTTGAACTTGTCGAACGAGCCCCACTTGGCGTTGATGGCGTCAGCCAGCGCACCGGTCGGCTGGCCGCCGCCGTTGGGCTTCAGCGAATCCCAGTAGAAGGTGTGGTTCCACACCTGGGCAGCGTTGTTGAAGATGCCGCCCGACGACTTCTTCACGATCTCTTCCAGGGTCGCGTTCTCGAACTCGGTGCCCTTGATGAGGTTGTTCAGGTTGGTGACGTAGGTCTGGTGGTGCTTGTCATGATGGAACTCCAGCGTCTCCTTGGAGATGTGCGGAGCCAGGGCATCATGCGCGTACGGGAGCGGGGGGAGCTTGTGTTCCATTGTTCTGTCTCTGTGGGTTGGGGTTGTAGGGTCCGGAATTGCCGATTGTAGGGGACTTGTAATACCCACGCAAACCGCAGGCCTATGCCCCCTGCTCCGATGTTAGTTTGTCCTGGCGCTGGTTTCCGGGGGTTTTACGCGTCCTTTCCCGGACGCTTCCCGGGCGCGGATCGGACCCGTTGCGGACATGGCGCGTGCTCAGAATTCAGGCAGCTTCGCCTGCACGCCGGCAATCGACAGGTCGGCCACGCCCTCGGCCAGGTGCGCCTCGACCACGCTGCCCGGGCGGATCTCGGAGGGCGAGCGCAGCGCGCGTCCGCGCTGGTCGAGCAGCACCGCGTAGCCGCGCTCGAGCGTGCGCTGCGGCGCCAGCAGTTCCAGCGCACCGGCGGCGCGTGCCAGGCGCTGGCCGGCGCGCTCGTGGCCGCGCGTGGCGGCGGCCTGCAGCCGCTGCCATAGCCGTGCCAGATCCGCCTGCGCCGCGGCGGTGTCGGGACGGCATGCGCTCCAGCGCATCGCCAGCACTTGCTGGCGGTGGCGCTGCGACACCACGGTGTCGCGCAATGCCGACCGCAAGTGTCGGGCCAGATTGTCGACGCGCGCGCGGCGTTCCTGCAGCTGCGCCTGCGGGCTGCGCACGCGCCGCGCCAGCCAGTCCAGGTGCTGGGCGCGCAGGTCCAGCGCGCGGCGCATCGCCTGCGCCAGCGCGTCGCGGCCGCGCAGGGTCTGCGCCAGCAGGTGCGAACGGTCGGGGCTGACCAGTTCGGCCGCGCCGGTCGGCGTGGGCGCGCGCACGTCGGCGACGAAATCGGCAATGGTGAAGTCGGTCTCGTGGCCCACGCCGGAAATCAGCGGCAGCGCGCAGCGCGCGATCGCATGCGCGACCACCTCTTCATTGAACGACCACAGGTCTTCGATGCTGCCCCCGCCGCGGCACAGGATCAGCACGTCGCAGTCACGGCGCGCATCGGCCAGGTCGATCGTGTCGGCAATCTTCTGGGCCGCCCCAGCCCCCTGCACCGGTACCGGATAGACCACCACCGGCACATGCGGCGCGCGCCGGCGCAGCGTGGTCAGCACATCGCGCAGGGCGGCGGCCTGCAGCGAGGTGATGACGCCGATGGTGCGCGGATGCGACGGTACCGGCCGCTTGCGCTCCGGGGCGAACAGGCCGGCCTGCGCCAGCTTTTCCTTCAGCCGCAGGAAGGCTTCATACAGGTTGCCCAGGCCGGCGCGGCGCATCGCTTCCACGCCGAGCTGCAGTTCGCCGCGCGCCTCGTACATCGTGACCACGGCGCGCACCTCGACCGCCTCGCCCTCGCGCGGCTGGAAGTCGACATGCTGGTTGCGGCCGCGGAACATCACGCAGCGGATCTGGGCACGCGCATCCTTGAGCGAGAAATACCAGTGGCCGCTTGCCGCGCGGGTGAAGTTGGAGATTTCCCCGCGCACCCAGGCCAGCGGAAAGCTGCGCTCCAGCAACCGGGCGATTGTGTGGTTCAGCTCACCGACAGGAATGACTTCGCGGCCACTGCGCGGGCCGGTGGAGGACGCGTCACGCGAAAAGCTGGTCAGGTCGGGCATGGCGCACGCCGGTCAAGCGGCGTTAATGGGACATGTCCACAGCATAACTGGTCTGTCAAGGGGGTAGCCATGATGGCCGGATGCTGTCCCGCAGGCCGCATCGCTTCGTACAACCCCTTGATTTTTATGAGATTTATGATCGCAATAAAAATTAGGCAATATAACCAATTCTCTTTTGCATCAACCACTTAGCGAGTGTGGATTGCGCTTGTTCACAAAGTTATCCACAGATTCTCTGGATAAAGTACCGGGTTTACCCGACTTTACCGCAGCCATGCCCGTCAAGCGTGGCGCGCGTCACGCCCCAGGCGGCGTAGCCGGCATGCCACGGCACGGGCCAGCACGTCATCATGTGGAACGGCGCCAGGCGAGGGATTGCCTAATTTCCAGGCAGGCGGCCACATATCAAATAAAATCAATGGGTTAGCCTACCTCTCCAGACTTTATCCACAGGCCGTCCACAATCCTCTCCCTGCCTGGTGTGGAAAAGCACGGGTTTACCCAAGCGACGCGGCGCCGGCCCTTTCGGTGGCGCGTCAGCGCGCATTTGCCTGTTTTTTAGGCAATCACGTGCTCAACCTTTTAAATCAACGACTTAGGTGGCTTCTCAGATACCTGTCCACAACCGTTCCACAATCCTGTCCCGCACTCGTGTGGAAGAGATCGCCCGGCATGGTGCGCCTGCGCACAGACAAGGGTGCGTGATAGCGCCCAACCCGTTTTCCCCTGATGTGAGGCAAGCGCCGCGAGCCCTCGGCGCGGGTTGCACAATTTTTAAGCAGACCAAAACTTCCTCTTGCGAATCAATCACTTGCCTCCCTTGTCCGGCGGCTTTCCACAATCGATCCACAATTCTGTCCCTGCGCCCTGTGGAAAGTCGACGGCGACATCGGCCGGCGCCGATGCGCGCCCGAGACAGCCGGCCCCGCCGTCGCTTGCCGCGCGGCAGGCCGCGGGGTAGAGTTGCGCCTGATTTTTCAGAGCAATGCCGGAGTGCGCTGCCTGCTGACGCGCCTCAAGGCATGCCGACCAGCTGGTTGGGGTTTCTTTATTGGGTTGTCGATCCCGGGGGTCCAATTGTTTTCCATCATTCAAGCGGCCGGCTGGCCGATCTGGCCGCTGTTGCTGGCCTCGGTCCTCGCGCTGGCGCTGGTCGTCGAACGCTTCCTGTCGCTCAAGCGCAGCAAGGTGCTGCCGCCTCGGCTCTATGACGAAGCGCTGGCCGCCGCGCAGCAGCGCCGCGCCACGCCGGAAGTGGTCAACACGCTCGAACAGAATTCGCCGCTCGGCCGCGTGCTGGCCGCCGGCCTGCGCCACGTGGTGCTGCAGCCGCACACCTCGCGCGACGCCGCCAAGGACGTGGTCGAGGAAGCCGGCCGCGCGGTCGCACATGAGCTGGAACGCTACCTGAACGCGCTCGGCACGATCGCCTCGGTGGCGCCGCTGATGGGCCTGCTGGGCACCGTGATCGGCATGATCGAGATCTTCGGCAGCCAGGGCGGCACCGGCGCCAATCCGGAACAGCTCGCGCACGGCATCTCGGTGGCGCTGTACAACACCGCCTTCGGCCTGATCGTGGCGATCCCGGCGCTGATCTTCTGGCGCTACTTCCGCCGCCGCGTGGACGATTACGTGGCCGAGCTGGAATTCCGCGCCACCGCGTTCCTGGACGCGATCCTGCCGCAGCGCCGCAGCTGATCACGGACCTGCCACGCCATGCGATTCCGTTCCCGCCAGCGGCGCGAAGAGCCGGAGATCAACCTGATCCCGCTGATCGACGTGCTGCTCGTGATCCTGATCTTCCTGATGATCACGACCACGTACTCGCGCTATACCGAGCTGCAGATCCAGCTGCCTACCGCCGACGCCGAGCGCGCCCAGCAGCGGCCGCAGGAAATCGTGGTGTCGGTGTCCTCGCGCGGGGTCTACTCGGTCAACAAGAAAGTGCTGGAGCAGAAGGATGTCACCAGCCTGGCCGACCAGCTGCGCGCCGCCTCCGGGCCCGCCGGGGCCGGAAATGGCCAGCCGCCGGTGGTCATCGTCAACGCCGACGCGCAGGCCAGCCATCAGGCGGTGGTCAACGTGATGGAAGCCGCGCGGCTGGCCGGGCTGTCGCGCCTGACCTTCGCCACGCAGAGCGCGCAGCCGCGCTGAGCGCGGGCCATCGTCGCGCCCTCCCCCGCGAAAGCGGGGACCGGCCGCCAGGCGGTCGGGCGCGACGCCTGGCCGGGCTTGCCCCATGCGCTGCGCAGTGCCCATAATGGGTTGATCCGCCGGTCTTTGCCGACCCTCACATTGCCTGCCCTCCTTGGGACGCAAGATCCCGAGCGCACTACAATCCCTGCCCATCCACGACCTGACCGACCCGCCGCGTCCATGCCCGTTCCCCGCCATGCCCTTGCCGACTTCGTGACCGCCCAGTGGCAGCGCCGCGGCTGGTTTGCCTGGGTCATGCTGCCGTTCTCGCTGCTGTTCGGGCTGGTGGCGCGGGTGCGCCGGCACGGCTACCGGCGCGGCTGGTTCAAGTCCACGCGGCTGCCGATGCCGGTGGTAGTGGTCGGCAACGTGACCGTGGGCGGCACCGGCAAGACGCCGGCGGTGATCGCGCTGGCCCACGCGCTCACCGAGGCCGGCTTGCGCCCCGGCGTGGTGTCGCGCGGGTATGGCGTCGAGCTGAAGCATCCGCGCCGGGTCAAGCCGACCTCGCAGGCCAGCGACGTCGGCGACGAGCCGCTGCTGATCGCGCGCGCCACCGATGTGCCGGTGTGGGTGTTCCCGGACCGCGCGCTGTGCGCGCAGACCATGCTGGTGTCGCATCCCGGCGTCAACGTGCTGCTGCTCGACGACGGCCTGCAGCACTACAAGCTGCAGCGCGATTTCGAGATCGTGATGTTCGACACGCGCATGGGCGGCAACGGCCTGATGCTGCCGGCCGGCCCGCTGCGCGAACCGCTGACGCGCCCGCGCGACGCCACGCTGATCAACGATCCAAACTTCCGCGCCACGCCCGACCGCCCCGGCGTCTACGGCATGCGGCTGGAGCTGGAAGACGCCTGGCAGCTGAACGACCCGACCATGGCGCGCCCGCTTTCCACCTTTGCCGGGCGGCGCGTGCTGGCCGCGGCCGGCATCGGCAACCCCGAGCGCTTCTTCGCCAGCCTGCGCGGTGCCGGCCTGTCGCCGAAGACACTGCCGCTGCCCGACCACTATGACTTTGCCGACGACCCGTTCGCCGGCAACGCCGACGCGCTCGACGCCGACGTGATCCTGATCACCGAGAAGGATGCCGTAAAATGCGAGCGCTTCGACGACCCGCGCATCTGGGTCGTGCCGACCAGGCCGGTGATCGACGCGGGCCTGATCGACAAAATCCGCGGCGCCGTGCTGGCGCATATCAACACCGCACCGACCGCGCAGTCCGCGGCGGCCACGTCCGGCGGCGCCGGGCGCAACGAGGAACACCGAGATGGACAACCGGCTGCTTGAAATCCTGGTCTGCCCGCTGTGCAAGGGCAAGCTGGAGTACGACCGCGCCGCGCAGGAACTGATCTGCCACGCCGACAAGCTCGCATACCCGATCCGCGACGGCATCCCCGTGATGCTGGCCGACGAGGCGCGCCAGTCGGTGCCGGGCCGTGCCATCGACCCGGACGCGCCAGCCAACGGCAACTGAGAACCACTGAGCCAGCACCATGACCGTCCCGGCCTTCACCGTCGTCATCCCCGCGCGGCTCGCATCGACGCGCCTGCCTGACAAGCCGCTGGCCGATATCGGCGGGCGCCCGATGATCGTGCGCGTGGCCGAACGCGCCCATGCCTCGTCGGCCCGGCGCACCGTGGTCGCCACCGACGCTCCGTCCGTGGCGCAGGCCTGCGCGGACCACGGCATCGAAGCGGTGCTGACACGTGCCGACCACCCCACCGGCACGGACCGCCTGGCGGAAGTGGCAACGCAGCTCGGCCTGCCCGACGACGCCATCGTGGTCAACGTGCAGGGCGACGAGCCGCTGATCGACCCGACGCTGATCGACGAGGTGGCGCTGCACCTGTCGCACCACGCGGACTGCGCCGTCGCCACCGCGGCGCACCCGCTGCACGACATCGCCGAGGTCTTCAATCCCAACGTGGTCAAGGTCGTGTGCGACGCCGCCGGACGCGCTTTGTACTTCTCGCGCGCGCCGATCCCGTGGGCGCGAGACGCCTGGTCAGGCGTGCCGGCCGTCCCCGCCGCGATGGCCCAGGTTCCGCTGCCGGCCATGCCGGTGCTGCGCCATATCGGCCTGTACGCCTATCGCGCCGGCTTCCTGCGGCGCTTTCCTGCCCTGGCCGCCGCGCCGCTCGAACAGACCGAGGCGCTGGAGCAACTGCGCGCCATGTGGCATGGCGAGCGCATCGCGGTGGTGGAAACCGCTGCCGCGCCGGCGCCCGGCGTCGACACCCCGGCCGACCTGGAGCGCGTGCGCGCGCTGTGGGCCGAGTCGATGGCGCAGGACGGGCCCTGATCGCCCAGCCTGGCCAGCATCCGGCCACGGCGGCCGCCCGCTGAGGTTCAAACTGCTGCAACCTGAATCCGGGGGGCGGATTTCGAGCCGGATCAGCGCCGCCTCATGGCATAATGCTTGCCGATACAGAGCCGCCCCGGCTGCGCGCCAACGCGCCGCCGGCCAAGGCTCGGTGGGGAGATAAAGATAGAGCCCGACTGGTGTGCCGCGCCGCCATCCCCCTGGCAGCCGACGCCGGACGTCCGCGTAGGCGCGTGTGCGCCTGCGCCAGATGCCGTCAACATCCGACAAGACAGCAGTAAGTCTTGCGTCAAGTTGCGGCATTACCCTCCTTCTGATCTCCCGCCATACCAGATTCAAAACTCTGAGGACCCGTAAATGCGTTTGATCCTGTTGGGCGCACCCGGCGCCGGCAAAGGCACGCAAGCCAAGTTCATCTGCGAGAAGTTCGCCATTCCGCAAATCTCCACCGGCGACATGCTGCGCGCGGCGGTGAAGGCCGGCACGCCCCTGGGCGTGGAAGCCAAGAAAGTCATGGATGCGGGCGGACTGGTGTCGGATGACATCATCATCGGCCTGGTGAAAGACCGTCTGAAGCAGGACGACTGCAAGAACGGCTACCTGTTCGACGGCTTCCCGCGCACCATCCCGCAGGCCGAGGCGATGAAGGACGCCGGCGTGGCGATCGACTACGTGCTGGAAATCGACGTGCCGTTCGACGCCATCATCGAACGCATGAGCGGCCGCCGCGTGCACGTGGCCTCGGGCCGCACCTACCACGTCAAGTACAACCCGCCGAAGGCCGAAGGCGTCGACGACGAAACCGGCGAAGCGCTGATCCAGCGCGACGACGACAAGGAAGAGACGGTCAAGAAGCGCCTGGACGTCTACTCCCAGCAAACCCGCCCGCTGGTCGACTACTACTCGGACTGGGCCGCCAAGGGCGATGCCGCTGCGAAGGTAGCTCCGCCGAAGTACCGGAAGATCTCGGGCGTCGGCAACGTCGACGAGATCACCGCGCAAGTGTTTGAGGCGCTGAAGTAAGTCGTCCCAACACGATGTGACAACAAAGCGGCCCATGGGCCGCTTTTTCTTTGTGACCGCGCACAGCGCAGCCGAAGGCGTTCCTACCACACCGCCAGCAGCAGAGGCCACCCACAGCTCTGGCCTCGTTCAAGAACCGCGTCAATTCCGAGCCACCGTGGCGCACCACGGCGTCAGGCAGTCCTATTCTGCAACGAAGCAAGCCCCGTACGAAAGCCGCGGCACACTACGATAAGAGTGGCCGCCCGCAGGGCAGTCAACGCGCTTTTTGGTGACTTTTTGTCGCTCCCCTCCATGTCAGGATAGATGTCGCCCCGCCGCCTTTCGATGAAGGACAATGGAGGGCGGAAGCGGTTGGAGAATGAAACGCTATCCGGCGGAGTACAAGGAATGGGTGGTTGAGCAGATGATGCCGCCCGTGAACCGATCGGTTGTGGAGTTGGCCAGGGAGACGGGTGTCACGACGGTGAGCCTGCGCACCTGGCGCAACGAGGCGCGAGAGCAAGGACGGGTTGTGCCAGGCAACGGCAAACAGAGCGATAAGTGGTCCAGCGCGGACAAGTTCCGGGTAGTGCTGGAGACGGCGCCCCTGAGTGAAGCGGAGCTGTCCGAGTACTGCCGCAGGAAGGGCATTCAGCCAGAACAGATCCGGCAGTGGCGTGCTGCCTGTGAGCAGGCGAATGCGAAGAC